>JBBRVZ010000001.1:0-170306 GCA_038246445.1 Mycobacteriales bacterium
ATCAACAAGGCGCTGGTCGACATGCGCGAGAAGGGTGGCTCGGTCGCCGTCGGACGCGTTCTGACGCTGGTGATCGTCACCGATGACGCGTCCTCCGAGGACCCGATCGCGGCGGCCAACGCGGCGTCTTTCGAGCACCCATGCCGGGTCATCGTGCTGGCCAAGGGTTCCCGACGGGCGTCACCGCGGCTCGATGCGCAGATCCGGGTGGGCGGCGACGCCGGAGCCAGCGAGGTCGTGGTCCTGCGGCTCTACGGACCGCTTGTCGACCACGGTGCATCTGTTGTCGTTCCACTGCTGCTTGCGGACGCGCCGGTGGTCGCCTGGTGGCCCGGTGAGGCGCCTGACGTTCCCGCCGACGACCCGATCGGTCAGCTGGCACAACGCCGGATCACCGACGCGGCAGCCGGCAAGCGCCCGCGGGCCCAGCTCGCCAAACGCCGCGAGTCCTACCGGCCGGGCGACACAGATCTGGCGTGGACCCGACTGACCCGCTGGCGCGGGCTGCTCGCCTCCACTTTGGACCAGCCGCCGCAGGACAAGGTCACCGCCGCAACGGTGGCGGGCTCGGCGGATTCGCCGTCGGCCGACTTGCTGGCCGGATGGCTGGCTCTGGCACTGAAGGTGCCGGTGAAGCGCATCAAGGCACCCGTGAAGTCCGGACCCGGGCTGCACTCGGTGGTGCTCTGCAGGAAGGTGGGCGACATCAGCCTGGTTCGGCCACAGACCATCACCGCCGAGCTCACGGTCGGCGGACAACCCGAACGCCGGGTCGCCCTGCCCCGACCAGGTCTGCGCGACTGCCTGTCCGAGGAGATGCGGCGGCTGGACGCCGACGAGGTCTACGCCGAGGTGCTCACCAAGGGCATGGCGCTGGTGGCCAAATACGCCAACTCCAAGACAGCTGACGCGGCGGCGAACAGTCACACCGCCCGGCGCACGACCGGCAAGTCCGAACGCTCGCGGAATGCGCCCGCCCAGGCCGCCGCTGGGTCGAAGGTGGCGCCCCGACGGCGGAGCACGGCCGCGAGAAAGACGGGTTCCGCGTGACACCTGAGGTGGTCATCCACGGCAACGCCGACATGCTCGCAGCGACGACCGCCGCCAGGCTGGTCACCCGGCTGGTAGATATTCAGTCCAGCGGCCGGATTCCAGCAATCGCGCTCACCGGCGGTGGCGTCGGAATCAGCATGCTGGCACACATCCAGGCCTCACCTGCGCGAGACGCTGTCGACTGGGGAAGGGTCGAGATCTTCTGGGGCGACGAGCGTTTTGTCCCCGCGTCGGATACCGACCGAAACGAACTGCAGGCCAGGCAGGCGCTGCTCGACCACATACCGCTCGATCCGGCGCGGGTACACCCGATGGCCGCCTCCGACGGTGAGTTCGGCACCGACGTGGACGCCGCGGCGGCCGGCTACGCGGACCTTCTCGATGCCCGCGATGGCTTGGATGTGGTGATGCTGGGGATGGGCGACGAGGGCCATGTGGCGTCGATCTTCCCGGAGTCACCGGCCGTGTACGACACCAGGCCAGTGGTCGCCGTCCGCAACTGCCCGAAACCGCCGCCGACCCGGATCTCGTTGACCCTGCCGACGATCCGGCAGGCCGCGGACGTCTGGATCATCACCGCGGCGGCCAGCAAAGCCGGTGCGGTGGCGCTGGCGCTCGGCGGCGCCGGCGAGGTCGCCGTGCCCGCCGCGGGAGCCGTTGGCCGGGCCCGCACTTTGTGGTTGCTGGACCGTCAGTCGGCGTCCCGATTGCCGGCGGGCATCTCACGGGCGCCGGTGTCATGAGATGCCTTCCGCCACAGTTCTGCGCCCGTCGGCCGGACCATCGGGGCCTGCTTGAGACGCTCGCCACTAATGCCCGGCCCGTTCTGCCAGGGCTCACGGCCCCTCGCTAGAGTCCGGCGGTGAAGCCGCTGCGGATGACAGAGAGCGAACCGGTCCCGCATCGTGCCCGGGACCCTCTGGTGCCGGTGTCGGGCGGCCCCGCACTTCATCTCAAGGAGGAGATCGCATGAGTAAGCAACCGGTCACAGTCACGGTCACCGGCGCGGCGGGCCAGATCGGCTACGCGCTGCTGTTCCGCATCGCGTCCGGAGCCATGCTCGGTGCCGACACCCCGGTCAAGCTCAACCTTCTCGAGATCACGCCCGCGCTGAAGTCAGCCGAGGGCACCGCGATGGAACTCGACGACTGCGCCTTCCCGTTGCTGGCCGGCATCGACATCACCGACGATCCCCGTAAGGCCTTCGACGGCACCTCGGTGGCACTGCTGGTCGGCGCCCGTCCCCGCGGCCCGGGCATGGAGCGGGCGGACCTGTTGCAGGCCAACGGCGGGATTTTCAAGCCTCAGGGCGAGGCCATCAATGCAGTTGCAGCACAGGATGTCCGGGTTCTGGTTGTGGGGAATCCCGCGAACACCAACGCGTTGATCGCGCAGACCCACGCTCCCGACGTCCCCGCCGAACGATTCAGCGCGATGATGCGCCTGGACCACAACCGCGCTCTCACCCAGGTGGCGAAGAAACTGGGCGTTGCGGTGTCGGACGTGCGGCACATGACCATCTGGGGCAACCACTCCGCCAGCCAGTACCCCGACCTGTTCCACGCGGAGGTCAACGGCAAGCCGGTCGCCGAGCAGGTGGAAGAAGCGTGGCTGCGGGACACCTTCATCCCGACCGTGGCCAAGCGCGGGGCGGCCATCATCGAGGCCCGCGGTGCGTCGTCGGCCGCGTCGGCGGCCAACGCCGCCATCGGTCATGTGCATTCCTGGGTGCTGGGCACCCCGGCGGATGACTGGGTCAGCGCCGGGATCGTCTCGGACGGTTCCTACGGCATCCCGGCCGGCCTGATCGCCGGGTTCCCGGCAACCTCGACCACCGGGTCCTGGGAAATCGTGCAGGGTCTGGACATCGACGACTACTCGCGCGGGAAGATCGACGCGTCCGTGGCCGAACTGGTCGAGGAGCGCGACGCCGTCAAGGAACTGGGTCTGGTCTGAGGGCGCGGGGCTCAGTGAGCCTGTCCGCATCCGCCGTCGCATCGGACTTTATACACATGCTACAGTATGTGTATGTCCGGGTTGGATCGGCGTGTTCAGATACTCGTCAGCCCCGACCAGTACGCAGACCTCGAGCGCGAAGCCGTCAGAACCGGCCGCAGCGTGGCCTCACTGATCCGCGAGTCCATCGATGATCATCTTGCCGGCCTTCGATCACATCGATCCGGCGCCGCAGAACGACTTCTGGCATCCGCGGACTCACTTGATTCGCCTGCGGATGACTGGGCCGTGACCAAGCTTGCCATGGAGCAGGAGCTCATCGGCAAATTCCCGTGACCGCGACCGCATGCCTGATCGACACCGCGGTCCTGCTGTACGCGGTCGGCGGCGATCATCCGATGCGCGCTGGGAGCCGGCGCATCATTGCCGCGGCCGGAGGCGGCCAGATCGAACTGCACGCCAGCGTGGAGATGATCCAGGAGTTCCTCTTCCATCGAATGCGACGAGGCGATCGAATGTCTGCCGTTCGCCAAGCGAGAGATGTTGCCGGACTCTGTCTCCTGCACGATTTTGACCGCGCGGTCCTGCACACAGCACTTGACCTCGTGGCCGGTACCCCGACGATCGGTGGGCGCGACGCCGTACATGCGGCAACCGCTGTGCAGCATGGCCTGTCGATCGTCATCTCGCCGGACAGGGCGTTCGACGATGTGCCTGGACTCCGGCGGATCGACCCGAATACCCCCGTCGACAACATCCGCTAGAGCTGGGCATCCGGAACCGGCGCGGACGCACCGGTCAGCGTCATCAGGACCTCGTCCAGTTCGTCCGGTCGGATCAGCACCTCGCGTGCCTTCGAGCCCTCGGAGGGCCCGACGATGCCGCGGGTCTCCATCAGGTCCATCAGCCGGCCGGCCTTCGCGAAACCGACTCGGAGCTTGCGCTGCAGCATCGAGGTGGATCCCAGCTGGGAGGTCACGACCAGGTTGATGGCTTCGATCAGCAGATCGAGGTCGTTGCCGATGTCCGGGTCGACATCCCTCGCGGCGTCGGCTTTCGCAGCCGTCACGCCCTCGTTGTAGTCTGGCGCGGCCTGCGATTTGGCGTATTCCACGACCGCGTGGATCTCGGCGTCGCTGACGTAGGCGCCCTGGATCCGGATCGGCCGCGATTGGCCCATCGGCAGGTAGAGCCCATCCCCCATGCCGATCAGTTTCTCGGCGCCGGGCTGATCGAGAATGACCCGCGAGTCGGTCAGCGACGATGTTGCGAAGGCCAAGCGGGACGGCACATTTGTCTTGATCAGCCCGGTGACGACGTCCACTGACGGCCGCTGGGTCGCCAGCACGAGATGAATGCCGGCCGCCCGGGCTTTCTGGGTGATCCGGACAATCGCATCCTCGACGTCCCGTGGCGCCGTCATCATGAGATCCGCGAGCTCGTCGATGATCCCGAGGATGTACGGGTAGGGCCGGTATACCCGCTCGGAGCCGGCCGGGGTGACGATCTCGCCGCTGCGCACCTTCTTGTTGAAGTCGTCGACGTGCCGGACGCCGTGCGCGAGCATGTCCTGGTAGCGCTGCTCCATCTCCTCGACCAGCCAGGCCAGCGCCGCAGCGGCCTTCTTCGGCTGGGTGATGATCGGGGTGATCAGGTGCGGAATGCCCTCGTAGGGAGTCAGTTCCACCATCTTCGGATCGACCAAGATCATCCGGACCTCGGCCGGCGAGGCCCGCTGGAGCAGCGAGACCAGCATCGAGTTGACGAAGCTGGACTTGCCCGAACCGGTCGCGCCCGCCACCAGCAAATGCGGTGTCTTGGCGAGATTGGCGGTGACGAAGCCACCCTCGACGTCCTTGCCCAGCCCGATGACGAGCGGGTGATGATCGACCCGCGCGCTCGGGGCGGCGAGAACGTCGCCCAGTCGGACCATCTCGCGGTCGGCGTTCGGGACCTCGATGCCGACCGCCGACTTCCCGGGGATGGGCGCGAGCAGGCGCACGTTGTCGGTGGCGACGGCGTAGGCGATGTTGCGGGTCAGCGCGGTGATCTTCTCGACCTTCACGCCCGGGCCGAGTTCGACCTCGTAGCGGGTGACGGTCGGGCCACGGGTGAATCCGGTGACGGCGGCGTCCACGTTGAACTGCTCGAGGACGCCGGTGATCCGCTCGATCATCTCGTCGTTGGCCGCGGATCGAACCCTCGGTGGCGCGCCGAGTTTCAGCAGTTCCGCGGGCGGCAGCCGATAGCCGTCCCCTCGCCCGTCGCGACTCACCTGGTCCCGGCGCAGCTGGGTGGGCTCTGTGACATGCGTGTCGGCATCCGGGTCGGGCGCCGGCCGGACAACCCTGGCGCGCGCGCCACGAGCGCCGGGTACAGGAGACGATCCACCGCCCGTCGTGGCCAGCGGAGCCGTGGGCGCACCGGGATCGACCACCGCCGCTTCGTCGGCGCTGCCGTCGACCTGGGCGCCCTGCCGCCGCCGTGCCGGCCGCCGCAGACGCGTGGTGGCGAGATCGGCCTGCGGATCCAGCGTCGCCTCGCCGGCGCCACCTTCGCCGTCCGGGTCGGCCGCTCCGGCACCGGAGCGGCTGTCCCGCAGGCGTTCCCATGATTCCCGCACCCTGGCGGGAACCTCGACCAGCGGCACCCCGGAGACCAGCAGCACCCCGAAGGCGCCCAGCAGCACAAGCAGCAGGATCGCCGGAACGGCCGTGACACCGACGAACAGCGGCTGACCGATCAGCCAGCCCAGAGTGCCGCCCGCGTCCATCCGTTGCCCGACGGAATCCGCGGCATCGTCCGGCAATCCGCTGACGTGCACGACGTGCAGGATCCCGGCAACCGCTGCGGTCGCCGCGATCGCACCCGCGACGCGCCTGCTGCGATGCTCGGGGTCCGGTTCGGACCGCATCAGCACAACGGCCACCACAACGAGGGCGATCGGGAAAACGACGGCGAGCGCGCCGATCCAGACCCGCACGGCGTCATCGGCCAGACCACCGACCGGACCTGCGGCCTGTAGCCACGTTCCGAGCGCGCAGACGATGGCCAGCGCGATGAGTCCGAACGCGATGCCGTCCCGTCGGTGGACCGGGTCGATGTCCCTGGTCGCGGCCGCGCCCCGGCCGATCGCCCGCACGAGCCCCCCGAGCCACCGCGCAGCCAGCAGCCAGAGGCGCCTGAGCCCGCGACCGATGCCCTTGACGGCGGTGACCAAGGGGGACGGTTCGTACGGTGCCGGCGTCAAGGCCCGAGCGGCAGTGCCGGTCCCCTTCCGGTCGCCGCCGCGCCCTCCCCCGCCGGTACCGGCGCGGGTTGACGCAGCGGGCCTGGCCGGGCCGCGGGACGGCGCCCGGCCGGCAGACCCGGCGGTGCGCGGGTCAGCGCGCCCGCCCGATCGGGAGTTGGCACGCGGAGGTGGAGCAGACGTCTTTCCGGCCATTCCAGCACGCTATCTGCTTGTGTCCCATCAACCCCATCCGCCACACCGGCCCGGTAGTCGGCGCCGGTTTCGAGCGGCTGCGGGACGGGCACTGTCGGCCTGAACGGGCCGATGCAGCAGCTTCCCCGACCGGCGGGAGCAGAGAGTGGGCGCAGATGTCGATGAACGAGTCCCGCCCGTTCACCGAGCGGACAGACCAGCCGGACCTGCAGCACTGCCGCATCGAGCAAGACGCGCCCGAGATCGACGCCCCCACGGACCGTGCGTGATGGCGCGGCTCATCGAGGACTACGCACTGCTGGGCGATACCCAGACAGCCGCCCTGGTCGGCTCGGACGGCTCCATCGATTGGCTGTGCTTTCCACGATTCGACAGCGGCGCGATCTTCGCGGCCCTGCTGGGAACCGAGCAGCACGGCCGGTGGCTCATCGCACCGCAGGCCGCAGTCACCGCTACCCGCCGCCGGTACGAGGGCGAGAACCTGATCCTGGAAACCGAATTCGACACAAAAGACGGAACGGTCCGGGTCAAGGACTTCATGCCACCCCGCGGCGAGGCCCCTGACGTGGTCAGGATCGTCGAGGGGGTTGCCGGCAGGGTGCCGATGCTGATGCAACTGCGCATCCGTTTCGACTACGGCCGGGTGGTGCCGTGGGTGCGGCGCGAGGGCGGAGCGCTCGCGGCCGTCGCCGGGCCTGATTCGTGCTGGCTCCGGACCCCCGTCCAGACGCGCGGCGAGGACATGCAAACCGTTGCCGACTTCGTCGTCGAGCCGGGCGACCGGGTGCCGTTCGTGCTGACCTGGCAGGAGTCCCATCTCAAACCTCCGCAGGCCATCCACGCCGAGCATGCGCTGCGGGAAACCCGCGACTACTGGTCGAGCTGGCTGGCCCACTGCACGTACGACGGTCAGTGGCGCGATGCCGTCATCCGATCCTTGATCACCCTCAAAGCGCTCACCTACGCGCCCAGTGGAGGCATCGTCGCCGCACCCACCACCTCCTTGCCGGAGAAGCTCGGCGGCGTCCGGAACTGGGACTACCGGTTCTGCTGGCTGCGGGACGCCACCATCACCCTGCAGGCGCTGATGTACGCCGGTTTCAAGCAGGAGGCGCTGGCCTGGCGTCGCTGGCTGCTCCCGTGCGATCGCCGGGGACCCCGCCGAGGTACAGATCATGTACGGGGTGGCGGGCGAGCGCCGGCTGCCCGAGTACATCGCGGAGGCGTCCGAGCCGGCGACGAGGTCGATCAGAACGCCGCGCAGAGCCTCCGGTCAGTTGACCGAAGCATGATCCTCGGTCGGCCGGCCATGCCCCTTGCCGGTCCGGTCTTTCGCGATCCGGTCCTGCCCGATTCGGCGCCAGATCCAGCTGGATGCGACATGCCGGCCGTGCAGCACGTACTCGCTGGTGGAATCATCGGCCAGGGTGTTCTCCAGCAGCCGCCGCTCCGATGATCGCCCGGCGAACAAGATCTCGTCGTCGGCCTCGAGTTGGAAGTCGTTGTCGGGAGTCAACTCGGTGCGCTCACCGCGCTGCAGCAGCAGCGGTACGACGGCCAGCCGACTCTCCCGGTCGTCAGGGCTTCGCATCAGGTCCCCCAACCGCGCATCCGCCCCGCCGAGCCACCGACCAACGGCCGGCGCATCCGCGGTCTTGAGCTGCACCTTCCACAGTTCCTGCAGATACCGACCACAGTGTTCGGTGAGGCGGTCGAGAACGGCCCTGGCCCAGTCGTCACCGCGGGACGGCATCTCCTGGAGGAAGCGCCACAGCAGTGGAGTACTGAGCTGGGCGTACATCTCGTGCGCGATGACCTCCGTCGGGACCAGCAGCGAGTCGATCTCCATCGCGGCGAACAGCGGCGCGCTGGCCTGAGAATTCTGCCGGGCGGCGACGAACAACGAGCGGTTGATTCGTCGCGCGCCGGCGATCAACGACAAATTCGTGGTGTCGTTATCGGTACCGGCGACGAAGCCGACGGCGGTGGCCAGGTCCGCCTTTGCCATCACGGTCGGCTCGGAGCCATCGCCGATCAGGATGGACGGATCGGGATCGGACACGGCCGCCGGTTCGATGATGGTGACCGCCAGCCCCTCGGCGCGCAGATCCGAGGTGAGTTCCTTGCCGAAACGGCCATAACCACAGACCACCCAGCGGCCCTGGGTCGGTGGACGACCACGCCTGGGCCGCTCGGCTCCCGGTCCGCTCTCCAGCCAGGTCAGCAACTGGTAGCAGGCCGGCGCATTCAGTGCCAGCCGCAGATGATCACCGAACCGGTCGAAAGGATTGACCACGGAGGGGGTTCCGAAAGCCTGCATACGGAACTCGATGGCCGGTGAAACGGTTCTGGCGATCACCTGCAGGTCGGGGCGGAGCAGTGCGGCCGCCATCGTCACGGCAAGGTTGACCTCGTCATCGCCGGTCAGCGCGAGCACCCCGGAGCAGAAGGGATGGTCCAGACCGGCGATCGCCAGATGGTGCGGATTGCGAACATCGCCGGCCAGGCCCGGGATGTCGGCCCGGTAGGCGACGAGATCGAGCGAATCGATCCGGTCCGGCGATTGGTCGATGACGACGAACTGCTGACCCAGCTGGTCGAAGGACCGGCCGAGCAGCTCACCGGTCTGCCCGTACCCGGCGAACAGCAGGAACGGCTCCCGCAATCGCCGCACCTTGCGGCGGAACCGCTGCAGGGCAAGGGCGTGGCGGAAGGAGCGATCCTGGATCAGGGTGAGCAGCGAGCCGATAGCGTACGCCCAGCCGATCACGGTCAGGTAGATCGAGATGGTGACCCACATGCGCTGGTTGTCGGTGAACGGGTAAGGCAGTTCACCGAACCCGATCGTCGACGCCGTGTAGCTCATGAAGTAGAAAGCGTCGAAAAAGCTCATGTGGAACGGCGCCCCTGACCGGTCCAGGCCCGGAATCAGGACCAGGCCGAGGACGGTGATCGCGAAGATCGCGATCAGCGTGATCAGCGGGGCCCGCATCCGCCGCATGATGACGAAAATCGTCTGGGACGCCTGATCTCCCGACCCGATCCGCGCGCGCCACGGAATGCGGGCGCGGTCCTCGTCGTCCTGCCCGAACAGCTGTTGCCAAAGGACGAGCAAGACGTTACTCACGCAATCACCGCCTTACCGGCGATGGAACGAGACGGTCTCGACCACCAGGAGGACCACCGACACCAGGTTCGCCAGCAGCGCCCCGCCCGACAGTGAGACGACACTGGACATGGCGTGGGCATCGACCCCGGCCGCCGAGATGTTCGTCGCGTATCCCCAGGCCAGTGTCGCCGCGATGAGCTGCAGATCCGCGACCAGGCTGGTGGCAAGGTGCACGGCGCCGATCTGCGTGCGGTCCCCGAACTTCAGCACCGTCGCAATCAAGCTGACGACCAGTGCGGCGAAGAGTTCGTATTCGTTGTGCAACTCCGGGACAGCGATGTCACCGATGAAGAAACCGAAGTTCAGCGTGGCGGCGAGGAGCACGAAAAACCCGAAGATGACCTTCTCGAGATTCATGCCCTCCCCTGACTTCCTGACAATGACACCGGCACACGCACCTTAAACGGCGACCCATCCTCGCAGCCCTGCGAATCGCCTGAGATCGCGGCACAGCTTGGACGGCAGGTCCGAAGACCGCCCGGGAAGTTCCCGCCATCAGTACCTGCAAACAAGCCCGCTACCCGGGCAGCCAGTGGTGGTGATGCCGCCGTCGCGCCTGGCACAGCGGGCGCGGGATGAGACCGTTGCAGCACTGGTCGACGTCACCGGCGGCGCAGCTGCCGGCCGGAAGTCCTGCTGGAAGGAAACTTGGTGCGTACCGCAACAATCGTCGTGGTCTGTGTCAGCCTTGCGGTCATCCTCGGGCTGATCGGGGTGATGCTCGTGCATTGGCAACGGTTCCGGGCCGAGACGGATCGATACCGCGCCTGGCAGTCGGTTTTCGGCCGCCGCGGCGCCAAGTTCGCGTTGTTGCTCGGATTCGTTGCGCTGGCGGCACTTGTCGGAGCCCTCGCCGCCTTCGAGAATCAGCCGATTCCGTGATGGGATAACACGGCCGTCGCGGCATGAACCCGACCGCGTGGGGAACCCATTGCACAGCGGAACCCAAACGCTCGGCCCGGGACATGTTGGCGACCCATATCCGGTCGGCGGCGTGATGACTCGAGGCCGGGTTCGGCGGTGGCGGGAGATGATGCGACGTGCCGACGACAGCGCAGGACAGCACACCTGGGTCGACGGACCCGTTACGAAAGCCGGATTCCGCTGTTCCGGACGTCGGGCCCGACAACCTGCCTGCCGTCAGGACGGGTGCGACGCCTGCCATCACCGACTCGGTGCCATGGCATCTCAGGGGTAACGGGCCCGTCCCGACGGCCAACGGCCGGGTACGCAAGCGCTGGCGGAAGGTCGCGCTGCGCACCCTGAGCAAGGCGTGGGGGGATTCACTGTTCGGGATGAGCGCGCAGGCTGCGTTCTGGTCCGCGCTGTCCACCGCCCCACTGCTGCTGGCGCTACTCGGCCTGGTGGGCTACGTGGCCGGCTGGATCGGGCCGGACACGATGTCCGACGTGCGTGAGCAGATCACCGTCTTCCTGAACACCGTCTTCAACAAAGAGGTCGCCGATGATCTGGTCGGCAACACCGTCGAGGTGATCCTCCGCAACGGCCAGGCCGACGTCGTCTCGGTGGGGCTGGTGATCAGCCTGTGGGCCGGCTCCTCGGCCATGTCGGCTTTCGTGGAGTCGATCACCATCGCCTACTGCCAGCACGAACACCGCCATCCCGCCGTGGAAAGGCTCTTCGCGCTCGGGCTGTATGTCGGAGCACTGGCCGCCGGGATCCTCGTCGTGCCGTTGCTCGCTATCGGCCCGAACTACCTGCCCGGAATGTTCCCGTCGGGCCTCCGTGACACGGTCAGCACCATCATCGGTTGGGCCTACTACCCCGGCCTGGCGATCGGTCTGATCCTGCTGCTCACCACCCTGTACAAGGTGGCTCCCAAACGACGGCACGCCTGGAAGCGGGGGCTTCCCGGAGCTTTCCTGGCGGCCGCGGTGTTCCTGGTGGCCAGTACCGGACTCCGTCTGTACCTGTCCTACGTGTACAGCCACGGTCTGACCTACGGCGCGCTGGCCACGCCCATCACGTTCCTGCTGTTCTACTACTTCTCGTCGATGGCAATCGTCATCGGTGCGCAATTCAACAACGCACTGCTGGAGTATTACCCGCCGCGGCTGCCCCGTCGATTGCGGCAGAAATATCTCCGTCAACATCCACTGGTGCATTCCGCCGAGTCCTCCAGCGACGCGCAAACTGCGGCCGGGGCCGGGGTTTCGCAGGCTTAGGGTCGCAGCCCACGGCATCCGGTCTGCAGTCCGACCAGGCTCGGTCGACCCCCCGCCAGCACGGGGGGCTCTTCGACAACTGCGGGCAGGCCGGATCAGGACACCGTGACGGTGCGGCAGCCCAACGACCGATCCGGCGCCGGCGGGGAGGAAGTCACGATCGCCGCGCACACGGTGTTCTGGCCGGCCCCGGCTGCCGGGACCGCCGCGGAGAAGCCGGAGTTCGGGCCAACCCAAGGGACGGCCCGTGCAACATCGGGGCGGGCAAACCCGGTACTGCCGGTCCCGGAGCGTGTTCCCGCCGGCCCGGTGACCGTGAAGGTGAGTCTCTGGGGCGTGGTCGCGGAGCTGGGGTCAGCGGCCCATCCACTCACCCGAAGGGTCCGCACGGCCGTCGCGACGACGGAATCCAGGTGCCCCGTCTGGCTTCCCACGTCTGCGGTGCGGCAACCCAGGGACCGACTGGCTCCCGCACCGACGTTGACCGCGAAGAGGCAGACGGTGTGCCGACCCGGTCCGACAAGCTTCAGGGCTGCCGCGAACCCGGCGTTGGGACCGGCGCCGGGATGGGTCCTGGCGACATCGGGCCGTGCGGTGCCGGTGGTCAGCCGGGTCCCGACCCTGGTGCCGTTCGGCCGGCTGTCGTAGGCATCGACGTGGATGGCCTGCCGCGGCACGCTCGGGTCGTACGCCCAACCAGCAACCCGATACGAGCCGCCCGACAGCGTGCCGGCGTCCCAGTGTCCGAGCGGGTCGCCGGACGGCGCCACGAATCCGGGCGGGTTGGTCCCGACGACGAGCACCCCGCCGGCGTAACCGCTGGTCACCGCACGACCGCGAGTGATCCGCAGACACAACCAGTACCGACCCTTCGCGGTACCCGCCGTGTTCCACACCGTCGTGTTCGTACCCTGCTGGACGGTGACGCCGGAGGCAATGGTGACGCCATTGCAGCCGGCGCGGTCGGTGTCCGCGATCAGTGTCGCCGTTCCGCCCGGTTGGTAGGCGGCGTCCTGCCAGGCGATCGGGAAAGTACCCGTCGTCGCGAAATCCGAGCGAAGTTGCACGTCGTGCAAGTACCACCGGCGCGGACCACGGTCCTCGTTCGGATCCCAGCGCAGTGATGTCAGCCGGCTCGACGACAGAAATGATGCATTACGGACGGACGCCTCGACGATCTGGTCGTCGGGCAGGCCCATGTCGAAACTGACGGTGCGGGTGCCGCTGTAGGTGAGGATGTCGCTCGTCTGCCCGGTACCGCCGTCGGCACGCTGCCACACCACCCGGGCCATCGTGCCGCCGTCTGGGGTGTCCGCGAGATTGAACCGGCCGTCGTAATGGGAGGTGATGGTGAGATTGCGATAGATCCTGGTGTCGATGCCGCCGGCTCCGAGCCGGAAATTGGCGAACGGATCGTTCGACGTGTTGGTGGCGGCCAGCGTTCCACCGGAATAGGACACCGACCTAGCGTTCCCGATACGGGAAATGTCATCGCCCCCGTTCATATCCCAGGGGTTCTTGAGAACGGTTGCTGCGTAGTCCTTGTCGCCGACAGCATTGGGCGTGATGAATCTCGGCAATGGCGCTGCCAGACCGACCGACGTCCAGGTGGCGACGGTTCCGGATCGCCTGACGCCGATGCGGTAGTTCCCGGCCGGCAGGGCGGACAGGTCCACCGATCCGGAAGTGCCCGAAATCTGTTGCAGCACACCCCAGTTGGTTGCCGAACTCAAGTTGTTCGAGGGGTTGGCGTCGCCATCCCAGACCAACTCCGCGGCTCCGCCCGCTGGATTGGAAAACGTGAAGGCGGCTCCCGAGTTGGGCTCGGACAGCCGCAGCCAGTCGAGTGCGAAGTCGGTACCGGCAGCCCCCGGCGAAACGGCCAGCCGAATGCCGGTCAGCGCCCCGCCCCAGTTGACTGGTAGGCCGAATCCGGAAGCACCCGGGCGCAGGACGTAGGTGTGCCAGCCCGCATACAAGCGGAACGGCATTCCGCCCTCGCATCTGGAGTCGACCGGGCAGGTGAACCAGAACAGGCCGGCGTCTACCTGTCGGCTCGACCACGCCTGGAACGACACCGTGCGGTATCGGGCGCTCTGCACGGCATTGCCACGCCTACTGCCGTCACGGGCGAGCGACATCCGATTGCCGTAACCACCCCACAGCGGGGAGATGTAACCGTTGTCCACGAAACGCATCCTCGCCGAACCCGCCGCGATCCGCGCACCGCTGACCTTCATCGCCGGGCCGCCGTCATCGAGCAGGAGGTCGTCACCGTTGGAGTAGTCCCACGGATCGGCGAAGGTGTCGGTCGCGTAGTCCCGGCCGGCAGTCCCGGGGGTTGCCAGCGCACCCGCCGCTCGCGTGCTACCGGTCGTCGATGACTGCGCCGGGGAGCCGGCGGACGCCGTTGACCCCAGCGCAACCGGCGCTCCGATCAGCAGCAGGAGCGCCGTCGCAAGGGCAATGCGGGAACGCGCAATCACGGTGCCTCCTGAGCGGGAACCCGGCGCGCCGATCCTCAGCGCTCATCTTGTGGTCCACCGCGCCGCCGACATTGGTCCAACCGGGTAAGGGAATCACACGAGCGTGGAAGGGCGCCGTTCGGGCTGGTGCATCTGGTGCTACCGAATGGCGACCCGAAAACCTCCGCAGCGCTCAAGAGGACCAACGGAACCGCACGGGGCGTGGATACCGACTCCCGGTAGTCCAGCGACGCCCGGGTTTCGTATGGCGTCACCCGGTCCGGTCGAACATCGGCGCCTGGTGGTCGTCTCCGACCCCTCGGCCGATCCACGCTCTCAATTCCACCCGACGACGTCGGAGGTCAGCGCCGCCCCGGCGCCGGTCCCACGTCATCGTTGCCGTCGAACGAGTCATCGCAACGGTCGTCGGTCAAGACCGCTGCGAGCCCGTCGGCCTGGTCGGCGGCATCCTGCAGCACCGCAGCGAGGTCGTTGGCCTGCGCGGCCGCGTCGGTCAGCAGCCCCGCGAGGCGTGCGGCGTCCTCATCGGGAAGCATCGCCGGCGGGTCCGGCTCGCCGGCCAGCACCGACGCCGGATCAGTGCTGTACAGCAGCGGGCCGACAGCCTCGGCGATCGAGTCCGCACGCGCCCGCAATTCGGGCGTCGCGTGTTCGAGCTCCTCCGTCGCCGCATACAACGTGTCCGCGATGGCCGGCTGACCGTCGATGTCCGGAACGGCGGGCTCCCAGCGATCGTCCTCGACAGCGTCCGGCACCGCGCGGGGCGCCCAGCCGCTCATGGCTTGAGCACGACCTTGATGCACCCGTCCTTCTTCTGCTGAAACGCCTTGTACGCCTCAGGGGCCTGATCCAGCGGCAGGGCATGCGTGGTCAGATCCAGAACGCCGAGCGGGTCGGCGGGGTCCTCGATGAGCGGAAGGATGTCGTCCACCCACCTCCTGACGTTGCACTGACCCATGCGCAGTTGGATCTGCTTGTCGAACAGGTCCATCATCGGCATCGGGTCGGCGGTGCCGCCGTACACGCCGCTGATCGACACCGTGCCGCCCCTGCGGACCACGCGGATCGCGTCGTGCAACGCGGTCAGCCGATCGACACCGACTGTCTCGATCAGCTTCTGCGCCACCGCGTCCGGCAGGAACCCGACCGCGGTCTGCGCGAGTTTCCCGGCCGTCGCGCCGACCGTGCCGTGCGCCTCCATGCCGACCGCATCGATCACCGAGTCCGGCCCGCGGCCACCGGTCATGTCCTGCAACGCGGTGGGAAGGTCGTCGATCCGGGACGGATCGAGCGTCTCGATGCCGTGCCGCTCCGCCATGGCCCGCCGCTCGGGGATCGGCTCGATGCCAATCACCCTGCTTCCGAGATGGCGCCCGATCCTGGCCGAGAACTGACCGACGGGCCCCAATCCGAACACTGCGAGCGTGCCGCCCTTCGGGACATCGGCGTACGCGACGGCCTGCCAGCCAGTCGGCAGGATGTCCGACAAGAACAGGTACCGATCGTCCGGACCGTCGGGACTCACCTTGATCGGGCCGTACTGCGCCTGCGGCACCCGCAGGTACTCGGCCTGCCCACCTGGCACCGACCCGTACAGCGAGGTGTAACCGAACAGCGATGCCCCCTTGCCCTTCTCGCGCACCTGCGTCGTCTCGCACTGCGACTGCAGGCCGGTGGAACACATGAAGCAGGTCCCGCAGGAGATGTTGAACGGGATCACCACCCGGTCACCGGGTGCGATGTGCGTGACGCCGGCACCGACTTCCTCGACAATTCCCATCGGCTCGTGACCGAGGATGTCGCCGGGCGTCAGGTACGCACCGAGCACCTCGTACAGGTGCAGATCGGAGCCGCAGATGGCGGTCGAGGTCACCCGCACGATCGCGTCCGTCGGTTGCGACAAGACGGGGTCGGGCACCTCGGTCACCCGTACATCCCGCTTGCCCTGCCAGGTCAATGCCTTCATCTGCTACTCCTCGTCCGTCATGCGTCGTCGATCATCCGTCTTCGGTGATACCTCAGTCGTCGGTGGGTCAGTTGGGTCCGGACGATCACGCGGACCGCGCGCACCGGCCGCCGCCGGTTGCCACCACCGGCGACGGGACAGCTGCGAAGTACCCGCCGGACATGACGGGAAACGTTTCGGGCCGCAACGGGTTGGGGCCTTGCTGTGCGGGTAACGGAAGGTATACGGCGGAATCGGCAGGCCGCATCCGCGGCGCCGACTGCGTCGGTAGCGGAGCGGACAGAGCATTGCGACACCGTCGCCGGCACAGCCGGTCCGAGAGCACTGAAGGGGCAGCCGTGGCACACACCAGTGCGCAGGTCGCAATCGTCACCGGGGCATCGAGTGGCATCGGCCGGGCCACCGCGCTGGAGCTGGCCGGCGACGGTTGGAGCGTGGTGCTGGTCGGCCGGGCGAGCGAGAGCCTGCTGGCGGTGAAAGCCGACTGCCATGATCGCGGCGTCGAAACCCTCATGGTCACCGTCGATGTCGGTAACCAAGCCGAGGTCGACCGGCTCTTCGATGCGGCAGTCGAGCGGTTCGGCCGCGTCGACGCGGTGATCAATTCGGCAGCGGCCGTCGGCTACGGACGCTTCGAAGACATTCCCGCCGAGGTGTTCGACCGGGTGATCGTCACGAATCTGCTGGGGACCGCCAACGTGGCGCGGACCTCGTTGCGGCACTTCCGGCGCCAGAGCGGTGGACATCTGGTGCTGATGGGCTCACTGCTGGGCAAGATCGCCGCGCCGTTCATGAGTCCCTACGTGACCAGCAAGTGGGGGGTGCACGGGCTGGCGCGGATCTTGCAGATCGAAGCCCGGCAGACGCCCGGCATCGAAGTCAGCGTCGTCTCTCCCGGCAGCGTCAACACCCCGGCGTACCTGCAGGCCGCCAATTACACCGGCTGGGAGGGCCGCCCGCCGCCGCCCATCGACCCGCCCGAGAAGGTGGCCAAGGCAGTTGTCCGTTGCCTCAGCAAGCCGCGGCGGGACCGCGGGGTGGGCATCGTCAACCCGATCGTCGTACTCGGCTTCCGTGTGCTACCCGGCGTTTTCGACGCCCTGGTCACTCCGTTGATGCGGCTCGGCGGATTGTCGAAGCGTCCGATTCGCCCGCACGCCGGCAACGTGCTGAACCCACAACCCGAGAAGGATGGACGATACGGCCCGTGGGGGCGGCTGGGTCGGCGCACCGACGATCCGGCTCCGGCCGCTGGAGACAGCGCCGAGCGGGACACGGCCTATTCGGCCTGACCCGGCCTCCAGTGCCACCCGTCGTCGTCACGCTCCAGTGGCGTCACCGCCGTGACGGCTTCGATCGGGACCGGACCGTAGATGTGCGGGAACAGCTCGTCGCCGCCGCCGAGGTTCTCCGCGACGACGGCGCACCCGACCCGGTCCGGGTCGATGCTCAACAGGCACAGCGGTGCGGTCAGGTCGGCGTAATGCCGTTGCAGCACACCGGGGATCTGCTCGGCGAAGCCGGCGTGCACGAATCCCTCCTGCTCGAGGGTGCGTCCACGCGAGGAGATCGTGTACGAGCCGGACCGCTGCACGTTCTCCCAGTCGCTGACCAGACTGCAGTGGTAGACGAGTCTGCTCACCTCCCTCACACCGCCAGTACGGTCGGCACGATCATCGGCCGGCGACGGTAGGTATCGCCCACCCAGCGCCCGACAATGCGACGAACGGACTGCGCAATCCGGTGCGGATCGGTCACACCATCGGCCACCATGCGCGCCAGATCGGCCTCGACCAGGGGCACGACGGCGTCCAGGGCCTTGGGATCGGCGGAGAATCCGCGACCGGACAGCGTTGGTGACGCGACCGCGCGGCCGGTGTGCGCGTCGATGGCGACGGTGATCGAGATGAAGCCGCCCTCACCGAGGATGAGCCGGTCGGACAGGGTGTCCTCGCCGACGTCGCCCACCGCGTTGCCGTCGACATAGACCATCCCGACCTCGATGTGGCCACTGATTCTGGCCCGGCCGTTCAGCACATCGACGACGGTGCCGTTCGGCGCCTGCACGACGTGTTCGGCCGGGACGCCGGTGGAGATGGCAATCCGCGCCTGCGCTCGCAGGTGGCGCCATTCACCGTGGACCGGGATGACGTTGCGCGGCCGGACCGCGTTGTAGAGGAACAGCAGCTCGCCGGCCGACGCATGACCGGATACGTGCACCTTCGCAACACCCTGGTGCACCACGCTCACGCCCACCCTGGCGAGCTCGTTGATCACCGTGAAGACGCTCGTCTCGTTGCCCGGGATCATCGAGGACGCCAGGATGACGGTATCGCCGGATCGCAGGTTGACCTGGCGGTGCTCCCCGCGGGACATTCGCGACAGCGCCGAGAGTGGCTCCCCCTGCGATCCGGTGGAGATGAGCAGCACCTGCTCCGGCGGTAGGTCCAGCACCTTGTCCAAAGACCTGACGAGCCCATCGGGCACCGTCAGCAGGCCCAGGTCCTGCGCGATCTGCATGTTCCGCACCATCGACCGCCCGACGAAGGCGATCTTGCGGTTGTTCCGGTACGCCGAATCGATCATCTGCTGCACCCGGTGCACGTGGGAGGCGAAGGACGCGACGATGACCCGCTGGGTTGCCTTGGAGATGTAGTTGTCCAGCACCGGACCGATTTCCCGTTCGGGCGCCACGAAACCGGGCACCTCGGCGTTGGTCGAGTCCACCATGAACAGGTCGACCCCCTCGTCGCCCAGCTTCGAGAAGCCGCTGAGGTCGGTGAGCCGGCCGTCCAGCGGCAGCTGATCGAGCTTGATGTCACCGGTGTGCAGCACCGTGCTGCCGGGTGTCCGGATGGCGACGGCGAGAGCGTCGGGAATGGAATGGTTCACCGCGTAGAACTGCAGGTCGAACGGACCGACGGTGCGCCGGTCTCCCTCGGCAACCACTTCGAGCTTGGGAGTGATGCGATGTTCACGCGACTTCGCGGCGATCAGCGCCAGCGCGAATCGTGCACCGATCACCGGCAGGTCCTTGCGGAGCCGCAGCAGCCAGGGCAGCGCGCCGATGTGGTCTTCATGGCCGTGGGTGATGACGACTGCTTCGATGTCGTCCACCCGAGCCTCTACCAGGCGCAGATCGGGAAGGATGAGGTCGACGCCGGGCTGGCCGTCCTCCGGGAACAGCACCCCGCAGTCGACCACCAGCAGCCGCCCGTCGTACTCGTAGACGGTCATGTTGCGGCCGATCTCACCGATGCCTCCCAGGGCCACCACCCGCAACGCACCGCGCGGAAGACGCGGCGGTGGACTGAGTTTCGGGGCGGGCGGGACAGCGGCGGCAGAGCTACTCGGTGGTGTCATACGGCGGGGCCGATCTCGTCGTGGTGCAGGGGGCCGATCTCGTCCAGGTCCCGGGCGATCTGCTCGGTCTGGCGGTGGGTGGCCGGGATCTGGGGCAGCCGGGGGTCGCCGACCTCGAAGCCGCGCAGGCGCAGCGCCGCCTTGGCGAAGACCAGGCCGGCGCCGCCGCCGCACCTGCCCATCGCCCGGTGCGCGGGCAGCAGTTCGCGGTGCAGCCGCCGGGCGGTGACGTAGTCGCCGGCCTCCGCGGCGTTCACCATCGCGCGCACGTGCGGGCCGACGACGTGCGCGATGATGCTGACGATCCCGACGGCGCCGACACTCATCCACGGCAGGGTCAGCGGGTCGTCGCCGGAGTAGTAGGCCAGGTCGGATCCCGCCATCACCTCCGAGCCGGCCAGCAGGTCTCCCTTCGCATCTTTGACGGCGGTAATCCGGGGATGTTCGGCGAGCCGGAGCAGGGTGTCCGGCGCGATAGCGACCACGGATCGCGGTGGGATGTCGTACAGCATGATCGGCAGGTCGGAGGCGTCCGCGATGGCGGCGAAGTGGGCCAGCAGGCCCTCCTGCTGCGGCCTGGAGTAGTAGGGCGTCACCACGAGAGCACCGTGCGCGCCGGCCTTCTCGGCTGCCTTGGCCAGTCGAACGGAATGTGCGGTGTCGTACGTCCCGACCCCGCTCAGCACCGTGGCACTGTCGCCGACCGCGTCGACGACCGCACGGATGATGAGCTCCTTCTCGTCGTCTGTGGTCGTCGGCGACTCACCGGTGGTCCCGTTGACGACGAGTCCGTCGTTGCCTTCCGCCACGAGCCGTTCCGCCAGCAGACCCGCCGCCTGGATGTCGAGCTCGCCGGTGGCGGTGAACGGCGTCACCATCGCCGTGAGAACTGTCCCGAATGGTCGACCTTCCCGGCCCGAAGGACCGGCGATGAGCGTCGTCATATCGCAGAAACCTACCGGCCCGGGCACTGCCGCCTGGCCGCGACCCGGCTGCGGCCACGAAAGAGGCCCGATCGGCCGGCCGGCATATCGCGGCATTCGGCGCCGATCGTGCGGCCGCCGTGCGATGCCGAACGTCAGATCCCGCGCCTCACCGCGTTCAACGCGTCGACGGCGTCGGGCTCGCCCGTCAACTCCACCCTGCATGCCGTCCGTCCGAACAACCACAGCAGGATCTCGCCCGGCTCACCGCTGATGGTGACAGTCGGCTCGCCGGACTTCAGCTCGATGGTTCGGCCGCCCGGGATCTCCGCGTGCACGCCGACCGGCGACTGCCGGACGAAGAGCCGGGACAGTTTGGAGTCGACCAGGCCGATCAGGGACTTCCCGGTCTGTTCGTCGAACGTGCGCGGAGCCCAGCCCGGTTGCCCGCGTCGCGCATCCTCGTGGTGGATGAACATCTCGCCGGCGTTGGCGACCTCGTCGACCTTGTCGATGCTCAACGGGTTCCACCTCTGCGGCCCGGAGCGGTACTGCTCGACGAGCTCCGGCCACGGTTGGGACAAGTATCCGGCTGAAACCTTCTTCGTCCAGCCGCTCAGTGGTTTCAGCATCATGCCGATCGCAGCATCGGGGCGACGCTCACGAAGGATCAGATGGGTCAGCAGGTCCCGGGTCTGCCAGCCCTCGCACAGGGTGGGTTGGTCGGGACCGAGTTCGACGAAGAGATCGGCAAGTGCTGCCCGTTCGGACCGTGCGAGGTTCATGGCCGCCACCGTACGTGCCGACCTCTGCGCACCCCGCCGAGGGGCACGGCGGCTGCTGGGTTGCTGAGACTGCCACCGTGGATCCGCGGTGATCGGCCGGTTCCGGCGCTTTCGCACTGCAACCATCTGGTCAGCCCGTCACCTCCAAGGAAACGAACCTAGGCCGTCGGACACAGACGAGTTCCGGCGGCGCGACAACACACAGGGATACCGATGACGCGCTGGCACGGGACGTCACCCGCACAACGGTGCTCGCCGCAACGGCGATGATGATCTTCGGGGCTTCGGCATGTGGGTCCAGTTCGGGGCGCACCGTCAGTTTCGTCGTCCGCCACCCTCTCTTTCTCAGCACCGTCCGTGTCAGCACCGTCCGTGTCAGCACCGTCCGTGTCAGCACCGATCACCACAGCGCCGATCACTACAGCGCCGATCACTACAGCGCCGATCACTACAGCGCCGATCACCACGGCGTTCGCGGTGTCGTCGGTCCGGACGCGCTGACCGGGGCGGGCCGAGGTCGGGCGCGATCAGCCCTCGCCGACCAGCGGCGACGCGGCGACGGCGCTGCCGTCCGGCAACGTACTGATCCGAAAGTCGGCGAACACGTTGGGCGCCAGCGCTTTCAGCTCGAGCAGCACCGCAACCGCGAGCGCCCTGATGTCGACGTCCGCGGCCTCGGTGGCCCGCATGCCGATGAAATGTCGCCAGGCGCGGTAGTTCCCGGTCACCACGATCGCCGTGGTCGTCGCATGAGGCAGTACCGCGCGGGCCGCCTGCCGGGCCTGTTTGCGGGCCAGTGTTCCATCCGGCGCGCTGGCCGCTCGTTCCTCCAGCGCGACGAGCAGTTCGCTGTATGCCCGCGCCGACTGCGCCGCTGCCTCGGTGAAGATCCGGTGCAGCGCCGGGTCGTCTGCGATGACCACAGGCTCGGCCATCTCGGGGCCGCTCGGCGGCAGGAAGCGCTGCGACAATTGCGAGTACGAGAAGTGGCGGTGCCGGATCAGCTCGTGTGTCACCGATCGGGAGATGCCGGTGATGTAGAACGTCGCAGTGCTGTGTTCCAGCACTGACAGGTGCCCGACCTGCAGGATGTGGTCGAGGTAACCGGCGTTGGTGGCGGTCGCCGGCACCGGCTTGGACCACGACTGGTAGCAGGCTCGGCCGGCGAACTCGGCCAATGCCTGGCCGCCATCGGCGTCGGTGGCGAAGGCAACGTCTTCGGGGGGCAGGTATTCGGTCCGGCCGATCAGCCGGACCCGGAAGCGTCCGATGGAACTCAGAGCCCGCCTCCCGCCGTCGCGCGCGCGCCGGTGTCGTGAACAGAATCTCCGACATCCTCACGGGCCAGATGGGTCTGGACGTCGAACCAGTCGTTGCCGGCACGCTGGGCGACGCTGCGCAACGTCGTCATCGACGTGACCTGGCCAATTGGGGCACGTCGTGCGCGTCGTCCCAGACCGCGATCGATGCACCGCTGGCTCGCGTTGAGCTCACGCCGTTCCTGCTCCCGCAGCAGCGGAACCAAGCGACTCGGTGACTCGATCGGCGGGGCGCTCATGGCGGGAAGTGTAGGGGTGACGTCTCTTGCCCTTGAAGTGGCGTCATGATGGTGTCATAGTGACGTCATGGACCTCACCCGATACTTGCAGAACCTGCGCGACGACCTGCTCACCGCGGCGTCGGTAGGAGATGAGAACGCACGTCAGGCGGCCGCATTGCTGACCGGAGCGCTGGAGCCGGCCGCCCGGCTTGCGATCATGAACGCACTCTCCGACCTGGCCGCCGAGGTAACCGGTGCGCTTCAGGACACCACTGTAGAGCTCCGACTCGACGGCCGCGATGTCCGGGTGTCGGTCACCCGCCACGCCGACGAGTCGGTGACGTCGTCGCACTCGGACGACTCCCCCTTCACCAAGCGGGTCGACGCCGACCGGAACGGGACCTCCGAGCAGCCCCCCGAGGATGCGGCAAGCGCCGAGGACCTCCGCCAGGCCATGCAGGACGCGGGCGGGGAACTGTCGCGTACGACGGTCCGACTGTTCAACGAACTCAAATCACAGGCCGAGCGCGCGGCTTCCGAGCAGGGGGTGTCACTCAATACCTACATCTCCCGGGCGGTGTCGGACTCCGTTCGCTCCGCGGTCCCCGGCAAGGGCGGCCCCAAAGGATCCGGTTCCGGTGGGCGGCGCAACGTCACCGGGTACATCCGAGGCTGACCCGGCGAGGCGATGGTCGCGTCCGCGCTGCCTCAATGACCAACCGCACTCCCTCCCCCGGCGCCGACCTCCCGGCGTCACCAGCCCAACACAACGAAGGACCCCCACCGATGCACACGTTCCCGACCCCTGAACCGATTACCGTCGAAATCCGCAACGCTTCCGGTGACATCCGTGTCGATCTCGCAGATGTCGCCTCCACCACGGTCGACGTCGTGGCCGGCACCTCCCATCCCCTCGGCTTCCTCGACGACCTCATCCGCACGGCCAAGTCCCAGTTCGCCGGCGACCGCAAGACCTTCTCCGGCGGGCGGTCGCGGTTCGACGTCCCCGGCGACACCGGCGGCGACTTCGCGGAGGATCCGCTCGAGCGGGTTCGCGTCGACCTGCGCCAGCCCGTCGACGGGCAGGGCGCACCGACGCTGGTCGTGGACACCGATCCGGCACGCAACGGCTGGAAGTCGTCATTCAGCGTGCACGTGACGGCGCCGCGGCACTCCGGAATCCGGATCCAGAGCCAGTCGGCGGAAGTTGCGGTCACCGGCCCCGCGGAGCGACTGGAGGTCCGGACCGCCTCCGGGGAGGTCCGCGTCGATGACGTAGCCGGTCCGTCTGTTATCCAGACGGCCAGCGGCGACATCAGCCTGCAATCCAGCACGACCTGCGATCTGCGCAGCGCGTCGGGCGACATCGCGGTGCGGCATGTATCCGGTGACGCGGTGGCGCACTCAACCTCCGGGGACCTGCGGCTGGATGTCGTCGGCGCAGACGTGAACGCCCGCACGGTGTCGGGCGAAGTCCGCGTCCTGGACGCGACGACCGGCCGGGTGGAGCTCGTCTCGGTGTCCGGGGACGTGGAAATCGGCATCCACTCCGGGTCTCTGGCGGCGATCGATCTCAGTACCGTGTCCGGCCGCACCGAGACCGATCTACCGGTCAGCGATTCCGCGCCGGTCGACGAGGACGTTCAGGACGGGCCTCTGCTCGAGCTGAAGGTGAAGACGACCTCCGGCGACATCCGGGTACGCAGGGCAGCGACCGTCTGACGGGTCCAGCGACTGTCCGAAATGGCGCCCCATCGACCCGGTCGGTGGGGCGCCGACCCGACTGCGCGGCCTCCTCTCGCGGCTCGGGGCGCACAGCCAGAACGGCCGATCGACGTCAATCGCGCACAGCAAGGCCCGTATCCGGGTCGAAGAAGTGCAGGCGCTCGGTGTCCACCACCACCCTGATCTCGTCTTTCGAGCGCACCTTGGACCGGGGGGCGAACGAGGCGACAAACCGGTTGACGTCGGAAGCCCCACCGGTGTCGGCTTGACCGGACTCCTTTTCCAGCAGTTTGGTGTCCTCGGTGACGACCTTGGGCACATCGACATCGAAGTGCACCACCACCTCGGACCCGAGCGCTTCGATCATGCCCACGGTGGCTTTGATCGTCGAGTTCTCGGGTGCGCCGCCGCGCACCATGCCGGCGTCTTTCATGTCCTCACTGCGGATTCCGACCGCAATGTCCCGATCCGTCCACTTGGCCAGGGCCGGGTGCTCATCCAGGAGAACCGGTGCCAGGGCGAGGGTTGCGCTACCGAATTGGACGCCCAGCCCGCTGTCCATCTTGATGATCCGGCCGGTGCCCATGTTCATCGGAGGCGATCCGATGAATCCGGCAACGAAGATGTTCGCGGGATTGTCGTACAGGAACTGCGGCGCACCGACCTGCTGCAGAATTCCTCCCTTGATCACCGCCACCCGGTCGCCCATGGTCATGGCCTCGATCTGATCGTGTGTCACATACAGCGTGGTGACGTTGAGGTCGTGCTGTACCTGGGCGATCTCTGCCCGCATCTGCACCCGCAACTTGGCATCGAGATTGGACAGCGGCTCGTCCATCAGGAACACCTGGGGTTCGCGAACGATCGCGCGTCCCATGGCCACCCGTTGCCGTTGGCCGCCCGAGAGCTGCTTGGGCTTCCGCTCCAGCATGCTGCCGAGCTCCAACATGTCCGCGGCCTTCTGCACGCGCCGCTGAATTTCCGATTTGTCCATCCGGCGGAGTTTGAGGCCGTAGGCGATGTTGTCGGCCACCGTCATATGTGGGTAGAGAGCATAGGACTGGAAGACCATGGCAATGTCCCGGTCCTTGGGGGACATCGTGTTCACCACGGTGTCGCCGATTTTCATCACCCCGGTGCTGATGTCCTCCAGACCGGCGACCATCCGCAGGGCGGTGGTCTTACCGCACCCGGACGGACCCACCAATACCAGGAACTCACCGTCCTCGATCTGCAGGTCGAGGTCCTTCACGGCATGGAAGCCGTTCTCGTACAGCTTGTTGACCTTGTCCAGCGTCACCGAGGCCATGACATTCCTTTCGGGGAGTTGAGCGATCAGCCCTTGACCGCGCCGGCGGTGATGCCGCCGACGATGTAGCGCTGGAGGAATTGGAACAGTGCGACGATCGGTATTGCCACGATGAGGGCACCGGCCGCGAAGACACCGAAGTTGTTGTTCCGTTCGGCCGATACCAATCCGTACAGGCCGACCGCCGCTGTCTTCGCGGTGTCCTGGGTGAGGAAGATGCTGGAAATGATGAACTCACTCATCACACCGATGAACGCCAGCAGGCCGGTGACCGCCAGGATCGGCGCGACCAGCGGCAGGATGATCCCGAAGAACACCTGCGAGTGGGTCGCGCCGTCGACCTTTGCCGACTCGTCGAGGTCCTTCGGAATGGTGTCGAAGAAGCCCTTCATCAGCCAGGTGTTGACGCCGAGCGCGCCGCCCATGAACAGCAGGATCAGCGACCACGGGGTGTTGAATCCGATCAGCGGGTACAGATCGCTGATCGTCACGAAGATCAGGTAGATGGCCACGATCGCGAGGAACTGCGGGAACATCTGCACCAGCAGGATGAACAACATGCCGGTCCGCCGGCCGCGAAAACGATAGCGGGAGAAAGCAAACGCCCCGCAGGCTGAGATGAACAGCGATAGCACGGACGACACCACCGCGATGAGAATAGAATTCGCGAACCACCGCCAGAAGCTGGTGTCATTGAAAAGTCTGGTGAAGTTCTCCAGGCTGACGTTCCGCGGGACGAGGGTGGACGAACTCAGCGTTCCCAGCGGGTTGAATGCGGCCGAAATCAAGAACAGAATGGGAAAGATGGCGAAGAAGAGCGCCAGCAGGCCCACCAGATGTCGCCAGCCCACCCGGCGGAACCAGCCACCTTTCGCGCTGCCCAGCCGCACCACCGCCGGGCCGTCCGGGTCCTGTGAGAGGTCCGCGGCTGCGGTCGCGGACGTGGTCAGATCACTCATCAGTTGATCTCCTCGAGGACCTTGGTGCGCCGGAAACCGATGATGGAGATGACCGCGACGATCAAGAAGATCAGAATCGAGATTGCCGCGGCGAAACCGTAATTGGCACCTTGAGCGCCGAACGCCAGCCGATAGGTGTAACTGATCAACAGATCCGTGGCTCCGGCAGTCGGATTGTCAGCCGGGAACGGTCCACCGCCGGTCGTCAGGTAGATGGCATTGAAATTGTTGAAGTTGAACGCGAAGGTCGCGATGAGCAGTGGCCCGGTGGCCACCAGCAGTAGCGGGAAGGTGATCGTCCGGAAGGCGTGCGCCGGCTTGGCCCCGTCCACCGATGCTGCCTCGACGAGGTCGTTGGGAATGGATTGAAGTGCACCGGTGCACACCAGGAACATGTACGGGAAGCCCATCCACAACTGGATGATCAACACGGCAAGCCGGGCCGTCCAGGGATCACCGAACCAGTTGACGCTCAAACCGAAGGTCTGATTGATCACGCCGAAATCGGTATTGAACATATCGCGCCAGACCAGCAGCATGGCGAACGCGGGCATCGCATACGGCAGGATCAGCAGCGAGCGGTAGATCCGCTGGCCCCGGAGCTGATCGCTGTTGAACACCATGGCCAACGCCAGGCCGAGGGCGAAGGTGAGCGCCGGGACCAGCAACGCGAAGGCGAAGTTCCACACCAGAATCTGCAGGAAGGACGATGCGATCACGTCGTTGGTGAAGACGTCGACAAAGTTGCCGAAACCGACGCTCACCTGCCAGCCCTGGGCGAGGGTGTTGCCTTCGGGGTCGACAAAGCTGCCGACGCTGTCGTCGGCGGTGTAGACCACGCCACTGGCGATATCAGTGATGCAATCACAGGACTCGTCATAGTTCTGACCGGCAACGACCTCGAATGCAGAGCTCAGACCCTGACTGCGAATGTTTCCCGTGCCGGCCGGTACGGCGAGGGCCGCGAGTTCCTGTCCCCGTGCGGCGGCGGCATCGAAGCCCAGAACGGTGTAGCCGTCGGCGGCCGTGATCTGTCCCGACTGGTCGGTGGTGTAGCTACCCTGCGCCAGCGGTGTGAGAGCCTGCGCGGTGCCGGCGAAGGCCGCCCCGCTCTGGTCGGTCAGCAGCATCACCAGCCCACCCGACGGTTCGGTGCCCACCGTGAGGTCGTAGATGCCCGTACCCGGTGCTTGGGTGATCGAGGCGCTCTCGATGGCGGCGATCGAGTCCTGCTTGCTACCGCGATGACCGTCACCGAAGTTGGTGAACGCCGTGGTCACCGTGTACAGGATCGGCACGACTTGGAATGCGAGCAGGAACAGCGTCCCGATGACCAGGTACTTCGCCGGGATGGCTCTGGGCGTCAGGTAGATGTAGAACAGCAGTGCGGTGGCCACCAGCACGACCGCCAGACCGACCCAGTTCTGCCGATCGATGAGCGGGATCGCCGCCCACACCGCGATACCCAGGGCAAGACCCAGCAGGGCGATCTTGACCAAGATGCCCAACGGGCTGCCGGACCGCGACGACAGTCGCATCATCCCGCTGGGTGGTCCCGGCGCGGGGGACGAACCGGAAGGAACGGCAGGGTGCTGCTCCGTTTGCGCGGACACGTCACGCTCCTGCTGGGTGAGAAGGTTGTGCCGGCGGCGGCACTGGGATGAAAGAACGGCTGGACGCCTCATTCGACGTCCACGGCCAGCACGTTCGGAGGTGACCCATTCGATCCGGCCGCTGCGAGAGCGGCCTGTCACGGCAGTTGCGTCGTGCGCTTCCTCGGGTGCGCACGATCCCGTGGATCGTCACAGTCGAATCTGTCCCCGGATGGCGGACGCCGTGTCCCGCATCGTGGCGGCGGGGTCGGCGCCGCCGACCACCGCGGCTTCGGCCTTGCCCAGCGGGTCGAAGACCAACGCCATGGCCGTGATGGACGGCATGATGTCGCCGTCCAGACCGGCGTCGACCAGCTTCTTGATGTCCGGGTTATCAGCAGCGAGTTTCTCGTACACCGACGTCAGGGCCGGCGGCCGTGGCTGCGCTGCGAACAGCGCTTCGGCCACTTCGGGCGTGGCAAAGAAGTTTGTCGCGAATTCCTGCGCCAGCGCCTTGTTCTGCGCTCTGCTCGCCAGGTAGAGCGCCTGCACGCCGACGAAGGGGCGAGCGGCCTCAGCACCCTCGAAGCCGGGCACGGGCGAGATGTCGTACGGAACTCCGGAATCCCTGACCGCCGGCAGATTCCACGGACCGCTCACCATGAAGGCCGTCTTCTGGCCAGCGAACAGCGAGACCAGGTTGTCGGCTGAGATCGACCGCTTCAGAACGTTCTTTCCGCTTTCTCCCAGCGCGCCCACCTTGGCCATCGCCGCCGCCGCCTCGGGCGTCCCGAGCTCCAACTGGCTCGGGTCGTAGTCACCGGCGAGCGTTCGACCGAAGATCGCCCCGCCACCGGACGTCAGGAGCGGATACATGTGATAGGCGTCCCCGACGGGACCCACCGGCAGGGCCAACACCTCGCTGACCTTGCCTTGCGACTTCAACCGGTTGCCGGTCGCGACGATCTCCTCGATGGTCTTCGGCGCGTCCGGCGCAAGATCGGTGTTGCGATACAGCACGACGTTCTCGACGGCAAACGGCACCCCATAGATCTGATTGTTGAACGTCACTCCCTCGATGGCTTTGGGCAGGAACGAGTTCCTGGTCGCCTCCGTCATCGGGATGGGGTCGATCGCGCCGTTCTGCACCAGGTTGCCGATCCAGTCGTGCGCACCCATCACCAGGTCCGGACCGGTCCCGGCCTGTGAAGCCGTCACGAATTGGGTCTGCAGGTCCCGCGCGATCGTCTCCACCCTGACCGGGACACCCGTCTTCTCGGTAAAGCGTGCGCCCATCTTCTCCATCACCGGCGCGTTCGAGCCGTCGGCCCAGAGAGTCAGCTGAACCGGGCTGGAACCGGCATTCTCCCTGTCCGTGCTCGAGCTGCCGCCGCAGCCGGCAAGGGCCAGTATCAGCCCGAGGGCCAGGGCTCCGTAGCGCACCGATCTCACCAACATGGAACTGCCCCTTGCACTGTCGTAGGGAACAGGTGGGTGCCGTGATAGCTGGCCGGGCGTGGTGGCTCTGCTGCCGTACCACCTGCGAGTGCTGTGAGCGAGAGACCGCCGGACGACGGTATCGCTCGACCCCGGATCGCTCATTGGCGCCTTCGAGGGCGACCGGCCGGCCGACTTCGCTCCAGGGAGAAGAGGCCGAAACGAACGTCACGAACCATGCTGGTGGGTTACCCTCCGGCCCCTACTTCCAACCATCACGTTTACGCAACGAAGGCCCTGACGGCCGTAGGGCGCCGCCGCGAGTCCGTCACGGTCAGGGCACGACCCGCAGTGCCAGTCCGCCGCGCCGCGGATCTGCCGCCGGCCCGTCGGCGGAGATCACCGCCACCCCGCCGAAGTACGGGCGCTGCTCGGGCCACTGGACGACATCTTCACCGTCCCGTTCGAGGGCCTCGATGACGTCCTGCCCGAAGCCCGGCTCGAGGTGGACGGCGGTCGGCGTCACCGACATCCGGGGGGCGGCAACCGCTTCGGCCGCCGCATGGCCGTCGACCACGATCTTCGTGAGCACCTGCAGCAACGCGGCCCGGATCCGGCTTCCGCCGGCCGCGCCGCCGGTGAACAGCAGCCCACCAGCCGGATCGGTCACCACCATCGGCACCATCATCGACGGCATCCGCTCCCCCGGGCGAAGTTCCGCGCGGAGCAACTCACCTTCTCCCAGCATCGAGTTCCCGTGCACGCCACCGGTCCAGATGCCCGAGCCCAACCCGAGTGAGTGGGTTGCCGCGCAAGCGTTGCCGTACTCGTCGACGGCGACCACGGTGGTGGTCTCGGAGCGGACCGCGGGCGCGCGCAGGGCCCGGACGAGGTTGCGGGCACGCTGCACGGCACTGCCCTGGTGCATCGACTCGTTCAACTGCGCTGCCGTTCGGCCGAAACCATCGAGGTCGTCGGCCCGCACGCTGATCACCCCCGGACCGAACGGCACGTGCAGCATCGGCCGTTCTCGCACGTGGTACTGCGACATATCGTCCTGGGACAGTGCGCCGCCGTCTGCGCGGACCGCCGCAACGAAGTTGCGCCCGCGACGGCCGGTTGTCAACGCTTCGGGTCCGAAATTCAGGTAGTCGTCGAGGGTGTCGGCCAGCCCCGCATGGTGCAGCATTTCGCCGCCGGCAAGCGTGCGGCGTCCCCCGTTGCCGTCCGGGCGGGAGTACACCGCCACGCCATCGCCCAGCACCATCGCGGCGGCGACATCCGGCAACAACTGCGCATGCTGCACCGGGAAAGGCGTGCCGTGGGTTGCCAGAAGCCTGGCGGGGCGGACGATCTCGGTCCACGGCAACCGGCCGAAGGCATCGTGCAGGGCCGCCACGCCGCGCGGCGTACCAGGGACCGCGACGCTGGGACCGCCCACCGCGTACGGGACTTCGACGTCGCCGAAGGCCACCCGGATAGCCCGCGCGGGCTCGGGAACCGTACCGTCGAGACCGGGGACCGCGACGAAGAAGTCCAGGCAGTGAACCCGACCCGTATGCGCGTCGTAGACCGTCGCGAACCCCCCGCCGCCCAGACCGGTGAACAGCGTTTCCGCGACACAACCGGCGAGGATCATCGCCGCCACCGCATCGGCCGCCGATCCGCCGGCCGCGAGCACGTCCCGACCGACCGTCGCGGTTGCGGGATGGCCGGCGGCGACCGAAGCCGGCAGAGTCGTCACCCGCGAAGGTTACCGACGACCATGCCTGGTCGCGCCGCCAGCGTTCGCCACAGGTTGCCGCGCGGCATCACCACGATCTGCGTCAGGCCGAGCCAGCGTGCCATCCGGGCCAGCTCGATGACCGCGGCGTCGGCGGCGTCCACCGGATCGGCCGCCGCCTCGGCCCACGAGGCCTGAATCAGCAATTGCGATGACGCACGGTGGGCCTTGAGGTCGAACCGTCCGACCAGCTGTTCGCCGACGAGCAGCGGGAACACGTAATAGCCGAACCGCCGCCGCGGTTCCGGGGTGTAGATCTCGATCCGATAGTGGAAATCGAACAGCCGCTCGGTTCTGGCTCGTTGCCACACCAACGGGTCGAACGGGCACAGCAGGGCCGCACCGTCCACCTTCCGCGGCACCCGCGCGTCGCGATGCAGGTAGCCGGGGTCCTTCCAGCCGCGAACCCGGGCCGGCAGGATTTCACCGGAATTGATCAGTTCGTTCAGTGCCGTGCGGGTCTCGGCAACGCTGAGCCGGTAGTAGTCGGCGATGTCGGCGACCGTGCCGATGCCGTGCGAGCGCACCGCCATCGCGGTCAGGGCACGTTTCGCCTCATCGACCGGCGGGGTCGGCGCCGCCCTGACCGCCGCGGGCAGCACCCGATCGATGAGGTCGTAGCAGCGTTCGAATCCGCGCCGGTGCGCGACCCCGATCGCGCCGATCAGGAACAGGTGCTCGCAGGCCGTCTTGGTGATCGACCACTCCCACCAGCCGGAGGTCCCACGTCCCGGCGCCTCCAGAACCGTTTCGATATCACCGGCCGAACTGGGTCCCCGATCGCTGAGCACTGCCAGCACCGAATCCAAGAACCCCGGATGCCGGCGCGCGATGGCGTCGAGCCGGGCTGAGGGACGGGCGGCCCACTGTTCCTGACGCCACCGCAGCAGCGGCTGTGAGTCGACCGGTAGCAGGGACGCGACGTGTGCCCAGGCTTCAATCAACAGACGATCAACACTGCGGGTTGGCCAGGCGGCACCCTCCAGCAACGAATATGGGTAGGGACCGAGACGGCTGAAGATGGGCAATAGGTGGGCCCGGGCAAGGACATTGACCGAGTCGATCTGCAACAGCCCGATGGCCCGCAGCAACCGCGTCAGGTGACCACGGTTGACCTGCCGCGGCTGGGTGGCCGGGTCGGTCGGCGGCAGGGGCGACGCCAGTTGCTGCGCGGCGACGGCGATCCGGCGCGCCTGACCGGCGGTCAACTCGACAGGGGTAGGGCTCACCTGGACGTCTTGCATGTGGTCATCCGTGGCATGCTGCCACCGCGGCCCGACAACCGTAATTTCGGAGGTGGTGATGGCGGCGAGCAGCGTACGACGGGCGACCGCAGCGGACGCCGGCACCATTGCGGACCTGCAGGTCAAGGTCTGGCAGCAAGCGTTCGCCGACCTGCTGCCGGCCGCCGTGGTGATGGCCGACCCGGCGGCGCATTCGACGGCCTGGGATGCCCGGCTGCGTCAGGGCGGGCCGGTCCTGCTCGGCCTCGAAGGCCCGGACCCGGTCGGGTTCGCGGCGGTCTCCGACCAGGTCGACGACAGCAACCTGTTGGATCCGATCGGTGAGGTCGAGGTGTTGTACGTCGTTCCACGCTGGGGACGACGCGGGCACGGTGGACGGTTACTCGCCGCAGCCGCGGCCGAACTCCGCCGGCTGGGCGCCGGCAGCGCGACGTGGTGGATACCCCAGACGGACCGGGCAACAGCGGCTTTCCTGGCGTCCGCCGGCTGGTTCGCGGACGGACTACGACGAGAGCTGGACACCGGGGACGCGCCGATCTTCGAGGTCCGGTTCTCCGGCACCGTCGACCTGGTTGCGGTATGAGGTCGACGTCAGGTGTCGACCGGTTTGCGGAAGCAGGAGGTCATCCGCTCAGCACGACCTCGGCATCGCTCGCACAGTGGCTTGGCGGCGTGGGTGCGCTCAGCCCTGCGGCGCGGCGTCGCTCGATCCATCGGCCAGCGCGATCGCGTGCCTCATGGTTGACCGGGCACGCTTGCGGTCCCCGGCGATGTCGTAGGCATGTGCCAGCCGGTACCAACCGCGCCAGTCGTCCGGAGCCGCCTCGACCTCGTCCCTGATCAGCTCGAACCTGCCGTCCGCGGCGTCACGGTCGACCCGCCCGGACGGCCGGCGCGGAAGGTCGGAGTCGTCCGGCAGCAGGTTGTCGGTCGCCAGCACCCGCGCGAGGCGCTGTGTCTGCAGGCCGAATCGAACCTCGTAGAAGACCAGCACCAGTCCGATGATCGGCAGCAGCAGCACGCCGATGCCCAACGCGACGCCGGCGGCGGACCCCGTTGTGATCAGGGCGATCGCGCGTCCGGCGAGCAACCAGAAATAGACCAGCAGCACCGCCACCAGCACGCCGACGACGATCCGGATGCGCACACCCTTGTTCACGGTCGGCCACTCACCCTGGTTGCTGCGGAACGCCGGCTTGCGCCGAGTCGAACGGGATCCGGCTGCACGGCATCGACCACCAACCGCACAATCAGTCCAAACCCAGCAGTTGCTCGAGCCCCACCGTCAGACCAGGTCGGTCCGACACCGCACGGACGGCGGTCAGCACACCGGGCATGAACGACGACCGGTGCAGCGAATCGTGCCGGATGGTCAGGGTCTCGCCGCCGCTGCCCAGGATGACCTCCTGATGGGCGACCAACCCGGGCAGCCGGACGGAGTGCACATGGATGCCGTCGATCCGGGCTCCGCGTGCGCCGTCGGTCTCCAGGGTGGTGGCGTCGGGCACCTCACCGAGGCCGGCCTCCTCGCGGGCGGCCGCGATTGCCTTGGCGGTCGCGACGGCGGTGCCGGAGGGAGCGTCCACCTTGCCGGTGTGGTGTAGTTCGATCACCTCGGCCGAGTCGAAGAACCGGGCCGCCTCGCGGGCGAACCGGGCAGTGAGTACGGCACCGATCGCGAAGTTCGGCACTACCATCACCCCGACGTCGGGCTTGGACGAGAGCCATTGCGCGATCGTGTCGATCCGCTCGTCGGTGAAGCCGGACGTGCCCACCACCGCATTCACGTTGTGGTCGATGCAGAACCTGATGTGGTCCATCACGCCGTCCGGGTGGGTGAAATCCACCACGACCTGACTGTCGGCATCGGCCAATGAGAACAGCCAATCGTGCGCGTCGACGGCGGCGACAAGGTCCATGTCCTCGGCCTCGTCGACCGCCTCACACGTCGCCTGACCCATCCGGCCGCGGGCGCCGATGACCCCGACCCGCAGCAATTCTTCCGTCACCGGTTCACCCGCAGCGTCTGCGTCATCGTGCCGCCTCGTTTCACTACATCGGTTACGCGGTAGCTGGCCGTCGTGGCTGCCGACTCCGGTGACGGGTCCCCGGAAGAGCTGGCCGTCAGCCCACCAATTCGATCAGTTCCGCAGGAAGGTCTTCGCGCGAAGCGTACGGGCCGACCACCGCAGCGGACAGCCGCTGGCTCAGCAAGCGCGTTGCCAGTGCTCCGACGTCCTGCGCGGTGACCGAGCGGACCGCCGCGAGTTCGTCCTCGATCGTCCGGAAGTCCTTGCGCACCAGGACGGTTTTACCGATCCTGCTCATCCTCGACTCGGTGTCCTCCAGGGACAGGATGAGCGAGCCGGCGAGCTGGCCCTTCACCCGGGCCAATTCGGCCGCCGCCAGACCGGACCCGGCGACCAGCGCCAGCTCCTGACCGATCAGCTTCGCGACTTCGCCGAGATGGTCGGGCTGGCAGCCGGCGTACACCGAGAAAGAGCCGATGTCGGCGTACGCCGATGTTGCCGAGTAGCAGGAGTACGCGAGCCCGCGCTCCTCCCGGATACTGCGGAACAGGCGCGAACTCATCCCGCCGCCCAGCGCGGAGGACAACACCGCCAGCGTCGTCCGGTCCGGGTCGTTGCGGTGACCGGCGGGTACGCCGACGCACAGGTGCGCCTGTTCGGTGTCCCGCTCCACCACGACGGCCTGCCGCAGCGGCCTGATACGGCCGTTGCCGGTGCGGAACCCCGCGGGCGCGGACGCCGCCTGAGCGCTTGACAACCGTTCTCGGAAAGCGGCTCTCACCCAGTGGACCACCTCGCCGTGATCGACGCCGCCGGCGACCGCGACGACCATCCGGTCCGGGCTGTACCTGCGCCGGTAGTAGCCGGCGACCTGCGGACGGCGCATCGCGGTGATCGTGTCCACAGCGCCGATCACCGGCTCTGCCACCGGATGCCCGGCGAAGACGGCACCGGCGAAGAGATCGGCGAGGGTGTCCTCCGGGTCATCGTCACGCATGGCGATTTCTTCCAGGATCACCATCCGCTCGGTGTCGACGTCGGCCGCCGCGATGGTCGCGTCCAATACCACTTCGCAGACCAGCCCGACCGCGAGCCGCGCCTGCTCGGCGAGGATGCGGGCGTAGTAGCAGGTGTACTCGTGCGAAGTGAACGCATTCAGCTCACCGCCGACAGCATCGACGGCGTCGGCGATGTCGTAGCCGGAGCGGTACTTCGTGCCCTTGAACAGCAGATGTTCCAGATAGTGGGAGGCGCCGGCCAGGCGGGGGGTCTCGTCGACCGACCCCACGCCGACCCACACGCCTACCGAGGCGCTGCGCGCACCGGGGACGCTCTCGGTGACCACCCGCAAACCGCCGGGTAGTTCCGAGCACGTCACCGTCGAACCGTCGCTCCCGCGTTCCAGGACACGGGTCTTGGTGCGCGCAGCCACCCGATCAGACCTGGGCGGAAACGGCGCCGGCGGAGCCGTTGGCCGCGCCGGCATCCTCGGCCGCCTGCACGGGCACCAGGCTGATCTTGCCGCGGGCGTCGATCTCGGCGATCTCCACCTGCAGCTTGTCGCCGACGTTGACCACGTCCTCGACCTTGGCGATGCGCTTGCCGCTGCCCAGCTTGGAGATATGCACCAGGCCGTCGCGGCCCGGCAGCAACGAGACGAACGCGCCGAACGCCGTGGTCTTGACGACGGTTCCGAGGAACCGCTCGCCGACCTTGGGCAGCTGCGGGTTGGCGATCGAATTGATGATGTCGATCGCTGATGTCACAGCCTGCCCGTCGGCTCCCGACACGAAGATCGTGCCGTCGTCCTCGATCGCGATGTCCGCGCCGGTCTGCTCGGTGATCGAGTTGATCATCTTGCCCTTCGGCCCGATGACCTCGCCGATCTTGTCCACCGGAACCTTGATGGTGGTGATCCGCGGCGCGAACTGGCTCATCGGATCGGGCTCGTCGATCGCCTCGTTCATCACCTCGAGAATGGTGAACCGGGCGTCACGGGCTTGAACAAGAGCACCCCTGAGCACTTCAGAAGGGATGCCGTCGAGCTTGGTGTCCAGCTGCAGGGCGGTGACGAAAGTCTTGGTGCCGGCGACCTTGAAGTCCATGTCGCCGAAAGCATCCTCGGCGCCGAGGATGTCGGTCAACGCGACGTACTGCACGGACGAGGTGCCGTCGTCGGCGGTGACGGTATCTGAAACCAGGCCCATCGCGATGCCGGCGACCGGCGCCTTCAGCGGCACTCCTGCGTTGAGCAGGCTGAGCGTCGAGGCGCAGACCGAGCCCATCGAGGTGGAACCGTTGGAGCCCAGCGCTTCCGAGACCTGCCGGATGGCGTAGGGGAACTCCTCGCGGTTGGGCAGCACGGGCACCAGCGCGCGCTCGGCGAGCGCTCCGTGGCCGATTTCCCGGCGCTTGGGCGAGCCGACCCGACCGGTCTCACCGGTGGAGTAGGGCGGGAAGTTGTAGTTGTGCATGTAGCGCTTGCGGTTCTCCGGCGACAGCGTGTCCAGCTGCTGCTCCATCCGGAGCATGTTCAGCGTGGTGACGCCCAGGATCTGGGTCTCGCCACGCTCGAACAGCGCGCTGCCGTGCACCCGGGGCAGGTAGCCGACCTCGGCGCCGAGGGTGCGGATGTCGGTGAGTCCGCGGCCGTCGATGCGGACCTTGTCGGTGAGGACGCGCTGGCGGACCAACTTCTTGGTGACCGAGCGGAAGGCGTTGCCGATCTCGGAGCTGCGGCCGGTGAACTGCTCGGCGAGCTGCTCGTAGACGGCGGCCTTGATCTGGTCGGTGCGCTCCTCGCGGTCGTGCTTGCCCGGGATCCTCAGCGCGTCGGCCAAGCCGGCGCCCTCGGCGGCGGCGGTGACGGCTTGCAGGACATCGTCCTGGTACGGCGGGAAGACCGGGAAGTCGGCGACCGGCTTGGCGGCCTTGCCCGCCAGCTCCGACTGCGCCTCGCACAGCAACCGGAGGAACGGCTTGGCGGCCTCCAGACCTTCCGCGACGACCTCCTCGGTCGGCGCGGTGGCACCGCCGGTGATCAAGTCGACGGTGGCTGCTGTTGCCTCCGCCTCGACCATCATGATCGCGACATCGTCACCGGCGATCCGGCCGGCCACGACCATGTCGAAGACGGCCTTGGCCAGCTGGGTGTGGGTGGGGAACGCGACCCACTGCCCGCCGCCGTTCTCAGTGCCGATCAGCGCCACCCGGACACCGGCGACCGGACCGGAGAACGGCAGGCCGGAGATCTGGGTGGACGCGGAGGCGGCGTTGATGGCGAGCACGTCGTAGAGCTCGTCCGGGTCCAGTGCCATCACCGTGATGACGACCTGGACCTCGTTGCGCAGGCCCGCCTTGAAGGTGGGGCGCAGCGGCCGGTCGATCAGCCGGCAGGTGAGGATGGCGTCCTCGGACGGACGGCCCTCGCGACGGAAGAACGAGCCCGGGATGCGTCCCGCGGCGTACATCCGCTCTTCGACGTCGATCGTCAGCGGGAAGAAGTCGAACTGCTCCTTGGGGTGCTTGCCGGCCGTGGTGGCGCTCAGCAGCATGGTGTCCTCGTCGAGGAACGCCGCGACGGATCCGGCTGCCTGCTGTGCGAGCCTGCCGGTCTCGAAGCGGATGGTGCGGGTGCCGAACGCGCCGTTGTCGATGACGGCGGACGCGCTGTGGGCGGTGGTGTCTGACATGTGTCTCCTCTTGTCCCAGCCGATCTCGGCTGGATGGAGCCACGACGTTCCGGTGCGCATCGGCGAGCAGCGCTGTCCTTCGGCGCGCCGGCCTTCGATCGAAGCCGCCGGAACGCGGGGCGCGAGGGGCGCCGCTGGCGTTCCGGTGGCCACTACCGAGGACCGACCGTGATGGTCGCCGCGGACCGAATTCTTCCGGCGATGCTGGTCGGGACGAGGTGGCAATGGTGATGTTCAGTTGTCTGCCGCTGCGAATGCGGCTCTGGTGCTGCCGTGCACGACGGGCGCGACATCAGGGGAAACGGGGACCGCGTCCCCCGACGCGCGGTGCCTTATCGGCGAAGGCCAAGCCGCTCGATCAGCGAACGGTAGCGATTGATGTCGACGGTCTGCAGGTAACGCAGCAGCCGGCGACGCTTGCCGACCAGGCCCAGCAGGCCGCGCCGGGTGTGGTGGTCATGCTTGTGTTCTTTGAGGTGAGCGGTGAGATCGGCGATCCGCTTGCTCAGCATGGCGACCTGCGCTTCGGCCGATCCCGTGTCGGTCTCGTGCAGGCCGTACTCGTTCAGGATTTCTTTCTTCTGCTCAGTGGTCAACGCCACAGGTCGTGCTCCTCGATGTGTCTGTCACGTGCACGTCCCGCTCCGAACGGAATCTGCCGGGGGGATGACGGTACCGGCCGCCACGGACTGCAGCCGGACCCAAGTGCCGAGCCTACCAGCGGTAATGCGGCCAGCCGGTCAGCCGCGCACGACCGGATGGCCGCCGCGGTTGGTGTGAACAACGTCGACAACCCCGGCGCGCCGGTCGCTGATGACTGCCAGCATTGACCGATGCGAATCACCTTTGCGTCGATCCCGGCCTACGGGCACCTGTATCCGATGATGCCGTTGGCGCTGGCGATGGTCGAGGCCGGTCACGACGTGACGGTAGCGACGGGCAAACCCTTCCTCGGGCGCTTGCCGGTGCGGACCGCCACCGGAGTCCCAGAGGATCTGGACCTCGAAGGCTCGTTCGCCGAGACGCGGCGCCGGCACGCCGATGCGCACGGCCTGGACCTCACGATCGCGATGTTCGCCGACACCACGGCGGGCGGGGTGTCGTCGACGTTGCTGCCGCTGTTCGAGGCTGTCCGCCCCGACCTGGTCGTCTTCGAGGCGATGAACGCCGGCGCGGGCGTCGCGGCCGGGGCCTTGGGCATTCCGTCGGTCGCCTTCTCGATCGCCCTCGAAGGTTTGCTGGTGGGCCGAATACACGCCGAAGCACGGACCTATCACGCCGAGCGCTGGGTCAGTCGGCAGCGCACACCGCCCTGGGAAAGTCCGTTGTTGGCAGCAGCTTTGCTGGACCCAGTGCCGCCATCGCTGCGGCGGCAGGCTGGACCTGGCCTCGAGCGGTTGGCGATCCGGCCTGTCCCGTTCAGCGAGGCGACCGGCGGTATCCCGAGGTGGCTCTCGGTACCCGCGCCGCGGCAACGCGTGTACCTGACCCTCGGCACGGTGTCCTTCGGCGCCGTCGAGGTGCTGCGGTACGCGGTCGCCGAGCTCGCCGCGCTGGACGTCGACGTGCTCGTCGCGGTGGGACCCGACGGTGAACAGGCCGCGCTCGGGGACGTCCCCGCGAACGTCCACGTCGAGCGCTTCGTGTCCCAGCCGGAGGTACTGCCGCTGGTTGATCTCGTGGTTCACCACGGTGGAACGGGGACGGCGCTGGCGGTGCTGGCAGCGGGCCTGCGGCAGATCATCCTGCCGCAGGGCGCCGACCATTTCATGAACGCCGACATCCTGTCCGGCGTAGGGGCCGCCCGGGTGATCCGCAACGACCAGCACGCGGCAGGGGCGTTGCGGGAAACGGCGGCAGCGATGCTGTCCGGCAGTGCGGAGCGGACCGTCGCTGCCCGCCTGCAGGCCGAAATCGCCGCCATGCCAGCGCCCGCCGATGTCGTCCCCGCCCTGCTCGAGATCGCCGGGAGATGACTGGCTTTCCGCCGTCGACGTCCCTCGATCCCACCGTCGACCACGAAGACACCCGCCGGCCGCGCCTCGCCCTGGGCGAGAGCCGCACGCGCGGCTCGGGGCGACCCGTCGTCGGCGGACCCGGGGTCGGTCTGCGTTTCGGAAGTGCAGCTCAAGTGGCTTGCCATAGCCGCTGACGCGGTCCTAGAGTGCCGCTCATGCCGCAGTTCCGTATCCGAGAGACTGCCGACCTGTTGGGTGTGAGCGACGACACCGTCCGCCGATGGATCGACGCCGGCACGTTGCCCGCGTCGAAGGACGATGTGGGCCGCAAGGTCATCGACGGGGTGGCATTGGCGGCCTTCGCTCAGCAGCACGCGGCAACCCCTGCCGCTGACCCGTCCGGGGTTGGTCGGTCCGCCCGGAACCGGTTCGTCGGCCTGGTGACCAAGGTCATCGCCGACGGTGTGATGGCGCAGGTCGAGGTGCAATGCGGACCGCACACGGTGGTCTCGCTGATGAGCAGCGAGGCCGCTCGCGAGATGCAGCTCGAACCCGGCCGGTTGGCCGTGGCCGTTGTCAAGGCGACCACGGTGATCATCGAAACTCCAGGCGGTTCTTCGTGAGTCGTCGCTGTTCGACCACCGGACTCCGGGATGTGGTCGCGGCCGTTGCCGGACTGTCTGTGGCTCTGCTGGTGGTCAGCTGCAGCTCGAGCAGCACCACCGCGTCGTCCTCCAGCAGCCCGGCCGCCAGTTCGTCGGCCGCCGCGGAAAGCACGTTGACGGTGTTGGCGGCGGCGTCCTTGACGGCCACGTTCACGAAGATCGGGACGATATTCCAGAAGCAGAACCCCGGATCGTCGGTGACGTTCAGTTTCGCTGGTTCATCGGACCTTCTCACCCAGCTCATTGCCGGTGCACCTGCAGATGTGTTCGCGTCGGCGGACACCAAGAACATGACCAAGGCGACCACCGCGAACCTGGTCTCCGGTACCCCGGTGGACTTTGCCAGCAATACCCTGACGATCGTCACCCCACCGGGAAACAGTGCCGGCGTGACCAGTTTCGCCGACTTGGCCAAGCCCGGACTGAACGTGGTGGTCTGCGCTCCGCAGGTGCCCTGTGGCGCGGCGACAGCATCGGTAGAGACCAACACCGGTGTCGACCTGAGTCCGGTGAGCGAGGAGAACTCGGTGACCGACGTACTGGGCAAGGTCTCCAGCGGACAGGCCGACGCCGGGCTGGTGTACGTGACAGACGCGAAGAACGCCGCCGGCAAGGTCACCGAGGTCGGCTTCTCGGAAGCGGCGGCCGTCGTGAACCTCTACCCGATCGCAACCCTGACCGCGTCGACCCGACCTGAGTTGGCGGCGAGGTTCGTCGACCTGGTGACCGGACCGCAGGGTCAGAAGGTGCTCGCCGACGCCGGGTTCACACCCGCACCATGACCGTCGCGGTTGCCGACCCGTCCACGATCACCTGAGATGGCAACGCCAACAACGGTTTGGGCCCGTCACCGTAAGGGGCGGGCAGCAGTCGGGTCCGGGTTACCCGGCTGGGTGTTCCTACCGGCTGCTGTCGGCGGCGTCTTCATCGTGTTGCCACTGCTGGCCATGCTGGCCCGGGTCCAGTGGTCTTCGTTCCTGGCGCTCATCACGTCCGAATCGTCCGTCGCCGCCCTGTGGCTGAGCCTGAAAACGTCGACCGCCAGCACGATCCTGTGCGTGGTGCTGGGCGCACCGATGGCTTTGGTGCTGGCCAGAGCGTCGTTTCCCGGGCTGCGGCTGGCCAGATCGGTGGTGCTGCTGCCGTTGGTGCTGCCCCCGGTTGTCGGCGGGATCGCACTGATCTACACCTACGGCAGGCAAGGGCTGCTGGGGAACACCCTTCAGTTCCTCGGCCTGAAGATCGCGTTCTCGACCACCGCAGTGATCATCGCCCAGACCTTCGTCGCGCTGCCTTTCCTGGTGCTGAGCCTGGAAGGCTCCCTGCGCACCGCGGGCCGCCGGTACGAGGCAATTGCCGCTACCCTCGGCGCGAGGCCCACAACGGTGCTACGCCGGGTCACCATCCCGCTGGTACTACCCGGGCTGATCTCCGGCGCTGTCCTGGCCTTCGCACGCGCGTTGGGGGAGTTCGGGGCCACCTTGACCTTCGCCGGCAGCCTGCAGGGCACGACCCGCACCCTCCCGCTGGAGATCTACCTGCAACGCGAAACCGACCCCGACGCCGCAGTCGCACTCTCCCTGGTTCTGGTGGTCGTGGCCGTGCTCATCGTCCTGGCCACCCGCGGCCAGGGTGACGGATCCCGGTGACCGAGCCGACCACGATGCCGGTCCGGCGATCCGGTGCCCTGAACATGCACGTGAGGCTCGACGAACGCGGGATCGACCTCGAACTACACGTCCATCCCGGTGAGGTTGTCGCCTTGCTCGGTGCGAACGGTGCCGGCAAAACCACGATGCTCTCGCTGATTTCCGGTCTTCTTCGACCCGACACCGGCCGGATCAGCCTGGACGAGAACGTCTTGGTCGACGTGGACCGGCGGGTGTGGGTGCCGGCCCACCAACGCGCAGTGGTGCTGCTCGCACAGCAGGCCCTGTTGTTCCCGCACCTGACCGCGGCAGCCAATGTCGCGTTCGGCCCACGCAGCAAGGGGGTCAGCCGGAAAGGGGCCAAGGCCGAGGCGGCGCGGTGGCTCGCCGCGGTGGACGCGACCGAGTTCGCCGAGCGTCGGCCTGTCCAGCTCTCTGGCGGCCAGGCCCAACGAATCGCGATCGCCCGGGCATTGGCCGCCGACCCCGCGCTGCTCCTGCTCGACGAACCGATGGCCGCACTCGATGTCGCGGGCGCCCCCGCCCTGCGGCAGCTGCTGCGCAAGGTGCTCAGGCAGACGGGTCGGACCGCCCTGCTGGTCACCCACGACCTGGTCGACGCACTCTCCCTGGCCGACCGCGTGATCGTGCTGGACGCCGGCCGGATCGTCGAGGACGGACCCACCCGCACCGTGCTGACCCACCCCCGCTCACCCTTCGCAGCGCGCATTGCCGGGGTCAACCTGGTCACCGGCCTCAGCGACTCTCACGGCCTGCTCACCTCGGACGGGACCCGTGTCCACGGCATCGTCGACCCCACCTGCCTCGCGGGGCAGCGCGCCGTGGCCGTGTTCAGCCCGGCCGCAGTAGCGGTCCACCTGACCCCGCCCACCGGCAGCCCCCGCAACCAGATCGCCATCACCCTCACCGAACTCGAGCCCCGAGGTGAACTCATCCGGATCCACGCCGCCGGCACCCTCGGCGGTACAGACGGTCTGATCGCCGACATCACCGCCGCCGCCGCCGCGGACCTCGATCTCGTCCCCGGCAAACCCGTCTACTACGCGGTCAAGGCCACCGAAGTGAAGATCTATCCGAGCCGGCAGCGATGAACGAACTGATTGCCAGCAGACCCGCGACCGCGCTGGGCAGCACGATCTGCGCGCCACCCGCGCCGACCCGTTCTGCGATCACATCAGCATCACCGGGCATCCCGTACGGACTGCGCCTCAGCCGACCAGCAGCGTCTCGGCGAGGTCGTCGGCGACCGCCCCTGGCACATCGACGTTCGCCCCGAGCACGTAGGTGAGATGGCCACCGAGATACCCGCCGCCGCTGAGCAGCAACGCGCCGATCAGCGCAAGGACCATTCCGCGGTGCTGCCGGCCGCCGGCCCGTGCCCGCCAGGATGCGGTGTAGAGGACGAGCGCCAGCGAGTTGAAGACCATGTGCACGATGCCCACCCGGCGTGCGCGGCCGACCGTCCCGCGCCAGTCCGATGCGCCGGTGGCGACGGCGCCGGTGGCGCAGACCAGCCCGAAGCCGACCAGCCGACGGGCGGCCACCTCGTTGCCCCTGGTGACATCGAGCACCGTCGCGGATACCCACGCGCCGATCGGGGCGGTGATCAGCAAGGGGTGCACCGGATGTCCGAGCCAGGCTCCGCTGAGCACCTTGCGAACCGGGGGTTTGAGGACGGCATCGAGCCCCGCCGAGACACGATCCGCGACCGGATCCAGCGCGTCAGCCTGCTCGATGGATGCGACGACATTCTCGAAGATGGGCACGGGCGCTCCTTGTTGATGAGTCCTGCACTGCGGGATCCGGCCAATGGTTAGTACCAGCTGGAGTGGGTGACTAGCAACGGATGCGACGACACCCGAGCTCAGCGTTGCTTCGGCGCAGGCACAGCCTCCTGATCTGCGGACCGGGACCATGGCGACAATTTCCCGTACGACTCCGCCCGGCAACGTCCGGGCGGGCTGAATTGTCATCGGCCGATGGCGCCGACCCGCCGCCAGCTGGCAGGATGGGTCAGCTAGTTACCGGTGAGTAGGAGTGTCCGATGGCAAAGCTGGGATGGCGGGTGCGGTCGCTGGCGTGGATCCTCGCGCATGCCCCCGGCGGGTCGGTCGACTTGATGACGTCGGAGCAGATGGTCAGGGCGCAGGAGCGTCTCGCGGGCCATGGCAAGCTCGCCGGCGGTGTGACCGGCAGGGTGGCCAAGGGGGTTCGCACGGAGAACCGGATGATCTCCCAGGACGGCGAATTGGTTCCGGTTCGGCTCTACCGCACGGACAATCAGCGGGACGGCGGCCCGGTCATCGTGCATTTCCATGGCGGCGGCTGGACTCTCGGGGCGCTGGACCAGTCCGACTGGCTGTGTAGCCAGGTATGTCTGGGAGTCGGGGCCGTCGTGGTGTCCGTCGACTACCGGCTCGCCCCCACCCACCGTTTCCCGACCGCTGTCCTGGACAGTGTCGCGGCGGTCAACTGGGTGGCCGCGCACGCGTCCGAACTCGGGGTCGACGCGGACCGGCTCGGCGTCATGGGTGACAGTGCGGGCGGCAACCTGGCCGCAGTGGTCAGCCAGCTGATGCGGGACCGCGGCGGTCCGACGATCTCCCACCAGGCGTTGATGTACCCCGCGACCGACCTGCGCACCCCCGAGGACTTCGACCCGGCCAATCCCGCACGGGCCGACTGGCCGATCCTGTCCTCCGCCAGCATGGTGGGCTTCCGTAACCACTACCTGGGGCCCGACGGCGACGCGAACGACCCGATGGCTTCGCCGATCCTCGCCGACGACCTGTCCGGTCTACCGCCCGCACTGGTGCAGGTGGCCGAGTACGACCCCCTGCGCGATGACGGCATCCGATACGCCCGGGCATTGCAGGCCGCGGGCACTCCCGTGCGGCTCAGCGAGTACGTCGGCATGCCGCACGGCTACTTCAGCTTTCCCAAGGTGATCAGGGGCAGCATCATGCAGGCCCTGGCGGAATTGTGCGCCGAGCAGCGCTACGCCCTGCACGGCGTCCCGGTGCTGGACCGCACGGCGCCACAGCGACCGGCCCGTCGGGGCGAGACAATGGTGGAAGCAACGCCGGACCCGGCCGCGTCCCGGCCTGTGCTCGAACACAGTGTGGGCGGGCACGCGGCGCCGCAACACAACGTCGAGGCCACCGCCGACTAGAACGGCACAGAACCAGGCGCCCGGAACGCCGAGCGAAGGACCGCTGCTGCAGTTCCTCCTTGCGGGACAGATCGCTTCAGATCTGCACGACAGTCACCAGATGATGCAGTCCCCGGAAGTCATCGGCGTTGCGGGTGTAGAGGTCCAATCCGTTCGCATGCGCCGAGGCTGCGATGAGAAGGTCCGCGAATCGGCTGCGCGGGGTGCGTCCTTCGTCGATGATCGCGGCTACCACCAGTCCAAAACTGCGCGCCGCCGCACCGTCGAAGGGGATCGGCTCCAGTTTCGACTCGACCTCCTGCAAACGAGCCTGTCTTCTCGCGGCTTCGTGCGGTGCGTGCGCAAGATGCGGACCAGCAGCCAGTTCAGCCACGGTGATCGCCGAGATGGCGACGTCGTCCGGTAGGGATCGGACAACGCACGGATCATGCCAATCGATGACGACGGAGGTATCGAGCATCCCAGCGGTCAACTCACCACCCCTGATCGATCACTACATCGAGGTCGGCGCGGAACTGATCGCGGTCGATGCGCACATTCGCGGCGGCCAGCGCCGCGATCTCGCCCCGGGAGATGAAGGTGCGCCGACCAGCCCGCAACGGGCGAAGCTCTGCGACAGGTTCACCGTTCCGGGTGACGACGAACGTCTCGCCGGCCGTTACCGCATCCATCACCTTTGCGTTCTCGTTACGCAGTTCGCGCTGCGCAATTGTTTTCACCATGCTGGACCGTAGCACGGAGTGCTACGGTCTGCTACGGGGCAGGCATGGCCGCTCGAATGGTGACCGACACTCTGTCGGCTCGACAGCAGTCCGGGGTCGAAGGTCGAACTGTGGGCCAAAGACGCTACGCCTGCACGGGGTGCGGCGGCTGGATTGCACGATGCAGCCCCTCGAACTACTCCAGGATCAGCCGGCGACTCCCAGCACCGTCCTGGTCCGGGCCACATCCTGATCGATCTGGGCGATCAGCGCCTCGGCCGAGTCGTAGCGCTCGGTGTCACGGAGCCGCTCCACGAAGTCGAAGGCAACCCGCCGGCCGTAGAAGTTGCCGCCCTCGTCGATGACAAATCCCTCTACCGTGCGCACCCGGCCTGAGAACGTCGGGTTGGTACCGATGGAGATCGCCGCCGGCGATCGACGGGTGCCGAGCACGAACCAGCCGGCGTAGATCCCGTCCGCGGGAATCGCCGCGTGCGTCACGGCGTCGAGATTGGCCGTCGGGTACCCTAGCTCGCTGCCGCCGCGGCCCTCACCGTGCACTACGAAGCCCTCTACGCGGTGCGGGCGCCCCAATGCTTCGGCGGCCGCCGCCACGTCACCGGCGGCGACGCACGATCGGACATACGTCGAGGTGACCGTAACGGCATCCGGCTCCGTAACGAGCCCGATCCCATTGACGGTGAATCCGAACCGCGGTCCCAGTTCGCGGAGCAACGCGACAGAGCCGGCGCCACGATGACCGAACCGGAAGTTCTCCCCCACCACCACGTTTGCCGCGTGCAGCCGGTCGACGATGACGTCGTGCACGAACTCCTCGGCGCTGAGCTGGGACAGCGCCACCGTGAACGGCAGCACGAGGAACGCGTCGACTCCCAACTCGGCCACCAGCTCGGCGCGGCGGCGCAAGGTCGAGAGCAGTGCCGGGTGGCTGCCAGGACGGACCACCTCGGCCGGGTGCGGGTCGAACGTCATCAGCACCGTGGGCAGACCCATCGCACTGCCGGTGCGCAGGGCCTCCCGGATCAGAGCCTGATGCCCGCGGTGCACACCGTCGAAGACGCCGATGGTCATGACGCAGCGGCCCCAGCTCGCCGGGATCTCGTCGGTGCCGCGCCAACGTTCCACGCCGTCCTCCTTCTTGGTACCGGTTGATCAATCCTGGCTCAGCGTGCCATGGGCAAAGGCTGCGCAGTGCAGGGCGGCCTCTGGCCCACCGCCACGACAGCGCCGACCCGGGCACGCCCTGCGCACAACCGGACCGTCATCCGGTTCGCCAGCCCAGCACCGACCTGGCCACCCCTGCCGACTCGGAGACCAACGCGACCAGTTCCCCTGCGGCGTCAAAGACCCCATAGGTCCCCTGCAGCCCGACAGCCGGCACGGTGCGGCCGTGCTGAAGATCCATCGCGAGCGCGTCGTCGAGCGTGCGGGCCGGAAAGGCAGCGCGCACCGCGTCGGCTGCCGGCAGTATCCGCGCGGCGGTCGCGTCGGCGAACTCGGTGGTGACCGCCGGCCGGGGCACTGATCGACGCCCGTCCGGTTCCGCACCCGCATTCTGTCCGGGCGAGTCCGATAGTGGTTGCGGTTGGCCGAACACGTCGACCGCGCCGGTGACGTCGAACGGCCCCACCCGGGTCCGGCGCAGCCGGGTGAGGTGAGCGCCCACTTCCAGGCTTGCCCCGAGATCGCGTGCCAGCGCACGGACGTAGGTGCCTGTGGTGCATTCCACCTCGACGTCGACGTCAACGGCGTCGCCTGTCCGGCGGATCGGGCCGACGACGTCGAAACGGGCGATCGTCACCGAACGCGCTGCAAGTTCGAACCTCTCGCCGGCGCGGGCCAGGTCGTAGGCCCGCCGACCCTGCACCTTGATCGCCGAGACGGCGCTGGGCACCTGCATCAGCGGGCCGGTCATAGCCTTGATGCCACCGGTGATCTCGGCGTCCGAAAGGTCACCGGCAGGGACGGATTGGACGAGATGACCGTCGGCGTCATCGGTGTCGGTTCGCTCGCCGAGCCTGATGGTGGCCAGGTAGGTCTTGTCCGTCAGCGCCAGATGCCCGAGGAGCTTCGTCGAGCGGTCAACCGCCAGGACGAGCAGGCCGGTGGCCATCGGATCCAGGGTGCCGGCATGCCCGATCCGCCGGCTGCGCAGGACGTGCCGGAGCCGGCCGACGACGTCGTGCGAGGTGCAGCCGGACGGTTTGTCCACCAGCAGCAAACCACCGCCCGGTGGCAGGTCGGGGACCGGCCGGTCGTCGGTCGGACGCGCGGTGGGAGCCGGCGTCATCCCGCACTCCTGTGCTGGCCCGGCACCGTGCCCGGTGGCATGTCCACCAGGTCCCAGCGATGCGCCACGAGGTCGACGGGTACGTGCTCTCCCCTGGCCGCCGCCTCCAGCACCCCGGCCCTGGTGCGCAACAGCCAGGTGATCATCCGGAAAATCCCGAAGGCCGTCAGGGCAGCGATCGCCACGAACGCCAGACGGAAGGCATCGACCGAATGGACGGCGACTCCTGGTTCCACCCGGTCGAGGATCTGACCGACAGCGAACACCATCGCCACCGCTCCCGAAAAGCCGCCGATGTTGACCAGCCCGGTGGCCGTTGACATCCGGTGCACCGGGTTGTAGTCCCGGGCGAGCAGGAAACCCACAGCGCTCACCGGTCCGCCGGCGGAGAACACGGCCACGACGACCAACACCACCCCGAACGGCGGAGTGCCTCCGGGCCACAGGATCAGCGTCAACCAGCCCGCCAGGCAGGACAGCGCGACGGCAACGGCCAGCGGCCCGCGGATTACCGGTCGGCGCCCCAGCAGCGGTCCGATCACGAAACTCGCGATCACCCCCCCGACCACCATGACCAGCAGCAGGGACGACGCCGTCGCAGGCGGATACCCCAAACCCTGCGTCAGGTACGGGAAGCCCCACAGCACGGCGAACGCGGTCGGCCCCGCCATCGTCGACAGGTGCACCCAGAACGCCAGCCGGCCGGCCGGCAATCGCCACGCCCCCCGAACGTCCTGCAACACCCGCCGGCCGCCCCGAACACCGTCGGTCCGGGCGGCCTGCCGGTAGGGAGCAGCGATCCCCGGACGCAGCAACAACACCGCGTAGGCAAGTGATAGCGAGCCGGCGAGCGCGAAGGTGGTGCTCCAGCCGAACCCGGCGAGCATGAACGTCAGCGGGACGGTGGCGATGACGTTGCCCATCATCCCGGCCAGGCCGGTGAACGTCACCATCACCGGGTAGCGGCGCCCAGGAAACCACCCGGCGACGAGCCGTAGCACCGACACATAGGTCATCGCGTCGCCGCAGCCGAGCAGACCGCGGGCGAGCAGCGCGAGCGGGTAATTGTGCACCTGGGAGAACAGCAGCTGGGCCGAGCCCATCGTGACGGTGGCGGCCAGCAGCATCCGCCGTGGACCGAAGCGGTCGACCAGGACACCGGTGGGTACCTGCATGGCGGCGTACACACCGAGCTGCAGCATGACGAACGAGCTGAGTTGCGCGGCGGACAGATCCAGCCGTTGCGCAGCCTGCGGACCGGCGACGCCCAGCGTGCCGCGGTGGAACACGGCAAGGAAGTACACCCCCGCACCAACCGCCCACACCCACCAGGACGCGCCGCGGGCTCGGCGCAGGATCGCGGCGGCGGACGTCGTGCGCATCATGTGGTCCTGGACCCGATCCGCTGCGGGCGGGCGGCGATCTGCATCCATGATGTAGCTATCCTCGACCAGCTTTCACCGGAACCCAAGACATCCGCGTGCCGGAGTGGGTCTTCTCACGGTTGTGAGGCTGGGTAACGACTGCAGGGCGGGTCAGCGCTCCAGTGCGGCGCGCAGGGCTTCGACGGCAACGGTGGGATCCCCGTGGTGGGTGAATCCGGCGGCCCGAACATGCCCACCGCCGCCGAGCGCCGCCGCCACCTCGGCGACGTCGATCAGGCCCTGTGACCGCAGGGACACCTGCCAGCGGTCCGCGTCGGTCTGCTTCAGGACGGCGGCGACACCCGCCTGCTGGGCGGTCCGCATAACGTCGATGACGGAGTCGAGTTCCTCCGACCGCAGACCCTTCCGGGCCGCGAGGTCGATCACCGTGTAGACCAGCCCCTCGCCGCAGGCCGCGTTCGGCTCGAGGACCGCTGCGCCGAGCACGTCGGACAACATGCGCAGCCACCCGAATGGATGGGAATCGGTGATGGCGTGCATCAGTTCCGCTGGCCGGACGCCTGCGTCGATCAGCCTGGCGGCGAGTCGGTGCGCGTCGGCGTCGGCGTTGCGGAAGTGGTGTGTGTCGGTCGCCAGGCCGGCGTAGAGGTTGTCCGCGATCGGCTTGTCGATCACGACCTCGAGCCGATCCAGCAGGCGGGCGACCAGGATGACGGTGGCCTGCGCCGCGGCATCGACCAGGTGGAATTGACCGAATCGGGTGTTGGACGCATGGTGATCGATGACCAGGCTCTGCCGGCAGCTGTCGAGCAGCCGTTCCAGCGTGCCGAGCCGCTCCGCGGAGCCGACGTCAAGGCTCACCAGCAGGTCCGGGTTCTGCGGAAGGTCATCCGGCGGTACCACCAGATGCGCGCCGGGTAGTCCCAGTAGGGACTCCGGGATGGCGGCCGGCTCAGCGAACGACACGGCCACCGGGATTCCGCGCCGGGACAGGCCTATGGCGAGGGCCAGTGCGCTGCCCAATGCGTCCGCGTCGGGCTGGATGTGTGCGAGCAGAACGACGTCCCGAGCCCGAAGCAGCAACTCGACGGCGATTTCCAGGTCACTGTCCAGCGCCGAACCCTGGTCGGCGGGCACGGGCACGTCGTGGATCGGCGAGGTGATGACTGACGTCGTGCGGCGGGTTCGGTTGCCGCGGGGGGCGCGCGAACGGGTGGCACGGATGTCTGTCACGTCACCTCCCGTGCGCGCTTCCCGGCGGTACCGCGCGGTGTTCTGGCGATGGTGTCATCGATCGGCATCGGCGTCCATGGCGCCGGGAACGGGCTGTGAGCACCGTCCCCGGTCAGGGAGATAACCACCCGCCGACGCCCGCTCACCGTAGTCGCTGATCGGCCGGTGCCACCGGGTCGGCGACCTGGTCGAGCTCCGATGATGGGCCCCTGGTACCGCTGGTCCCGCGGGCGCCGACAACGGCGCCGTCGTCATCTGCGTGACCGGCGTCGTCCAGGGCCGCTCCTACCGCCGCTGCACGATCATCGGCGTCTGCGGCGCGGTCCTCGGGGTAGCGGCTGTCATCGTGGGCGTCGTCCTGATCGATGTCGTCGGTCGAACGCGGAACCCGGTACGGGTCCGGGTCGCCGGCGTAACTCGCGCCGGCTGCCCGCTCCGCCACCTCCGCGTCGGCCGAGCGTGCCGCGGCAAGCAGTTCGTTGATCCGGTAAGCGTTCTCGGGAATGGTGTCCAGCTTGAACACCAATGTCGGGGTGAATTTGATGCCGGTCTGCTGACCGACCGCGGAGCGAAGCACACCGGTCGCGCTGAACAGCGCCATGGTCGTGCCCTGGACCTCGTCGTCGTCCCCGTAGACGGTGTAGAAGACGGTCGCCTCACGCAGGTCGGGGGTGACGGTGGCGGCGGTGATCGTCACCATCGCCAGCCTCGGGTCCTTGACCTGGTGCTGGAGCACGGTGGCGACGATGGCCACGATGCGCTTGGCCAAGCGGCGTGCTCTGGCGGAATCAGCCATGGCTGTTGTGATGTCCTTCCGTGCTGGTGCGCGCCCGGTGGGCGTCGGTCATTCGTCGTGCGTACCAACCATCCGCCGCCGGGTCGACAGCAATTCGATCTCGACCTCGCCGGCCACCTGCCGCTCGCAGGTGTCGAGCACCCGGTGTACCTGCCCCGGCTCACCGGCCACCGCGGCAACGGCGATCGATGCCCGACGATGACGGTCGGGATCGCCGGTCTCGGCAACGGCAACGTCGAGCCGCCGCAGCCTGGCGAGCACCGGCCGGAGCACCGCGCGCTTATGCTTGAGCGAGCTGACGGCTCCCAGCAGCACGTCACACTCCAGGACGCCGACCCACGTCTCGCCCGAACTGTCGTTGATCATGCGGCCCAGTCCGGATTTGCGTTGTTGATCATGCGGCTCAGCTCGCTGCTGCCGGCGTGTCGCCGGCGTGTCGCGTGCTGAGCCGCATGATCATCGCGGCAGGCGGCGCGGGCCACCGCTCGCCCGATTCATTGTTATGCGCGCGGCTTCTCCCGCGTCTCGTAGGTCTCGATGGTGTCCTCGACCTCGATGTTGTTCCAGGAGCCGAGCCCGACACCGCACTCGAAGCCCTCACGGACCTCGGTCGCGTCCTCCTTGAACCGGCGTAGCGATTCGATGTGCAGGTTGTCGTTGATGACCACCCCACCTCGCAGCAACCGGGCCCTGGCGTTGCGGCGGATCTCACCGGTCCGCACGATACAGCCTGCGATGTTGCCGAACTTGGAGGACCGGAAGATCTCCCGAACGTCCGCGGAACCGGTCTGCACCTCCTCGAACTCCGGCTTGAGCAGACCCTTGAGCGCATTCTCGACCTCGTCGATGGCCTGGTAGATCACCGTGTAGTAACGGATATCGACGCCCTCGCGGTCGGCGAGTTCCTGCACGCCCCGTACCGGCTTCACGTTGAAGCCGATGACGATGGCCTGCGTCGTCGCCGCCAGGTTGATGTCGTCCTGGGTGATGCCACCGACACCGCGGTGCACGACCCGAAGATCGACCTCGGAACCGACGTCGAGCTTGAGCAGCGAATCCTCCAGCGCCTCGACGGTGCCGGAGTTGTCGCCCTTGATGATCAGCGTCAGCTGCTCGATCTTGCGCTCGGCCAGGGCGGCGCCCAGGTCCTCCAGCGAGATCCGCCTGCGGTTGCCGATCTGTGCCTTGCGGGCACGGGCCTGTCGACGCTCGGCGATCTGCCGGGCGACCCGATCCTCCTCGACGACCATGAACGAGTCGCCGGCACCGGGCACCGAGGTGAACCCGAGCACCTGCACCGGACGCGCCGGGGTGGCCACGGTGACGTTCTCACCGTGGTCGCCCAGCATCGCCCGCACCCGCCCGTAGGCGTTGCCGGCGACGATCGAGTCGCCGACGTGCAGTGTTCCGCGCTGGACCAGGACGGTCGCGACGGCGCCGCGTCCACGGTCCAGGTGCGCCTCGATGGCCACACCCTCGGCGTTCATGTCCGGGTTCGCCCGCAGGTCCAGGGCCGCGTCGGCGGTCAGCAGGATGGCTTCCAGCAGTCCGTCGATGTTCAACCTGGCCTTCGCGGAGATCTCCACGAACATGGTGTCGCCGCCGTACTCCTCGGCAACCAGTCCATATTCGGTGAGCTGCTGGCGGATCTTGTCGGGGTTCGCACCCTCCTTGTCGATCTTGTTGATCGCCACCACGATCGGTACGTCAGCGGCCTTGGCGTGGTTGATCGCCTCGACCGTCTGCGGCATCACGCCGTCGTCGGCCGCGACCACCAGCACCACGATGTCCGTGGATTGCGAACCACGGGCCCGCATGGCGGTGAACGCCTCATGACCCGGGGTGTCGATGAAGGTGATCAGCCGCTCCTGGTCGTTCAGATGGGTGGCCACCTGGTAGGCACCGATGTGCTGGGTGATTCCGCCGGCTTCCTTGTCCACAACGTGGGTGTTGCGGATGGCGTCGAGCAGCTTGGTCTTGCCGTGGTCGACGTGCCCCATGACGGTCACGACCGGCGGCCGGATGACGAGATCGCTTTCGTCGCCCTCGTTCTCTCCGTAGGACAGGTCGAACGAATCCAGCAGCTCGCGATCCTCGTCGTCGGGCGAGACGATCTGGACGTCGTAGCCCATCTCGGAGCCGAGCAGCTCGAGAACGTCGTCGGACACCGACTGGGTCGCCGTCACCATCTCGCCGAGATGGAACAGTGCCTGCACCATCGAGGCCGGGTTGGCATCGATCTTGTCGGCGAAGTCGGCGAGCGAGGAACCCCTCGCCAGCCGGACGACACTGCCGTTACCGCGGGGCAGTGCTACGCCGCCGATCGACGGCGCCTGCATGTTGTCGAATTCCTGACGCCGCTGCTTCTTGGACTTGCGGCCCTTGCGCGCCGGACCGCCCTGACGCCCGAAGGCACCTGCGGCTCCACCTCGACCGCGACCCCCGCCGCCGGGACGGGATCCACCGCCGCCGGGACCACCGGTCGATCCGCCCGGTCCGCCGCGGTAGCCGCCGCCACCGGCAGGAGCTCCACCGGGACCGCCGGGTCCGCGGTAGCCGCCGCCGCCTCCGGGTGCACCACCGGGCCGGGCACCGCCCGGCGCCGGGCGTCCGCCCGGGGTGCCGGGGCGCGGACCGCCGCCGGGAGTGCCGGGACGGACACCGCCGGGACCGGGTCGGGTCCCCGGAGCACCGGTACCGGGTGCGCCACCGGGCCGACCTGCAGGCGGGCGCGGAACGCCGGGTACGCCGCCGGGCCGCGGCGGCGCACTTCTCTGCTGCGTTCCGAACGGGTTGTTGCCCATCCGCGGGGGACGGGGAGCACCCGGTATGCCACCGGCCGGACGCGGCGGACGCGGCGGGGGCGCCTGCCCATCCGGGCGTGCGGTCGGAGCCGATCCACCGTCAGTGGCGGCCGCGGGGGCCGGACGCTGGGGTGCCGCGGCCGGTGGGGCAGCGGAGGCAGCAGCCGTCGCGGGCACGGGCGGGGCAGCCTGGAAGCCCGGTCCCGCCGACCCTGTGACAGGGGCGGCCGGAGCCGCTGCCGCAGGTGCCAAGGGTGGTGCCGGGGAGGTCGGTGCGGTCGGCGCCGGGGTCGCGGCGGACGGACGTGCGGGTGCCGGAGTTGCCGGCCGCGGGGTCGCGGCCGCCGGCTTCGAACCGCCGGCACCCGGGCGCGCGCCATTGGCCGGAGCAGGTGAGGTGAGGGTCGCCGACCCGTTGGTCGGCGGGTCCGTCTTCGCCGCAGCCGGCGCGGCGGCCGGGAAGGCGGTGCGCAGCTTGCGGACCACGGGGGCCTCGATGGTCGAGGATGGGGACTTGACGAATTCACCCATGTCGGTGAGTTTCGCCATGATCTCTTTGCTGGTCTTGCCGAGCTCTTTTGCAAGCTCATGTACGCGTGCCTTGCCTGCCACTGCTCTCCTTAGGGATGAGGGTGGCGGCCGGTCGTAACTGCCCGCGCGCCCTCTAGTTGTGCCGGTTGCTGCTCATTGCTGCTTCACGGCGTGCTCACTTTGGGTCGACCTGCTTTCTTGTTCTTCAGGCTTGCGGCGACCGGTCGCCCTGGGCATCCGGTCGATCGGGTCCTGCAGACTCCTGAGCCTCCAGAAATACACGAACCCCGCTGTTGTCGAGCTGCCCGGGGACCCGTAGGGCCCTACCGAAAGCTCGACGGCGCTCTGCCACGTCGAGGCATTCTGTGCGGGAATGCAACCACGCTCCCCGACCGGGGAGGCGGTGCCGCGGATCGGGAACAACGACCCCGTCAACGACCACGACTCGCAGTAATTCTGCCGGCCGTCCGCGACCCCGGCAACCGATGCAGGTCCGCACCGGGCCTGCGGACCCAGCGGATTCTGCCGTCACAGCTGCACTGCCACCTGAAGGCGGACTGCCCCTGCGACCGGCGTTCGGGCTCGATGAACGGGCCGACATAGAACTCTACCGCCTTAGTGATCGAACGGCGGACGCCGAGACGAGTGTTTCCGCTGCCGCGCGGTGAACCTGCGCGCGACGAGCCCCGGGTGCCGCCGGCGAGTCGGTCAGCCGCCGTCACCGGTCTGTGGCGTGACGGCCGCCGCATCACTGCGGATGTCGATGCGCCAGCCGGTCAACCGGGCCGCGAGCCGGGCGTTCTGACCTTCCTTCCCGATGGCCAGCGAGAGCTGGAAGTCCGGCACGACGACACGGGCGGCCCGGGCGGCTGCGTCGACGACGGTGACCGACAGCGCCCTCGCCGGGGACAACGCGTTGCCGACGAAGGTGGCCGGGTCGTCGTCGAAATCGATGATGTCGATCTTCTCCCCACCGAGTTCACTCATGACGGCACGCACCCTGGACCCCATCGGCCCGATGCACGCCCCCTTCGCGTTGACCCCGGGGACGGTCGGTCGGACCGCGATCTTGGACCGGTGGCCGGCCTCCCTGGCGACCGCGGTGATCTCCACCGATCCGTCGGCGATCTCCGGGACCTCCAACGCAAACAGCTTGCGCACCAGGTTCGGGTGCGTGCGGGACAGGGTGATCTGCGGGCCGCGCGGCCCCCTGGACACCGACACCACGTAGCAGCGCAGCCGTTGGCCGTGGATGTAGGACTCGCCGGGTGATTGCTCGGCCGCCGGAATGATGCCTTCGACGTCACCGAGGCTGACGACGACCACGCCGCGCGCGTTGACCTTCGCGTCCGCCGAGACCGTACCGGTGATGAGATCGTGCTCCCGGCCGGCGAAGTCGCCGAACGTGCGCTCGTTGTCGACATCACGCAGGCGCTGCAGGATCACCTGGCGGGCAGTGGTGGCCGCGATCCGCCCGAAGTCCGCCGGGGTGTCATCCCACTCGCGGACCACCTCGTGGGTGGACTCGCTGGTTTCCGCGGTCTCCTGGGCCCAGACGGTGATCGCTCCGGTCTTGCGGTCGATCTCCACCCGGCCGTGACCGGCGTGACCGGCGGTGTGCCGGTACGCGGTCAGCAGGGCTGACTCCAGGGTCTCGATCAAGGAATTGAGGTCGATCCCCTTTTCCTTCTCCACGGCACGCAGCGCCGCAATGTCGACGTTCATCGGGTCGCTTCCTGTGCGCGGGTGGTGCCGTTGGTGTCCGGTGATCCGTCGTCATCGGGTTCGACGGTGTGCTCGAAATCGTCGATGTCGTCGGCGTCCTCAGAATCGTCGGTGACCTGCTGATCGTCGAGCTCCGGGTCGGTGATGACGTCGTCGTCCGGCTCCACCGGCGGTGTGACGCCGAGTAGGTGCAGAACCGCCGCCGGCGGTGGGCTGAACTCCACTTCGACACAGGCCCCCGCGATGTCGGCGATGGGAATCTGCTGCTGGCTGGTCCCGCGCCGGCCGGACAGGACCATGGTGACCGTGGCGTCGTCGACGGCCAGCACATGCCCGGTCAGCTGCGTGCCGTTGTTAGTGGTCAGCGCGACAAGCCGGGTACGGGCTCGGCGGAAGTGCCGGGGAAGGGTGAGCGGCCGCCCCACGCCCGGGCTGGTCACCTCGAGCGTGTACGGGGCCGAACCCGTCGGGTCGGCGTCGCCGGCTTCGTCGAGCCGGGCCGAGATGGCTCTGCTGACGTCCGCGGCGGCGTCCAGCGTCACGCCGTCGTCCGCATCGATCACGACCTTGACCACCATGCGGCGTCCTGCGGAACGCACCAAGAGTTCCTCCAGGTCGTACCCGGCCCGGCCGACCACCTCGGTCACCACGTCCCGAAGCCGGCCTTCGTCGCCGCTTGCCATCGTTGCCTCCTCCTGTCCGCCATCGGCGAACGAGCGGCCCGCGGTGTCGAGTTGTAGATCTCCACGGCCGCCCGTCGTCCCGGGGACCAGTGCGGAAGCCTATCGGGCTTCCCCTGCCGGGGTTGCTTGTGACGGACTGGGCGGCTGTGACGGACGGGACTTCTGAGACGAACGGGGTGCTGTGACGGACAGGGCGCCTGAGACGAACGGGGTGCTGTGACGGACGGGGTTGGTCGGCGTTGCGGCAGCGCACCAAGTCGTGCTGCGCGCCACATCATTCCCGGCCGCCGGCTCAGCGGCGCGCCGCTTGCGTTGCGGGTCCGAGCAACGCCGGTGCGGCTGTCATGATGACCGGGTGGTAATAGGTCCTGGTGCGCCGATGACGCGGCGCACACTCTTCGCCGGTGTCGGGGCGGTAGCGGCAGCGGCGGCGCTGTCGGCCTGCAGCTACTTCGGGTCGGGCGAGTCCGAACCGTCGACCCTGCAGTTGGACCCGGGGGCTCTCGACCCGATCAACGGTTTGATCGCGACGACCCGGTTGCACCTGCTCCGGCTGAACGCCGCGATCGCCGCGACCAAGGCGGAGGCAGGGCGCCTGACGCCGTTGCGCGATGACCGACAGGCCCAGCTCACAGCCCTGGAGAAGGAGCGCGCGCGGCTCGATCCGGCCGCGCCCGGAAGCGCAGCGACGAGCAGCACCGCGGCACCCACCGGCGCCGTGACCCTGCCCGAGACCCCGGAGGCGATCATCTCCGCTGTCCGCGGCGACGCCGCCACCGCACAAGTCCAGTTCACGGACGCGATTTCCGCCGCGTCCAGGTTTCGCGCGGCGTTGTACGGATCGATCGCCGCCGCACTCGCCAGTCACCGGGCGGTGTTGGTATGACGAGCCCCGCGCCGACTCCCAGCGGCGCGGACCCAGCGGCATCCGGCCCGGCAGACCCTTCGGCCGCCGGCTCGGACGCCGGCTCGGTGGACCCTTCGCTCTCCGGCTCGGACGCCGGCTCGACCGCGGCGGCCACGCCGGCACCGAGCGCTGCACAACCGGGTCCGCTCACCGCGGACGCGATCGAGGCGCTGCAATCGGCGCTGACCGCCGAGCAGGCCGCCGTCTGGGCCTATGGCTTGGTCGCCGCCTACGCCAGGGACCAGGTCGAGATGATCACCGAAGCCCGCTCGGGGCATCTGCTGCGGCGGGACTCCACCACCGCCCGGCTCATTCAGGGCGGCGCTACCCCTCCCGAACCGGCTGCGGCATACGACGTCTCGGTCGACGTCAAGGATCCTGCGTCGGCACTGCAACTGGCGATGGACATCGAGACCGACGCCGCCGCGGGCTGGCGGGTCGTCATCGGCTCGACCGATGATCCGGAGCTGCGTGGGTTCGCGCTGGCCGGGCTGTCCGACGCCGCAGTCCGTCTGGCGATGTGGAAGCAGGTCGCCGGCGTGACGCCGACGACCGTGCCATTTGCCGGCCAGGCCTGACTCAGCCCTCGTGGGTGATGCGGACGACCGCACCGGCAACTTCCGCCAGCGAGATCTCCCGCTTGTCACCGGTAGCCCGGTCACGCAGTTCGACGACGCCGGACGCCACTCCTCTGCCCACGACGACAATGGTCGGGACGCCGAGCAACTCGGCATCGGTGAGCTTCACCCCGACAGAGGCGCTGCGATCGTCGAGCATCACCCGGATCCCGACCCCATCCAGCGCCCGGGCCAGATCCTCGCCCGCTTCGGCGATCTCGGAGCCCTTGCCGGCGATCACCACCTGGACGTCGGCCGGCGAGATCTCCCGCGGCCAGATCAAACCCCTGTCGTCGTGCGAGTTCTCGGCGATGGCGGCCACCGCACGCGAAACGCCGACCCCGTACGAGCCCATCGTCACGGTGACCAGCTTGCCGTTGACATCGAGCACCTTGAGATCCAGTGCGTCCGCGTACTTCCGGCCCAGCTGGAAGATGTGGCCCATCTCGATGCCGCGGGCACTGACCAACGCGTGGCCGCAGACGGGACATGGGTCGCCATCCCGGATCTCGGCGGCCTGAATGGTGCCATCGGCCGCGAAATCGCGACCGGCGACCAGTCCGAGGACGTGCCGCCCCGGCGCGTTGGCTCCGGTGACCCAGGCGGTGCCCGCCGCCACCCGCGGGTCCAGCAGGTAGCGGATCCCGGACGTGCGTTCGGCGCCCAGGACGTCCGGGCCGATGTAGCCCTTGACCAGAGCAGAATTGGCCTTGAAATGGTCCTCGGTGAAGGGTTCCACCTCGGCCGGGGCGACCTGCGCCTGCAGCCTCTTCAAGTCGACCTCGCGATCGCCGGGTAGCCCGATGGCCAGCGGTTCGCTGCTGCCGTCGGGATGACGCAGCAGAACAAGCACGTTCTTCAGGGTGTCGGCCGCCTCCCATGAGCGATCGGGGCGCTGGAACCTTTCGTTCAGTACAGCGACCAAGGTGTCGATGGTCGGTGTGTCGGGGGTGTCCTCGATGTGCGCCGGGCCGAGACCCGAGGCGTCGACGGGCGGAGCGGCCGGGACCTGCACGGCTTCCACGTTTGCCGCATAGTCGCAATTCGTGCACCTGACGTAGGTGTCCTCCCCTACCTCGGAATCGGCCAGGAACTCCTCGGAGGCAGAACCGCCCATCGCGCCGGAGACCGCCGCGACGATCACATACCTCAGGCCGAGCCGGTCGAAGATCCGGATGTAGGCGTCACGGTGACGTTGGTAGGACGCGGCAAGGCCGGCGTCGTCGAGGTCGAAGGAATAGGAGTCCTTCATGACGAATTCCCTGCCCCGCAGGATCCCGGCGCGCGGCCGCGCCTCGTCACGGTATTTGGTCTGAATCTGGTAGAGGGCCAGTGGAAGCCCCTTGTACGACGAGCAGATGTCCTTCACCAGCAGGGTGAACATCTCCTCGTGGGTCGGTCCGAGCAGGTAGTCGCCACCCTTGCGATCCTTGAGCCGGAAAAGGTTCTCGCCGTATTCGGTCCACCGGCCGGTCACCTCGTAGGGCTCGCGCGGCAGCAGAGCAGGAAAGTGCACCTCCTGCGCGCCGATCGCGTCCATCTCCTCGCGGACGATCCGTTCCACGTTGCGCAGCACCCGGTACCCCAGCGGGAGCCAGCTGTAGATGCCGGGCGCGGCCCTGCGGACGTACCCGGCACGCACGAGCAGCCGGTGGCTCGGCACCTCGGCGTCCGCCGGATCCTCGCGCAGGGTGCGAAGGAACAGCGTGGACATGCGTGTGATCACCGCGGTACTCCCTGGAGCTCGGACATGACAGTGATCCTCGTGTGCTCCACCTCGAGCACGAACGGACCATGGCCGCCGGCAGCGGCGCCGGTCAGCCTAATCGGAGTGCGCGGCCGGTTCCGGACGCCCGCTGGCCACCGCATCATCCGGCGTCACAGTCGCTTGCCGACCAACGCACTGCGGTGGGCAACGGCAAACCTGAGCCGTTCGTACAACCGGCCGGCGCTCGTCGGCGAATCGGCGTCGACGTCAAGTTCCGCTCGTCGGTAGCCCTGGACAGCCATGCCATCCAGTGTTTGCGAGATCAGCGCCGCCGCGATGCCGCGGCCCCTGGCGCGACGCAGGGTGCCGATCCGCCCGAGGTAGCCGGTACGGAACCCGCGCAGGCCCGTGTCACCGTCGTACTCCAGGCTGAGGACGAAGCTGACGATCCGGCCGTCGACTACCGCCACCCAGGAGTGGCCCGGACGAAAGGCGGATGACTTCGAGAACTCCGCCCGCCATCTCGGTAAATCCAACGGAGTTGATCCCCAGTGATCTGCGAACGACTCGTTGGAGACATCAAGCAGTGGCTCTTCGTCGGACTCCCGGTACGGCCGGATCTCCACATCGTCAGGGGCGGCAACGGGCTGCCGTGGCGAACTCAGCTCGAGATGCATGCGGAAGAAATACCGCCAGGTCTCGTAGCCCGCGGCACTCAGCAGATCCTTGGTCGAACAACGGTTATCGTCAACCCAGGCCTTCAATTCGCCGGGATGGCCCGGAGCGTCCCGGTCTCGATCACGGCGGGCGAAGCCCTCCAGCCCGACGACGATCCTGCGCCCGATCCCGCGTCCGGTGTAGTCCGGCAACACCCCGCCGAGCAGTTCCGCCTTCCAGGTCGCCGCCGGCAGGCTGACGGCAAGCACGCCGAAGGCCACCAGCGCGTCGTCGTCGAAGACCCCGATGCTCGAAATTTCGAGGTCGACCGAAGGGGCCACCAACTGCTCGAGGACGTCTGTCTCGGTGTCTAGCGGTCGCCTTCGAGGCGGACGGGATAGATGCGGACCGGCGTGCGGGGTGGAGCGTCGTCGTTCGCGGCATCGCCAGGACGGTGCAGGCGCGGGCCGAGATCGCCCGGCTGTCGCTGCTGGGGGTCTGGCCGTGGGCGGACATGGCCGAGCGCGGCATTTGGGTGCGCATCACCCCCAAGGCCATCACCGGCCGGGTGGTCGTGCATCCCTCCTGGTGATCCACAGTGTGACCGCCAGGCACGGCACGGATTCCTGCGCCAGAGGTGTGGGTGCACCGTGTTAGCCAGGTTTGAGCTAACCTGCTAACAAGCGTTGGTCAGCCGGTAGGACCGCGACCACGACCAGCACCGTGACGATCGGGGACACCAGTGACATCGACAGGAACCGACCACACCGTCATAGCAACAGCCCAGCGACCGCACCGTCGGGCCGGCCGTCTCGCAGACGACGGACCCGCTCCCCGAAATGCCACCGTCGCCGACGCCGAGGCGGCCTTGCGGGCGCTCCCTTCGCACGGAGCGGCTCGCGGTTGGACCGGACGACGGGACCGGGCGCTGCTGGTCCTCTCGCAGGTGGCGCGGATCCCGGCGGCGAGCATCGTCGAACTGACCGCCGGCGACATCACCGTCTCGGGAGGCGTTGCGACCGTCCGGACACCGAGCGGCACCACCACCCTGCGCCGCAGCGATGACGTGCTGATCTGCGCTCCCTGTGCACTGGCCAGATGGTTGCACGCGCTCGATCTGACGGTTCTGCAGCCGACGCAGGTCGCGGCGTCGGTCATCGCCCGCTGTGCGCCGCTGACAGTCGATTCACCGCATTTCTGCGAGGGCGAGTTGACCCTCGCACCGGCAACCCGTGTCATGCCGGTGCTCCCCGTCACCGACTCATGGGGACCGTATGACGGCGGCGCGCAGTCGCACAGGCGCACCGCCGTGCAGGCCGGGAGCTGATCCTGCGAAATCGGGCCTGCCGGCAGCCGGATCCGCGGCGGCCCACGCCGGGATGCGGTATCGAGAGAGATGGCTAGGCTGCTGGGGAAACGTCACGGGAAGCTGTCGGCCGACACGACGGGGGCTCAAGGCCTTTCGCCCCTATCTCCCGCCGCTGTTCGACAGCAGGCTCGATCACGTCCAGCCATCGCACGCGGCCACCCCCCGGGTGGTACCCACGCTCCACTACTCGGAGGAACAGTTATGACATCTACCGTGATCGTCGCCGGGGCGCGAACCCCGATAGGCCGCCTGAACGGCGCTCTGGCATCAATCAATTCCACCGAGCTCGGCGGGATTGCGATCAAAGGTGCGCTGGAACGCGCCGGCGTCCCGGCTGAAGATGTCGAATACGTGATCATGGGCCAGGTTCTGCAGGCCGGTGTCGGACAGATACCGGCACGCCAGGCAGCAGTTGCCGGTGGCATCCCGATGACCGTGCAGGCCGTCACCGTCAACAAGGTGTGCCTGTCCGGCATCAATGCGATCATGATCGCCGACCAGATGATCCGGGCCGGTGACGTCAAGATCGTCGTCGCGGGCGGCATGGAATCGATGAGCCGGGCGCCGCACCTGCTCCCCGGATCGCGTACCGGCTACAAGTACGGCGACGTCACCATGATCGATCACCTGGCCTATGACGCGTTGCACGACGTGTTCACCGACTCTCCGATGGGCATCTTCACCGAGCATTTCAACGACCCCGTTCCGGTCAGCCGTGTCGACCAGGACGCCTATTCGGCCCGCTCGCATCGGCTTGCTGCCGCGGCCACCGCTGCCGGGACCCTCAAGGAAGAGATCGAGCCCGTCACCATCTCCAGCCGTCGGGGTGACGTCGTCATCGATACCGACGAGGGTATCCGGCCTGACACCACTGCGGAGAGCCTGGGCAAGTTGCGGCCGGCGTTCCGTAAGGACGGCACCATCACGGCCGGCAACGCGTCGCAGATTTCCGATGGTGGTGCGGCCTTGGTGCTGATGTCAAAGGACGAGGCGGAGCGGCGCGGGCTGGACTGGATCGCCGAGATCTTGTCCTATGGCTCGGTTGCCGGACCGGACTCCTCGTTGCAGGACAAGCCCGGGCGCGCCATTGCGCAAGCCTGCGACAAGATTGGCATCTCCCCCGCGGACCTGGATCTGCTCGAGATCAACGAGGCCTTCGCGGCCGTCGGACTGGCCTCCGAGCGGGAACTGGGTGTCGACGCCGACAAGGTCAACGTCAACGGCGGCGCCATCGCGATGGGGCACCCGGTCGGGATGTCCGGCGCCCGCCTCGCGCTGCATCTGGCGCTGGAACTGCAGCGCCGCGGCGGCGGCATGGGCGCTGCGGGACTCTGCGGCGGCGGCGGACAGGGTGACGCGATCGTGATCTCCGTCCCGAAGCCCAGCTGACGCCTCTCTCGACTTGGGGATGGCGTGGCGACACGCCTCCGACCACCCGACAGCGCCCAGCGATTTCCGCTGGGCGCTGTCGGCTTTTGCGGATGGCGACGGGCTCGGAACAGGATAATCAGTTGCTCGCGTGAGGTGCGGGCGTGATGCTGATGGTGCGTGCCGCACTGGTACCAATGATGAGGGAAGGGGTGCGTCATGACGATTGTCGTTGCGCTGCGCTGCAACCGGCCGGCCATTCCCCTGCACCCGCGGTCCGCCTGACCCGATTCCCGCCAGGGTCGATTTCGCCAGACTCCTCTCGTCTGAGCAATCCTCGCCTGACAGGTCCTCGGCGCGGCATGGGTGCACCGTCATTCAGGAGACCCACGTGCCACGCTTGCGTCCTACCTCTGTTCATGGAGACCGCCAATTCTCCTCGACCGACCCGGAGGTCACCGACAGTGTCGACCGGGCCATCGACGACGATGAGCTCGATTCCGGCGGCGGACCCAACCAGGGCCCGGGCGACGACGCCGGAGCAGACCACAATTCTTACGACCACAACTTTCACGACGACGACGACGAGGACTTCGACCACCTGCACGAGGGGTTCGATCGCCGACCCGCACCCCAGCGACGCCGTCCGCCCCCCGAAGGCGGACCGCGGGTCGTCAGCCAGGGCAAATCGGGCCGAATGCTCGTCGAGATCGACATGCTGGAGCCCGAGTCGGGCGGCGACGACTTCGACGACCGCGATGCTGCTCCGAGCGGTGCCGGATGGTCCACCGGCCGGCAATGGGTGTACTCCAGCTATGACATCGCAGCCCACGGACCCGACCCGGTGCCGGATTGGGTGGTCACCTCGCTGTCCGCGCTGGATACGCCGTTGGGCACCCTCAAGTCGGGCAAGGAGGCCGACGTCAGCCTGCTGGATCGCTCGTCGCCCGATGGGCCGGGTTGCCTGTTGGCCGTGAAGACGTTCCGCACTGCCGAGCACCGGATGTTCCACCGCGACTCCGGTTATCTCGAGGGACGCCGGGTGCGCCGGTCGCGAGAGACCCGGGCGATGGCGGCAAGGACGAGTTTCGGACGCGAATTGCTGGCCGGCCAGTGGGCGTCGGCCGAGTTCACCGCACTGAGCCGGATGTGGCAGGCGGGGGCACGGGTCCCCTATCCGGTGCAGTTGATCGGATCCGAGGTGATGATGGAATTCATCGGCGACCCCGACGGGACTGCGGCGCCGCGGCTGGCATCATTCAGGGGATCGACGTCTGAATTCACCGATCTGTGGCACGACCTGGTCGCGACCCTGGAAGTGCTGGCGGAATCGGGTCTGACCCACGGCGACCTCTCCCCGTACAACGTCCTGGTCGCCGAAACAGGGTGTGTGCTGATCGATCTCCCTCAGGTCGTAGACCTGGTCGCCAACCCGCAGGGCGAGAATTTCCTGTGGAGGGACTGCCGGAACATCGCGGATTTCTTCGCCCGCCGCGGCGTTCTGTCCGCGGATGCGGAGACTCTCGCACTGCACCTTGGTGGACTGGCATCACCCTGAGAAGGGCGTCGTCGAGCGGGTCGACCTCATGAGCCGGTGATGACGACTGCCGGAAACGGAGGGACTCGAGCCGGGGCCGGGCGGCGGCGGGCCACCGCCCCCGGGTAGCGTTTCGGGCGTCCTACCGCTGCCTGGAGGGAACACCGTGAGCCTGGACCGTCCTGTCGCCCCCGATCCTTACACACTGCTGCCGGCTGTTGATTCGTTCGAGGTCACCAGCACCGATGTCAGCGCCGGGCGCCAGATCGACCGCCGATTCGTCTTCGGTCCGGGCGACCCCGGCGGCGACAATGTATCCCCGGCCCTGTCATGGTCGGGCTTTCCGGAGAGCACCCGGTCGTTCGTAGTGAGCTGCTTCGACCCGGACGCGCCCACCCCGTCCGGCTTCTGGCACTGGACGCTGGTCGACATCCCCGTTGATGTCACCGAACTCGCCACCGGCGCCGGAAACACGGCGGATGCGGTGCCGGCAGGCGCCTTCCACGTGGCGACGGACTTCGGCACCATCGGATACGACGGACCGGCCCCGCCGGCGGGCGATCAGGTGCATCGGTACTACTTCGTCGTTCACGCGGTCGACGTCCTGACGCTCGGCGTCGACGCGCACGCCGGTCCGACCGTGGTTGCCTTCAACCTGGCATTCCACACCCTCGCACGGGCGATCATCGCTCCCGTCTTTTCGTACTGAGCGTCCTGCTGCTCGCACCGCTGCTCACACGTCCCGCAGTCGCGCCTGAACAGGCACCTGAGTCCGGCGTCCGCACCGCGCCGGGGCCTGAGGATTCTGCGGTTAGCCTTGAGCAATGCCTCATTTCGACCTGGTGGTCGTCGGTGCCGGTTCCGGTAACAGCATTGTTGGCAAGGAGTACCGCGAACTGTCGGTGGCCATCGTCGAGGGCGGCCCGTTCGGCGGCACCTGCCTGAACGTCGGATGCATCCCGACGAAGATGTACGTCTACCCGGCCGACGTGGCCGAGGCCGCCAGGCACGCCGGCCCATTGGGCGTCCACGCCACGGTCGACGCCGTCGACTGGCCCGCCATCCGGGATCGGATCTTTTCCAGGATCGACCATCACTCCGCGGACACCCGCAGCTTCCGCGAAGGGCCCAGATGGCCGAATCTGACGGTGCTTTCGGGGATCGGACGCTTCACCGGCCACAAGGCGATGACGGTCGAGCCGCACGACGGTGAATCGGTGCAGCTGACGGCGGACCGCTTCGTGCTGGCCGCCGGCGGACGGCCGGTGATCCCCGACATCCCGGGCCTGGACGAGGACGCGATCGGCCGCGGCGTCGTCCATACCTCGGACACCATCATGCGGATCGACGCGTTGCCGGCGCGGCTGGTGATCGTGGGCGGCGGTTACATCGCGGCCGAATTCGCCCACATATTCACCTCTTTCGGCACCAAGGTCACGCAACTGGTTCGGGGCTCCCGGTTGCTCCGACACCACGATGCGGACATCGCGGAGACCTTCACCCGTTACACGCAGGGTCGCTACGACCTGCGCCGGGACACCGACGTCTGCGGCATCAAGCCCGCGACCTCGGGTGGTGACGGCGTGACCGTCCTGATCGAGGGCCCGTACGGCGAGGGCGTCGTCGAGGCCGACGCGTTGCTGGTGGCCACCGGCCGCCGGCCCAACACCGACCTGTTGAGCGTCCAGGCGACCGGGGTGACGGTGAACGCGCGGCAGCTGGTCGTCGTCGATCAGTACCAGGAGACGGTCGTGCCCGGCATCTATGCGCTCGGTGACATCAGCTCGCCGTACGCGCTCAAGCACGTCGCCAACCACGAGGCACGGGTGGTGCGGCACAACCTGATCCACCCGGACGACAGGGTCAGCACCGATCATCGTTTCGTGCCCGCCGCCGTATTCACCGAACCCCAGATCGCGTCCGTCGGCCTGACAGAGGAACAGCTCCAGCGACGTCACCTCCCGTACGTAGTGGGACGGCGGAATTACCGCGACACGGCGGCCGGCTGGGCGCGAGAGAACACCACCGGTTTCGTGAAGGTGCTCGCAGACCCGGCGACCGGGCTCCTGCTCGGAGCCCACATCATCGGACCCGAGGCGGCGACCGTCATCCAGCCGCTGATCCAGGCCATGTCCTTCGGCCAGCGTGCCCATGACCTCGCCCGTGGGCAGTACTGGATCCACCCCGCGCTGCCCGAGGTTGTCGAGAGTGCGCTGCTGGCACTGCCTCGACCCACCGGCTGACGACGCGCCGAGCCGGGTAGCTGTTCGACCCCGTGCGCCATCGCGGGTGTCCGCATCGGCGGCACCTCGCGACGCCGGCCACGCACCTGGCATTGTGGACACGTGCCCGCTGTAGGTAGGTTAGCCTTACCTAGCGGCCTTCCGAGTCGCCGTTGCCAGCCGACCCGCTCCAGGAGATCCCGTGATTCATCGTTTCCGCCCGCTTCGGCTCGCGGCCTGCGCCGCGGCGGTGCTCGCTGTGCTGAGTGCCTGCAGCTCCGGGTCAGGGTCCGGCTCCACCACCAGCGCAGGTGTCGGCGGGTCGAGTTCGGCCCAGGTTTCGGCGTCGGGCGGGCCGGCTTCGGCCTCCGCGGCAGCTCAGGACGGGAACGAGGCGGTCGGCACGGGTACCGGTGGTCTGGTCGTCTACAACGCTCAGCACGAGAACCTGACACAGGCGTGGGCCAAAGAATTCACCCGCGAGACCGGCATCGCAATCGAGATGCGCAACGGCAGCGACAACGAACTGGGGAACCAGCTGGTGGCCGAGGGCTCCGGGTCGCCGGCAGACGTGTTCTTCACCGAGAATTCCCCGGCCATGAACATCGTGGAGCAGGCCGGACTGTTCGCACCCGTCGACATCGGTACCGCCGCTCAGGTTCCCGCTCAATTCAATCCCTCGACGGGCAATTGGGTCGGCATCGCCGCGCGGTCGACGGTTCTGGTCTACAACACCGATCTGTTGGCACAGTCCTCGTTGCCGTCATCGATCATGGACCTGCAGGATCCGGCGTGGTCGGGCCGGTGGGCCGCGTCCCCGAGCGGTGCGGACTTCCAGGCCATCGTCAGTGCGATCCTGCAACTCGAGGGTGCCGATGCGACATCGGGCTGGCTGGACGCCATGCAGGGCGGAGCCAAGGCGTACCGCGGGAACGGGGCCGTGATGAAGGCGGTCAATGCCGGCGAGATCCCGGCCGGTCTGATCTATCACTATTACTGGTACGGCGATCAGGCCGGCACCGGCGAGAACAGTGACAAGACCAGACTGCTGTACTTCGAGAACGGCGACCCCGGCGCGTTTGTCAGCGTTTCCGGCGGCGGGGTCCTCGCCTCCAGCACGAAACAGCAGGAGGCGCAACAATTCCTGAAGTTCATCACCGGCAAGAAGGGCCAGCAGATCGTTGCCGATACGGTGTACGAGTACCCGATCGGAAGCGACGTTCCGGCCAATCCGGCATTGAAGCCGCTCGGTCAGTTGCAGCCACCGACCGTTGACCCGGCAAGCCTGAACGGCCCTGAGGTCACCGACCTGATGACGCAGGCAGGACTGATCTGAGCGACATCGTGCGGGACGACCCGATCGCGAACGGCACGCAGCCGGCGGATCGGGTCGTCGGCGCCCTTGCCGGCGAGAGCGCAGAGCACCAGCGGGTCACTCAGCCGACCGCCTCACCACAGGCGCCGCTGCATCACGCGCGCCTGCGCCCGCCACGTCAGCCGATGCCCCCGGCAGTGCTGCTGGTGATCGCGCTCGCGGTCACCGCACTGTGCCTGGTCCCGTTGGGCTTTATCGCCTTCTCCACCGCCACCGCGGGCTGGGACACGGTGCGGCGACTGCTGTTCCGCCCGCGGGTCGGGGACCTGCTGGTCAACACCGGCCTGCTGGTTCTGCTCTCGTGCACAGCGGCCGCCGTGCTCGGGACCGCGGCCGGCTACCTGGTGGAGCGGCTGAAGGTGGCCGGCCATCGGGCGTGGGGCGCCCTGCTGGTGGCGCCACTGGCGATCCCGGCGTTCGTCACCAGCTACGGCTGGGTCTCGGTGTTCCCCGCGATAGACGGGCTGCTCGGCGCCACCCTGATCATGACGCTGGCCTACTTCCCCTTCGTCTACCTGCCCGTCGCGGCCACCCTGCGCGGGCTCGACCCGGCGTGGGAGGAACAGGCCAGGACACTCGGTCTGCGACCGGCCGCGGTGTTCGCCCGTGTGGTGCTGCCGCAGCTCCGCCCGGCCATCCTCGGCGGTGCGTTGCTGGTCGGCCTGCACGGCCTGTCGGAGTTCGGTGCCTTCGGCATGCTCCGCTTCTCGACCTTCACCACGGCGATCTACGACCAGTACTCCTCCAGCTTCGCCAGCACAGCAGCCAACATGCTGGCGGTGGTGCTGGTGGCCTGCTGTCTGGTGCTTATCACCGCGGAGTGGGGACTGGCCGGGTCGGGCCGGCAGGCCAGGGTCGGTTCCGGGGTGGCCCGTACGGCCGAACGACCCCGGCTCGGCGCAGGCCAACTGCCCGCGCAGGTCTTCCTCGTGGTGCTGATCGGTGCGGCGCTGGGGGTGCCTGTGTCCAGCGTCGCCTACTGGCTCGGCCGCGGCACCGACTCCTGGGCGAACGCGTTGGCCACCTCACTGACCACAATCGCCCTGGCCGGGGCGGGCGCGGTGGTCACGGTGCTGCTCGGGTTCCCGGTCGCGTACCTCGCTGTGCGGTACCGGGGGCGCGCAACGGTTCTGATGGAGCGACTCACCTACGTGTCCGGTGCCCTGCCGTCAATCGTGGTCGCGCTGGCCCTGATCACGGTGACGATCCGCTTCGCACGGCCCATCTACCAGAGCGTCATCACCCTGATCGCCGCGTACACGCTGTTGTTTCTACCCCGTGCGATGGTCACCCTGCGGGCCGCACTGCTGCAGGCCCCGTCCGAACTGGAGGATGCCTCCAGGGCGCTGGGCGTCGGCCCCCTGCAGACGTTGCGCCGGGTGGTCCTGCCGCTGGCGGCACCCGGCATCTTCACGGCAGCGGCGCTCGTCTTCATTGCCGGAGCGACCGAATTGACTGCGACACTGCTGCTCTCACCGATCGGCACCTCGACCTTGGCCACCCGATTCTGGAGCCTCGCCAGCGGCATCGACTACGTGGACGCCGCCCCGTACGCCGCGATGATGATCCTCGTCTCGTCGCCGGTGACCTACCTGCTGCTGTTGCAATCCCGTAGGGTGCGTGGCCGATGACGACACCCAGCACGGCTCCCACCCTCAGCGTGGCCGATGTGCACAAATCGTTCGGCCGGGCGGCGGTGCTCCGCGGCGTGACGCTGCGGGTGCCGGAGGGCGGGATCACCGCGATTCTCGGCCCGTCCGGCTGCGGCAAGACGACGCTGCTGCGGCTGGTGGCGGGCTTCCTGCGTCCCGACGCGGGCGTCATCGCCATCGGTGGCCGAACCGTCAGCGGCCCGTCGGATCACCTCCCACCCGAGGAACGCCGACTGGGGTACCTGGCGCAGGAGGGTGCGTTGTTCCCGCACCTGTCAGTCGCCCAGAACATCGCCTTCGGCCTCCCCCGCCGGCAGCGCCGGGAAGTCGCGAGCCTGCACCGACTACTCGAACTGGTGAGCCTGGAACCTGCTGTCGCGAACCAATTCCCGCACGAATTATCCGGCGGCCAGCAACAACGGGTCGCGCTGGCCCGAACCCTGGCACCGCAGCCACGATTGGTGCTGCTCGACGAACCGTTCTCGGCACTCGACGCCTCGCTGCGGGCCGAAACCCGAACCCTGGTGGCGGCGGCACTCGCAGCGGCGGACGTCACCACCCTGTTGGTCACCCACGACCAGGCGGAGGCCCTCTCGTTCGCCGATCAGATCGCGGTCATGCGGTCGGGCGTCATCGCCCAGGTCGGCGACCCGCGGGAGGTCTACAACGAGCCCGTCGACCTGCCGACGGCCGAGTTCATCGGCGACACCTGCACGGTGCCAGGTGTTGTCGCCGGAACGGCGGCGCACGGACCGCTGGGCGACCTGGCCGTTCGGTACCCCCTCGGAGCGCGGCAGTTCGACGGTCCCGCCATGCTGATGCTCCGGCCCGAGCAGTTGCAGATCAGCGCACGTCCCACCCAGGACACCAACGGTGCCCGGGCCGTCGTTGCGTGGGTGGAGTACTTCGGGCATGACTGTCTGGTCACCGCGGAGCTTCCCGGTGACGCCAGCACCCCGGGAACCAGCGTGACGTGCCGGCTGTTGGGTGGGGAGTGGATGACAACCGGTGTCACTGTTGCGATCTCGGTGACCGGCTCGGCGTTGGCGTATCCACTGGAGCAAGTCTCCGGCGCCGTCTGAGACGACCCATTCCCGACGACCCCAGGTCGCCGGTCACCCATTCCTCGGTGGCGTCGTCCTCAACCCACACCTGCGCATCGCTGCCGTAGTCCTGATCGGAGTTGACCGTGAAGGCCGAATCGGGTGCGCCCCGGTCGGCGATAGTCCCGAGACCCGGTCGTGGGCGGACGACGACTGCCTGGGCATCACGTCAACATCAACCCGGCGTTGCGCGATCCCGGGGAGCTGCGTAGCCAGCGAGCCTCGTCGGACCGCCGGCGGAGGGGGTCGACCACTGGGCACTCGCCCGCCCCGGTGAGCGCCTGCTCGTCGTGGAAGTCGTCCGCAGGCGCCGGGCCGATCGCTTTGTTCGCAAGCAGCCCGGCGAGACGCTGCACCAGGTGGTTGGGCCGTTGCAGCCGTAGACCGCCGCCGATGCCGGTCAGCATTGCATGCAATCCGACGGGGTCGACGAAGCGCAACGACGATGTGTCCACGTTCCGGTGGCCGGCGGCAGCCGCATTCGTCACGACGGCCAGCGCAGCGGCATGGTTTTGCCGCTCCCATCGACCGGCCAGCCGCAACCACCCCGGCCGTGGACGGGTGATGCGCAACAGGCCGTCGTCGTATTCGGCGTCGTCCGCCATCTCGCCGGCATGCATGACGCGCACGGTCTGCGCCTCGTCGAAGGTCAGGGAGGTTCTGTCGTACCCACAGAGCACGTCCAGCGGCGCTGCCCGGACCAACTCGTCCAAGACCGATTCGTACGGGCCGATGCCCGCCCCCGGGAAGATGCCGCCGAGCCGGACGCCCTGATGGCCGTCAGCCAGCGCCCGACCCACCTGATCGGCGACCGAGCGAGTGAGGTCCTTCAGGTCGAGCGTCACCAGTTCGCGGGAGGACTCCTCCGGCATCAGAATGACGCGCCCGTCCAAAAGCGGGGCCTCGGTGTCCAGGCCGTCCTCGGCCAGCCGTCGGAGTAGTTGGGCCTGTTGATCGAGCCGAAGGCCCGAGACCACGACACGCCGGTGCTGTCCGAGGCCCTGTTCGACGAAATCCGCCAGTGCCTCCCAGCCCTGCTCCTCGGAACTGAGCACCGCGCAGCCGTGCCATCCTGCACCCGCCGGGTCAACCAGCATCCTGGACACGACTCCTCTTCATCGGCCACGCGACGGAAGCGCCTTGCGCCCTGTGCACGGCCTGCTCGGACTTGCCTACAACCATCGTGAGAGATGATCCTCGCGCCTGGTCAATGACCGCACCAAGCCGCTGCGCCGTCCTGCGACCCTTTTTCGTCACGTCACCTTACAAATTCAGATGGCGCAGACTTGCGACGTACTGAGTTACTCGATACGCAACGCAGTGAACAAATGGCGCAATTTCAAATCGCGAAAACCCTTGCGCGCTCAACGAATTCAGCCCACCAGCGCATCGACTGCAAACACAGGCTACTCGGCGGCGTACACCAAGGGGAAGATAAGTCGGGTCGGGAAACGGGTGATGGCGAAACGTCCGACCGGCTCAAACCGAGCTCATTTCGCTTTTCGAAAGAGAAAGCCTCAACCACGGGGACGGGGGACGGGCCCGGGGGCCGTGCGCGCCGGCCACCGCGACATCCAGCACGACCAGGTCGGGGTGGAGCGCGGACACCAACTCCACGGCATCCGCGCCGTCACCTTCCCGACCAGCGAGAGAGAACCCGACCAGCGAGAGAAAGCGGGCCTCGGTCAGAACGCCGGCCCGATCGGCCCGCACGACCTCATCGCCTGCGGCCAGCAGCACCCCGGCCGGTGACAGGCCGGCCGCCGCCACGTGCTCCTCGTGGTGGGCCACGGATGGCGTTCCCGGGATGGCGAGGATGGCAGCTGAGCAACCACCCGAGCGCCATTTCGCGAACCCTTGGCTTCGTCGCGTCAGGCAAACGCGCGCCCACCTCGGTGGAAGCTTTCCGAATAGTGCGCCAGACCCTCCAAGGAGTAACCGTCTCGTCCCGCCATGGCCGACTGTCTTGTTCGACCGGTATCGCGTCAGAGGCGAGAATCAACCCCGGCGCCGGACCCCGTTCGCTCGCACGGCATCGGCAGGTGGTACATCCACACGGAGAAACCGAGATGGATAACCTGACATCGAGCACTTCGGACGATGCGGCCTCGATCGGCGGATACTTTTCCAGCGGTGGATCGCGGGCCGACGACACCACCGCCACCTGTTTCGCCATCCCGCCGGGCAACCGGCTCGGGCGGCACCACGACACGGCCGAGGAGACGCAGTTCTTCGTCGGCGGCTCCGGGCAGCTGCTGCTGGACAGCGGCCCGCTCCCGGTGCGTCGTTCAGGTTCGTCGACAATTCGCGGCCACCTCCGCGATCACCATCTCCGCGAGCAGATCGTTGGCAGCCTGTACCCCAAGACGGTCGCCGGTGGCCAACAGATCCATGAGGAGTCCGCGGGCGGCGGCCAGTCCGAGACGAGCGTGTACCGGTGCCCTCGCCGGGCTGATGCCCTGCCGCTCGTACAGCGCGGTCAGGGGCGGTATCCAGGAATCGACCAGCCCGTCCAGCAGGCGGGTGGTGTGCGGCCAGCCCTGCAGGGCCTGGCCGGTGAGTTCGAAGAACAGCGCCCCAAACGTGCCGACGGCCTCGACGACGGTGTTCCAGAAACGGGCCGCCTGCTCGCCCGGTGCAAGACCATCGTCGGCCAACAGCATGTCCAGGGCCGCCCGCTGCTGTGCCTCGACGACGCCGACCACCGCGGCGATCAGACCGTCCTTGGAGCCGAAGTGGTAGATCAGCATCCGGTGACTGGTACCGAGGTCCGCAGCCAGCCGGCGCAGGCTCAGATGACTGATCCCACCGCGGGCTGCCACACCGACCGCCGCCTCCAGCAACTGATCACGCGTGGACTGGTCGTGCCCGCCGCTGTGGGCCGTCATCCGGTGCAGAAGCGTTGCAGCCCGGCGCCTTCCATCTCGAGGTAGCGCATCGTCAATCCTTTGGTCATCGCACCGACGACTCCGCTGAGCACGCCTGCATGTTCTATCGACAACGTCACTGTCGTGCCGTCGCCGTCCGGTTCGACCTGATGACGTCCGGTGGTGACGATGCCGGGTGACCGAGACTCCCAGCTGAACGCACGGTCGTCGATCTCCGTGACCTGCCAGACCGACTCGCGCAACTTCGGTTGCTTGATCCGGGTGCGCGATCCGACGGCGAGCGGGCCGGGCTCCAGTCGCTGGACCGATGTCACGCTCTCGGTCCACTCCGGCCAGCGCTGCACATCGGCCAGCGCCGCGATGACCCGTTCTGGCGGCGCAGCCACCTGCGACTTCGATGTCATAATCATGTACCAAATGGTACAGCAGCGAGTGTGGATCGCTTGTTGGTCATGGCAGCGTGAGAATTTCCGCTCCGGTGTCCGTGACGAGCAGGGTGTGCTCGAACTGCGCCGTCCATGACTTGTCCGTCGTGGTGACCGTCCAGCCGTCGTCCCACTGCTGCCATTCGATGCCGCCGAGGGTGATCATCGGCTCGATGGTGAAGGTCATCCCCTTCTCCAGCACGGTGGTCACGCTGGGGTCGTCGTAGTGCAAGATCACCAATCCGGAATGGAACGTGCGGCCGATGCCGTGACCGGTGTAGTCACGGACAACGCCGTATCCGAAGCGCTTCGCGTAGGACTCGATGACCCTGCCGATGACGTTCAGCCGGCGGCCGGGTGCGACAGCCTTGATGGCCCGGCGCAGTGACTCCTCGGTCCGTTCGACGAGCAGCCGGTTCTCCTCGGACACGTTGCCGGCCAGGTAGGTGGCGTTGGTGTCACCGTGCACACCATCGATGTAGGCCGTGACGTCGATATTGACGATGTCGCCGTCCTCGATAACCGTCGAGTCCGGGATCCCGTGGCAGATGACTTCGTTCAGCGACGTGCAACAGGACTTCGGAAAGTGCCGGTAGCCCAAAGTAGACGGGTAAGCCCCGTGGTCGCAGATGTACTCGTGGATCACCCTGTCGATCTCGTCCGTCGGCACACCCGGGGCGATCACCGATGCTCCCTCGGTCATCGCGCGGGCGGCGATCCGGCTCGCGACGCGCATCTTGCCGATCGTCTCGGCCGTCTGCACCCAAGGGTCGGTGCTGCGGGCGGGCCGGTCGCGGCCGACGTACTCGGGTCGGGCGATCGATGCTGGGACGGCTCGGACGGGCGTCTGCCGGCCGGCGATCAGGGCGGTGCGCAACATGATTCGAGCCTACGAGGTATCACGGCCGACCCGCCGCCCTCCCTGTCATTGCCCGTGACGCCGTTGACATCCGGCTACAGAACAAGGACACCAGATGACGACCTTCAGCACCCGCGCGCTGCCGGCGGTGCGGCTGGACCGCCTCCCCCGACCCGCAGCGCAGCGTCGGGCACCCGCCGCCGTCCTGCTCGCGGGTGCTGTCCTCCTCGGAGCCCTGAGCGTGACGACGTCGTCGGTGACGCTGCCTGACCTGTCGGCCGTGGGCCTGCGGGTGGCGGCTCCAGTACTGGACAGGGCGGCCCATGCCGCGGGCCGGTCTTCGGACGCAGTCGCACCCGGCCGGCGGGCCCTGGCGGACCGCGCGAGCTGTTGGCGGCAGGCTCACCGCTCCGGTTCGGACCCGTCTTCGTGTGCGCCGGAGCGCTGAACCCGGCCAATTTCGGCGTCACAGCTCGACGCATCGGATCGGACCATCAGAACGGGAGATCAGCCAGGCAGGTCGCCCAGGAGTTGGGCACACAAGCTGGTCGTCAGAGCCGACGATTCTCCGCCGACGACCAGCGCAGCGAAAGCAAGATCACCCAGGTATCCGATGGTCCAAGCATGAGCGTGGGTGGTCCCGTCCGTCGCGGTGAATTCGGCGGTGCCCGTCTTGGCGTGCACATTACCGAACCGCTGGAGTTCTCGTGCCGTCCCCTGCTGGACGACCGCCTGCAGGTATGTCTGGATGCCCTGCTGGACGGCGGCCGGCCGGGTCGGCGGCCTCCGGTCGACCGTTGTGGTCGTGCCGCGGATCAGCGTTGGCGTCGGCATGGTCCCGTTCGCGGCGGTCGCCGCCATCAGGGCGGCAGAGAACGGCGTGAGCAGGACCTGACCCTGCCCGAATCCGTTCTCGGCACGCTGCACCGCGGTCGGAGCCGCCGGGACCTTGCCGGTCAGCGTGGTCGCTCCGGGCATGACGAAGTCCAGCCCGATGCCGTAGCCGGACGCGGCCACGGGTAGCGCGTCCGGTCCCAGTTGCTCCGCAACCGAGGCAAACGTGGTGTTGCACGACCTGGCAAAGGCCAGCGTCGAGTCGACCGTTCCCAGGTCGAAATCGTGTGAGTTGTGGATCTCCCGCCCGTCAACGGTGAAGACCGCGGGACACGCGGTCGTCCTACCCGGTTTGATGAGGCCGGCGCCGAGACCGGCGGTCGCGGTCACCACCTTGAACGTCGAGCCCGGCGGGTACTGGCCGGTCAGCGCGATGCTGCCCTGAGCGTTCGCCGCACCGTTCTGGGCGACGGTGAGAATCTCACCGGTGGAGGGCTGCATCACCACCATCGCTGCCGGCTGGGTCACCGGCGCCAGAATCGCCTCGGCGCTCTTCTGCAGACGGCCGTCCAGAGTCAGCACGACACGACTTCCCGGCACCGCTGGATGGTCGGCGAGGGTTTCCAGCGCGCCGCCGGTGGTGTCGACGACGATGACTTTCCACCCGGAGGTCCCGGTCACCTTCGAGGCGGCCGCGGCGGTTGCCTCCGGCAGGACCGCCTTGGCGAAGTCCTTGGTGGGCGGCAGATCCCGGACCACGGACGGGAACGTCACACCCGCAATCCTGTCCAACTGCGGCTGGAGCCTGCGGTAATCACGCTCCCGCAGATTGATGACGGTGTAGGTCACGTCCGCGGGGTCCCCCGGGGCCGTCCCCGGGGCTGGGCTGGACGGGGCCGGGCTCGAAGCGGTCGCCGCGGCCTGGGGGCTGTTCGCCTCGCCGACCGCCTGGGCCGCCCCGGCGACGATGCTGTCGGCGGTGATCGTCCTGTCCACTGCTGCGAGCACCGGTGCCAGCGCGGCGGCGGTGGGCGCAACTGCCGGTCCAGCGGCCTTCATCACCACCGAGAACACCCTGACGGGCGCCGCGATCTGCACGTTGTTGCGGTCCACCAGCACGCCCTGTTGTGCTTCGGTCCGCCTGACTGACAGCGTTTGCCGCCCACTCAGGCTGGGGTGCACGACCGCCGGCGCCCAGTCCAGCCGCCATTGCGCGTCGGAGTCGCGCTTCCACGACCAGGTCGCGGGGTACGACCAGGTTTCGTCTTCGCCGAATGTCCAGGTGTAGGTGACCGGCGTGGTCGCAGACTCGGCGTCGGTCCTCGTCGTCGGACTCGCGGCAATCGTCATGGAATCGGGGCCCAGGTTGGTGGCCACCTCGTCCAGGACCTGTGTTGCGGCAGCCGGATCCGAGGTCAGGTCAGCGGCTGTGCCCGCATCGAATCTCTGCCAAGCGGCGAGGAACGCGGCCAGCTGAGCCTCCGGACCCGGCGTGGAGTCCGGCGTCGTTGCTCCGGTGCACGCAGTCAGTGCGAGCAAGGGCATCAGCAGCACGACGATCACGGAGCGGCGGGCGGTAGTCCTCATGGGCCGACCGATCTCGCGCGTCATGCCTGCCAGTATCCCCAGCACCGAACGTTCACCGGTCGGGACATACGGGGTGGGTCGATCCTTCTCGCACGGAGTTCCGTCGTGGCCTCATCCATGCCCGCCCTGCAAACACTGCTTGACATCACGCTTGGCGAGCTGGTGGGATCGCTCGTTACAGCAGAGCCCTTCCTATGGTCCGTGCGTATGTGGCCGGGCTCCGGCGAGGGCTTCGGTGCGGGTCGCCCCGGGGGGTTCCATGACGACGTCCGACTCCGCCGGCGCCGGTCGATCGGTACCGACCGGCGGCCAGCGCACCACCGCCCGCTCGAAGACGATGGCGTTGACGGCCATGCTGTTCGCAGTCGCGATGACCTTCATCGATCAGACCATCGTGGCGATCGCCAGCCCGAACATCGCGCAGGAGCTGGATCTCAGCCGCGGCGGCGTGCAGTGGGTGATCAACGGCTACATCCTCGCCCTGGCCGCGGGTTTCGCACTCGGGGGCCGGTTGGCCGACGTCCTGGGCTCGAAACGTGTCGTGCTGGCGGGCATCATCGGATTCGCCGCCGCCTCGGCGTTATGCGGAGCAACACCGAAAGGCTCCTTCGCAGAGGTGTGGATCATTTTCTTCCGGGTCGTCCAGGGGCTGTCGGCCGCTGCGATGATCCCGGCCGCGCTGGCGGTGGTGGTGGCCGCGTTCCCGCTCGGCGAGCGGGGGAAGGCACTGGCCATTTTTTTCGGGATCTCGGGCGGCCTGACCGCTATCGGCCCGATCGCCGGCGGCTACCTGACGCAATGGACGTGGCGGGCGATCTTCTGGATCAACATCCCGGTCGCGATCCTCGCGCTGGTGTTCACTGTCCTGGCGGGCATCCGGTCCCGACCACGCCCGGAGCGCATCGACTGGATCGGCGCGGCCCTGATAGCGGCCGGGATGGCGCTCAGTGTGCTGGGTTTCGAACAGGCGGCGAGTTGGGGATGGTCGAGTCCGCGGACTTGGCTGTGCATCGCGGGCGGCCTGCTGATCCTGGTGGTTTTCGTGTTGTTCGAACTGCGAACGATCCAGCCGTTGATCAAGATCAAGATCTTTGCCGACCGGGCGTTCGTGGTCGACAACGCCGTGCTGTTCTTCTCGATGGTCGCCTTCGTGCCGGTGTTCTTTTTCGCGAGCGTCTACTCGCAGGTCTCCCTGGGCTATGACGCAAGCAACGCGGGCCTGTACCTGCTGGTGTTCTTCGCCGGCTTCGCGCCGGCGGCCCAGGTCGGCGGGCGCATCCTGGACCAGCGCGGTGCCAAGCCCGCCATCGTGCTCGGCAGTGCACTTGGCGCGGCGGGATTCTTGCTGTGGGCGTGGAAACTCACCGATCTGAGCCTGGGTGCACAGTGGTGGTGCATCGTTCTCGCTGGGGCCGGTATCGGTCTGCTGCTAGGACCCGCGAGCACCGACGCAACGAACCGCTCCATCAATGCCTCGTACGGCGAGGTAACCGGCATCACCCAAACCGTCCGCAATTACGGGGCCGCGCTGGGACTCGCGGTGTTGGGAACCGTGCTCGGCAAGGTGTTCACCAACCGACTGACCAGCACATTCGAAGGCTTCGGCGTCCCCGCCGATCAGGCGGCCGGTTTGGCAGCAGCGACAGCCGCCAGCAACGGTGGCGGCGATTCTTCGGCGACGTCCGGTGTTCCGGCGCAGATTGCCGACCAGGTCGCGGCGGCCGTCGGCAATGATTTTGCGGTGGCCACCCAGGCCGTGCTGGTGGGCATGGCGATCGCGCTCGGCATCTCCCTGCTCGTCTCGCTGCTACATCCCGGCGGCCGGGTGCTGGTGGAGCGCATCGAGGACGAGAGCGGCGGTGACGCAGCAGATGATCCGAATGCCTCCACCCGCAGTACGGCGCCCACTGCACACACCCGGACGTCAGTGGATCCACCGAACAGCTGATCCGGGCGTCCCCGATCCGGTCAGAACAGCACCGACGCAAACGTACCGACCTGCTCGAAACCGATCCGGCTGTAGGTCCACCGCGCGGCGGTGTTGTAGGCGTTGACGTACAGACTGGGGATCCGGCCGAGGTCGCGCTGGATGGACCGGACCATCGCGGCCATCGCCGGCGCCGCCAGTCCCCGCCCGCGCAGGTGAGGGTGTACCCACACCCCCTGAATCAGCGCGACTGTATTGGACAGCGAACCGATTTCGGCCTTGAACATCACGCTCTGCCCGTCGAAACGCGCATAGGCCCGACGAGAGCCGATCAACTCGGCGATCCTGGCGCGGTAGGCAAGTCCTTCATCGCCGGATCGGGGATCGATGCCCACCTCTTCGGTGAACATCGCAACCGCCGACGGGAAGTACGTGTCGAGTTCGTCGGGACGGACGGGTCTGACCTGGGGGTCGACCGGGCCGAGCGGATCGCCGGTGCAGGCGAGCAGCGGCTGATCCGGCCGGACATCACGCGCAGCCCCCCACCGGGGTTCGAGCCGCTCCCACAGCGGCATTACCAGCTCGGCTTGCCCGAGGATGGTGGCGCACCTGCGTCCCCGTCGGCCGGCGATCTGCGCGAAGGACCGCATCGACGAGGCATCACCGGCCAGCGGCACCATGGATGCGCCGGCGAACAGCAGTCCTTCCCGCCCCCCGCCGACGCCCCAGAACTGGCCGCCCAACGCCGCCTCGTTCATTCCCACCTGCTCGAAGCGGGCGGCCACCATGCAGCTGGAAATCGAGTCGGATGCCAGCACCCTGGACACCTGACCGGCGTGCGACTGCCCGAGTACCCGGGCGAAGCTGGCGGTCAGCACAGCAACCGGGCCGCGGCGGGGGACGACCGGGCCGCGGCAAGGGCCGGGCGGACGGACCCGGAATGCAGGTTCAACTGGTGCCTTCACAGATCGGCGGGGGCTCTGACGGACACAATGCCAGAAGGCCGACGGGTACAGGGAAGACCGGTGGTTCGTGCTCGGCGATTCCCAGGGGCCGGAGCGAACAGCCGGCGCCCGCGCCGTTCACACGCCACTCGCGAGCCCCACCGTCCACTACCCGGTTCAGCGCCGTCAGGTCAGGCGAGGCTGACCGACGGCTCCCCGCTGACCACTCCGGCGTCTCGCATGACATCGGCAAGCCGCATGGCCTCCTCGATCAGCGTCTCGACGATCTGTGACTCGGGAACGGTCTTGATCACCTCGCCCTTGACGAAGATCTGACCCTTGCCGTTGCCGGAGGCGACACCCAGATCGGCCTCGCGCGCCTCCCCCGGGCCATTCACGACGCAGCCCATGACCGCCACCCGTAGCGGGACATCGAGGCCCTCGAGGCCGGCGGTCACCTGCTCCGCGAGGGTGTAGACGTCGACCTGGGCGCGGCCACAGGACGGGCAGGAGACGATTTCCAGGCCACGCTCACGCAGGTTCAGCGACTCCAGGATCTGCAGGCCGACCTTGACCTCCTCGACCGGCGGCGCGGACAGCGACACCCGGATCGTGTCGCCGATCCCCTTGGAGAGCAGCGCCCCGAATGCGACGGCGGATTTGATCGTGCCCTGGAACGTGGGACCGGCCTCCGTGACCCCCAGGTGAAGTGGGTAGTCGCATTGCTCGGCGAGCAGCTCGTAGGCCCGGACCATGATGACCGGATCGTTGTGCTTGACGGAGATCTTGATGTCGCGAAAGTCGTGCTCCTCGAACAGCGAGCACTCCCAGAGTGCGGACTCGACGAGGGCCTCCGGTGTGGCCTTGCCGTACTTGGCGAGCAGTCGCTTGTCCAGCGAGCCCGCGTTGACGCCGATCCGGATCGGGGTACCGGCAGCCTTGGCGGCGCGGGCAATCTCCCCCACCTTGTCGTCGAACGCCTTGATGTTGCCCGGGTTCACCCGGACTGCCGCGCACCCGGCGTCGATCGCGGCAAAGACGTACTTCGGCTGGAAGTGGATATCGGCGATCACCGGTAGCTGCGATTTTCTCGCGATCACCGCCAACGCCTCCGCGTCGTCGTTCGTCGGGACGGCCACCCGGACGATCTGGCAACCGGATGCAGTCAGTTCGGCGATCTGCTGCAGTGTCGCGTTGATGTCGGCGGTGACGGTGGTCGTCATGGACTGCACGGACACCGGCGAGTCGCTGCCGACCCCGATGCCGCCGACGTCCAGTTGCCTGGTCTTCCGGCGCGGGGACAGCACAGGCACCACCCGGTCGGCGGGCATGCTGGGCAACCCGAGGCCGATGGCGGTCGGGGTGGCTCCGGACGGACTGGTGACAGACATCAGACGGCTTTCTCGGGGAGGTGTGGTGCGTTCGGGCTCGGGTGGGGGCGGAGCGGTTTATGACGTGCGGACCGGACTGTCAGTTGAACAGCTTGACCGGGTTGACAACGTCGGCAATCAATGTCAGCGCAGTCAGCCCGATGAACAACAATGCCACCACGTAGGCGATCGGCATCAACTTCGCGACATCGAACGGACCGGGGTCGGCCTGGTGCCTGGCTTTGGCCCAGCCTCGCCGAACCCATTCGATCATCGCGCCCAGGATGTGGCCGCCGTCCAGCGGCAGCAGCGGCAGCATGTTGAGCAGGAACAGGCTCATGTTGAACCCGGCCACCAGATTGAGGAACAGCACCCACTTGTCGGTGGTCGTGGTCCGGTCGCTGTCCAGGATCTCGCCGCCGATCCGGCCGGCGCCGACGATGCCGACCGGTGAGTTCAGGTCACGTGGCGCGTCGCTGACGATGGCCGTCCACAGGGTGGGGATCCGGGCGGGAATCGCTACGACTGCTTTGGCTGCCGCGCCGATGAAGTCGCCGGTTCGGGTGATCGCCGCGCCGACCGACTGCTGCACATAGGGAGCGGTCACCGAGATGCCAAGGAAGCCCGCCGGTTTCACCCCGGTTTGCTGCCCGGAATCGTTGATCACCGGACGTTGTGTCTCGACGATCGGCACCGACTCGGTGACCTGCTGCCCGTCCCGCACGTACTCGACCTGGACCGTTGTTCCCGCTGCCGCCCGGATGAGATCGGTCAGCTGGATCCAGTCGGTGACGGCGGCGCCGTCGAATCCGACGACCGTGTCCCCGGGACGTAGACCGGCCATTGCGGCGGGAGTTTGCGGGTCCGACGGCCTGCACTCGCTCCGCGCAGCGGTGCCGGCGGCAGCGGCCGGAATGACGCACTGGCTCACCGTCGAGATCGTCATGCTCTGCGTGGGCACGCCGATGCCGACCAGCAGAATGCCGAAGATGCCAACCGCCAGGATCAGGTTCATCAGCGGCCCGGCGGCCATCACCACGATGCGCTTGGCGGGATGCAACTGGTAGAACTGCCGGCCTTCATCTGACGCGGTGACCTGCGACCGGTCGCCCGCCCGGGTGTCTTCGACGATGTTGCGGACCATCCCGGCCGCACCCATCGCGGTGGTGCTGATCTTCTGCCGGCCGTCGGGACCGGGCGGGACCATGCCGATCATCCGGATGTAGCCACCCAGCGGGACGGCCTTGACGCCGTACTCGGTCTCTCCCACCTGCTTGGACCACAGCGTTCTGCCGAAGCCGATCATGTATTGGGTGGTGCGGACGTTGAACAGCTTGGCAAACGTCAGATGCCCGAGCTCATGCCAGGCGATGGAGAACAGCAGTGCCAGGACGAACAGCACAATGCCGATGACGGTCCACATCTAGCCTGCCGCCCCCGTTCCGCCGTTGGTGGCACCGGTGCCACTGCTGGTGAACGACACCGACCCTGTGCCCTGTGCCTTGATGATCTCTCGGGATCGGGCGCGGGCCCAGTCCTCGGTGGCCCAGACGTCGTGCACGTCTCGAGGGTTGCTCCGGACGTGGTCGGCCTCGTCCAGGATGCACGCCAGAAGGTGGGAGATACCTGTAAAACCCAGGTGGCCGGCGCGGAAGGCGGCCACCGCCTCCTCGTTGGCGGCGTTGAACGCGGCAGGCACCGTGCCGCCGGCACGGCCGGCAGCGATCGCGATATCCAGCGCGGGGAACGCTTCGCGGTCGACCGGCTCGAAGGTCCAACAAGCGGCTCGGCTGAAGTCGCACGCGGTCGCCACCCGGTCCAGCCGGTGTGGCCACGCCAGCGCGAGCGCGATCGGCAACTTCATGTCCGGTGGGCTGGCCTGGGCCAGCGTGGAACCGTCGACGAAGGTGACCATGGAATGGATGACGGACTGCGGGTGAACGACGACGTCGATGCGGTCGTACGGAATGCCGAACAGCAGGTGCGCCTCGATGACCTCCAAACCCTTGTTCACCAGGTTCGCGGAGTTGATCGTCACCACCGGACCCATCGACCAGGTCGGATGCGCCATCGCCTGCTCCGCCGTCACCGCCGCCATCTCGGCTGCGGTGCGGCCACGGAACGGCCCACCCGACGCGGTCACCACCAGCGTGGCGACCTCGGATGCCGCGCCGCCGCGCAGGCACTGGGCGAGCGCGCTGTGCTCGGAATCGACGGGCACTATCTGCCCCGGGGCAGCGGCGTTCAGCACCAGCGGGCCACCGGCAACGAGTGATTCCTTGTTGGCCAGCGCGAGGACACGCCCTGCCCGCAGCGCCGCCAGCGTGGGCTCCAGGCCGATGGACCCGGTGATGCCGTTCAGCACGACGTCCGCGTCCACCGACTCCACCAGTTCCGTCGCCGCGCGGGGGCCCTGGATGGCCACCGACCCGGCGTCGGACAGCCCGCCCGCCCGGCCGTTTGCAACGGCGACCAGTGCGCCGGGATGCTCGGCCGCCTGGACGGCGAGGATCTCCGGATTGGCACCACCCGCGGCAAGACCGACGACCTCGAACGCCTCCGGATGCTGCCCCATCACCTGCAGCGCCTGCGTCCCGACCGAGCCCGTGCAGCCGAGCACGATGACGCGGCGTCGACCGTTCACCGGAGGCACGGCTGCGTTACGAGCGGGGTTGTACACGGGCGTCACGATTCCATCCTGCTCCACTGCTACGACACTGCGGTTCCGTCCGGCCGCGCGGTGAGCAGAAACACCGCGTGCACCCCCCTGACGGACATACTGGCCCCATGCCGCCACGCAGGACCCTCAGCACGCGCTGGGTGGCGGTGATCATGGCCGCGGCGCTGGTGTGCTCGGTCGCTGTCGTGTGGAGCCTGATCCAACTGACCGGCGGCACGTCGGCGTCGTCGTCCACGCCTGCGGCCCCGGTCTCGGGGACTTCATCGGACGCTGTCCCCGCTGCTGTCTCCGGCACGGCAGCGACCGGGGCGATAGCGTCATCGACGTTATCTGCAGCCCGTCCGACGACAGCCGGGGTACCGAGATCCGATGATCTGCCGAACGGTCCGCTGACTTCCACTGCGTCGCAGCGCACTTCGGCGTCGGCGACCAACCCGAACCCGACCGTGCTGCCCGGGTCCGGCCTGGCGCTCCCAGCAGCGTGGACCGGCACAGCCGAAATGACCATCACCGTGCTCGGGCGGTGCGCGGAGGCCGGCGGGACGTCGTCCTACACACGTGACGCGGAGCTCGCGCTGCAGCGACCGGCGGCGGGGTCGGGCCCGATCGGCGATGCCAACCCGCTGTCGTTGACCTTGGGCATCACCCCGACGGAGGTCCCCGGATTGTCCCTGTACTCGGCTGCCACGGACGGCGACGGGACGGTTCGGCGCACCTGGTGGCTGGCAACCGGGACTTCGACCCCGGACGGGTCAGGTCGGACCCAGCTGTCGGGTGTCCTGATCGACGATCAGCCGGTGGACGGCGTCCTGCCGCCGAACCTGCTGGTCGACAGCGAAACGGACCTGCAGCCGTGCGAGACGAGCGGCACCGTGCGGGTTCCACGGATCCTGGCCGCCGGATCCACCCTGACCGGGTGGGTCAGTGCAACCGCCGGTCACCTCGACCTCAAGTCCAGTACGACCGACGGTGAACGGGCCGTCACCGCGGTCGTCACGCTGTCCCGCCGGGTCGGGACCTGAGGCTGCGATAACCTGGGCCTTGGCATCTGTCCTCGCTGCCCCGCCCACCGGCGACATGCGAAGATGCCATCAGGCAGCCGGAGCCCGGTTGCCCGATCCAGTACCGCACACCTTGATCGGGAGGACCCGTGGCCGGCACGTCACTGGAGCGCCGTTCCTCAGCGGGCGACGACGAACCGCACGGCACCGAGGTCGCCCGGGTGCAGTCCGGCGCCGTCGCGTCCTACAACCCCGACGCACCGAGCGAGGAATGGGGCTGGCACGGCAGTTGGAGCCAGATGGCGCCGCGTGGCTCCCGGATTCTGCTGTGGGTCGGCTGCATCGGCATTTTTCTGCTGATCCTGGGCCCTCAGGAGTCCAACGTCGAGAACTGGTGGCTCGCCGCACTGGGCTCGTTGATGGCGATCTGGCTCGTATGGCGGGAAGTGCATCTGCGTAAGGAACGCGCCAGGCGGCCGTGACCGGTCGGGCGTCCGCCGGTGCCCGGCACCAGGCGCGCTGCGCCGGCGACATCAGCGACCCGCCCATGTCATGACTGCTCCCGTGTCATGTCCGCTGCCGTTTCTGAACTGCTCCGGGTGGCTCACCGCTCCGCAGCGGCGAGCTGGCCGCAGGCCGCCGCGATCTCCTGACCTCTGGTATCCCGCACCGTGCACGCGACGCCCTGCGCGCGGACCCGGCGCACGAACTCGTCCTGGACCGGTTTCGGCGAGGCGTCCCAGACCGAGCCCGGGGTGGGGTTCAGCGGTATGAGATTGACGTGCACCAGTTGGCCGAGCTGCATCCTGAGTAGTTCACCGAGCATGTCGGCCCGCCACGGCTGATCGTTGATATCGCGGATGAGCGCGTACTCGATGGACACCCGGCGCCCGGTGGCATCGGCGTAGGCGCGAGCCGCGCGCAGCACCTGGTCCACCTTCCAGCGGTCGTTCACCGGTACGAGGGTGTCCCGAAGCTCGTCATCCGGTGTGTGCAGTGACACCGCCAGCCGGACCTGCAGGTTCTCCGCGGTGAGCTTTTCGATCGCAGGCACCAGACCGACGGTGGAGACCGTTACCGACCGCGCGGAGATGCCCAGACCGTCCGGTGACGGGGCGGTGATCATCTTGATGGCGGTCAGCACCCGCTGGTAGTTGGCGAGCGGTTCGCCCATCCCCATGAAGACCACGTTGGACAATCTCCCCGGCTCGCCCAGGACCCCCTCCCGGGCCGCCTTGGCGGCCAACCGCACCTGCTCGACGATCTCCGCCGTCGACAGGTTCCGCTGCAGCCCGCCCTGACCGGTGGCGCAGAACGGACATGCCATCCCGCACCCGGCCTGGCTGGACACACACAGGGTGATCCGGCCGGGATATCTCATCAGGACCGACTCGATGAGGGTGCCGTCGTGTGCACGCCACAGAGTCTTGCGGGTATCCCCCTCGTCGCAGGCGATCGAGCGCACCTCGGTGAGCAGCTCGGGCAACATGCGATCGACGAACTCGGCTCGGCCCACGGCCGGAAGGTCGGTCATCTCCGCGGCATTGCGGGTCTGGTGACCGAAGTAGTGGCGGGCCAACTGGGATGCCCGGAAGGCCGGCTGGCCGGCGTCCCGGACGGCGTCCCGGCGGCCGGCGGCGTCGAGGTCGGCGAAATGCACGGGCGGCATACCGCGGCGCGGAGCGGAAAACACAAGCGGAAGGGTGGTTGCCATAGCCCCGCCAGTCTCCCACGACGCTCAAGACCCTCGTCTCATCGCAAACGGGCCGCCGCAGCCGGACCCGGGTCGGCGCTCGCGGCCATCCCGGCGCTACCGATGCAAGACAGGGCTTGCGGGACAACAGCACGAACAAGACGACAATCGTTGACCGAGCAGGCGTCTCACCCGGCCGTCCGGTCCGACCGGGTGCACCTCACTGCATCTCAACTGGATCACGATTCAGGGCCCCAAAAGGGACCAGCACCACAAAACCCACAGAGTCCCAAGCCCGATTGCTTCCGTATCTTTCCGAATCTGTTGACATTAGCCCCTGCGGGCTCTATAACTGTGTGCACGGCAATATCGTCAAGTCGCGTGCTCGGCACAGCGGGGCGACGATGCAAGGCGTCGAAACACGCAACACCGCGACCGGGTTTGCACCCCCTATGCCATATCCAGCTCGCCCTCTGGCACCCAACGATTCCATTCCCGTTCCCGCACAGGCTGTTCCGCAGACACCCAGCAGCGACAGACAACGGAGTCGACGTGTACGCACCCGAACGGCAGCAGGCCATTCTCGGCCGTGCGCGTTCCGAGGGTCGTGTCGACGTCAACGCCCTTGCCGATGCCTTCGAGGTCACCGCCGAGACGATCCGGCGCGACCTGACGGGACTGGAGCGACGTGGCGTACTCCGCAGGGTCCACGGCGGCGCCATCCCGGTCGAGCGGCTGAGCATGGAACTCCCGGTCGATCAGCGTTACGGGATCAACGCGGTCGAGAAGGAGCGGATTGCCAAGGCGGCGCTGGAACAGTTGCCCGACGGCGGTTCGATCATCGTCGACGCCGGCACCACCACCGTCAGATTCGCCGAGATGCTCCCGCCGGAACGGCGATTCATCGTCGTCACGCACGCGCTGCCGATCGCCGGAATGCTGGCCGAGCGGACGAACCTCACCCTCCACCTGGTCGGCGGACAGGTACGCCCCGGAACTCTTGCCGCGGTCGGCAGCTGGGCCGAGCGCGATCTGGCCGCGGTCTTTGCCGACGTCGCGTTCGTGGGCAGCAATGGCATCAGCCCGGCTCGCGGTCTGACCACTCCGGACCTTGCCGAGGCCGCTGTCAAGCGCGCCCTCATCCGGTCCGCCCGCCGCACGGTCGTGCTGGCGGACCACACCAAGTTCGGACGCGACGAGTTCGCTCAGGTTGCCGAACTGAGCGAGATCGACACGATCATCACCGACAGCGAGGTGGATGCCGAGATCGCGCGAGAGATCGAAGAGGCAGGGCCGGCGGTGATCCGCGCGTGACCAGTGCAGTCCCGCCGCACGCCACGCGGCCGAGAACCGATCAGAGCGAGGGAATTTCGCCGCTGGCCGGCCCCGTCGTCACCGTCACTCCCAACCCGAGCCTGGATCACACGGTCGAGGTCGATGTGCTCGTCCGGGGCGAGGTTCAGCGCACCGGGCACGCGCTGGTCGAGGCCGGCGGCAAGGGCGTCAACGTGGCCAGGGCGCTGGCCAAGCACGGGCACCGGACCACCGCGATCCTGCCCGCCGGTGACGATGCCCAGCGGATGATCGGTCTACTGACGCCACAACAGGTCTCGACCGTCACGGTGCCGATCTCCGGGACCATCCGCACCAACATCGCAGTCGTCGAAGCCGACGGAACCACCACAAAACTCAACGAACCTGGCGCCACGCTGTCAGAGAGCGAAGTGACCGGGCTGCTCACAACGGTGGAGAAGGAACTGGTCTCACGACCGACCTGGGTGGTCGGTGCCGGCAGCCTGCCAGCCGGCGCTCCGGTGGATTTCTACGCGCGGGTCACCCGATGCGCTGTGTCGCAAGGCATTCCGGTCGCTATCGACACTTCCGGGCCCGCCCTGGCCGCCGCCATCGACGCCGGCGCCACCGTCGTGAAGCCGAACCTGGAAGAACTCCAGGAGCTCATCGACACTCCCCTTGTCACCGTCGGCGACGTGGTCGACGCCGCCCGGCAACTCCGGGCCCGCGGCTGCAAGGACCTGCTCGTCAGCCTCGGCGGGCACGGTGCACTGCTGATCACCGCCGACGGGTCGTGGTGGGCGGGTGGCCCTCCGCTGGTGCCCAGAAGCACCGTCGGGGCAGGCGATTCCACGCTGTCGGGTTACCTGCACACCATCGGTACCCCTGCCGAACGACTCGCCGGGGCCGTCGCCTGGGGCAGGGCGGCCTGCCTTCTTCCCGGCAGCACAGTCCCCGGTCCGCAGGAAACGCAAGCCTGCGCCGACGCTGTCCGCGTCGTCGCTGATCCCGATCCCCTCCAAGCAGTGAAGGACGTCGCGTCATGACAGACCTCATCACCGAAGACCTGGTCGTTCTCGACCTTGTCGCCAAGGACAAGGTCGATGCCATCCGGCAACTCGCCCAGAAGCTGCAGGCAGCGGGCAGGGTGACCGACATCGAGGGGTTCCTCGCCGACGTCGCCGCCCGCGAGGCACAGATGGCCACCGGAATGCCCGGCGGCATCGGAATTCCGCACGCCCGATCCGAGCACGTCACCGCGCCGTCACTCGGGTTGGCCAGGGTCCCGGCCGGTGTCGACTTCGGCGCGCCGGACGGGCCGGCCACGCTGGTGTTCCTGATCGCCGCTCCCGCCGGTGGCGGCAGCGAACACCTCACCATCCTGGCGGCACTGGCCCGCCGGCTGGTGCGCCCCGCGTTTCGCCAGACCATCATCGATGCCCCCGACGCTGCGTCGGTGGCTTCCTACGTGCAAGCAGAGGTGGGAGGCCAATGAAGTTCGTCGCAGTCACGTCATGCCCGACGGGCATCGCGCACACCTACATGGCAGCGGAGAATCTCGAGCAGGCCGGCAAGGCCGCGGGTCACGATGTCCAGGTCGAGACACAGGGATCCGCAGGCACCGTACCGCTGTCCGATGACGCCATCGCCGCCGCGGACGGGGTCATCTACGCCGCCGATCTCGAGGTGAAGGGAAAGGGCCGGTTCGCCGGCAAGCCGTTCATCGATGTCGGCGTCAAGAAGGCTGTCCACGACGGGCCGGGAGTGTTGGCCGCGGCCGTCGCCGCGGTCGAGAACGCTCCGAAGGGTGGCGTCGCCACGCAGCAGGTCGCCGGAGCCGCGAGCCCGGCCGCCTCGACCGGCGGCGGCACCCGGAAGGTCGGTGCCGGCACGAAGGTCCGGCAATGGCTGATGACCGGCGTGTCGTACATGATCCCGTTCGTTGCCGCGGGCGGCATTCTCATCGCGCTCGGCTTCCTGTTCGGCGGCGAGGGCGTCGTCTACAAGCTGTACGGGTCGGCCAATCTGCCGGACGGGCTCTGGGAGGGCGTTGCCTATACCGATATCGCCGGCAATCTGCCGGCCGCCTTCGCGAGTGGTCAGAACTTCGACAGCCTGCTTGCCGCGGCCGGGTTCGCCGGTGTGCTGTTCGCACTGGGCAAGATCGCCTTCTTCATGCTGGTGCCGATCCTGTCCGGCTACATCGCGTTCGCCATTGCCGACCGTCCAGGTCTTGTCCCCGGCATCGTCGGCGGGTTGCTGGCCGGCCTGCTCGGTGCGGGCTTCCTCGGCGGCTTGGTGTCCGGTTTCGCCGCCGGCGGTATCGCCTTCGCGCTGACCCGGCTGCGGGTGCCGAAGGGTGTCCGTGGCGTCATGCCGGTCGTTGTCATTCCGCTGGTCTCGACGATCGTCGTGGGTCTGTTCATGATCTACGTCGTCGGCAAGCCGATCGCGGCTGCGACCACCTGGCTCACCGAGTGGCTGACCGGTCTGGGCGGTTCCACCGCCATCGTGCTCGGCATCGTGCTGGGCCTGATGATGGGCTTCGACCTGGGCGGACCGGTCAACAAGGTCGCTTACACCTTTGCCGCTGCCGGCCTGACCACCGCGATCACCAGCGCCAGCGGTGGAACTGCGCTGGTGATCATGGCCGCGGTGATGGCTGCCGGCATGACGCCCCCGCTCGGCATGGCGCTGGCCACCGCCGTCCGGAAGAAGCTGTGGACCGAGGCGGAGCGCGAGAACGGTCTAGCCTGCTGGCTTCTGGGCGCCTCGTTCATCACCGAGGGCGCCATCCCGTTCGCCGCCGCCCACCCGCTGCGGGTCATCCCGTCCACGATGATCGGCTCCGCCGTCACCGGCGCGCTGGTGATGGGCTTCGGTAATGAACTGCGGGCCCCGCACGGTGGGATCTTCGTTCTGCCGCTGGTCAGCAGCCCGGTGCTGTACGTGATCGCCATCGCCATTGGCACAGTCGTCACCGCCGGCATCGTCATCACCCTGATGAGCCTGGACAAGAACACCGAAGAGATGGCCCGTAGCGAGGACCTCCGCGAGGGCGTCGCGGCCTGACCGGGGTGACCGCGCGCACCGCGGCCGGCACTGCGACGATGGCTGACGCAGATCCGGCCACGGACGCCGGGTGCCTGACCTGCTCCACCCGTCCCGAGCGACCCAGAGCCCGACCCACCCAAACGCCCGACCCGCCAGTACGCCGCACCACCCGGTCACCCGCCGGGAGAACAAGGAGTCCAGATGCCCACCCGCACCGTCACCGTCGCCTCCCGCGTCGGCTTGTACGCCAGGCCCGCCTCGCTGTTCGTGCAGGCCGTCACCGCCATCGGGCTCCCGGTCACCATCGCCAAGTCAGGCGGCGATCCGGTCGATGCCAGGAGCATCCTGATGGTGATGGGCCTGGGTGTTGGCAGCCAGCAGGAAGTGGTGCTGAACGCCGAGGGTGAGGGCGCGGACGAGGCCCTGGACAAGCTGGTCGAACTGCTCGAGATCGACCACGACGCAGCCTGAGGGCTTGCCGTTGCAGCTCTGCGCACCCCGACATCCAGCCTTGCTTCGACACAGGAGTTGACCGATAGATGACCACCGCCACGGGCGCGAATACATCACCTTCGAGCGCAACCGGATCCGCCTCGCCAACGTTGAGCGGCATCGGAGTAGGACGGGGGTCGGCCGTCGGCTCCGTCGTGAAGCTTGCGCCGGCCGCCCGTCCGCCCGCGCACGAGCCGCCCCCAGCCGATGCGCGGAGCGCGGAGAGTCTGGTCAAGGCGTCGTTCGACTACGTGGCCAAGAGTTTGCGCGCCCGCGCCGCCGTCGCGCAGGCAGCGACAGCGGCAGTCCTGGAGGCCACCTCGTTGATGGCGCAGGATCCTGGGCTGTTCGCCGATGTCAAGCGCCGCATCGAGGCCGGCACCGGACCGGCGACAGCGGTCGACCAGGCTGTCGAAGGTTTCTGCAAGATCCTTGAGGCCAGCGGCCCGTATCTCGCCGAGCGGGTCACCGACCTGCGCGACGTTCGCGACCGCATCGTTGCCAGCGTGCTCGGCCTGCCCGAGCCGGGCCTGCCCGCACTGTCGAAGCCGACCGTCATCGTGGCGGCGGACCTGGCCCCCGCGGACACCGCAACGCTGGACCTCAACCACGTCGTGGGCATCGTGACCGAACTCGGCGGGCCGACCAGTCACACCGCCATCATCGCCGCTCAACTCGACCTTCCGTGCCTGGTCCGGGTGCCGGGCGCACTGAAACTCGCGGACGACGCCACGATCGCGATCGATGCGGCCACCGGTTCAGTGGTCCTCGACCCGGACGACGACCTGCGGAAAGCGATCACCGCGCGAGCCACGGCCCGTGCCGCCCTCAAGACCGCCACCGGCGGCGCCGGAAGAACCAAGGACGGCGTCGCCGTCCAGCTACTCGCCAACGTCGGCGCCGTCGAGGACGCAGAACGCGCGGCGAAGCAGGACGTCGAGGGTGTCGGCCTGTTCCGCACCGAGGTCCTGTTCCTCGGTTCGGCCACCGCCCCCACTGTGCAGGACCAGCGGAAGGCCTACACCAAGGTTTTCACCGCGTTCGGCGACCGCAAGGTCGTGATCCGCACACTCGACGCGGGCGCGGACAAGCCGCTGGCCTTCGCGCCCGGCGAGGAGGAAGAAAACCCGGCGCTGGGCGTTCGCGGGTACCGGATGGACCGCCGCTTCCCCCAGCTGCTGGACGACCAGCTCGAGGCGATCGCCCAGGCGGCGAAGGCCACCGGCGCCAAGGTATGGGTGATGGCGCCGATGGTGTCGACGGTGCACGAGGCCACGGCGTTCACCGACAAGGTGCGCGAACACGGGCTACCGGTCGCCGGAGTGATGGTCGAGGTCCCTGCCGCCGCGCTCCGGGCACGGCACATGATGAAGATCGTCGACTTCGCCAGTATCGGCACCAACGACCTGACCCAGTACGCCATGGCTACGGACCGGATGGCGGGTGAGCTCGCGGAGTTCCTCGACCCCTGGCAGCCGGCCGTACTCGACCTGGTCGCAGCCACCGGTGAAGCCGGCAAGGCAGCGAACAAGCCCGTCGGCGTCTGCGGCGAGGCCGCCCGCGATCCACTGCTTGCTCTCGTCCTGGTCGGACTGGGCGTCAGCAGCCTGTCGATGGCGCCGTCCGGTGTGCCGGCGGTGCGATTTGCGTTGGCCCGCACCGACCTTGCCTCCTGCGAGGCGATGGCCGCCGCCGCGCGAAACGCCGAGGATGCCGCGGCCGCACGGGCCGCGGTGGAGCAGCTGGTCGATCCCGAGGTCCTACTGGCGCTGTGAGGCTGGAGTGTCGACGGGGGCGGGCCGGCAGGTGTTCGGTGGCCGGCCCCGAACATTGTGGTGCGGCTGTTGATCCGCTGCGGACAATCCGTGGGCTGCGGACAATCCCTGCGTCGAGACCGACCTTTGGATCAGGAGGTCAGATGTACTGCGCGACCAATTCCGCCGCGTGCCGCCCGTAGGCCGGTCCGTGCGAGACGGCGTGCACCAGCACCGGATGGAGCTGGTGCAGCCCTATCAGGGCACGCCAATCCTGCGGCAGCGCGGCTACCTCGGCGTAGGCCCGCATCACCCGCTCGAGGTGTTCGGTCCCGAACAGGGCGAGCATCGCCAGGTCGGTCAACCCGTGACCGCCGTGCGCGGCAGGATCGATCACCACCGCACCCGCCGCCCCGTACAGCACGTTGCCGCCCCACAGGTCACCGTGGATCCTGGCCGGCGGACGGCCATCATCGAAGTCGCCGTCGGCCAACAGGGTGCACAGACGCTGCACGGCCTGCATCGTGGCGTCGCTGAGATGTCCCACCCGAACCGCGGCTGCGGCATACGGCAGCAGCCTCAGCGCGCCGTAGAACTGCCCCCAGCGTGAGAAGGGCTGCAGTCCAAGCTCTTGGCGCCCGATGTAACCTTTGCCACGCCATGCAGGCGGACCGACGCCGAAGTCGCTGGCGCCCTCAGCATGTGTGCGAGCGAGCGCACGTCCGAAACTCTCCGCAGCCGCCCTGGTCGCCGGCGCCGGCCGGATCCGATCGAGCACAATGTGCGTCCTACCGACCTCTCGGACACCGGCGAGCGCCACGCCGCCGTTGGTCGTGGCCTCCGACAGCCAGGACAGACCAGCCGCCTCCCAGGCGAAAAAGCCGTCGGGTGCGTCGGATCGTGTCTTGACGAACGTGCCGCCGGTGGGCTCCGCCACGGTGAAATCAGGCCAGCCCGAGCGACTTCATCCGCTCGGTATGGCCCTGCTGGAGCCGGCGGAACAACGCCGCGATGCCGGCGAGATCACCGGAGCCGGTGACGATCAACTCCGCCAGGGTGTCCCGGTCGGCGACCACGTACTGCGCCTGGGTGATCGCTTCGCCGAGCAGCCGCCGTCCCCAGAGTGCCAACGGGCCAGCAAGTCTCGGATCCGCATGACAGGCCTTGCGCACCTCCCGGACGGCGAAGGCCGAGTGCCCGGAGTCGCCGAGCACTTCGAAGACCAGATCGCGCGTCACGGGATCGAGCCACTCCGCGATCTCCCGGTAGAAATCGGCCGCGAGACCGTCACCGACGTGCGCCTTGACCAGCGACTCCAGCCAGGAATGCGGCGCCGTCGAATCGTGGAACGCGTCGAAGGGCGCGACGAATGGCTTCATCGCGTCTTCCACGGCAACCGACTTGGACTCGAGATGCCGAGCCAGGGCATTGAAGTGGCCCATCTCCGCGGTGGCCATCTTGGAGAGGGCAACGCGTCCCGCCAGCGTCGGCGCCCACCGTGCGTCCGCGGACATCCTGTCGAACGCCGACAGCTCGCCGTACGCAAGCACTCCCAGCAGGTCGATGACCGCCTGTGCCTGCGGCATCGGCCGGGTGCGCGCCTCCTGCGGCGATCCGGTCGGCGCTGCCTGCTGCGCTTCGGTCATCCGCACTCCGTCCTCAGCCGCCCTCGTGGAGGAGACGACATCCGTCACCGGGACGTCCTCGCCCTGCCCTTGCCACTGCCCTTGCCAGAAGCCATGCCCTGCCGCCGGCCTCACGCGCTCGGTTCCCTGCAACACCGCCGAGCCTAAGGCCCCGGGCGCCCCGACGGCTCGTGCTGGCCCGGTTCAGGCGCACCGTGCGTCAGCCGTCGGGCTGGGAGGGTCACAGTGGCCAGGTAGAATCATCGCTGATAGGCGGCGCAACGATTGCACCGCCGCACTGTGCGCGCGTCGTCCCGCCGGTCGGCCCGAATCATCGACCGCCGAAAGCGGGACCCCGTATGGCTGGGGTCCATACCTCCCTTCGCCTGCTGCGTGAACGCGCGCGGACGCGAGGAAGGCTCTTTCCATGACCTCTACCTTCGCCGGCGATTCCTCCGGCCCCGACCCCACGGCCATCGGCAAAACTGCCCTCGACACCCCTGCCAGCGACGCCCCTGCCAGCGACAACACCGACACCACGGACAACACTGTTCACGCCTCCGGCACCGACTCCCGGGGCGTCAACCCCCTGGAGGTGGATTCCGATCCCGACGGCGTCATCGCCGACGCGGCCATCGACCCCGAGGACGTGGCGCTGACGCACCCGCTGGCGGCAACTGCGCCGGTCGAACCGGAGGCGCCCACGTTCGCCGAACTCGGCACCGACCCGCGCATCGTGACGGCACTGGCTGCTGTTGGTATCGAGCGCACCTTTGCGATCCAGGCGCTGACGTTGCCCATCGCGCTGGGTGGTCATGACCTGATCGGCCAGGCCCGCACCGGAATGGGTAAGACCCTCGGCTTCGGTGTCCCGCTGCTGCAACGGCTGGCCTTGGATGAGGCCATGGTGGCCGAGGCCAACGGGAAGCTGCCGGCCGGCAGGGCACCGCGGGCGCTGGTCATGGTGCCGACCCGTGAGCTGTGCGTGCAGGTCACCCGCGATCTGCATCAGGTCGGCAAGTACCTGGGCCTGTCGGTGACGTCCGTGTACGGCGGCCGCGCCTACGAGCCGCAGATTGCCGCTCTGCACTCCGGCGTCGACCTCGTCGTCGGCACCCCCGGCCGGCTGCTCGACCTGGCGAACGCCGGGCACCTGGTCCTCGGCGGCGTCAGGGTGCTGGTGCTCGACGAGGCCGACGAGATGCTGGACCTCGGCTTCCTGCCCGACATGGAGCGAGTGCTGGCCATGGTGCCGGACGTGAAGCAGACGATGCTGTTCTCCGCAACGATGCCGGGTCCGATCCTCACCCTGGCCCGCACGTTCATGTCCCAGCCGACCCACATCCGGGCCGAACTCGCGGCCGAGGGCGCTACCCACACGCTGACCAAGCAGTATGTGTACCGGGCGCACGCCCTTGACAAGGTCGAGATGCTCGCGCGGGTGCTGCAGGCCCGGGACCGCGGCCTGACGATGGTGTTCACCCGTACCAAGCGAACGGCGGCAAAGGTCGCCGACGAGCTCATCGAGCGCGGGTTCGCCGCCGCGGCGGTGCACGGCGACCTCGGCCAGGGCGCCCGCGAGCAGGCTTTGCGGGCGTTCCGCTCGGGCAAGGTGGACGTCCTGGTCGCCACCGATGTCGCCGCGCGCGGCATCGACGTGGAAGACGTGACCCACGTCATCAACTACCAGTGCCCCGAAGAGGACAAGACCTACATCCATCGGATCGGCCGCACCGGCCGGGCCGGCAAGACGGGCATCGCGGTGTCCTTCATCGACTGGGACGACGTTCCGCGTTGGAAGCTGATCAACGAATCACTCGGCCTGGACTTCGCGGATCCGGCGGAGACCTACTCGACGTCCCGGCACCTGTACGACGATCTGAACATCCCTGCGGGCGTCACCAGTCGGCTCCCGTCCGGACAGCGGGTCCGCGCCGGCCTGGGCGCCGAGGTCGTCGAGGATCTGGGCGAAACGGGCGGCAAGCGCCGCCGGGCGGCTGCGCCCGCGTTCGGCCGGGGTCGCGGCGGCGGCCACGGTGTTGCTCCCTCAGCCGGTAACGGGCAGGCGGGCGGCGGCCGCGGCGGCCGCAGCCGTAGCCGCGGCGGACGTTCGGACAACGCCGACTCCCCCACTGCGAAGGCCGTCGAGGCTGTCGCGGGCGTGGAGACGCAGGTCGCCGGCGCTGGTGGTGACGGCGCTGCGGACGGTGCCCCGGCGCGCCGGCGCAGGTCCCGCCGTCGCACCCGCGGTGGAGCCTCGGCCAGCGAAGCTACCGCCGGCAGCTGACCGTTCCAAGCTGACCATCGATAGCGTGATCTGCACATCCGAGCGCGACCGCTTGCGTAGGCTCACGCGGTGACTCTGAGTGCCGCCAGCCGCAAGACGGTCGACCGCATCGTCGCCGCGGTCATCGCCGTCGTTGTCATCGCTGCCGGTGTTGTGGTGTACCTGACGAGCGACGCCCGGGCGACCACTTCGGTCACCGCGCCACCGGCAACCGCGGCCAGTTCGGCGCAGAACGTACCGCCGTCCCTGCGCGAGTCGTGGTCGCTGGCGACGAACGCGGACGTCGGTGCGGTCGTGTCGCCGTACGGGGCCGTGGTCACCGCCGACGCGACAACCGTGACCGGTCATGACGCAATCACCGGTGAGTTCCGGTGGTCGTACGGCCGCAACCAGGCACTGTGCGCCGTCGGATCCGGCGACACGGACGCTCCCGGCGTCGAGACCCGCGGGAAGGTCCGCGGGATCATGGCGGTGTCGGAGAAGAACGGATACTGCTCGGAGCAGATGTTGCTCGATCCGCTGACCGGGGAACGCCACTACTACCGCACCAGTCCCAATCAGCTGAAGGGTTCGCTGGCGTTCGGCGGCCCCTACGCCGGCTGGCTCGGACCGACCCTGGTCGAACTGTGGCGCGACGACCTGGTGCGCACCATCCAGTACGGGGACCTGCCGTCACCGCCCAAGCCCAACTCTCGGGCCACCGGCTGCACCTTCACCGACATCGCGCTGGCCGACGTGCAATTTGCGACGGTCGAGCACTGCGAGGAACGGGGACCGAACGCCAGAGTGGTGATCAACTTCTCGACGCCCGACTCGGCCCCCGACAAACCCGAAGGTCAGGACGTGTTCAAGCACGATCCGCGCGCCGACATCGACACCGGTGCGCCCGGCGCCCGAATTGTCGGCATCACCGCCGACCGGGTGGCCGTGCTGGTGTCGGCACCCGAACCGGCGGTGGTCGTCTACGACGACAAGGGCACCGAAACGTCGAGAACACCGGTGGACATCCCCGCCGAATTGATCGTGCGCGCCGACGCCCTGACCGCTGATGGTCATACGTCCGCGACACCGGCGGTGCGCGACGGCGCGGCCCGGTACTCCCTGGTCGGCGATCGTTTGCTGGGTATCACCAGCGACACCGTCCAGGTGCCGGCGCCGGCGCCGGCGCCCAGCACTACCGCGTCGTCGGTGACCTACGCGGCGCCGCCGACTATCGGGTTCCTCGCCGGAACGACCAGCTCGACAACCTCGACCGCTCCCAGCACGGCCGAAACCGTTTCGGTGAAGGATCTCGCGGTGCGGTGGACCAAGAGCGGCGCGCTGGGCCTGCCGGCGGTGGTCGCCGGGCAGCTCCTGATGCCAGTGCGAGGAGGGCTTTCGGTGTTCGCCTCGGACAGCGGGAGTTCCGGCGTGCCCGGAACGATTCCGGTCAACCGCGGCGGCTACACCGGCCGGGTCGACGCCGGGGCCGTCGGCCCGATGATCGTCGAGACCCGCGGGGGTCGGGTCGTCGGGCTGGCCGCGGGATGAGCGCGGGCGACCGACGCGAGCAGCTGACGCCGACCTTCGCGTCACGCACCACCGTGCCGAGTTGCGCCGGCGCGCTGGCGGCACTGGTCGCCGAACCCAGCGCAGGCCGGCGAGCAAGCCCCGTTCCAAGCCCAGCGATCGAGGGCTCGGACGGCGGGACAACGGTCGGCACGGTGCTGCTCATCCCCGGCTATACCGGATCCAAGGAAGACTTCATCCCGTTGCTCGATCCCCTGTCCCGCAGCGGCTTTCGCGCCATTGCGGTGGATCTACCCGGCCAATTCGAGTCGGCCGGCCCGGTCGAGGAATCCGCGTACGGCCCACTCGTCCTCGGCAAGACCTGCGCCGATCTCATCCACGACCTGGCGGCGAGTTCGCCGGTGGTTCTGCTCGGGCACTCCTACGGTGGACTCGTGGCGCGGGGCGCGGTGCTGTCCGGCGCGCCCATCAGCGGCCTGATCCTGCTGTGCTCGGGGCCCGGCGCATTCCGCGACGGCGACCGATATGACTCACTCGTCGCCGGCGAACCGATCCTGCGCCAGCACGGCAAGCAGGCTGTCTACGACAGCACTGTCGCGGTCGGCAGAGCGGCCCGCAAGGTGGTGCCTGCCGACCTCGCGGAACTGCTGCGCCGGCGATTTCTTGCTTCGACGAAAGCCGGCCTGCTCGGGATTGGTACCGCCCTGCGCACAGAACCCGACCGGGTGCCGCAGCTGCGCGACGCGCTGGCGGCGAACGCCACGCCGGTTGCCGTCATCGCCGGTCGTGACGACGACGCCTGGCCGCTGTCAGAGCAACAGGACATGGCGACCCGGTTGGGCACCGAGTTGGTGCTCATCTCCGGCGCTGCGCACTCCCCGGCGGTGGAGAACCCCGAAGGTCTACTGCAGGTGCTTGTGCCGCTGCTTCGCAGCTGGCTCGCCGCGGCCTGACCGTTCCCCGCGCGTTCGGTCGAGGGCCACCCGATCCGCTCCGCTCACACCCCGATCTTCGCGGGCCCGACTGGGGCGGTCACCCCGTTGGTGCTCGCCACCAGGGCGGCCAACGTGGCCTCCCCGGTCGTCTCCTGTCCGAGTCGCAGCGCCTTGTTGGTGCCGTGGTAGTCCGACGATCCGGTGACCAACAGGTCCAGGCTGCGGGCGATCGAACGCAGCTCGTCCCGATCCCGCCGGGAATGGTCGGGATGGTCGACCTCCAGCCCGCCCAGGCCCTGCGCGGCGAGCATCTCGATGTACTCCGCGGTCAATGCCCGGTACTCACCGCGGCCCCTGGGGTGCGCGACCACCGACACCCCGCCGGCGGCGGTGATCATCCTGACCGCGGTCGGCAGGTCGGTGTCGGCCTTGCGAACGAAGAATTGCCCATTCCCGGCGAGGTAGGAGGCGAAGGCCTCGTCCACGGAGTCGACCACTCCCGACGCGACCAGTGCCTGACCCACGTGCGGTCGGCCGATCGGCGCGCCGTCGGCGATCGCCATCACCTGCTCCGCGGTGATCGGCAGCCCGGCATCGACCATTTTGGCGACGATGGCCATGCCGCGATTGAGTCGTTCGGTGCGCAGCCGGCGGTGCTCGGCCACCACGGCCGGCGCAGCGGGGTCGAACAGGTAACCCAGCACATGCACACTCACCGGCCGCGCCCCGACGTGCGCCACCGTCGAGAACTCGGCGCCCCGGATGACTGTCAGCCGATCGGGCCGGGCGTCCAGCGCGGCCTCCCAGCCCGCGGTGGTGTCGTGGTCGGTGATCGCGACGACGTCCAGTCCCGCGGCTACCGCGCGGGACATCAGATCGGCCGGTTTGTCGGTGCCGTCGGAAGCGGTGGAGTGCGCGTGCAGGTCGATGAGCATCGGTTCCATCCTGCCTGTGCGCCGTACCGCGGGCGCCGCGGCTCGCCGCCGGCAGTCGGCTCAGCGCTGTGCCGCGGGCAACAGCTGCGCTTCTGATGACGCCATCCCAGGCCCGTCGCGAGTACCGTGACCTGTGCAGATGCGTCGGTCGGGGGCTGGCAACCTGTGTCGATCCGAGAACGGAGGTGTTGACCGTGCCCGTTTTGCCATCGCTCCCGTCGCTGCCGTCGTTCACTCCTACGGCCCGAAAAAGTCGCATGACGCTCGTTCGCCTGCCGAGCAGGGGCGCGTCACCCGCCCCGCTCTCACCCCAGCCGTCGCCGCCGATGCTGCACGCGGAGTCCATCGTCGACTGCGCCGCCTACTTGGACGGCAAGCGTGCGCCGGGCTGCTCCGAGCCCATCGAGGCGATCACCCGGGTCCGCACGCAGGGCCGCGGCTTCGTCTGGATCGGTCTGCACGAACCGGATACCGATGACATGACGCTGGTCGCCGAGACCTTCGGGCTACACGAGCTGGCGGTCGAGGACGCGGTCCAGGCCTACCAGCGGCCCAAGATGGACCGATACGAGCACTCGCTGTTTCTGGTCCTCAAAACGGTCTGCTACGTCGAGCACACTGCCGGAAGTGCCGTCGAGATCGTGCAGAACGGCGAGATCATGGTGTTCCTCGGCGCGGACTTCATCATCACCGTTCGGCACGGCACACACTCGCAGCTGACCGGCGTCCGGGCCGGACTCGAGTCCGATCCCGACCAACTCGCGATCGGGCCGGCCGCCGTGATGCACGCCATCGCCGACCGCATCATCGACGAGTACGTCTCGGTCGTCGAGGACGTCGAGGACGACATCGACGAGATGGAGAACTCCATCTTCACGACCGAGAAGCCCGTCGACATCGAACAGATCTACCTTCTCAAGCGCGAGATCCTGGGGCTGCGTCGAGCGGTCACGCCGCTGACGCCCGCCCTGCGCGCGCTGTCCGGCACGCCGCACCATCTGGTGCCGGCGGAGATCCGTGAGTACTTCCGCGACGTCGAGGACCATCTCTCGGTGGTCACCGAACGTGTCGGGAACTTCGACGAGATGCTGACGACGCTGGTCAGCGCCGCGCTCGCCGAGGTGACCACCCGGCAGAACGAGGACATGCGCAAGATCTCCGCGTGGGCAGCGATCGCACTGGTGCCTACCGCCATCGCCGGGATCTACGGGATGAACTTCGAGCACATGCCCGAGCTCAGCTGGACCTACGGCTACCCGATGGCCATCGGTCTCATCCTGGGCATGTGCGGGCTGCTGTTCCTGCTGTTGCGCCGGCGCGGCTGGCTGTAGAGCCCGCTGTACCACCCGACCCGGGTGAAGTTTGTGATCGATATCCGGTCCGCTGGCGATTCGTCACCAGAATGTCGCTGACCTCGCCAACAATGTGTCCTGACAAGGGCGTCCGTTGTGTCGCGATTGTGGCGGATCGGGCAGGGAGCCCGGTTCTCACGCCGTCGCTTGCACGACGCGCACGCTGCACCGGTCGATCGCGTCGACCACGAGTTGGAGGAAGAACAGATGGAAAACTTCTGGAGCGTCATCTGGGTGGTGGTCTGGAGCTTCGTCTTCATCGCCTACCTGTTCGTGCTGTTCTACATCCTGACGGATCTGTTCAGGGACCGGGAACTCAGTGGCTGGTTCAAGGCAATCTGGATCGTCGGCTTGATCTTCATTCCGTACCTGACGGCGCTGGTGTACGTCATCGCCCGCGGGCGTGGCATGTCGGAGCGGCAGATGGCCGCCGTCAAGGAAGCACGCAGTGAGACCGATGCCTACATCAAGCACGTCGCTGCCAACGGCGGCGGCGGCGGAAAGTCCCCGGCGGAGCACATCTCCGATGCGAAGACGCTGCTCGACAACGGCACGATCAACCAGGCCGAGTTCGATACGTTGAAGGCCAAGGCCCTCGCCTGATCAGCAGTGTCGCCTGACTGGCGGCGTTGGGTCGGCAAGAGCGTCGCCTGACCATGTGCCTGGCCGACGCAGACGAACGGCCCGCCTCCGAATCATCCCGGGGCGGGCCGTTTGTCGCTGTTGCATCGAGTCTGCGGCGGTGTTTCAGCCGCGGCGACCGAGTTCCATCCGGGACAGGATGTCCCGGGCCTGCTCGGCGCTCCTCGGCTGGCACAGCACGTCATACCGCCGGGCGACGACCTGGGATGCCGAGGTGAAGTCCCGTCGGCCCTTCGCCACCGAGTAGCCCAGGTAGCCCATCACGGCGCCGAAAACGGCGCCGATGGCGATCGAGGCCAGGATCAGCAGCATGATGCCGCCCTGCACGGGCGAAAAGACGAACATCAACAGGCCGACGAACAGGCCGATCCACGCGCCCGAGGCCGCACCGGCCGCGGCGAGCTTCCCACCGGTCAGCCGGCCGGTGACCCGCTCGACCAACTGCAGGTCCGAGCCGACGATCGTCACGTCCTGGATGGAGAAATCCTGCTTGATCAGCTGCTCGACCGCCGCCTGAGCGCTGGCGTACGTGGGGTACGCGGCCACCGCAAAACCGGTGGGCGGGGTGGGCAGATTGGGTACAGCTGTGGCGCCACGGAATCCGATGGGCGAGGTCACGACAGACCACCTCCTAGGAGATCCATGCTCGCACACGCACGTGTGCAAGCCATGGGAGATCGACCTCTCCGGCGGCCCGGCGGGCGGACCGTCGTGTGGGCGGACCTACGCCGCGCACGTACGCTGGTACCCGCCTGCACACGAATCCGGCTCCGGCGGACCACATCGGTGACCCGCGCCGACCGACCCCCGGTCCCCGGCCCGGACCCACCTCGGCGACCCGAACCGCCGGCGCTGCGCCGGGACGACAAACTCAGAAGGAATCATGGCTGTCACCGTTGACGACGTTCGATCCGCACTTGCCACCGTCAAGGATCCCGAGATCCGTCGGCCGATCACCGAACTCGGGATGGTGGACCAGCTCAGCGTCACTGCCGACGGTGTCGTCCGGCTCACCGTCCTGCTGACCATCGCAGCCTGCCCGTTGCGCGAAACCCTCACCAACGACGTGACCGCAGCCGTTCGCGCCGTCCCGGGCGTGACCGATCTGCAGCTTGTGCTCGGTGTGATGACCGATGAGCAGCGCACGGCGCTGCGTGACAACCTCCGTGGCGGCGCCACCAGGGACATCCCCTTCGCCCGTGCCGATTCGCGCACCAGGGTGTACGCGGTGGCCTCCGGAAAGGGCGGCGTCGGCAAGTCCACCGTGACGGTCAATCTGGCGGCGGCGCTGTCCGCCCGGGGTCTCGCGGTCGGTGTGCTCGATGCCGACGTGTACGGCTTCTCGATCCCCCGGATGCTGGGGGTGACTGCCCGTCCCACCCAGGTCGGGGAGATGATCCTGCCGCCGATCGCGCACGGCATCAAGGTGATCAGCGTCGGGATGTTCGTCGACGGGAACGTGCCGGTGGTCTGGCGCGGTCCGATGCTGCATCGCGCGCTGCAGCAGTTCCTCGCCGATGTGTTCTGGGGCGACCTGGACGTGCTGTTGCTGGACCTGCCACCCGGCACCGGCGACATCGCCATCTCGACGGCGCAGCTGATCCCGACCGCGGAGCTCCTGGTGGTGACGACCCCGCAGACAGCGGCGTCGGAGGTCGCCGAGCGAGCCGGCGCCATCGTCACGCAGACCCGGCAACGGATCGTGGGTGTGGTGGAGAACATGGCCGCGATGACGCTGCCCGACGGCTCGATGCTGGAGTTGTTCGGGTCCGGCGGCGGGGAGCAGGTCGCGGCATCGCTCAGCCGGTTGACCGGAACAACCGTGCCGCTGCTCGGGCAGATCCCGCTCGAGGTGGAACTGCGGACCGCAGGTGACGCAGGAGTGCCGCTGGTGCTGGCGCCCGGCTCCAGCCCGGCGACGGAGGCGCTGAACGCGGTGGCCGGAGCGCTCGCCGCCCGGAACAGGCCGCTGGCCGGTGTTTCGCTGGGCATCGCGCCCGCGCGCAATTAATGCAGGGCCCGCGCGCAATTAGCGCAGCGCCCGCGCGACGGTAAACGCAGCCGAGGGCGGCTTGCTGGGTCAGGTTCCGTCCGGATCGAAGGGCGGCCGCTCGCCGGCCGCGAGGGTCCTTGACGGCGTGTGCGGGGGCGCGCCGCCCACAACCCTGGGAGCAGCGAGGGTCTTCGTCATGGACGGCGGAAGATGCGGGGGCGGGCCGCCAGAACCGGCAGCCACGGCCGGGCCGTCCGACGCGGCACCGTTGTTACCGAGCTGCTGTTCGTTGGTGGCATCGGCGGAGTCGGGCCCGTGCCCGTTCAGCCCGAGGAATCCGGTGATACCGCCGGAGAACTCGTCACCCAGGATGTTCTTGCCGATCAGGCGCTTGGGGTGCAGGTCCCGAAGGTCGCGAAGATCTTGGATTTCTTTGAGAGACTGCAGGTCGGCCACCTGCCGGCGCAGCTCGTCCAGCTCTGGACCGATCTCGCGACGTAGTTCGGCCTGCGCCCCGGCGGCCATCGTCCTGACCTTGCGCAGCGACGTCATCACCCAGGACACGGCTGTGGGGATTCGCTCGGGGCCCAGCACGAACACACCCACTAGAACGATGATGGCGATCTGACCCCAGGACAGGCCGAACATGTTCCGGCCTCCTCCCGTGTCCCAACCGACGGCCCCAGGATAGCCCCGATGGTTGCGCGACCGAACTGTGATGCCGGAGCGCACCGCTCCGGCGGTGAGCAGCTACTGGGCGGCCAGCGTCACGTTCAGCGTCATCTGGCGACCCTCACGTATCAGCACCACCGAAACCGTTGCGCCTACGGCATTCTGCCGCACGGCCACCACCAATTCGTCAGCGTTGCCCACCGAACGCATCCCCACCTTGGTGATCACGTCGCCTTCTGCGATGCCGGCAGCCGCCGCGGGGCCACCGGCTTGAACGTTCTGCACCTGCGCACCGTCGGTCACGCCGTCGGTCGCGGACCGCGCGTTCACCCCCATCGTCGAGTGCGGCACAGTTCCCGAACGGATGATCTGCTCCGCAACGGATTTCGCCATCGTGATGGGGATCGCGAAGCCGAGCCCGATCGATCCGCTGGAGTCGCCGCCCAGGGTGCGGATCGCGGTGTTGATGCCGACGACCGCGCCCGAGGAGTCGACGAGCGGACCGCCCGAGTTACCAGGATTGACCGCGGCATCGGTTTGCACCGCGTCGATCACCGCGTCGGTGTCCGATCCGCCGCCCTGCAGCCGTACAGGCCTGTCCTTGGCCGACACGATGCCGGTCGTGACGGTGCCGGCGAGGCCGAGCGGCGAGCCGATGGCAATGACGGGATCGCCGACGGCGAGCGCGGCGGAGTCCCCCAATTGCGCTACCGTTGCGCCGGCGATGTCGGCCTTGAGCACGGCGAGGTCGGTCAACGGGTCACGGCCCACGATGATGCCGGGCACCCGAGTCTGCTTCCCGTCGTTGAAGATGACCGTCAGCTCGGCCGACGGGTCGGTAGCGGCCGTGGAAATGACATGGTTGTTCGTCAGGATGTAACCACTGCCGTCGATCACCACCCCGGAGCCGGTCTCTCCCGCATCGCCCGTGCGAATCTCCAGGGAAACCACCGACGGCAGCACCCGGGACGCGATGTCGGCCACCGAACCGGGCTCGCGCGTCACCGACGGCGCAACCGTGGCGAGCTGGAATTGCGGGTCGGTGACGGCCGCCGGCAGCCGGTTGGCTGCCAGCACTCCGATGGCGGCCCCGACACCGCCGATCACCAGGGCTGCGACCAGCAGCCCGATCACCGCGGACGGCCTCAATCGGCGGTCGAACAACGCCTGGCGGAGGGAGAACCGCTCGGCGGGAACAGGCTCCGCGTGCGGCTCCTTCTCGGCCTGCAGAGCAGGCGGACCCAACCGGGCGCCGGAGGTGGGATCGGACCACGGGTCGGTGTCCTGCGGTTCGGCCACTGCGCCGCCAGGACCGCCGGGTGGTCGCGGCAGACTGGTTGTTGCTTTCGGCGGACGCCCGAAGGCGTCCTGGAGGTGCTCGGGGACGGGCGGCGCAGCGAGCGGGACAGGACCGTTCTGACGCCGCGGCGAGAAGGAGCCGCCGACCCCCCCGGGGCGGCCGAAGGCTCCGGTCTGCAGCGGATCGACCGGCGGCTTCCACAGCGGTTTCGGCGCGAGCCGCGGACGGCCGTTACGGGACGCCGCGGAGGACACCCCAAGGTCTCTACCAGCAGCGTCTCTCGAGGCTCCGGCGGGTCCGTCACCCGGGCCCGCGGCGACCGGAGCAAGGTCGTCCGGCGACCGAGCCGTCGACGCGTCGTCCGGGTGCGGGTTGTTCATCTCTTGCGGTTCACCTCTCGATGGGCACTGACCGGCGCAGGCCGCACTGACCGCACTGACCGCACTGACCGCACTGTGCTGCAATCACGCCGGCGCACGGCTTTTGACAGGCTACGGGAGGGTTTCGAGAGGTTGGAATGGCGCGGCGGCCCCCGCCCCTGAGCACCGCACACGCCCGGCCACCGTAGCCACTCGTCAGCCCTGCAGCGTCGGACAGTTCCGATCGGCTAACGGCCGTTCAGTTCCACCGGGACGACGAACGGCGTGGACACCCCGCTGACCAGCTGGTCCTTGACCGGACGCACGTCGTTGCCCTGCTCGGTCCCGGCAACCAGGGCCCCGACAGCCAACCCGGCGACCAACGCTCCCGCGCCGAGGAACCGCAGCCGGCGAACCCGATGGGCCGCGGGGCGCGCTTCGTCGGCGCGGACGATCGCGCCCGACCGCGGGTCGATTCCGGCTCCGTCCACCGGACGGGCCGCCGGCACGGCGACCGGGATCGACTTCAGGCTGTCGAGCAGGCTGGACGGCATGGAAGGCGCGCCCGCTGCCCGGAGCCACGATCGCGCAGCAAGCTGCTGGTTGACCTCGCATTCACACTCCGGGCACCGGGACACATGCGCGGCAGCACGCTGGTAGGCCACCAGAGGCATCTCGCCATCGGCGAAGGCGACGATGGCGTCAAGATTGAGGTGATCGGCGAAACCCGCTGTCATTGCACCGCCCCGGAGCCGCTGAGATCGATTCGTTCGGCCCGGCGCCGCTCGAGCCCGGACCGCAGAGCCAGCCGGCCCCGATGGATCCGGGACCGCACCGTACCGAGTTTGACGCCGAGCGTGGCCCCGATCTCTTCGTAGGTCAGGCCCTCCACGTCGCAGAGCACAACGGCCGCCCGGAACTCCGGCAGCAGCTCGTCGAGCGCCGCCTGCAGGTCGGGATCGAGATTGGCGTCGCTGTAGGCCTGCTCCGGAGACGGCTCACGGCCGGCGATGCGGTCGGTCTCCTCCGGCAGCGCCTCCATCCGGATGCGCTGACGACGGCGGACCAGATCGAGGAAGACATTCGTGGTGATCCGGTGCAGCCAGCCTTCGAACGACCCCGGACGGTAGTTCGCCAGGGACCGAAAGACGCGGATGAAGGTCTCCTGGGTGATGTCCTCCGCGTCATGCGCGTTACCGGACAGTCGATAAGCGAGTCGGTACACCCGATCGCCATGGTCCCGGACGATATCCTCCCAGGCGGGCGGCGTCCATCCGGACTGCGCCCCTTCGGACACCACGTCGAGCGCTGGGTCCGTAGACGCCTGGTAACCGGCCGAGGAGCGGCCGATCGGAACGGGCGGGCTGGACAGTGAAACCACCTCCGGGATCTGCACGATCGAACGACCGCAGTTCAATGATTGTTCCTGGGGGTGCTGTGAGCCAGGTGTGAGCGAGGTGGCGCGAGCATGTCGGGCAGCGCCTTGGCCAGGTTGGCGATGGCTGCGGATCCGGTGGGTCACGAACCAGCCCTGGATCGCGGTGCGCCTGAAAGGGGATGACCTGGCCAGGCCATAGATTTGCCGGGGAGTACCGGACCTGCCTCGGAGATTCGGGGGCAGTGCAGCGGGTGACGGCCATCGAGCACTGCGATAGCGTTCCTCGCCCGGGTAGGTCCAGCGTGCTCCGTTGTAGCGACCGACCATCTGCGCCATCCAGCACCGTCACCAGCCCGCATTCTCCGCAGTGCGCCGAATACAGGAGGTTTCCGGTGACCACCAGCCGGTCCTACGCCGAGTTCTTCGTACCGGAGGGCGATGTGGTCCTCGCCGCCCGTGCCCGGGCCGCCGATCTGGGCTGCGTCCCGATCGGTTCCGGAGGCGCGGCGGCCCTGACCTTTCTGGCCGCCGCGGTTGCGGCTCGCTCGGTGGTCGAGATCGGCACGGGCGCCGGCGTCAGTGGACTGCATCTGCTCGCCGGAATGTCCTCCGACGGCATCCTGACCTCCATCGACGTCGAGGCCGAGCACCACCGCGCCGCCAAGAAGGCCTTCGGTGAGGCGGGAATCGGGGCCACGCGCACCCGCTTGATCAACGGCCGCGCCCTGGAAGTGCTGCCGAGGCTGACCGACGCGGCGTATGACCTCGTCTTCGTGGACGGCGCGCGGACGGAATACCCGCAGTACGTCTCCGAGGCGCTTCGACTTCTGCGGCCGGGCGGCATTCTGGTCGTCGACGGTGCCCTGGCCGGAGACAAGGTCGCCGATCCGACGCAACGCGACGATGAAACGGTCGCTGTCCGGGATGCCGGGCGGCTGGTCCGCGACGACGAGACGCTGGCCGCGGTGATGGTCCCGCTCGGCGACGGACTGCTCGCAGCAGTCAAGCGAAGGTGATCGGGCGGCCGCGCCCAACAGGTATCCCTCGGTTCCGGGTGATCGCGTCTTCGATGGCAGCAGCAGTGCTGCTCTGCGCCTGCGGCAGCTCGAGTGTCGACGACTCGGCCGACGACGTCGCCGTGACGGCATCGGCATCGGCTGCGGTGTCCTCGGCGGCAGCATCACAGGCTTGGGCAGGCACCGACGCGGCGCCATCATCGGCGGGGGCTGCGCCGAACTCGAAGGCGCTGACTGCCGAGGTGAGCGCGTCGGTTGCCGCGGCGGCAACGGCAGCGGGGTCTGTCCCCGCCGACCCGGACGTTCCCGGGGACGACGGCGGCCGGCGTTGCAAGAACAATGAGCAGTACGCCGACGAGCGGCCGACCGGAATGCGTGCGGACGCAGAAGCCGCGTGGCTGGCCGTCGAGGCAGTGGGCGCCTCCACAGGGGTCAAGATGTGCCTGGCAGACGGCAAGCGGAGTCGCGCACAGCAGCAGCAGACCTATGACGAATACCTCGCGCAGTATGGGCCGCAGATGGCGGCCCAGTACGTCCTGCCACCCGTGAAGTCAGCGCACGTCCTCGGTACGGCGGTCGACGTCCAGCCCTACGCCGCCTACACCTGGCTGGAGAGCACCCGGGGAACACTGGGCTGGTGCCGGATGTACGACAACGAGGTCTGGCATTTCGAGTATGACGAGGGCTACGTCACCGGCGGATGCCCGGCCAGGGTGCCGCACCCCACGCCTTGAGCCGGGCTGGCCGGGTTCTGCGGACGCGACCCGGCTCGCTGCGAATGACGCTGGCACGCCGCGCCCCCGTGGACAACTGCGCCGCTCACCCTGGGCCGACGCATCCGCCCGGCACCTCGACGACGGCGCGCCTGCAAGAACGACCAATCCAGGTACGCGGGCCCGACCGGCAGGCGTCAGGAAACGCCCTTGCCGATCGTCACACCCTTGCCCACAACAGTGATCCCGCCGGGGCTGACCGAGTACAGGTCGCTGTCCAGCGCGGCGTCGATACCGACCGTGGCGCCCTGCGGCACCACCACGTTCTTGTCCAGGATGCTGTTGCGGACGACGGCGTTCCGTCCGATCCGGGCGCCGGCCATGATGACCGAATGCTGGACGACGGCCCCGGTGCCGATGCGGACGTCGTCACCGACGACGGATCCGGTGACCGTGGCGCCCGAGATGATGGTTCCCGCGCCGATCATCGAATCGCGGGCGGTGCCGTTCTCGACGAATTTCGCCGGTGGCAAGGTGGCCGGGAAGCTGAGAATCGGCCACTCCCGGTTGTACAGGTTGAAGATCGGCTCCAGGGAAACCAGGTCCATGTGCGCCTCCATGTAGGCGTCCAGTGTTCCGACGTCGCGCCAATAGCCGCGGTCACGGTCCGTCGCACCGGGAACGTCGTTGCGGGCGAAGTCGTACACATGCGCGGTGCCCCTATCCACGAACATCGGAATGATATTGCCGCCCATGTCGTGAATGGACGATTCGTCCGCTGCGTCAATACGCAATGCCTCGATCAGCGCTTCGGTGCTGAACACGTAATTGCCCATGGAGGCGTAGGCGACGTCGGGATCGTCGGGCACCGACGGGGGGTCTGCCGGCTTCTCCAGGAACTCCTCGATCCTGATGCCGTCACTGGCGGTTTTGATGACGCCGAAGTCCGTCGCCTCGCGCCGGGGTACCCGGATGCCCGCCACCGTGGCATCCGCACCCGTCGCGATGTGGTCGTTGACCATCTGCGAAGGGTCCATCCGGTAGACATGGTCCGCGCCGAAAACCACCAAATAGTCGGGACTTTCGTCATACACAAGGTTCAGCGACTGCAGGATGGCGTCAGCACTGCCGGTGTACCAGCGTGGACCGAGCCGCTGCTGCGCCGGCACCGGAGTGATGTAGTTGCCGATCATCTGGCTCATTCGCCAGGTCGTCGTGATGTGCCTGTCCAGTGAGTGCGACTTGTACTGCGTCAGCACGCAGACCTTCAGGTAGCCCGCGTTGACCATGTTGGACAGCACGAAGTCGATCAATCTAAAATTCCCGCCGAACGGCACGGCGGGTTTCGCCCGGTCAGCCGTCAACGGCCACAACCGTTTTCCTTCGCCGCCTGCCAATACGATGCCGAGAACCTTGGGCTTGGCCATGGCGCTGACCCTACTTCCGCCCCCACACGCGCGCACCCTGGGGTCGCCGCAAACCCTCGCTGGGCGGGAGTGATGCAGGCGCCCGGGCCTGCGGCGCGGGACGGCCCGCGTCACGGGTGGTACGACCGGCCCGATCATCCGACCTCCACCCTGCGGGCCGATGGTGGTCTGGATAGATTGCCGACGTGCATACCGCGATCCTGACCCGTGAGTTCCCGCCCGACGTCTACGGAGGGGCAGGCGTTCACGTCGAATACCTCGCCCGAGAATTGCGCAAACTGATCGATGTCGACGTGCACGCGTTCGGCGCCGACCGGCCCGGCGCACAGGGACACCGTCCGGCGCCGGACCTGGCCGGCGCGAATCCCGCCCTCACCACGTTGTCGGTCGACCTCTCGATGGTCGCGGCGACCGGCAACGTCGAACTGCTGCACTCGCACACCTGGTACGCCAACATGGCCGGGCACATCGGCTCGCTGCTGCACGGCGTTCCGCACGTGATCACCGCACACTCCCTCGAGCCGCATCGGCCGTGGAAGGCCGAGCAACTCGGTGGCGGCTATCGGTTGTCGTCGTGGGCGGAGAGGACGGCGTACGAGGGCGCGGCTGCGATCATCTCGGTGTCCGCCGGGATGAAGCAGGGCATTCTGGAGAGTTATCCGACGCTCGACCCGGCCAAGGTGCACGTCATCCGCAATGGCATCGACACCGACATCTATCAGCCGACCGACGAGCGGTCCGTGCTGACCACCAAGGGCGTCGATCTGGACAAGCCGATCGCGTCGTTCGTCGGCCGGATCACCCGGCAGAAGGGCGTCGGGCATCTGGTCGCGGCGACGCACCACTTCGATCCCGACATCCAGCTCCTGCTCTGCGCCGGGGCGCCTGACACTCCCGAGATCGCTGCGGAGACGGCGGCGGCGATTGCGGAACTGCAGGCCGCCCGCCCCGGGGTCTTCTGGTTCGACGGAATGCTGACCCTGCCCGATGTCAAGCAGGTGCTGTCCGCCTCGACGGTTTTCGTCTGCCCGTCGGTGTACGAGCCACTAGGGATCGTGAACCTCGAGGCCATGGCTTGCGGCGCCGCGGTGGTCGCCAGCGATGTCGGCGGTATTCCTGAAGTGGTGAACAACGGCGAGACCGGCCTGCTGGTGCACTACGACAGCCAGGATGCCGCCGGCTTCGAACACGACCTCGCCACTGCGGTCAACGACCTCGTCCGCGATCCGCGACGGGCCCAGCTCTACGGTGTGGCTGGACGGGACCGCGCAGTCGGCGAGTTCTCGTGGACGGCGATCGCCGAGCAGATCGTCGAGCTGTACCGATCGGTCCTGGGTCCGGGGCGCGGCGCCGGCGGCGGCGTGTGAACACGGCGGCGTTCGAACACGACAGCGTACGAACACGGCGGCGTTCGAACACGACAGCGCCCGGGCCCGATCCGGAAAGGAATCAGACCCGGGCGCTGTCGCGTCATTCCGGGACCGTCAGATCTGAAGTGACCCCGGGTTCGGCGGCGGCAGGTCTACTTGACGACAACAGCCTTCAGGGCGTCACCCAGCGCGGAAGCCTCGTCGGCGGAGATCTCGACGACCAGCCGCCCACCGCCCTCCAGCGGAACGCGCATGACGATCCCGCGGCCCTCCTTGGTCACTTCGAGAGGACCATCCCCGGTACGGGGCTTCATGGCCGCCATGTGCGACTCCCTCCAGAACTCAGGTGAATCTTCTCGGCCGAACGGCGGTTCCCGTCCGGCGTAGTCGCCGCGGCTCGCCGCGGACGCTCCATTCTCCCTCATGAAGGCGCTGAGTTCGTCATCAGGTGTGACCTGTGGCGACGTGTGCCTCGACAATCGGTCCGCTTCATGCCGCTCGACCTGCATCCGGACGACAAACGGGCCTCGGCCGGCACCCCGCGGTGGCAGTCTGAGCGCTGCGGCGTCAGGCGCCGCAGTATCGGATGCCGCCGAGTGAGTGGCACGCTTAGTGACACGGAGGAAGGTCGCCGATGACGACGACGAGGCAACCCGATCCGACCGAAACCCCGCTACTGGTGCGGGACGCCGACGGGGTCAGGACAATGACCCTGAACCGGCCGAGGGCTTTCAACTCGTTCGATCTCGCGCTCAAGGGAGCCCTGTTGGCCGGCCTCGACGCCGCCGGCGCCGACCCCGCCGTCCGCGCGGTGGTCATCACCGGTTCTCCCCCGGCGTTCTGTGCCGGCCAGGACCTCAAGGAGCACCTTGCGTTGGTCTCGGCGTCCGATCCGCGGGTGGGTACGACCGTTGCCGAGTTCTACAACCCGCTGGTGCGGGCGGTCACCGGAATGACCAAGCCTGTCATCGCCGCCGTCAACGGCCCGGCGGCGGGCGCCGGTGCGGGTTTGGCCTTCGCCTGCGATCTCCGGGTGGCGGCGCGGTCCGCGTCCTTCTCGATGGCCTTCGCCGGCGTGGCTCTGTCGGCCGACACCGGAGCATCGTTCGTGCTGCCACGCTTGATCGGTTTCGGCCGGGCATCCCGGATGATGCTGCTCGGCGAACGCGTCGGGGCCGACGAGGCGCTACGCATCGGCATGGTGGACGCCGTGACCGCCGACGACGAACTCACACCCACGGTCGGCGCCCTGGCCGTGCGATTGGCCAGCGGACCGACCACCGCGTACGGCTGGATCAAGGCGTCGCTGCAGCATGGTGCGCAGTCGGATCTGGAGTCGGTCCTCGCATTCGAGGACCGGGCGCAGCGGGAGTGCTTTTCCTCGCCGGACCATCACGAGGCCATTGCGGCGTTCGTCGAGAAGCGGTCGCCGAGGTTCTCGGGACGCTGAGCGTGCCTGACGCGCGGTGCCAGTGTCGCTGGGCCGTCCGCACTCACTCGGGGCGTGCCCGCTGTCGGCGGCGTCGCGGGATCGGCCGGGCACCGTGTGGTGCCGTAGCCTTACCGGGTGGGACCAATGGGTGAACTGGGCGCGCTTTTCAATCCAGGCATGCGTCACGAACTGGAAGAGCGGCAGGCGAAGGCGGCCCGCCGCGAAGAAGAGGGCAACGCCAAGGACGGTGACCTGCGCATCGATCTCGAATCGGGCGTTGCGGTGATCAACGCGCCCGGTCAGCAGACCACCAGCGGCGAAGTGATCGCGGACAACGCGCCAGAAGTCCGTGCAGACCCCGCCGGGCATTCGGTCGTCGCGCCGGACTCGTCGGCCGAGCGGCCTGCCACCCAGTCCGCGGATCAGGTGCGGGACGACTCCGAAGCCGCAGCGGACACCCGGGAGACCGCGCCGGATGCGTTCGTACCCGCGGCGACCACGCCGGCCCGCACATCACCACGCACAGCTCAGGCCGCTCCGGCCGGTCCGGTCATCCGGCCGCGCGGCAAGCGCGGGGTGTCAGCGGGGCGATAGCAGTACTGATCACCAGTCGCACTGCTCAGGCGCCCGTGTCTTCTCGGTTGGCCGCCGCCATTGACGTGGACAGCCCGCGGTGCGCCTTTCCCCGGTCGGGCGCTGGCAGTCACGCCGGCTCGACGGCCCGCCAACAGTGCGCGGCATGGTCGTCGACCATGCCGGTCGCTTGCATCAACGCGTATGCCGTCGTCGGCCCGATGAACCGGAAGCCGCGGCGCTTCAACTCTTTGGCCATCGCGTTGGACTCCGGTGTGATCGCCCGGTAATCCGCTACCAAGACCGGACGGGCCGGCGGTGGCTTGGGCGCGAACGACCACAGCACTTCGTCCAGTCCGACGGACATGTCGGCGGCCACCCGTGCGTTGTGGATCGCCGCCTCGATCTTCGCCCGGTTGCGGACGATCGTTGCGTCCGCCAGCAAACGGTCGACGTCTGCAGGGCCCAAGCGGGCGACACGGTCGATGACGAAGCCGTCGAACGCCCGCCGGAAGGCAGGTCGCTTACGCAGGATCGTCAGCCAGCTCAGTCCCGATTGGAACGCTTCCAAGCACAGGCGCTCGAAGAGTGCGTCGTCGCCGCGCAGCGAACGCCCCCACTCCACGTCGTGGTACTCGACGTACTCCGGAGCGCTGATCCCCCACCAGCACCGGAGCCGTCCGTCGTCGCCGACGCGGACCGAATCAGGCAAAGACCCCGGATCAACCGGCGATATGGCCTGGGGACCGGTGCTTTCCGAGACCGTCTGACTGTCCACGGTTAGGCCGGGATGATCTTGCCGCGCTCGCGGGCGCCCGGCACCTCGGAGGCAGGAGCGGGTGCGAGCGGCAGCACACCCTGCTCCAGCAGGCGGCCCATCCGGCGCAGTGCCGCGGTGAGGGCAAGGCGCGCCAGTGGTCTTGCCACCGGCCAGCCGAGGCGACCGAGTACACCGAACGGCAATGTCAATTCGTTGATCCAGGTGATCCGGCAGCCTTCGGGCAAGGGGTCGACACGCATGATTCCGACGCCGTTCAGCAGGGCGCCGTCCTTGTCCATCACCCAGCGGTGCGGCGGGTCGTATTCGGTGACCGTCATAGTGTCCAGGAACCCGATACTCAGAAAGCCGGTGAACGCGGCGATGCGCGCACCCACCTGGGGCGGTGTTGCCGAACTCTCCACCGCGTACATGGTGGTCGCGAAGATCCATTTCTCCTGGGCCCGTGGGTCCGCCATCGACGCAAAAGCATCTTCAGGATTCGCGCGAAGAGTCACCGACGCCTCTACCCGCGCCGTCATGTTCGCGCCCTTGTCGGCATCGTCGAGTTCCCGCCTGTTGACTCGAGGTCGGCCGGTTTCACGTCGGCCGTTTCAGGGTCCGCCGACGTGCGCCCTGTGACTGTGTCGTCGACCGAATGCCGCCCGGGCGATTTCCGGAGGGAAACGTCCACAGCACTGTCGACCGCGGTGAGCCGGAGGTCATCAGGCTCTGCGACCGACGTCAACTCCCCCGGTGTCCCTGACATATCCGCGCGTAGCCGGTCGAGTTCGTCAGCCATCCGCTCGAGCGCCCAGTCGACGTCACCCATCCGGTAACCGCGCATCGCCATCGGGAAGCGAACCCTCCTGACGTCGCCGCCGGTCATCGCCTCGTCCGGCAGCTCAGTCGGTGACGTCCTGGGAGACAGAGGCGCCAACTGCTCGCCGCGGCCGAAGACGAAGACGGCGATCCCGAACACCACCGCACCGATGACCGCCGCGATCACCAGGTACTGCAGGACTGTGGTCACCGTTTGATCGTGCCACGACCAGCCGACCGAGGCGCCGCTGTGGAGCCGCGCGGGTCGGTCGCGTCCTTCGCGGAACGCAGACCCGCCGGACGAGAGGGACGTGTGCCCCCGTCAGCACCCCAACATCCGGGCCGGTCCACGGCTTCCTCACTGCACTCCGCGCGGACGCCGTTTCCCGGATGGCCGGCTGCCCGGTCAGACAAGGCCGCGCCGCGCCGCCAACGGGGCACGGCTACCCCGAATTGCAGCGGCCATCTCGACGACCCGGCGCGTGGGTCGCACCTGATGAGCGCGGAACACCGCTGCGCCCTGCCAGGCTGCGATGGCGGTCGCTGCCAGCGTTCCTTCCAGTCGTTGATCAACCGGAAGGTCGAGGGTCTCGCCGACGAAGTCCTTGTTGGACAACGCCATCAGTACCGGCCACCCGGTGGCGACCAGCTCGTTGGTGCGGTGCACCAATTCAAGTCCGTGCCAGGTGTTCTTCCCGAAGTCGTGCGTGGGGTCGATCAGAATCCCTTGCGGCGGTACCCCCGCCGAGACCATCCGCTCTGCCGCCGCGGTGGTTTCCTCGATCACCGCGGCGACCACATCGGGATAGCTGACGCGGTAGGGGTTGGTCCGCGGAGCCGCCCCCCCGGTGTGCGAGCACACGATCCCGGCACCGAAGCGGGCCGCGACGTCGGCGAGCTCGGGATCCGCCCCGGCCCAGGTGTCGTTGATCAGGTCGGCGCCCGCCTGGCATGCTCGGATGGCAACCGCTGACCGCCAGGTGTCCACGCTGATGATCAAGTCGGGAAATGACGCCCGAACCTGCGAGATGAACGGTACGACGCGGCCGACCTCCTCCTGGACATCCACCTCGCGACCCACCCCGGCCTTGACTCCCCCGATGTCGACCAGGTCGGCGCCCTCGTCGACAGCCGCGCGCACCGCCCGCATCGCGGCGGATTCGGTGAAGGTGACGCCCGCGTCGAAGAAGGAATCCGGGGTGCGATTGACGATTGCCATCACCGCGGCACGATCGGTCGGCAATGATCGCCCGCGCAGAATGACGGCAGAACTGTCGCCCGTTCCGTCGCTCACCCGGTCACCCCGCACGGCTGCTCATCCGGTCGCCGCGGCGTCCGCGCCTGGTTCGGGAATGTCCCGGGTCGTCGCAGCCTGAACCAACCGCTCGATGCCCGCGGCATCCAGGAGGTCGACCGGTGCGATCGTTGTTCCGGTCGGCACATAGTGGAACGCGGCGCGGACGGACGTCAGTGGAAGGTTGGTCAATCCGGCGATGGCCAACCGGTAGCAGGCCAGTTGAACCGCGGCAGCCGAGCGCTTCGCCGCAGGCGGCGGGCGACCGGTCTTCCAGTCGACGACGGTCAGGCCGCCGTCCTGATCGGCGAAAACAGCGTCGATCCGTCCGCGAATACCGATGCCTGCGATGCGGGTGGCGAACGGCACCTCGATCTCCTCGGGAACCTTGTTCGCCCAGGGCGAGGCGAGGAATTGGCGCCGTAGCTCGTCGAAGTCGGCATCGTGGGTGGCCCATCGGTCCCCCGCACCTGGCAGGTCCCGGACATCGAGCAGCGCTGCACCGCGGAAGAACCGCTCCAACCACTGATGGAAAGCGGTTCCCCGGCGCATGGCCGGAGCCGGCTCCACGGGCACGGGGCGACGCAATCGACGGGCAAGTGCCTGCGGATCGTCGGCCAGTTCGACCAGCGCTGAGACAGACAACGACCCTGGCAGCTCCACCTCTTGCCGGCCGTTGTCCACCGCGGCCCGCTCCGCGAGCAAGGTGGTGACGTCGGCCGCCCATCCGAACGGGTCGGACGCGTCGGTAGCCGGTGGGTCAACTGGCCGTGCGTCGAATGCCATTGCGTCAACTGCCCGTGCGTCGAATGCCATTACGTCAACTGCCCGTGCGTCGAATGCCACTGCGTCAACTGCCATTGCGTCGAATAGCTGTGCGTCGATTGTCCCTGGGCGAACGCTGCCGCCCCCCTTGCGCGACGTCCGGATCTTCGATGGTGTAGGCGGTTGTGTGACCGGCTTGCTCATGGCGGCGAGCACGAGATCAGCTCCGGCGCGGACCGCCGCGCGTCGCGGACCCAGCGGGTCGACCGGCCATTGCGCCGTGCGAGGCTGCGACGTCAGTGGGTTGGAATCCTTGGCATCCGGGGCCGCCGCCCATTCGTCGGGGTCCGCCCTGCCTTTCAGCATGGCTGCGCACTCCAGCAGGAATTCGCTGGGTCCGGCCGGCTTGCTCGTCCTGGCGCCCCAGTGATGGCCGGACAGCACCAACACCTGCTCGGCCCGGGTCAGCGCGACGTACAGCAGCCGACGCTCTTCCAGCAGGCGGAGGGCGGCGAAATCCGCCGCATGAGCGGCGAGTGCATCGGCGAGCTCCTTCTGATTGCCGTCCACCGGCAACGACAACTCGGGAAGATCGTCCCGGTCCCCTCTCAGACTGGTCGGGAGCTGCGCGGAGTCACCCAGCCAGGTACTGCCCCTGGTGATCGGAAAGACGCCCTCGGTGAGATGTGGCACGGCCACGACCTGCCATTCCAGCCCCTTGGCGGCATGCACCGTCAGGACTTGGACGCGACCTGCGGCGGCGGCGACTTCTCCTGGGATCAAACCATCTTCGCGTTCCGCGGCAGCGTCCAGGTAGTCCAGCAACTCGGCCGGACCAGCGCCGGTCGCAGCAACTTCGGCCACGACATCGGCGAAAGCGTCGAGGTGCACGCGGCCGGCGGCCGAGGCCAGCCGCACTTCGACGTCGAGTCCCGTGCCCCGCTCGAGGTCCGCGATCAGATCCGGAAGTGGCTGACCCATCCGCCGCCGAAGCCGGCGGAGGTGGGCCGCGAATCTGGTCAGCCGTTCGTAGCCCTGCGCCGAATACTGCGCGGGGGACCCGAGGTCGGCAACCGCGTCGATCAACGTCCAGGAGTCGATGTCCTCGCCCGTCATGGCCTGTCCGACCGCTTCACGAACGGATTGCGTCCCGGACGAGCGCTGCGGTGCGGACGGCGCCGCTTCGCGGACCAAGGCCCTGCCACGCTGGGCGAGCGCCTCCAGATCGGCGGCAGCCAACTGCCAACGGGCGCCGGTCAGAAGTCTGATCGCTGCAGCCCCCGCGGTGGGATCGACCAGTACCCGCAGGCTTGCGACCAGGTCGACGATCTCCGGTTCGTCCAGCAGGCCGCCGAGTCCGACGACTTCGACGGGCAGTCCTACCGCCCGGAGCGCGTCCGCGGTCGCCGCCATATCGCTCCGTCTACGGACCAGGACGGCCGTGGTCGGGGGCGCCGATGCGGGACCGTCCATCCAGGTCCGCCAGCGCTCCGCAATGGTTCGCGCGAGCCAGGCATCCTCGTCGGCCACGGTGGCGAACAGGCCGTACCGGACCTCGCCGTCGGACGCGCCCGGTGTGCGGCGCAGCTCGCCCACTTCGATCCGTGCTCCTGGTCCGGTCCTGATCGCGCCGGACACCTCGTTCGCCAGGTGCAGCACCGCGGCCGGGTTGCGGAAACTGGTGAGCAGCGTCCTGGTCGGCGCGGGCCGCCCGGACACCAACGGGAAATCGGTGACGAAGCGGGGCAGGTTCGACGCCGACGCGCCGCGCCACGAATAGATCGACTGCACCGGATCGCCGACCGCCATGACGGGGTGACCAGGGGCTGCGTCAGCGGCCCCGGCGCCGAATGCTGTGCGCAGGATGACGCGTTGCGCATGCCCGGTGTCTTGGTACTCGTCGAGCAACACGACCGGGTACCGCTCGCGCAAAGCCGCCCCCACCCGTGGATGCCTCTGCACCAGGGTCGCCGCGATCTGCATCTGGTCGGAGAAGTCGACGACGCCGCGGTCCCGCTTGGCGTCGGCGAAAGCCTCGGTGAGCGGCAGGATCCAGTGCCGGTCCTGCAGTCGCTTGACGTGGTCCGCCAAACCGCTGTGCAAGGTACCTCGCTGACGCGGTGCCGGCGGAGCCGAGCGCAGAACGAGCAAGAGTTCATCGAGGGTCGCGGCCAACGCCTGTGCGTCGGAGAGGTGGTCCGCCAGAGCACCGGAGATCGCCAGTAGCCGTTCGGTGACCTGGTCGGGGCCGAGATCGGTTCGCAGGTCGCCGTCCCAGCGGCTCACCACCCGACGAGCAAGCTGCCACGCACCCGTGGGGGTGAGAACCTTGACTCCGGGCTCGATGCCGGCGAGTGGACCGAAGTCGGCGATCAGCCGGCCACCGAAGGAGTGGTAGGTCGCGACCTCCGGCTCGCTGGCGAGGCTGTCAGCGACGCCGGGCGGGCACAACCCGGACAGAGACAGCAGACGGAGCCGTCGCCGAATGCGCTGTCCGAGGGCAGCGGCCGCCTTACGCGTGAAGGTGAGCCCCAGAATCTGTTCCGGCCGAACCTGCCCCGTGGCGATGAGGTACACCACCCGGGCTGCCATTGTCTCGGTCTTGCCGGACCCGGCCCCGGCGACGACGAGACCGGGCACCAACGGCGACTCGATGATGTCGCGTTGCTCGGCCGTGGGATCGGGCAGACCCAACGCATCGGCCAGCTCGCTTGCGGTGATCATCGGGTCACCTGCCGGCCTTGCGGTTGGAGGGGGCAGCACGTGCGTACCGGACACCTTTCGCAGTAGTGGTTCTCCTGCGCGGTGGTGATGCTCAGGGCCAGCCGCTCGGCCGAATCCCGGACGATGTGCTGCCACTGGGCCGCGGCCTCCGGACTGAGCGGCGGTTGGTGCCGAACCTGCGGCGAGCCGGACCGTAGATACACCAGCTCGGCCCCACCCGCGCGTCCGCGGTTCGTCGATGGCTCTGTCACCGGCCGCTCCAGCGCCGACCGCGCACCGACCGCGGCCTGCATTTCCTCCTCGGCCGGGTCAAGGGGTGGCTCCTCGGGGTGTCCGTCCGACGTCACCTGTTGGAGGTCGGCTGCGGCACCGAGTTCGAGCGCCAATTGGTACACCGCGAGTTGGGCGTTCTGCAGGACACTGGCCTTGGACGGCACCGTCGCCCCGGTCTTGAAATCGACCACGATGAATGATCCATCGGCGGCCCGGTCCACCCGGTCCGCACGTCCTTCCAGGCGCACGACCCGCGAGGGCCGGTCGGCCATATCTGCTGACGGGACACCCGGCGGTGGGACCAACGCGGACAGCCGGATCTCGGTGGCGGCCACCGTGCGGTCGGTGGGAAGATCTCCGACCCAGGTCTGCGTCGCGGTCAACATGGATTGCAGTGCCCGACGGGTCCGTGCGATCAACCACGGCGGCAACTGGTTCTGCCGTAGCAGGAATCGCTCCATCTCTTCCTCGAGTTCGGCGCGTCCGACGCCTTTTGCCAGGCCGTCCACCAGGGCATGGACCACGATGCCCTCGATCTGCTGTTGGCTCGTCATTCCGCGGGCCCCACGCCGTTCCAGAACGCCACGCAGAGCGCAGGTCGACAGGCTGTCGACAGCAGACGGGGAGACGGTGATCGCCGAACACGGCGGAAGGGGGGAGGCCTGACTGGACAGGCTCGCCAGCCCATACCAGTCCTTCGGGTCGGCCCCCACCACACCCACTGCGGCCAATCTCGCGAGTTGAGCGGCGGCGTGATTGCTGGTGTGTCCGGGCACCGAGGGATCGGTCACCACTGATCGCAATTCCGCGACGAGGTCCGTCAGGTGAAGTCCACGTCGGTCGGAACCGTCCTGCTCGGTCGGCCAACCTGTCGGCAGCTCACCATCCGTGCCAGCCAGCTCGGAGAGAAACCTCGATGGGACGGTGTCCTGATCGGCGACCGCGGTCGCTATCAGTACCCGCCGCGCTCTGCTGGCGGCAACGTAGAACAACCTTCGCTCCTCTTGGAGCAGGGCCGATGTCGTGGGCATCGAAGGTGGGAGGCTGGCTGCGGCATCGAAGACTTCCATCGTCCCGAGCAGACTGACCCGGGGGCGCAATACGGGCCATGCACCTTCGGCGACACCGCCCAGGGCCACGACGTCCCACTCGAGCCCCTTGGCCGCATGGGCCGAGAGCAGCACGACGGCGTCACGCGAGTGGCCGACCAGGGCCGTCGGATCACCGGGAATCCGCTGCCCGGAGACCATGTCGAGGAATGCGTCCACTCCGGCCAGCGGAGTCCGGTCGGCCAGTTCTGCCGCCATCGCGAACAGCGACAGCACGCCATCGAGAGTCTGATCTGCCCGCTGACCTGCACGACCACCCCGGAGCGAGGCCGATACCAGGTGATCCTCCAGTCCGGCGGCCCGCCAGACTTCCCACAGGCTCTGTTCCGCCGCGCCAACACCCAAGCCAGTGCGGGCGGCGTCGAGCATTGCCCGCACCTTCAGGACGGGTTGTTGCAGCTCAGCGGGCACCCGCTCGGGAAGCGGCGCGCCGCTCAGCACAGCGGCCAGCAGGTCCGGGGTCGATCCGGCGTCCGGCATGTGGGTGCGGATCAGTCGTCGCAGCCGGCGCAGTGTCTGGCCGTCCATCCCGCCCACCGGCGAGGCAAGTAGATCCAGCGCCACCTGTCCGGTGAGGAGCGCAGGCTCCCTGCCGCAGCGCAGCACCGTCAGAAGAAGGGCGACCACGGGATCGGCGGTCAGTTGCTCATCCTGCCGGGAGGTTGCCATCGGCACCCCGGCCGCGGCGAACGCACGCCTGAAAGCCGCAAGTGACGCGATCGGCGACCGAACCAGGACTGCCATGTCGGACCAGCGGACATCGGATTGGAGGTGGGCGCGCCGGAGTTCGTCCGCGACGAACGCCGCTTCAGTCGCAGCCGTCGGCAGCGTTCGGACAACCACCATTCCCTGCGGCGGGATCCCGGTGCACTCCGAAGCGTCAGTTGCGCGGCTACCGGTTTCGCCATTGGTCAACCGGCGGTGGGCGCAATCGCCCGGCAGCATCTGCGCCACTCGCCTGCTCGCGGTGAGGACTTCGGCGGACATCCGCCGCGACCTCGTCAACATCACGGTGGCGTCGACGTCGAGGTCCCGTAGTGCCGCGGGGTCCGAACCGCGGAAGGCGTAGATGGACTGATCAGGATCGCCGAATACCACCAGTTCGTCGGCGGCGGATGACAACACCTCGACGAGAGCACCCTGCGCTGGGTCCACGTCCTGAAATTCGTCGACGAAGATCCGCCGCACCCGCGACTGCTCCGCAGCCAGGACAGAATCTTCGGCCAGCAGGCCCAGCGCGGCGCGCGTCAGCTCGGCCTGGTCCAGCGCAGGTCCCAGCCCACTGCTGCCCTGACGGAGGTCGGAGACGTCCTGGTACTCCCGGGCGAACAGTGCGGCCGCTTGCCATTCCGGACGATGTCGACGGCGACCCAGCTCCCGGAGCCGGGTCGGGGTGATGCCCCGCTCCGCAGTTCGGAGCATCAGTTCCCGAAGTTCGGCGGCGAAAGCCGGCGACGTCAGGGCGGCGCTGACAGCCGGTGGCCACTGTCCACGACCACTCTCTCGGTGGCCGGCCAGGAGTTCTCGTACCATCTGGTCGGACTCACCGGCCGCCAGCAACCGGGGTTCCGGCTCGCCGGATCGGACCGCATGTGCGCGCAGCAGGGAATAGGCGTAGCTGTGCAGGGTGCGGACGATCGGCTCCCTGGTCGTGACGCCCAGCCTGCGGGTGATCCTGGTGGTGAGATCTGTGGCCGCTCTACGGGAGAAAGTGAGAACCAGGACCGCCTGGGGTGCGACACCGCGGTGGAGGATTCGCTCTGCGACCGACTCGACGAGCGTCGCCGATTTCCCGGTTCCCGGACCCGCCAGCACCTTCAGGCGCCGGCTGGTGTTCTCGATGACAGCCAACTGCTCGCCGGTCGGCTGCAGTCCACGCGTACCACCGGGAAGGTGCAGGCGGAACAGGCCCGTGCCAGCCGTCGCTTGCGTCATGACCGCATCCCATCACGAGGCACCGACAGCCCCGTTGCACCACACCGGCGTCCAGGGGTCGGGCGCTGTGCCGGGCGGAGGTTCAGTCCCGCTTGCAGCCCTGTTGACTCACCCGATGGATATGGCCTTGGCACACCGCATGTTGGACGTGGTCGCCCGGATCCCTCCCGGGCGGGTGGCGACATATGGCGACATCGCAGCCGCGTCCGGATCGGCATCGCCGCGGCTCGCCGGCTTCGTCCTCGCGCAACTGGCCGACGAGCAGACACCGTGGCATCGGGTGCTGCGGGCTAGTGGGACGCCGGCTCCCCATCTCGCCCGCGAACAGCTGGAGCGACTGCGGGAGGAAGGCGTGCAGGTCACCGGAGGTCGGGTGGATCTGCGGATCTACCGCTGGCGGCCCTGACCGGCGGACCTGTACCCACACCGGTCCGACAACGCGGAGCCGGGATGCGACTGACCTCGCCTTTTAGTTGTCATCCGCTCATACGTCCACAAAGTCGGTGATGGCCCGGAGTCGTCGTGCGGCGGAGACCACCGTGGCCGCATGAGCGCAACCGATGACGTGGCCCCCATACAAATCAGCAGACCAGCCGGTCTGCTGGCCGCAGTACCGCCGATGCTCGGCTTCCATCCCACCAACAGTCTGGTGCTCCTGTGCCTGGCCGGCCGACGACGGCGGATCGGACCGGTTGCCAGGGTCGATCTACCCGAGGGTCATGATCGCGTCCTCGCCGCCCAGCTGACCGCGCACGCGCTACGGCACGCCGACGAGGTGGCCGTCGTGTGTTACCTGCGCGGCAAACGACGACCGGCAATTCTCGACGACCTGTTGGAAGAACTGGCGCGCGCCGGTGTCGATGTGATGGACGCGATGATCGTCCGCGGTGACGTGGCGCGGCCCGCGTTCACGGCCGCGATGGAGAAGGACCATCCCGGCATCCCGATGCCCGGTGCCGGTGATCCGGTGGTCCGCGCACTGCAGGCTGCCGGCGCGCTGTCCGGTCGGTCCGTGCTGGCCGATCGAGCCACCCTGCGACGCTCCATCGCCGGGCCGAGGGGCGCGGAACTGCGTACGGCCGAAGCCGGCGTCAGCGAAGCCGCCGCGGGCCGGCTGCCGCCCTCGACCATCACCGGGGAGGGCCGGGTGGTAGTTCTGAGAAGAACGGGGGAAGGTCGCCGCCACTCGGTCCCGCGGTCGATCTGGCGGCTGTTCGACGCGGCCTGCCTGCAGACGGCGCAAACCGGAACGGTGGAGTTGCCGATAGGCACCGCAGTCGCCGCGGTGCTTGCCGAGAACGCCGTGCGAGACGCGCTGCTGGCGGAGGCATTCTGCGATTTGGACGGCGCCTGGCTGCCGATGCTGATCGCCTGCGCCACCTGGACCCCGGACTCGGTCGCAGCACCGTTGTGTTCGGTCCTCGCCGTGGTGGCCTACCGGCACGGTGACGGCGCCCTCGCGCAAGTGGCCGTCGATCGCGCTCTGACCGCGGAGCCAGGGCACCCGCTGGCACTGCTGCTCATCGACATCATGTCGGCGGGCCTACGACCGGAAGAGCTCGACGGGATCGTCGCGAATGGTGCCAGGCGCCGGTGAGGGTGCTACCGGCGACCGGGGGTCGGCCACGCGGGGACCAGCTCGTGGTCGGGATCCGGGAGTGCCTGCACATGGTCTGGGCGGGTGCGGATACCGAGTCTGCTGCCACCTTGAGCAGGTGACACTCCACGGTGCGCGAACTCAGTAAGCCGCGCGTCGATAGACGGCTGTCACATGCCGTGATCGAGAGGCGGCCCGGCTGCTGCCGGTACAACCTGCCACCATTGATCCTGCAGCCACATGCGTGGTGTTTGTGCGTTTGTCCGGGTCCGGGGACCCCGCCGCGGCAAGACGGTGTGAGCCGATGGAGCCGGCGTGAGTTCGGTCAGTTGGCCGCGGCCGCCTGGGGGCTGGTGCGCCACTTCTTGGAAGGGAAGGATCGGGGGGTGCCCCGAACCCAGAATGCTGCGATCAACCTTCGTCTGGCCCAGCTCGGTCTCCCGCTCCCCGAGGGGTTCCAGGACACTGAAGCGGCCAGGCTCGTCCAACCGATCCTTGCCCGCCAGCGCGAGTTCAGCCGTCGGCTCGCCGACCGGTTGTGCGCGGCGGACCAGCGGATTCAAGCGTTCCTCGACGATTATCTCGCCGGTACCGGTGAAAAGCCGCGGCTACCACGGCGCACGCTGGTGCTCGACGAGCCGGGTTTGGCGCGTGAGCTCTCTTTGCCCTTCGACGGCGACGCCTTCGAGTCGCCGCTGCTGAGCAGCTACCGGTTGGTCAACGGGGTGCTGCACAATCCCGCGAACGACCGGCGGACCACGGCGGGCGTCTTCCACGTGGCCGAGGGCGGACTGCCCATTCCCGACGACAAGATCGCGGTGCCGGCCCAGGCCTTCGCCAGGTTGCTGACCCGGGCCTTCGAACCGCCGGAGGCGGACATGGTGCTGCCCTACGCGGCCAACCAGCCGCGCCCCGCGGCCGCGCTGGTGTCGCTGTACCTACGGCCGCTGGTGTCCCCGGAGGTCGCCGGGGTCGTGCGCGAGAAGCGGATGGAGACCCGTCTCATCGTGCCGGGCGGCCTTGTCTCCAACCTCGACTTCGTCGAGGGCATCTTCGGCAACGGCGGTGATCCTTACCTGCCCGAGAACGACGCGTCCCTCGCGCCCGAGACGTGGACCGGGCACACCGGCTGTGTCGTGCTCGCGCCCCACCTGACCCGGGTGACCAAGAAGGAGCTCGGCCTGCCCCACCTGAGCGAGGCCACCGAGCGCCAGCGGCACGACGGGGTGTGCTGGGAGCAGGAGGACGAGCGGTACAACGCGGGCCGTGCCTTCAAGATCTGTGCCCGGGACGCGCGCGGGGTGATCGTCACGGTCATCGCCGACAACTACTACGGGTACTGCAAGAAGGAGGTCAAGACCCAGATCTCGTACTCCGCCAACCTCTTCGGCAACGCCGAGGAGGAGCACTCCGGTGGCGCGCTGGTCTTCGCGAGCTACAACCTCGGCCAGGAGTACACCGAGGGCTTTGCGGGGGATGAGTACCTGCTCGCCGACGTCCTGGAGCGTGACCCGGTACGTTTCGCCGCGCAACCGGAGGGGCACGCCCTGGACACCGAGCAGGCGCACATCGTGCTCGTGCCAGCCGGCGCCCGCTACTCGCTTCGCGAGATGCGGGTGTCGTGGACCCGCGCTGATGGGGCACCGGGCTCGGTACCGCTGCGTGCCGACCAGGTGTACCTCAGCCCCAACGGATACCGCGTGCAGGTCGCCCAGCAGCCCCACGACCGCAGCTGGAGCCTCTTCGGCACCGTGCCGACGGGGACGTCCTGCCACAAGCCGGCGACCGTTTCCGGCGGCGGGAAGTCCGAGATTTCCAAGGCGATCACCGACGCGTTCATCGTCGGCGCGGCCTTCGTCGCGGATTTCGACACCGACATGGACTCGGTCGCCGCGATCCTCGACCGCGACTACTCCGAGCGGTTCCTCGACCCGGAGCGCAACGGCGTCGACACCCGCTCGATCCTCTCCCGGGAGCGCTCGATCGGCTCGGTGATCAAGCTGCTCACCCCCTCGAGCAAGGACTACCACCCCGAGTACAACGCGTGGCTGCAGCGCATCGCGCCCTACGTCAAGGAGCTTGTTTATATCGTCAAGCGCTCCTACCGGGCGCGCTGGGGCGCGAAATGGCGGAGCCACTTCAGCGTGGTGACCATCGATGGCCGCCACGGCAACGCGCTGCGCCTGGACGGCACCGAGGTGACGCGCAACATGCTCAGGGTCGGTTACGAAACCGATGGCTCATGGCGCCTGTTCAGCCTTCGCCACGACTTCGCACCGGCAGTGAAGGTGCAAACCCAGGACGACATCACGGCGTCGACGGTGGTGCCCGGTGGCCAGGTCGGGCTCGACCCGGATCGCTCCTACAAATTGGTGGAGAACTGTGAAGGGCTTCTCTTCCAGCGCCCAGACGACGCAATCCACCGCGGCTACGACATCCAGGCCGAGCGCGACATCGCCACTCCCGGCACGTTCCTGTCCAACTTCGAACCGCTGACCCGCAGCGATGCCGCCGCGATGCGAGACGACGCCGTCGCGTTCAGCGCCTTCAGCGAGCCGATGGCCCGGCTGCTCGAGGCCTTTGCGGACAGCGCGCCGGGCGAGGGCCCGGACTACGCCGTCAGCTCGGCCAACCCGCGTCTGATCGGCGGCGCACCCTCGAAGAACCCCCGGTACCTCCAGCGGCGGCCAGACCGCACGAACGCCGCGGCCACCGCGGTCGCCGAGGTCTCCGCGCGCCTGGTTCGGCGGTTGCCGACCTCGGCGCCGCTGCTGCTGCCGATAGACGTCGTTGCAGCCGGGCGACGCAACAACCCACCCGACGGCCCGGTGCCGCCGTTGTGCGCCTACGGCCCGCTGCACTACATGGAGGTGCCCGAGCTGTTCATGGAGTTCATCTCCTCGATGACCGGTAAGTCGCCGTCCACGACCGGCGCCGGCTCCGAGGGCGCGCTCACCAAGGGCCCGTTCAACGCCATGCCCGCCGTCATCGACCTCAACGCGTCCATGCTGTCCTACGTGCTCACCGGCCACGACGGCTGGCTCTCCTCGGCGGGGTACGTCGGCCCGCACGTGCGGATCGACCACGACTTCTCCCTGCTCGTGCCCGAGCTCTTCACGCGGATGACCGCCCAGGAGCGGGACGCCCGCAGCCTTATCGCAGAGGGGGCCCTGGAGAAGGTCGGTGACATCGAACACGATGGGCGGCTCGTGTCGGCCGGCCGGCTGGGGTACCGGATGACAGAGCGAATGGCCCGGAAGTACTTCGGGAGGATCTTCCTGCACCCGGAGGTCGTCTTCACCCCGGAGATGCTGCGCCCCGAGCTGCAGGACCCAGCCGTCTTCGCGCAGTCCGTGGCGACCATCGTCTCGACGCACGAGCGCGTGGCCCGGGCCTATATCCGCGACGGGACGATCGCCCTGGCCGTCCCGCCACTGCGGGCCCTGCTCGAGATCATGGCCGACGGCGTCACCGCCGAGGGCTGGACCCTGGCATCACCCGAGTTCCGCGAGCAGTTCACCAGGGAGTCTGTGCTCACCGCGCCGTGGTATGCTAAGCGGTTGGACGCCAAGGCCGCGGCAGCGAGCTCCCGAGCCGACGCGGGCCTGGCGGCCATCGAGAAGTTCGTCGCCACCGCGGGAAACGAAGAGCCCGCAGCCCGGCTCGGCATCCCCGCGCGGGTCGAGGCCGCGCGCCACGAGGCGGAGCGGCTCGCCGGAGCACAATTCCGTGAGCAGCTCATCGGGACCTCGGGGCGCACGCCGCTGGAGGCAAGTGCCTTGGCGAGGGCGTGATCTGAACCGGGTTTAGGGCCAGGACTTCCTTGTCCGGTCCAGATTCTTGCTCCTTAGGTGCCATCGATCCGGGTGTGTGGTCCCAGCTGTAGCCCCGCTTCAGGGTGCTGATCCGTCCTTCGCGTCCGGTGCGCCACTTCACCGGCCGCCGGAACGCTGTGCACAACATCGACGAACGGATCAATCCAGGTGGACCGCTATGCGTTCAGCGGCGGACAACATGGTGACAAGATCGCTGGCCGGCGTCCGCGGGTCCGTCAGAGTCACGGCGAGGCGGAACAGCAGTGCGCGCCGCAGCAATTGCCGCCACTGCGGCCACCGATCCCACTCGTCGATCACTTCGACCGGCGCACCGCCCCAGGCGATGGCGTCCACCACCACGACTCCCGCCGCCCAACCCGCAGGCCGCCAGTAGGGCGTGAAATCGATCACAGCAGGCGGCGCGGATCCGGCGAAGAGTACGTTGCCGCCAAGATCACCGTGGACCACCTGATCCGCCGCCGTGACCACCCGCCGGCCCTGCGCGAGCGATTGGAAGACCCTCGCGCCGTGGCCGGACCCGGTCCGTCCGTCCTCTCCGATCTCACCCCAGGCCAGCCGATCCGCCCAGCTGTACAGGCCGACACGATCGCGGAGGAACTTCGGCTGCGAAACTCCGGACAAAGCCTGATGCAGGCTCACGCACACGTGAAGGATTTCATCATGCCGCGGAGCCGGGCTGCCGGAGACGAATCGGTGCGCACTCCATCCGGATACCACCCACCGCCCATCCGAGGATCGGACCGGTCTGGCCAACCGCACTCCGCTGACCTGGAGCCGTTCGACAACATTGGCCACCCATGACGCCTCCACCGGTTCATCAACCGGCTTGAGCACGATGCTGCCAGTGCGCCAACTGCTTCGCTGGCCACCCTCGAGCAGCTCAGGTGGCTCGGAAGGCGCCCCGAACGCTCGCAGCACGTGCTCAGTCGGACCGGCCACGGTCGCCCGCCATATCCGTGCGATTCCCGGTGACAGCGCCCGGCTGCCCGGCCCGTGCGGCCGGTCCAGGTGCGTTCCTCACCCCTGGACGCTACCGCGCCGCAACCGCGATCCACCCAACTGCGGTTGGTGTTGCCCTGCCCCGCGGGTGGTCGCTGGGCACCGAGCCGCAGCCGAGATGATCCCGATCCCGGCCGGTGCGAGCCTGTCGATCGAGACCGAACCGGCTGTGCCGACGTGTCCATCCGGGCCCACGGGCACGTGCGGTTGTCCCCGGCTCACCCGGACATCGGTCAGTAGGACGGCAGACTCGGATCGACCTGCTTGACCCACGCAAGAACGCCGCCGCCGACGTGCACGGCGTCGGAGAAACCCGCCTTGTGCAAGACCGACAATGCCTCGGCCGATCGCGCGCCGGACTTGCAGTGCAGCACCAGCGGCTTGTCCATGGGAAGTGCCGACAGCGCCTCACCGGAAATGATGTCGCCTTTGGGAATCAACACCGATCCCGGGATCGAGACGATCTCGTATTCGTTCTGCTCGCGGACATCCACCAGCAGGAAATCGTCGCCGGCGTCCATCTTGGACTTCAGGTCTCGAGCCGAGATGGTGTGGCCACTGGCCGCGGCAGTCGCGTCATCGGAGATGCTGCCGCAGAATGCCTCGTAATCGATGAGGCCGGTGATCGGTTCGCCGGCCGGGTCACGACGGATCTTGACGGTCCGGAACGTCATCTCCAGCGCGTCGTAGACCATCAGCCGGCCGAGCAGCGTTTCGCCGATTCCGGTGATCAGCTTGATCGCCTCGGTGACCATGATGGACCCGATGGCAGCGCACAGAACGCCCAGAACGCCGCCCTCCGCGCAGGACGGAACCATTCCGGGAGGCGGTGGCTCCGGGTACAGATCGCGATACTGCGGCCCGTATTCGGCCCAGAACAGGCTGGCCTGGCCCTCGAATCGGTAGATCGATCCCCATACGTACGGCTTACCCAGTAGGACGCACGCATCGTTGACCAGGTACCGGGTCGCAAAGTTGTCCGTGCCGTCGAGAATGAGGTCGTAGGGCTCGAAGATATCCAGCGCGTTCTGAGAGTCGAGCCGCTCGGTGTGCAGGTCGACCGTCACATACGGATTGATCTCGGCGATCGACTCCGCCGCCGACACGGCTTTGGACTTACCTATGTCGGACTGACCATGGATGATCTGGCGCTGAAGATTCGACTCGTCCACGGTGTCGAAGTCGACGATCCCCAGCGTGCCGACCCCTGCTGCCGCCAGGTAGAGCAATGCCGGCGAGCCGAGCCCGCCTGCGCCGACCACCAGCACCTTGGCGTTCTTCAGGCGCTTCTGCCCGGTCATCCCGACGTCCGGGATGATCAGGTGGCGCGAATAGCGCTCGACCTCAGCCTTGCTCAAGGACGCAGCTGGTTCGACCAGCGGGGGCAATGTCACGGAACCCTCCTTCGGCACGGGCACAGTCTGCCGCATGCGACAACCGCGGACGACGCGTGATTCTTCCCAGCGGCCGGATCCGGCTGGTCGATCGGTGACAGTCCATCGGCGATCGCGCCGAATACAGCAGCAGCGCGGCGCTTCCGCGCGAGCGCGGGTCGGTCAGCCCGCCGCGACCGTCGGATCGGTTGCGGAGCTGGAAGCGCCCGCCGCACCCGGGAAAGGATAGGGATTGGGCTTGCAGACCTTGCCGTCCTTCGGAATCGCCTGTGGATCCAGCACACTCAGATCGTTGTTCGACACGCTCCAGGACTGTTGCATCATCACCGGCGCCGGCGCACCCGCCGCGGAACAAGGTTCATGGCGCATGCCGAGGGCATGTCCGACCTCATGGTTGATCGCGTACGCCCGATAGGAGTCCAGGTCTGCGTTGTAGGACATCGCACCCCGCACCCAGCGGGCATCGTTGACGAACACCCTCCCGGCGGCTCCGTTGAAACACGAGGCTTCCAAGGGGATGTCGAAGCCGCAGCCGGCACGAACCGTCATCTGGCTGGTCAGGGAAATGCGAAAGTCCGGGTCGCCCTTGTCGATCCGCTGCAAGGCAAACTTCTTGCCACCTATCCATGACCGGGGATCGGCCAGCGTAGCGTCCACCGCTGCGCCGAACTCGTTGTCCGCCTTGACATCCTGGATGCCGTTCTCGACCTCGACCGTGTAGGTGAATTGCTGGGGTCCGGTGCCGCGAACCGGTGTCGCGCCGGGAACGACGTGCCAGACGCCGCTGCCGGCCTTGCCGAAGGCCTTGCCCGCGGGCAGCGCGCCCGCCGCGATGGCTGCCGCTGGGTGGCCCTTGGCGTCCTGGATGGTCAGATCCGGCAGCACGCCGGGTGCCGTCGTCGCCGGTGTCGTTGACGCGGCAGACGGCCCAGGCTTCTCGTCCTGCGTCGGTGGCGCCGCCAACGGCTTTACCGAACCCGGGTCAGCCGTCGACCATCCGCTCGAGATCTCCGTCGATGCGATGCCCGATGCGGATGTCGGCGCATCCGTCGGGTTGGCTGCCGCATCCTGCTGCTCCGACTGCCCGCCGATCACCTGGAAGATCACCACGGCGGTGAGCACGACCAGGATGGGAATCATCACCAGCTGCCATCGCGGGCTGGTGCGGGAGGGCGTTGACGTACGGCGCCGTGACCTCGCCCGCGCGGAGGACGCCCGTCGCGCGGCTTGCCCGTCCGCCCCGGGCTGCCTGCCGGCGCCGCCCGCCCGCGCCCCGGCAGATCGCACGTCGGCGGCCCCTGAAGCGCCGGATCGTGATGGGGCGGCCCGTGAACCCGGGTTGCGCCGCTGCGACCGCTCGCTCCGAGAGGCGGACTCATCGGCGCGATGTGCCGCCCTGGGCGGGGACGGCGGTCGCGTCGTTCCGGAGCGTGCCGCGCCGCTGCCGGCGGCCGCGGCGTCGTTCCGCGGTTCGGGACCATGGGAGGCCCCGTCCCAGAAAGCGCGGGAGTGCAATGGCTCGTCCCGGTCCCAGGGCAGGTCGTCCTCGGGCCGAACGGTCGATCGGCCGGATGACGGCGGCGGTGCGCTGGTGCGTCGCCATCGGGTGGCCTCGATGGAGGCGGATCCCGAGTCGTCCCACAGCGAGGAGGTGTCGAGCGGGGGGGGTGGTGCGGCTGGATCGCCGGTCGAGCGCCGCGGACGCCCACGGGCCCCATCTCGGTCAGGATCCTGACGTGCCCCGAACTCCCTACGGTCTGGCGGGAACGAGGTCACCCGGAGAGATTGCCACAGGAATCTCCAGGGGTCGGACACGGCGCGCCCGACGCGGGCACCGCCGCGAGCTCATCTTCGCCGTTGCGGGTCATCGATGCGTGCCAGTGCCCGGCAATGGCACGTGCGGTGGGCAACGGCTGTTCGATCTGCGGAACATGTCCGCAGCCGGCAAGAATCAACAGTTCGGCATCGCGGAACGCAGCCGCCGCGCCCCGCGCGAGGCGTACGTCGACCAGTCGGTCACGGGTGCCCCACACCAGCAGCACCGGCGCCGACACGCGTCCGGCGACCGCGGCAAACGACGCCCGACCGGAACGCAGATAACTGTTCATCAGGCCGCGCAGGGATTCGATCGTCGAGGCGTGCGTCCACGGCAACGCCGACCGCCATCGTTGTTCTTCGGCGAGAAGGTGATAGTCGTCCTCGGTGATGGCATCCGGATCGCCGAAACAGAACTCGCCCAGGCCGCGGGCGCGTTCGAGCGGCGGAATCGAGGACAGCCGCGCAGCAGCGACGGACGCGGCTCCGGGCAGCAACAAAAGCCCGAGCCGCGCATCGGCCCCCCTGTCGCGGGTCAAGCGCAGGTCCGGCACGGCGGGCGAGAGCAACGTGAGTGTGCTGATCAGATCCGGGCGGCGCGCCGCCACCAGGGTTGCCACCACACCGCCGTAGGAGTTGCCGACCAGGTGAACCGGTCCACCGGCCACCTGTTCGATCGCCGCGGCGGTGATCTCGGCGTCCTGCCGGGGCGAATAGTGCTCGCCCGGTGGCGGGTCAGATCGCCCACTCCCGGGCAGATCCAGGCTGTAACCGGTCGCCTCTGTGGACAACGCGGCGCCGACCCTGGTCCAGTCGGTGGAGGCACCGCCGAGACCGTGCACGAACCATACCGGCGTCGCGTCGGCCGGGCCGGCCTGCCGCCGCAGATACACGCCGCGGCCGTCGATGAGTTCGGTCCAGCCGGGCAGCCCGGGTGTGGACAGCGGCGGGATGGGCCCGAGCGAGCGCTCGGACACGGTAACGGTCGACCACGCCGCCAGCTCGTCGCGTGCAACCGGACCCTGCGCCGACCAGGGTCGTGTTGTCGTCATGGCCCCATGGTGCCTGGGAGAACCCCACTGGCATCGCGGGATTGTTCCCCTGTCCGAATTCCATCCCCACAAGAATCCGGCGACATCCGCCGTACCTGGCCGTGCCGGACGGTTGTAGCCAATGCTGACCGAGGGGGCCCGGATGACCGGCGAACTGCTGGTGAACACCGCACTGCTGCGCATGGCCGCCGAAATCCTGGACGACGCCGGCATCCTGTTCGCCCAGGGGGCCGGTCGTCACGAAGGCTCCCCGCTGACCGACGACAGTCTGGGCCGTTCGGCCGTCGCCAGGGAAGTGATCGAGTCGGCGTCCCGCCGGGTGCTCGAGGCAATGGATGCCAGCGGAAGGATCGCCGAGGCGGCCGGGTTCACCGCTGACCGGGTCAGGGCTGCCGCAGCGTCTTTCGAGACCGCTGAAGCCATGATCGGGGCGCCGCGGTGACCAGCCGATTCGCACCGGGTGGGGGCGCCGCCGGTCCGGCGATCGCCATGGCCGCCGGTCAGCTCGGGCTGGCTGATCCCGTTGCGATCGAGCGGGAGCTGACGAGCGTCGATATCGACGGGCTCACCCGGTGGTTCGAACTGGCCGGGACGGCGGCCCGGGCGATGTCCCTGGGCGGTGGCCGGCTTGGCGACGTCCTGGGGTCGCTGGCCGCCGGCTGGTCCAGTCCGGCGCCGCGGGTCGCGGTGATGCGTTTGTGGGAAACCGCGAATGCGTGTTCGGCCACTGTCCGCGGTCAGGTCAACGCCGTCGACGTCACCTGCTCCACGCTCCGGCATACCCGCTCGCTGGCCGATGGCCGGACGGCGGCGGCGGAGACGACGCTGCGCCAGCTCGGCTGGCACATGACCGAGGACCTGCTGACCTGGGCGGCCCTGCATGGGCAACTGGCGTCAGTGACAGCCATCCTCGCCACGGCATCGGACGACCTCGAAGCCCTTCGCGCCCGCAACGAGGCCGCACTGCACGACCTCGCGGGCACGCTGCGCAACGACCCGCGGGAACCGCTCGCGGACCTGATGCCCATGGCTCCGGCCGCCGACGGACCTTCCGGTCGGTTCTATCCCGACGGAACCCCGGCGCCCGGTTCGGTGGCAGGTGCCTCGCCGCGTCAGGCCCTGCAAGCGGTGGACGCCTTCAACACGGCGCGGTTGACCGCGGATCTGCGCTCGGACGACGTCGCCACGGTGCTGATGGCCCTGGGCGTCATGGGGGCTTTGGCGCGGGCCCGCGATAACGGCGCGGAGGCAGCCCTGCTCGTCTACGAATCGGCCGGTTCGCGAGGTCAGGGCCGAGCGGCGATCAGCGTCGGCGATCTGGCCGGCGCGGACAACGTGGCGATACTCGTCCCCGGTATCGGCAACGCACCGGCCGCGATGGCCGACGCGGTGTCGGACGCGGCGACCCTCCGGGCCGAGGCCCAGCGGCAATCACCGACGGACGCCACCGCGGCGGTCGCCTGGTACGGCTATAACATTCCGCTGAGCTCCATTGCCGGCGTTCCGGTGTCCCCCGTCACCGCCATCGGCAACGCCGCTGCCGCGACCGACGACAGCAACGCCCGGTCGGGTGGTGCCGCCCTGATGACGGATCTGGCCGCCTTCCGGCAGCTGGCACCGGGCAATGCGCGATGGGTTGCGATCGGTTTCTCGATGGGCTCGACCACCGTGTCCGCTGCCGCGGCCGGCAGCGGCACGCTCGACGACGTCGTGCTGCTGGGATCGCCCGGCGCGAGCACGGAGGTGAGGTCCGCCGCCGACTACCGCGCCGTGACACCGGAGCACACCTTCGTGACATCTTTCGAGCAGGACCCTGTCACGCACGGCGAGACAGACCTGCTCGCGGCGCTGGCGGGTGCAGCGCTGCGATTCCCCCCGCTGACAGCGCCGTTCGGCCCTGATCCGGCGACACAGGCATTCGGCGCTCAGGTGATCGACGCCCCGAGCAACGCACCGGACGTCAAGGTTCACCTGGACCTCGGGCTCCTGGACCCGCTGGGGCTCACCTCTGTTCTGACGAACGAGGTCGTCGACCTCGCGGCGCACCATCGGCAGGACAATTACCTCGGCGGCGGATCGCTGCAGGCCGTCGCAGCGGTGGTGATCGGACACTACGCGGACGTGCCGATCAAACCCGGGCGGTGACGCGATGGGCAGGGCACATCACATCGAAACGGGGGCACCGTCCGGCCCCGCGTTAGGGTGGGAACGCTCTGGCGCTCGAGAGGGGATCCGCATGACCGATGCCACCACCCGGGCAACCCCACGGTTGTCCAAGTCGGCGCGGCGGGCGCAGCTGATGACGGCCGCAAAGACGGTATTCGTCACCCACGGCTACCACGCCGCTGCGATGGACGATATCGCCGTCACCGCCGGCGTCAGCAAACCCGTTCTCTACCAGCACTTCCCGTCCAAACTCGAGCTCTACGTCGATCTGCTGGGAGAATCTGCCGACGAGATGGTCCGGCTGGTTAGGGCGGCTCTCACCGCGTCCAACGACAACCACGAGCGGGTCGACAATGCGGTGGCGGCGTACTTCTCCTTCGTCGCCGACAATGACCAGGCCTACCGGCTCATCTTCGAGTCGGACCTGCGCGGTCAGGCGGAAGTGGAACGCATCGTGGAGCGTGCGACCGACCACTGCATCTCCGCGATCACGGACACCATCACCACCGACACCGGAGTCGACGTCGAACGCGCACGACTGCTCGCCTCGGGCATGGTGGGCCTGTCGCAGGTCAGCGCCCGGTATTGGCTGCGGCAGTCGCCTCACGTCTCCCGAGCCGAGGCCATCGAGCTGCTGTCAACGCTAATGTGGCGCGGTATTTCACGGTTCCCGCGTCAGGAGCATTGAGCCAGCGATCTTCGGGCGACGCTGGCGCACCTGCCCGCCGGCTCAGACCGGTCGCGCCGCTGACGGACCGCGACCTGTCAGGCCGAGTAACTGAACCCGACCCGACGTCCGTCGGCGGGCGCGATCTCGACATAACCGATCCGGGCAGAGGGAACGATGACCCGGCGACCCTTCTCGTCGACCAGTACCAGGGTGCCCAGCGGGTTCTTCAGCGATTCGGCGATCTGAGCCTCGATCTCATCGGGGTTCGATGTCGAGCTGACCACCAGTTCGCGCCCGGTGTCCGTCACACCGATCTTGACGTCCACGCCAGACCTCCATTGAAATGTCGCTGAATTGACTCGATAGCACGTGCATCGGCACGGACCCGCAGACCAGCACCTCTCAACCAGGCTAGTGCAGCGGCCCAGCGCACCTCGCCGCCCGGGGTGCGCCGACGGTGAACACCACCCGGCCCGGTCAGAACAGGGTGAACTCGTCGGAGACGGTCCCTTTGAGCTCGTCGTAGTCCAACGTCACGCAGCGGATGCCGCGATCGCCGGCCAGCGTGCGGGCCTGTGGCTTGATCTGCTGAGCGGCGAACACGCCCGACACCGGCGCCAGCATCGGATCCCGATTGAGCAATTCCAGATACCGGGTCAGCTGCTCGACCCCGTCGATGTCACCGCGTCGTTTGATCTCCACCGCAACACTGCGCCCGGTGGCGTCCCGGCACATCAGATCGACCGGCCCGATAGGCGTGGGAAATTCACGGCGCACCAGCGACCAGCCATCGCCCAAGGTGGCGACGTGCTGGGCCAGCAGAGCCTGCAGGTGCGCCTCCACCCCGTCCTTGACCAGACCCGGGTCGACACCCAGTTCGTGGCTGGAGTCGTGCAGCACCTGCTCCAGGGTGATGACGAGCCGCTCACCGGCCTTGTTCTGCACGGTCCAGCGTGCGGGCTCGGCACCGGTGGCCGGTTGCTCGGTCGTCCAGCACGGCGGCGACATCCAATTCAGTGGCTTGTACGAACCGCCGTCGGAATGCACCAGCACGGAGTTGTCGGCTTTCATCATCAGCACCCTGGTCGCGGACGGGAGATGAGCGGTCAGCCGACCGGCATAGTCCACCGAACACCGGGCCACCACGAGACGCACCCGGACACTTTAGACGCTGGCGGCACTCCCTCCACCGGGCGGTGACCTCAACCCGGAAGGCACCCCATAGCCGCCGGCCGCGGCACTGCTCGGATTATCCCGACGCTGCGACCGGCGCAGCGATCACACCGTCAACCGACCGGTGCTCCCTCGACGGGCGCCACCCGTTCGATCTTGCCGCCCAGCTGCTGCAGATCCTGCACGAAGTGCGGGTACCCGCGATCGATGTGCATGACCTCGTGCACCTCGGTGACGCCCTCGGCGGCCAGCCCGGCCAGCACCAGGCCGGCGCCCGCCCTGATATCGGTGGACCACACGGGGGCGCTGGAGAGCTGCTCGCGGCCGCGCAGCGAGGCGTGATGGCCGTCGGTCCGCGCGTCAGCACCCATCCTGATCAGCTCGTCGACAAATCGGAACCGGGCCTCGAAGACGTTCTCGGTGATCAGCGAATGCCCGTCCGCGACCGCTGCCAGGGCCAGCGCCATCGGCTGCAGGTCCGTCGGGAATCCCGGGTACGGCATGGTGATGAAGTCGACCGCCCGCGGGCGGTCGGCCATGGTCACCGTGACGGCGTCGGCCTCGGTCACGATGTCCGCCCCGGCCCCGGCCAGCCGCTCCAACGGCGCCCTCAGGAACGCCGGGTTGACGCCCTCGATCCGGATCGACCCGCGGGTGATCGCGGCGGCGAAGGCCCAGGTTCCGGCTACGACCCGGTCACCGACGGTGCGGTGGGTGGTGGGATGCAGCCGCTGGACGCCCTCGATCGTGATGGTCGCCGTCCCGGCGCCGTCGATCCGCGCTCCCATCTGCCCGAGCAACTCCGCCAGGTCGATGATCTCGGGCTCGCGGGCGGCGTTGTCGATCATCGTCGTGCCATCGGCGAGAACTGCTGCCATCAGGATGTTCTCGGTCGCACCGACGCTGGGGAAGTCCAGTCCGATGCTCGCTCCGTGCAGCAGGTCTGCGGAGCCTACGACACTGCCGTGTTCGATGTTCATCGTGGCGCCCATCGCGCGTAGCCCCGACTGATGCATGTCCAGTGGCCGGGAGCCGATCGCGTCGCCCCCGGGGAGAGCCACCCGCGCCCGCCTGCACCGTCCCATCAGCGGACCGAGCACGCACACCGACGCCCGTAGCCGCCCCACCGCAGGGAAATCCGCTTGGAAGGAGAGTTCCGAGGGGGTGCTGATCGTCACGGTGTCGCCGGCCAGTTCGACCTCTGCGCCCAGGCCGCGCAGCACGTCGGCCATCAGCGGCACGTCCAGGATCTGGGGGCAATTCGAGATGACGGTGATGCCCTCGGCCAGCAGGGCCGCCGCCATCAGCTTCAGCACGCTGTTCTTCGCTCCAGCCACCCGGACAGTGCCCGACAGTTGCGCGCCACCGGTGACCAGGAACCGTTCCACGGGGGGAACTCTAACGGTCCAATGCCCCGGGTTTGTCAGGTTCCCCCGGCGGATCAGACCGCCGTTGCGCCGTAAGGTGATCGCCATGGCCGTGCACCTGACCCGTATCTACACCCGTACCGGTGACGACGGCACCACGGGTCTGGCCGACTTCACCCGGGTGTCGAAGACCGATCCGCGACTGGTCGCCTACGCCGACTGCGACGAGACCAACTCGACCCTCGGGCTGGTGATGGCGCTGGGCGCGCCCGCGCCGGACGTCGCCACCGTCATCCGTCGGGTGCAGAACGAATTGTTCGACCTGGGAGCTGATCTTGCGACCCCCGTCGTAGCGGATCCGGCGTACCCGCCGCTGCGGGTCACCCAGGACTACATCGACCGGCTGGAGGCGGACTGCGATCGGTTCAACGCAGATCTCGAGGCCTTGACATCCTTCATCCTGCCCGGCGGCACCCCCGCGGCGGCTCTGCTGCACCAGTCGCGGACCGTCACGCGTCGCGCGGAACGCAGCGCCTGGGCGCTGCGCAAAGTAGACCCGGACCGCAGCAACCCGCTGGCTCCGACCTACCTGAATAGGCTTTCCGACCTGCTGTTCATCCTTGCCCGGGTGGCCAATCCGGACGGGGACGTCAGGTGGATCCCGGGCGGCGACCGGAGCTAGCAGCCCGGATCAGCCGCCGCAACGGGAACGGAGCTTGCCCAGCACCTAGTCTTTGCGGATTCCGCGCTGGAACAGCTTGACCGAACGGGTGGCGGGCGGCAGCGACTCGAGCCAGGACCGCAGACCGGTCAACGCCTCTTCGCTCAGCGCCAACTCGATCTGCGCACCGCCGTCGGTACATCGCACGATCACCGAATCCACCGGAAGCAGATCGGGTTCGGTACCGACGGGAGAGCGCCGTTCCCCGAGCTTCAACGAATCGCGGCGGAGCTTCCCGGCGACGCCTGGCAATGGCGAGAACGACCGGTACAGCAGGAACTCGTTGTCCCGGAAGCGGCCCTGACCCAGAATCCAACCGCGTCCATCGGGCGTCAGGTCCCGACGCCAGCAGATGTCGATCGCACCCGACCTGGTCAGAGCCGACCGCCGGACGGCGATGACGACGATCGCGAGGACGACGACGAGAACGGCAGCCAGTCCCAGGAGTTCACCGAGCGTCAGGATGTCCATGGCGCTGCGACCGGGATCCGCTGCGAACTCAGATGTCGTTGCCGGTGGCGAGCAATTGCGCCCGCGCGCGGCGCAACTCGTTCTCGGCCTCGGCTGAATCGCCACCGCGTGACTTGGCTGCCTCATAGGCCGAACGGGCCTTCGTGACGTCGATCTCGTCGGACAGCTGGGCGTCCTCGGCCAGGATGGAGACGCCATCCTTGGTCACCGACAGAAAGCCGCCGTGCACCGCGACACCCAGGACGTTGCCGTTGGGCTCGATGATCCGGGCGGCGTATCCCTCCCGCAATTGAGCCAGAAGCGGCGAATGCCCGGCCATCACACCGATGTCGCCGTCGACGGTCCGGGCAACCACCATCTGTGCGTTGCCGCTCCAGAGCTCCCGCTCTACGGCAACCAGATTTACCTGGATCTCGGCCACGACAACTGCTCCGCCCTCTGCTCGATCGAACTCACCCGCGAACGTCCTCAGTGTGACCTGCGGTCCCTGCCGGCGGTACGGCAATCCGGACGATTCTAACCCCGCTGTAGCTCACGACCTCGGCCGGACCCACTTCGCCGTGCTCGTTCAGAACATCCCGCCGGCGAACTGGGTCGGCGCCACAGGGCGCCCGGGCCGGGTGCGGACCTCCGAACCCGGCCGGAGAGCCTGTCCTACAGCGTCTTTGCCTTCGCCAGCACGTCCTCGATACCGCCGACGTTGAGGAATGCCTGCTCGGGAATGTTGTCGTACTCACCCTTGGCGATCGCGTCGAACGACTCGATGGTGTGGTCCATCTCCACGTACGAGCCGTCCATACCGGTGAACTGCTTTGCTACGAAGAAGTTCTGACCGAGGTAACGCTCCATGCGGCGGGCCCGTCCGACGAGAAGCTTGTCCTCCTCGCCGAGTTCGTCCATCCCGAGGATCGCGATGATGTCCTGCAGTTCCTTGTACTTCTGCAGAATCCGGATGACCTCCTGGGCCACCCGGTAGTGCTCCTCACCGACGAACTGCGGGTCCAGGATCCGCGACGTCGAAGACAGCGGGTTGACCGCGGGGTAGATCCCCTTCTCGGTGATGCCCCGGTCGAGCTCGGTGGTCGCGTCCAGGTGCGCGAACGTTGTCGCCGGCGCGGGGTCGGTGTAGTCGTCAGCGGGCACGTAGATGGCCTGCAACGAGGTGATCGAGCGCCCCCGGGTCGAGGTGATGCGCTCCTGCAGCTCACCCATCTCATCGGCCAGCGTCGGCTGGTACCCCACCGCGGACGGCATCCGGCCGAGCAGCGTGGAGACCTCGGACCCGGCCTGGGTGAACCGGAAGATGTTGTCGATGAACAGCAGCACGTCCTGGTTCTGCACATCGCGGAAGTACTCCGCCATGGTCAGGGCTGACAGCGCGACCCGCATACGGGTGCCCGGCGGCTCGTCCATCTGACCGAAGACCAGCGCCGTGTCGTTGATGACGCCGGACTCCGTCATCTCCGTGAAGAGGTCGTTGCCCTCACGGGTCCGTTCGCCGACTCCGGCGAAGACCGAGGTACCGCCGAAGTTCTTGGCGACCCGGGTGATCATCTCCTGGATCAGCACGGTCTTGCCGACGCCGGCACCACCGAACAGGCCGATCTTGCCGCCCTGGACGTAGGGCGTCAGCAGGTCGATGACCTTGATGCCGGTGACCAGCTGGGTGGTGCGCCCCTCGAGCTGGTCGAATGCCGGCGGCTTGCGGTAGATCGGCCAATGCTCGGCGTCCTCGCCCGTCCCCGGCGCATCCAGGCAGCGGCCGAGCGCATTGAAAACGTGGCCCTTGACGGCGTCGCCGACCGGCACCGAGATGGGCGCGCCGGTGTCCGCGACAGGTGCGCCGCGGACCAGGCCGTCAGTGGGCTGCATCGAAATACTGCGGACGATGTCGTCGCCCAGGTGCAGCGCGACCTCCAGGGTCAGTGTGTGCGCCTCACCGGCGCCCGTCACCTCGACGTGCAGCGCGTTGAACAGCGGTGGCACGCCGCCGCGCGGGAATTCGATGTCGACCACCGGGCCGATGACGCGCACAACCCTGCCGGAGTTGCCCTTGGCGGTGCTTTGCGGAGCCGGATCTGTGATCGTCATATCTGTCAGTCCTCTTCGTTACCGGAGGCGGCAAGAGCGTCGGCGCCGCCGACGATCTCCGTCAGTTCCTGGGTGATCTGGGCCTGCCGGGCCTGGTTGGCCTGGCGGGACAGGTTGCGGATGATGTCGTTGGCGTTGTCCGTCGCGGCCTTGCAGGCTGCCCTTCGCGCCGCCGACTCGCTGGCCGCCGCATCGAGCAGGGCGGCGTAGATGCGGGTCTTCAGGTACTTCGGCAGCATCTCGTCGAGCAACAGATCCGACGACGGCTCGAACTCGTACGACGGCAGCAGGTCGGTGGACTCGCTCTCCACGTACTCGATCTCCATCGGAGCCATCCGCCTCGCCTGCGGGCGATGCGTGATCATGGACACGAAATGTGTTGACACGAGGTGAATCTCGTCAATACCACGAGTGCCGTCCGGAGTCGTTCCGGACGACCCGGCGAGGAACGCCGGTAGCAGCGCCTCGGTCGCCCGCTCGGCGTCGGCGTAGGTGGGCCGCTCGGAGAAACCCGTCCAGGACTCCGCAACTTCCCGCTGACGAAAGGTGAAATATCCCAAGCCCTTCCGGCCGATGACGAAGATCTCCGGCTCCTTACCCTGGGACCGGAGCAGCGCACCCAGTTCCTCAGCGGCCTTGATCACCGCCGAGTTGTAGCCGCCGCACAGGCCGCGATCGGCCGTGATCAACAGGACACCGGCCCGCTTGGGCTCATCCCGCTCGTTCAGCAACGGGTGGTCGAGCGTCGACGCGGAAGCCAGAGCCGTGAGCACGTCGGTGATCTGCGCCGAATACGGGGCCGCCGCCGCGACCTTGGCCTGCGCCTTGGCGATCCGGGAGGTCGCGATCATCTCCTGCGCCTTGGTGATCTTCTGCGTCGAACGCACCGACTTCACCCGTTGCCGGAGCACCCTGACCTGCGCGGCCATCATTCACCTCCAGCGAGAACGGATCGGACCATCTGACGGGGCATCGGGTTTGCTCCGGCTGTCACTTCTTCGCCGGCGGGCGCCGGACCTTGACCTGCACCTTTTCCTGACCGACCTCGGACTCGTCCATCGGACGGGCCTCCGGTTGGCGTCCGAGGATATTGCCCTCGGAGGTGGTGAAGGTGTCGGAGAACTCGGCAAGCGCTGCCAGCAAAGCGTTCTCGCTGTCGTCGGACAGGTCGCGCTCGGTGCGGATCGCCTCCAGGGGGCTGCCCGGCGCGTGCCGCAGGTACTGCAAGAACTCGCTCTCGAAGCGCCGGATGTCCGCCACCGGAACCCGGTCCATGTGCCCCCGGGTACCGGCCCAGATCGCGACGACCTGCTCTTCCACCGGATACGGACTGAACTGCGGCTGCTTGAGCAGCTCGACGAGTCGGGAACCGCGGGCCAGCGCACGCTTGGACACCTCGTCCAGGTCCGAACCGAACGCGGCGAACGCCTCCAGCTCGCGGTACGCCGACAGATCCAGGCGAAGCGTTCCGGACACCTTTCGCATCGCCTTGATCTGGGCGGCGCCGCCGACCCGGGAGACCGAGATGCCGACGTTGACGGCGGGCCGGACACCGGAGTTGAACAGGTCGCCCTCGAGGAAGCACTGCCCGTCGGTGATGGAGATGACGTTCGTCGGGATGTAGGCCGAAACATCACCGGCCTTCGTCTCGATCAGCGGCAGACCCGTCATCGATCCGCCACCGAGTTCGTCGGAGAGCTTCGCGCAGCGCTCCAGCAGGCGGGAGTGCAGGTAGAACACATCGCCCGGGTATGCTTCGCGACCCGGCGGGCGGCGCAACAGCAGCGAGATCGCCCGGTAAGCCTCGGCCTGCTTGGACAGGTCGTCGAAGATGATCAGAACGTGCTTGCCCTGGTACATCCAGTGCTGGCCGATGGCGGATCCGGTGTACGGCGCCAGCCACTTGAAACCCGCGGAGTCTGATGCCGGCGCGGCCACGATCGTGGTGTAGGCCAGCGCGCCGGCGTCCTCGAGGGACTGCCGCACCCCGGCGATCGTGGTGCCCTTCTGGCCGATCGCAACGTAGATGCAGCGCACCTGCTGCTGCGGGTCACCGGTTTCCCAGTTCTGCTTCTGGTTGATGATCGTGTCGACGCAGACCGCCGTCTTACCGGTCTTGCGGTCGCCGATGATCAGCTGGCGCTGCCCGCGGCCGATCGGCGTCATCGAGTCGATGGCCTTGATGCCGGTCTGCAGCGGTTCCTTGACGCCCTGCCGCTCGACGACGGAGGCCGCCTGCAGCTCGAGCGCACGGGTCTGGTCCGAAGCGATCTCGCCGAGGCCGTCGATCGGCTGCGCCAGCGGATTCACCACCCGGCCGAGGAAGCCGTCGCCGACCGGCACGGACAGCACCTCGCCGGTCCGGGTGACCTGCTGACCCTCCTCGAGAGTGTTCGCATCGCCGAGCACGACGGCACCGATCGAGCGGACGTCGAGGTTCAGCGCCACTCCGAGGACCCCGCCGGGGAATTCCAGCAGCTCGTTGGCCATCGCAGATGGCAGACCCTCGACGGTGGCGATGCCGTCGCCGCACTCCGCAACGACGCCGACCTCCTCCCGGCTCACCTCGGGCGAATAGTCGGAGACGTAGCTCTCGATCGCGGAGCGGATCTCGTCGGAGGAGATCGTCAACTCGGTCATCGCGTTCCCGTTCTGTGTCAGCGGTCCTGTGTCAAGCAGACCTGGTCGTACTTTCACGTTCTCTGGTCGAGCCCTGGGCTCGGTCGAGCCGATCGCCGAACCCGGGCTCAGCCGGACATCCGGCGACGCAATGCCTCGAGCTGCGATTCGACGCTGCCGTCGATCACTTCGTCACCGACCTGCACCCGGATCCCGCCGATCAGTGCGGGCTCCACCTCGAGGGGCATCGACACCTCGCGACCGTAGATGCGGTTCAGCGAACGCTTGAGCCGGACCGCTTGGTCCTGGCTCAACGGTACGGCCGCCTTCACGACGGCAACCACCTTCTGCCGGCGCTGGGCGGCGGCATCGACCAGCTCGCGCACCCCGGCGGTGAACGGACGGCCCGCGGTATCCCGGGCCAGGGAGTCCACCAGCTCCGTGACCAGCGGGTGGGTCCGACCGGCCAGCAGCCGGTCGACCAGCCGCGACCGCGCTCCCGGGTCAGCCGTCGGGTCATCCAGGATGACGGACAATTCCGGCGATGCGTCCACGATGCGGGAGAAGCGGAACAGCTGGTCCTCGACGTCGTCGAGCTCGCCGGTTCGCTCGACCCGCAGGAACATCGCGGTGCGGCTGACCCTGCGCAGGGCATCCTGCAGGTCATGCGATGACGACCAGCTCTGCCGAACGGCAAACTGCACCACCGACAGTGCCGGCTCGCCGACCTTCTCGGACAGCAGCTGCGTGGCAATACCGGCGCGCCGGTCCGGTTCGACGGTGCCCTCGGACAGCGTGCGACGAAGCGGCACCTCGTCGAGCAGCAGATCCGACACCTGATCCAGCTGGGTACCGAGCACGCTCAGCGCGCCGGAGTCCAGCTGTTCGGCGACGGTCAGCAGCTGCGCGTTCGTGGCGATCAGCGACTCGCGACTGGCGATGTGTTGCATCAGCGTTCCAGGTCGGCCAGGAAGCGCTCGACCGTGCGGGTCTGACGCGCATCGTCGTGCAGCGACTCACCGACGACCTTGCTGGCCAGCTCGACCGATACCCGGCCGAGGTCGGAGCGCAGATCGGCGACGATCTGCGCCCGCTGCGCCTCCAGCTGGGCGCGGCCCGCCGCGGCGATGCGTTCGGTCTCGGCGTGCGCCTGGGCGAGCATGTCGTCCCGGATGGACTGTGCCTGGGCGCGGGCGTCCTCACGGATCTTGGCGGCCTCCTCGCGGGCGCCGGACAATTGCTGGTTGTACCGGTCGAGCGCGGCCTTCGCCTCGTTCTGGGCCTCCTCGGCCTGGGCGATACCGCCTTCGATGGCCTTGGTCCGGGCGGCGAAGGCAGTCTCGAACTGCGGCCAGACGAACTTGCCCAGCACGAACAGCAGCAGGGCGAATGCGATGGCCGCAATGATGACTTCGCCGATCGGCAGGCCGATCGGATTGGTGGCCTCCTCGGCCGCGAAGTAGACGATCATTCGTTCCTCGACTCTGAGCTAGCGGGCGCGGATCAGGTCAGGATGAACGGGACAACGAAACCCAGCAGGGCCAGCGCCTCGGAGACCGCGAAGCCCAGGAATGCGTAGGTCCTGGTGAGGCCCGCCGACTCCGGCTGACGCGCCGTCGAGGTGATGTAGGCGGCCCATACGATACCGACACCGATACCGGGCCCGATCGCGGAAAGGCCGTACCCGAGGGTGCCGACGTTGCCGGTGAGTTCCGCGAGCTGCGTCACGTCAGACATGGGGTTGCTTCTCCCTTTCACGAGATCCGGTGCGGATCGTGGTGGTGGATCGCTGACCGCGCCGGTGCGGGCCAGGTGGTGGCGAGTGATGCTGGGCAGAAATCTCGTACTGATTGATCCGTCGGAAAGATGGTGAGTGACCCTGCTGCAGGCTTAGTGCGAGTCGGCCAACGAGGACTCCAGGTAGATGGCGGTCAGCAGGACGAACACGTAGGCCTGCAGCGAGATGATCAGCAGCTCGAAGAACACCAGTCCGAGGCTGCCGATGAAGGGCAGCGTGCCGAGCACGTAGTTAAGGAACCCGCCTTCGCCCCACAGGTACACCGTGCCGAACGCCGCAATGGTGATCAGCATGTGGCCGGCGAACATGTTGGCGAACAACCGGATGGCAAGGGTGAACGGCCGCAGAATGATGTTCGACAGGAACTCGATCGGGATCAGCAGCAGGTGCATGGCGATCGGGATGCCCGGGATGTAGCACATCAACTTGAAGAATCCGAAGAACCCGTGCTTTCCGATACCGACGATCATGTAGATGAACCACACCATGACGGCCAGCAGGACCGGGATCGCGAAGTGCGACGTGACCGGCAACTGGGCGACAGGGATGATGCCCCACAGGTTCTGGATAAAAATGAAGACGAACAACGTGGCCAGGAAGCCGGCCCACTTGTGGCCGTTCTTCGAGCCGAGAATCTCGACCGCGACGCCGTTCCGAACGAAGCCGTAGATGCCTTCACCGGCGAATTGCAGCTTGCCGGGCAGCATCGCGGCTTTTCGTGAGGCGGCGAGGAAGAATGCCACGAGGATCACGGTGCCGAGGACCAGCAGCACCATCGCCTTGACCGAGGCGATGACGGTGCCATCGCCGATCTTGTCGAAGAAGAAGGAGTGCTCGACGGTCGGCGCGACGAACGTGCCGTCGCCCTCGGCCGCCAGCAGGCCCTGCGAGAGCAGGCTCAGGGACACTCGGTCTCCCTTCGGACGCCGGCCGAAGGTGGCCCATCGGCGGGTGAAGATGCGGTCATCTGTGCTACTGCTCGCGCTCTGCTGAACGCCTTGTGCCTGTTGGCGGCCTTCGCCGCGCGCAATGCTGTTGCCAGGTCAGCCTTCTCGGCCGACAGCACGGACACCGGCGGTCCGGTCTGCTGGTCGTTCTGCGAGCGCCCGAACCGCATGACGATCGCGTAGATGCCCAGCGAGATGCCAAGAATCAGGCCGATCGGGGCCCAGAGGCGGGAATCCCACCAACGGTCCAGCAACCAACCGATCCCGCCGAACACCACCATCCCGGAGATCATGGTGCTCAGGACGGCCAAGCCTTGATCGGCTCCCCGGGAGGGGGGCCGGGCTGCGGCACGCATCTTCATGGCGTCCCGGACACTATCAGTTGCCAGTGGGCCCTGCCGCACCCAACCAAGGTGATCCCCGCCGCGTGTTCGCGGTCACGAAAGGGGTGCTGCTGGCGGGTTTTCGCAGGTGAAGCCCGTCCTGTTGGTAGACCGTTGAACCGGACCGGGTCATCCCGGATCGACGTAGTAGATCTTCAATGTCCAGACATACCGCATGTGTGCGCCGAGCCACAGGAACAGTCCGAGACCGATCGCACCGGCCATCCAGCGGACATCGACAGGCCCGTCGATCGGCATCGTCATCAGAACGATCGCGAGCACCATGACCTTGATGACGTAGGCGAACAGCGCAGCCACCATCACGGTTTTTGGGTTCGTCCTGCCGACCCAGGCGATTACCACCGCGGAGAAGGTGAAGAAGGCACCGACGATCACTGTGCCGATAACGACGCCGAGGACAGCCCCGAGACCGTCGGTCAGACCTCCGGTCAGCGCGAGTGCCGCGGCACCGATCACCAGCACGATCCAGCACAGCCGAAGGTGCGCCAGCGACCAGATACCCTCCGATCGGCTCCGGTCCGCGATCTGCTGTGCCGCCGTCGCCTCTACAGACAGATCGACCGGTGCCCGCCGCGGGCCCGCCCCGCCGTCACCGCCGCGTTGCGGCTGTTCGTCGTGCGTCACGGCGTCGCCGCCGATGCGCCGCCGTCGCCGCCGACCCTGGCGAGCCGCCTGGCCCGCATCTTGGGCCACGCCGAGAACGCCAAGCCGCCAACAACCAGCAGTACGACCGGCAGAATCGCAACCTCCCAGCTGACGAAGACCAACGACACCGCACCACCGGCCAGCACGAACGCCCAGTAATAGAAGATCAGTACAGCCTGCCGGTGGGTGTGGCCGATGGCGAGCATCCGATGGTGCAAGTGCTGCTTGTCGGCGCTGAACGGATGGCGACCCTCCTTGGTCCGGCGGATGACGGCCAGCAGAAAGTCCAGCACCGGAATGAAGACGACCGCGAGCGCGACGATCAGTGGCGCCAGCAAGGCGATCGTCGAGCGCGGGCCGAAGGTGGAGGGGTCCAGCTTGCCGCCGGCGCTGACGGTCGCTCCCGCCATCGCCAGCCCGATGAACATCGCGCCCGAGTCGCCCATGAAGATCCGGGCGGGTGAGAAGTTGTGCGGCAGGAAACCGATGCACGCGCCGACCAGTGCGGCGGCGATGAGCGGCGGCTGCGATGCCGAGCTGTCGTCACCGGACAGCAGCAATTGGCGCACGGAGAAGATAAAGATCGCGGTGGCCGAGATCGCCGCGACGCCGGCGAGCAGGCCATCAAGGCCGTCGATGAAGTTCATGGCGTTGGTCAGCACCACGGTCAGCAGTACGGTCAGCACGATGCCCTGGGTCTGGTCGAGGCTGACCAGGCTGCCGCCGGTCGGCCCACTGCCGGGTAACCACAGCACCTGCCACTGGACGCCGAACAGCACCAGCACCCCGGCGGCGAGGATCTGCCCGGCGAGTTTGGCGATCGCGTCCAAGTCGAACCTGTCGTCCAGCACGCCGACAAGGCAGATCAGACCGCCGGCCGCCAGGATGCCCAGCACCTCCGACGACGACACGAACGCACTGCCCACGGCCGGCAGTTGCAGGGCCATCAGGACCGCTGCGGCGAACCCGGCATAGACGGCGACCCCGCCCATCCGGGGAATCGGCAAGGAGTGGACGTCACGCTCGCGGATGGGGGTGACGGCACCGAGTCTGACCGCCACGAGGCGGAAACAGCCCGTCAGCAGGAAGGTGACGACGACAGCGGTCCCGAACACCAGCGCGTACTCGCGCCCAGGGATCACGTAGTCCGTCACCCGGCCAGGGTAGTCAACCCGCAGAGGTGCTGACCGCTCGCAACCGAACGCCTGACGGGAAACCCGCCGAACCGGCGCAACCAGAGCAGCGGTGGGCCGTCCCTTCTCATGTAGCTCCGATTCGCCCTGGCGGAGAGCCCGACGCCCGGGCCCAACCTCGCCGCCGGGGGTTACGAATCAGTACTGAGCCCCACGCCGGGCGCTGCCCGTAGGCCCGATCGCGACATGCCGTCGTCAGATCGGGCCTTCGGCCTTTTTGCAGGGCCGATCGGCGCTCAGGAAGGCTGTTCGGACGGGGACTTCCCGGGCGTGAACCGCTCGGGTGCGGGCTGATCGGACGGGGGCAGGTCAAAAGGGGGTTCGGCAGACGGGGGTTCGGGCAATTCCACGTCACCGATGACATCGCGGATCTTATCGATACTCACCGCTCCGCTGCGCAGCACCCGCGGTACGTCCGACGTCAGGTCGATCACCGTGGACGCCACCCCGATCGGTGCTGGCCCGGCCTCGAGATAAACCGAGACGTCTTGTCCGAGTTGGCTTTCCGCATCAGCGGCAATAGTGGCGGGCGGGCTTCCGCTGCGGTTGGCGCTGGATACCGCCATCGGCCCGACCAACCGCAGCAGGTCCAGCGCTACCGGATGCAGCGGCATCCTGACCATGACGGTTCCTCTGGCGTCGCCGAGGTCCCAGCTCAGGCTGGGCGCGTATTCGACAACCAGGGAAAGTCCGCCTGGCCAGAATGCCTCGATCAACGTCCTCGCGACGGGAGGCACCGCCATTACCAGCCCGTCGATGGTCGTCCAGGAGCCGACCAGCACCGGGACCGGCATGTCGGGACCGCGGCCCTTCGCGGCCAGTAACGCACGCACCGCAGCGGCGTTGAACGCATCGGCACCGATGCCATAGACGGTGTCGGTGGGCATCACGACCAGGTTGCCGGACCGGGCGGCGTGGGCGGCCGCTTCGAGTCCGGATCTCCTGTCGACCGGATCGGCGCAATCGAACGTCGTCACAAGGGCAGTGTTCCAGCCCCCCACGCCGGCAACGCCATCCGCACCCGGGTGGCGGTCACGAATCGCGGCCGGCCGGCGAGATCATCGTGGTCGGCGACATCGGTCAGCACCCGCCGTGCCCGCAGCAGGTCCGGCACGGACTCGCCCTGGCTGGCGTCGTGCTCGATGGCCAGGACGCCGCCTACCTTCAGCAGGCCGGCCGCCACGGAGATGAGCGGCTTGATCAGTCTCAGACCATCGGGGCCGCCGAACACCGCTTCGGCCGGGTCGTGATCGGCCACCTCCGGCTCGACAGGAGTCCCGTCCGGGACGTACGGCGGGTTGGCCGTCACCAGGTCGACGGCCGCATCCAGGTCCGCCATCAATCGCTGGTCGAAAATGTCGCCGCCGCGCAATTCGACCTGGGATCCGCCGGCATCGACGTGGCTGACGACGTTGCGGCGCGCCCAGGACAACGCCGCATCGGAGCGCTCGACGGCGATCACCCGGGCGTCCGGCCGGGCGGCTGAGAGTGCCAGCGCGATGGCCCCGCTGCCCGCGCACAGGTCGACCACGGTGGGCGAAGGCAAGTCGGCAATAGTCTGCAGCGCCCACTGAACCAACGACTCGGTCTCCGGCCGCGGCACGAAAACCCCTGGGCCGACGGCAATCCGGGCCCGGCCGAACTGCACAGTCCCCAGGAGATACTGCAGCGGAATGCGTTCCGCCCGTCGGGCAACCAGCTCCTGGTACTCGCGCACCCATGCCGGTTCGACCAGCGGTGTCAGCCCCAGCCGGGTTCTGGACACCCCGAGCAGGTGCCCGGCGAGCTCCTGTGCATCGACGTCGGCGTTCGGAACGCCTGCTTGCCGCAGTACTTCGGTGGCCGCGAGGATGGACGACCGCAGGGACTGCCTGCTCATGCCCGTCCGGCGCTGCCGGCCGCGAGCCGCTCGGTGCGGTCCGCCTGGGCGAGGGCGTCCAGAACCGCGTCGAGGTCCCCGTCGAGGACGGCGTCCAGGTTGTACGCCTTGTAACCGACCCGGTGGTCGGCGATACGGTTCTCCGGGAAGTTGTACGTACGAACACGTTCCGAGCGGTCGACGGTGCGTACCTGGGAGCGTCGCGCATCGGCCGCGGCCGCATCGGCGGTCGCCCGGGCGGCCGCCAGCAGTCGCGAGCGCAGGATCCGCAGAGCCTGCTCCTTGTTCTGCAGCTGGGACTTCTCGTTCTGGCAGGACACCACGATCCCGGTCGGCAGGTGGGTGATGCGGACCGCGGAATCGGTGGTGTTGACGGACTGGCCGCCCGGCCCGGACGAACGGAAGACGTCGATCCGCAGATCGTTGGCATCAACCGTGACGTCGACGTCCTCAGCCTCAGGGGCGACCAGCACTCCGGCCGCGGAGGTGTGGATCCGGCCCTGCGACTCGGTCACCGGGACGCGCTGCACGCGATGCACGCCGCCTTCGAACTTCAGCCGTGCCCAGACGCCGTCCGCCGACGCGGCCGACACCTTGATGGCCACGGTGGCGTCCTTGTAACCGCCGAGGTCGGACTCGGTGGCCGACAGCACCTCGGTCTTCCAGCCACGCCGCTCCGCATACCGCAGGTACATCCGCAGCAGATCGCCGGCGAACAGGGCGGACTCCTCGCCACCCTCGCCGGCCTTGACCTCGATCAGGACGTCCTTGCTGTCGTCAGGGTCCCTGGGCGTCAGCAACTCCCCCAACCGGGTCTCGAGATCGGCGACCCGGTCGGCGACCGCCTCGGCCTCGTCGGCGAAAGTGGGATCCTCTGCGGTCAGCTCGCGCGCCGCGACGAGATCGCCGCGGGCCTGCTCCAACTGGTGCGACGTCGTCACGATCGGAGTGAGCTCGGAATACCGCCGGCCCAACCGGCGGGCGACAGCCTGGTCGGCGTGCACGCCCGGGTCGTTCAGCCGATCCTGCAGTTCCTGGTATTCGGCCAGGAGTTGCTCGACGGAGGCGCGCGGCACGTCGGCTGTCGGAGCGGACATCATCGGTCTGCCTCCTTTCCTGCCGCTATTCGGCGTTGATCATGCGGCTCAGCACAGGTTCTCGGCCGGGTGATCAGTGTTGATCATGCGGCTGAGCACAGGTTCTCGGGCGTGTCGTCGGCGTTTCGCGTGCTGAGCTGCATGATCAACAAGGGATCGGGTGGATCGGCCGATCAGTGCGGGCCCGGAACAGCAAACGGCGCCCGCGAACCGTGGTGGTCCTGCGGGCGCCGTCGATGCGCTAGCGGCTGCGCTTGCCGTACCGCGCCTCGAAGCGCGCGACCCGGCCGCCGGTGTCCAGGATCTTCTGCTTGCCGGTGTAAAACGGATGGCAGTTCGAGCAGACCTCGACGTGGATCTTGCCGCTGCCCTCGGTGCTGCGGGTCGTGAACGCGTTACCGCAACCGCAGCTGACATCGGTCGTCACGTACGAGGGATGGATGCCGGTCTTCATGCGTGTCCTCTTTCGGTAGAGCCTTGCGGAGGGCGCCGGGTCGCCGCGACGGTCGTCGGAGCGTGAACCGGTGCCGGGCTCGACCGACCAGTGTGCCAGATGGGTCGGTCAGTTAGCCAAACAGTGGAGACAGCGCGGGTATTCCAGCGTCCGGTGCGCGGACCCGACCCCCGGCTCAGTTCGGCAGGGTGATTGCGATCGCAGCGCGATCGTGGTCGCTGCGTCGATCCCGCCAGGTGACCAGCCGCCCGAACAGGCCGTACTTCTCGATCAACAGATCCAGCACACCGCGCACCTCGGGCGCCGGCAGCAGGTGGGCGAGAGCGTCGATCGGTGCGCCACTGGGCTTTCCGCGCACGGTGCAGGGAGCGACCTGGACGGCGCCGTTGCGCTTGATCCGTTTCACCTTGCCCGCATCGGCCGCGGTCCACACCCGAAGTTCAGCGCCGCTGCGTGTAACCCACACCGGAGTCTGCACCGGTGTGCCGTCCTTGCGGAACGTCGTGAGCTGCATGTATTTGGCTGACCCGAGGATGTCCAGTGGCGTCACGGACATACCGTACTGATCCGGGCAGCACCACGCAGCCCGGCTCGAGTAGCCAGCACCGGTACCACCGCAGCGCGGCCGGCGTCCCCAGCTCAGTCGCTGCCAGGGGTGTTCTTGGCCACCTGCATCAGGAACTCGACGTTGCTCCGCGTCTTGCGCAGCCGATCCAGCACGAGCTCCAGCGCTTGCTGGGTGTCCAGCGCGGCCAGCACCCTGCGCAGCTTCACGACGATCGCCAGCTCGTCCGGAGACAGCAGCAGGTCCTCCTTACGGGTGGACGACTGGTCGACGTCGATGGCCGGGAAGATCCGCTTGTCCGCCAGGCGCCGGTCCAGCTTCAGTTCGGCGTTGCCGGTGCCCTTGAACTCCTCGAAGATGACGGTGTCGCCGGCCGAACCGGTTTCGACCAGTGCGGAGGCGAAAATGGTCAGCGAGCCACCGTTCTCGATGTTCCGAGCAGCGCCGAGGAACCGCTTCGGCGGGAACAATGCCGTCGAATCGACACCGCCGGATAGGATCCGCCCGGACGCCGGCGCGGCCAGGTTGTAGGCCCGACCCAGCCGGGTGATCGAGTCGAGCAGGACGACGACGTCGCGGCCCATCTCGACCAGCCGCTTCGCCCGCTCGATCGCAAGCTCCGCAACCAGGGTGTGGTCGGACGGTGGCCGGTCGAAGGTGGAGGCGATCACCTCACCCTTGACCGAGCGCTGCATGTCGGTGACCTCCTCGGGCCGCTCGTCCACCAGCACCACCATCAGGTGACACTCCGGGTTGTTCGTCGTGATCGCATTGGCGATGGCCTGCATCACCATCGTCTTGCCCGCCTTCGGCGGCGACACGATCAGCGCCCGTTGGCCCTTGCCGACCGGCATCACCAGGTCGATGACGCGGGTGGTCAACAGATGCGCCTCGGTCTCCAGCCGTAGCCGGTCGTTCGGGTACAGCGGCGTCAGCTTGGTGAATTCGGGACGGTTCTTGGCCTGTTCCGGCTCCAGCCCGTTCACGGTGTCAAGTCGGACCAACGCGTTGAACTTCTGCCGCTGGGCCTCGCCATCGCGCTGCGCCCGGACGGCGCCGGTGACGGCATCGCCCCGTCGCAGGCCGTTCTTCCGGACCTGGGACAGCGACACGTAGACGTCGTTCGGACCGGTCAGGTATCCCGACGTCCGGATGAACGCGTACGAATCCAGCACGTCGAGGATGCCGGCGACGGGAACCAGCACGTCGTCGTCACGCACCTCGGGCTCGGCGGGGCCGTCCGGTGCGAACCGATCGCGGGAGGTACGGCGGTTGCGATCCCGGTACCGGCGGCCGCGGCGACCGCGGCCGTCGCCATCTTCGTCCTCGTCGCGCCGGTCGGTGTTCTGCCGGCCCTGCCGATCGCCTTGCCGGTTGTCCCGCGCCTGGTTGTCGCGGTTCTGCCCGTCACGGTTCTGGTTGTCGCGGCCCTGCCCGTTGTCCCGCGCCTGGTTGTCGCGGTTCTGCCCGTCACGGTTCTGGTTGTCGCGTGCCTGAACGTCCCGGGTCTGCTCCCGCGGTTGACCGTTGCGCTGGTCGACCGCGACGCCGCCGCTATCGGTGTTGTCGCGTCCGTCACGCCCGTCCCGACGATTACGGCGATTGCGGCGGTTCCCTCGCTGGCCGTCGTCGGAGTCCCCGGCATCCCCGCCACGATCGTCAGCCGGGCCGTCGGCGGACTGGCGGTCGGTCGCCTGCTGGCCGCGGTCCGCACCGGCTCCGTCACCGTGGTTGCCGGTGCGGCTCTCGTTGCGGTCGGTGCTGGTTTCGGTGCGATCCTGCGGTTGGCGGCTCGGCACGTCACCGCGCTGATCCACGGTCTGCGAACCCGCACGATCATGCCGGGTGTCCTGACGTGAGGTGCTGTCGCCGTTCCCGCGGCGCGAGCCGCCGGACACCTCGCCCAGCGGCAGGACGGGATCACTACCGGCATGGCCGTTGGCGGCCGGGGCGGCGGGCGCCGGACGCTCGTCGGTCCCGGTAGGACCGCTCTTGGCACCGCCCGAGATGGCGCCGGCGCCATTCTGGCGGGCGGCGATCGCCGCAACCAGGTCGCCCTTGCGCATGCCCGACGTGCCGCGGATACCGAGTTGCCCCGCGAGGGCCTTCAGATCCGTCAGCACCATGCCCGACAAACCTTCACCCTTGCGCGCCCGGCCCTTGGCGGCGGGAGCGATGGAGGCATTCTCGAGCGACTCCGTGGTTTCAGTCACGAAGATCCTTCCTGTCCAGCCGTATGTGCTCGGCCGGAAGTTGAGCTCACCGCAGATGCGATGGCTGCCGTTGCGCGCCCGGGACGGGCGCGGCGGAATCGATGATCACCTGTCTGATTTCGATGACGCCGCACGACCACATGACGCGGCTCGAAGAGCCGAGCATGAATCGTTGCGGCGCCTCCGGGGTACGTTCCGGCGAGAGGAGTCCTTCAGAGTGGGTGCGGCAAGGGGTTTCGTCCCCCACCGGCAATTCCGGCTCGCAGACCAAACGTCGCAGCGGGCAGAGCCGGTGATCGCCTTCCACAGTAACCGCATATCAGCGCGCCCGGCAACTGCCGACAAGCGTGTCGCCCGGTCGACGCCCGAATGTGCTGACGACCAGTCGCAGAACGTGACCGAGCGATGCGCCGCCGCACTCGAACTTGTCCCCACCCCGCCTTACCGGCCCACGACCGTCGCACCTGTTGTGCACACGTCGACCTGCGCAACGTCGAATCCCGGCCGCTGCCAGTCCTGGACGGCAATCGGTCCACAGACCAAGGCGATCACCGACGGCCCGGCACCGGAGACGACCGCCGCAATGCCGGCCTCGCGGAGATCCGATACCAGCCGGGCGGAGTGCGGCATCGCGGGTGCGCGGTACCCCTGGTGCAGCCGGTCGTCGGTCGCCGGCAGCAGGTACGACGGATCGGTCGATATCGCATACACCAGCAGCCCCGCGGCGGCCGCGTTCGCGCTGGCATCGGCATGAGACACCGTCGCTGGCAACAGCAGCCTGGCCTGGTGGGTCGAACTGGCGGCATGCGCACTGAACACGATGACCCTGATATCCGGATGGACGGCGGGTCGGACGGCGACCGGCCGTCCGTTGGCACCGGTGAAGGCCAGCGTGAAGCCGCCGAACAGTGCCGACGCGACGTTGTCCGGGTGGCCCTCCATCTCGGTCGCCAGCGCGAACAGGTCGTCGTCGGTCAGTCGGGGCGCGAGATGACCCCGCTTACCGGCGCTTCCGGTCGATGCCAGTTCGCGGCCGGCGAGCAGGCCCGCCACGATGGCCGCCGCCGACGAGCCGAGACCACCGCCGTGCGGGATGCAGTTCACGCACCGCAGGTGCAGCCCGGGCAGGACCCGGTCGGTCGCCTCGAACACCTTTGCCATCGCCCGCACCACGAGATGTTCACGGGTCAGCGGAACCTCGCCCGCGCCGACGCCGACGACCTCGATCTGAAGGCCTGCGTCACGGGGTGAGGCGGTGACCTCGTCGTAGCGGGCCAGCGCGAGGCCGAAGCTGTCGAAACCTGGTCCGAGGTTGGCCGACGTGGCCGGCACCCGGACGGTCACCGCCGGATGTCCGTCCGCATCGCCCCGCGCCGCTGTCATCCCTGTTGCGGCCGGCTGCTCCCCTGGCCGCCGGCCGCTCATCCAATCAGGCCCAATGCTTCGGTCACCGCTTCGGCGGCCACCGGCAGCACCACCGGCTCCGTCATGAACGTCATTGCCGTGTCGGGGTCCTTCAGTCCGTTACCGGTGACGGTGCAGACCACCAGCGCACCTGCGGGCAACCTGCCGTCGGTCGCGGTCGCCATCAAGCCCGCGACTGATGCGGCGGACGCGGGTTCGACGAACACTCCCTCGGTGCAGGCGAGCAGTCGGTAAGCCTGCAGAATCTGCTCGTCGGTCACCGAGTCGATCAGGCCGTGCGAGGAGTCTCGCGCCTCGATGGCGCCGTTCCACGAGGCCGGGGCACCGATCCGGATGGCGGTGGCGATCGTGTCGGGGTGCAGGACCGGATGCCCGAGGACCAGCGGCGCCGCGCCGGCGGCCTGGAATCCGAACATCCGCGGGAGGGCACCGATGACGCCGTCCGCGAAGTATTCGCGGTAGCCCTTCCAGTACGCGGTGATGTTCCCGGCGTTACCGACCGGCAGGTAATGGATGTCGGGTGCGCGGCCGAGCGAGTCACAGATCTCGAACGACGCCGTCTTCTGGCCCTCGATGCGCACCGGGTTCACCGAGTTGACCAGGGCGATCTCGTCGTGCGAGGCAGCGGTCTTGCGGGCCAGCTCCAGGCAGTCGTCGAAGTTGCCCTCGACCTGCAGGATCTTTGCTCCGTAGGCCACCGCCTGCGCCAGCTTTCCGGCCGCAATCTTTCCCTGCGGAACCAGCACGGCGCAGGTGAGGCCCGCGCGCGCGGCGTAGGCGGCAGCGGACGCCGAGGTGTTGCCGGTGGAGGCACAGATCACCGCCTTCGCACCGAGCGAGAGCGCATAGGTGACGGCGACCGTCATGCCCCGGTCCTTGAACGACCCGGTCGGGTTGGCGCCCTCGACCTTCAGATACACCTGCACGCCGTACCGGTCCGACAGCCCCTGCGCGTAGAGCAACGGGGTCCCGCCCTCGAGCAACGTGACAACCCGTGCGCCGGGCGGGATAGCCACCCGGTCCGGAAAGGCGGCGATCAGTCCGGGCCAACCCACCTTCGCGGCGGTCGCGGTCACTGCAACACCATTCCCATCATCGTCGAGAGCGCCGGGCGACCCCGAATGCCGGCCGGGAACCGCGGCGGACGGACGTCCGGCGGATCGAAACCATCCACCGCTGGATGGCCGCAGTCAGCGCAAGTCTCCCATCACCCGCATCACCGAGGTGACCCTGCGCACGGATTCCAGCTGACCGAGCTTGTCGACGGTCCCGGACAGCGCTGCGTCCGGGGCGCTGTGGGTAACGACGACGAGGGTCGCGTCGTCGTCCCTGCCCTCCTGCCGGACCGTGGAGATCGAGATGCCGGCATCGGCGAACGCCATCGCCACGGCTGCCAGCACGCCCGCCTTGTCGTCGACATCGAGACTGATGTGGTAGCGGCTGAGCACCTGTCCCATCGGCTGGATGGGAAGTGCCGCGTACGCCGACTCGCGGGGACCCCGGCCGCCGGCTACTTTGTTGCGCGCCACCGCAACCAGGTCCCCCAGCACGGCCGACGCGGTCGGGGCGCCGCCCGCACCGGGACCGTAGAACATCAGCCGCCCCGCAGCCTCCGCCTCGACGTACACCGCGTTGAAGGCACCGTCCACCCCGGCCAGCGGGTGAGTGTGCGGCAGCATGACCGGATGCACCCGGGCGGAAACGCCTTCGCCGCCTGCCCGGCCGTCGACGCCCGGGGCGGTGGAACCGGCAACTGACGGTACCCGTTCGCAGATCGCGAGAAGCTTGACGGTGCAGCCGATCTGACGCGCGGCTGCGATGTCGGTCGCGGACACATCGGCGATGCCCTCGCGGTGGACGTCCGCGGCACCGACCCTGGTGTGGAATCCGATCGATGCCAGGATCGCGGCCTTGGCGGCGGCGTCGAACCCGTCCACGTCCGCCGTCGGGTCGGCCTCGGCGTAACCGAGCCTGGTGGCTTCGGCAAGAGCCTCGTGATACCCCAACCCGGCGTCGACCATGGCTGACAGGACGTAGTTCGTGGTGCCGTTGACGATGCCCATGATCCGCGAGATGCGATCTCCGGCAAGGGATTCGCGAAGCGGCCGGATCAGCGGAATGGCGCCGGCGACGGCCGCCTCGAAGTAGAGATCGGCGCCCGCCGCATCGGCCGCCCGGTACAGCTCGGGACCGTGCTCGGCCAGCAGCGCCTTGTTGGCGGTGACCACCCCGGCGCCGCGGCGCAGTGCGGTGAGCAACAGTTCCTTGGCGGGCTCGATACCGCCCATCACCTCGACCACCACGTCGATGTCGTCCCTGGCGACCAGGCCGCCGGCGTCGGTCGTGAGCAGGGCCGCCGAAACCTCGGGATGGCGCGCGGGCCGCCGGACCGCGACCGCCACCAGCTCGATCGGTGCGCCCACCCGCGCAGCGAGCTCATCGCACTGTTCGGTGATCAGCCGGGTGACCTGTGAACCGACGACACCGGAGCCCAGGACGCCGACCCTGACCGCTCGATCTGTGCTCACCGGGGACCGCCGGGGCGGGTGACGTCCCGGAAGACCCTGAAGGCGTACAGCAGCAGGGCGATGACGACGACGATGGCCAGCGCCGCGATCGTGACGGTCAGCCACTGCGGCAGGTCGGGCTTGAGCAGCGTCACGACGATCAGCACGCCCGCCAGCACCAGCAGGACGACCCCCGGCACCAGCGACGGCTGCTTCGCCGGGGGACCCCCCGTCGCGGCAGCGTCGGCCGGACCGCCATTGGCCGGGTCTGGGCTGGCAGGTGTGGTCAACGGGTCTCCAGGAGCATCAGGTCGTCGTCGGTCTCACGCCGCAGCAGAACCCGTGGTTCTGCGTCGGTCACGGCGATCACCGCCGGGCGCGGTACCCGGTTGTAGTTGCTGGACATGGAATAGCAGTAGGCGCCGGTCGCGGCGACCGCAAGCAGATCACCGACCGCCAGATCCGCAGGTAGATAGCAGTCCCGGACGACGATGTCACCACTCTCGCAGTGCTTGCCGACCACGCGGCACAGCACGGCGTGCGCATCGGACGATCTGGATGCGAGCGTGACGGTGTAGTCGGCGTCGTACAACGCCGTTCGGATGTTGTCGCTCATCCCGCCATCCACCGACACGTATCTGCGAACCAGTCCACCATCCAACCGGACGTCCTTGATGGTGCCCACCTCGTAGACCGTGACGGTGCCCGGCCCGGCGATGGCCCGGCCCGGCTCCACGACCACCGACGGCACGGTCAGCCCCGCGATCTGACATTCCCTGGTGACGATCTCCAGCAGCGACCTGGCCATCAGGTTCGGTGCGGGCGGATCATCGGCCGAGGTGTAGGCGATGCCGAGCCCACCGCCGAGGTCGAGCGCCACGATCGTCTCGGCCAACATCGGATGGTCTTCGATGATCTGCCGCAGCAAGGCCACGATGCGGCGTGCGGCGACCTCGAACCCGGCCGGATCGAAGATCTGCGATCCGATGTGCGAGTGCAGCCCCACCAGCCGCAGCCCGTCGACGGCAACGACCCTCCGGACGGCCTCGGCGGCATCCCCGCCGGCCAGCGAGAAACCGAATTTCTGATCCTCGTGGGCGGTCGCGATGAATTCGTGGGTGTGCGCCTCGACGCCCACCGTGACCCGGACCAGCACCGGAATCTGATGGTCCCGGTGCTCCGCCAGCCCGGCCAGCCGGGCGATCTCGTCGAAGGAGTCGATGACGATGGCGCCGATGTCACGTTCGACGGCCGTGGTCAGCTCGCCGAGCGACTTGTTCGAGCCGTGCAGGGCGATCCGGCGCGGCGGGAAGCCGGCGCGCAGGGCCAGCCCGAGTTCGCCGGAACTGCAGACGTCCAGGGCAAGACCCTCGTCGTCGAGCCAGCGCACGATTTCCGTGCACAGGAACGCCTTCCCGGCGTAGTGCACGCTGTTCGCGCCGCCGAACGCGTCCGAGAAGTCGTGGCAGCGGCTGCGGAAGTCGGCTTCATCGATCACCATCAGCGGCGTTCCGTACCGCTCGGCCAGTTCGCGCACGTCGGCCCGGGCCAGACTCAGCGCTCCGTCATCGGTGCGCGCCGCACCGCGCGGCCACACCACCGGGTCGAGCTTGTTCAGGTCTGCCGGTGCGCCCTCGGCGGGCCGGTCGGTGTGCAGTTCGCCGGACCTGGGCCCGGCAGGGTGCGCCCTCACATCCGCTCCGGGGCGTCGACGCCGAGCACAGCCAGCCCGTTGGCCAGCACCCGACGGGTGGCGGCACACAACCAGAGCCGCGCAACCGTTGCGGCTGTTGGTTTCTCGTCCCCCATCGGCAGAACGCGGATCGAGTCATAGAACTTGTGGTACCCGGAAGCCAGGTCCTCCAGGTAGCGGGCGACGCGATGTGGCTCGCGCAGTTCGGCGGCCGTGGCCAGCACGCTCGGATACCCGGCGAGCAGCGCGATCAGCTCCGCTTCGCGCGGGGTGTCGAGCAACGCGGGGTCGTAGGAGTCGCCCAGCTCGATGCCGAGTTCGGCAGCGTTTCGTGCCAGTGAGGCGAGCCGGGCGTGGGCGTACTGGACATAGAACACCGGGTTGTCGCTGGTCTGCCGGGTCCACAGATCCAGGTCGAGATCCAGTGTGGTGTCGACGGAATACCGGATCAGCGCGAACCGGGCCGCATCGACACCCAGTGCGTCGATCAGATCGTCCAGGGTGATCACTGTGCCGGCCCGCTTGCTCATCCGCAAGGGCAACCCTTCGCGGACCAGGTTCACCATCTGGCCGATGAGCACTTCGACGACATCCGGATCGTCACCGAACGCCGCGGCGGCCGCCTTCAGGCGCGCGACGTAGCCGTGATGGTCGGCTCCCAGCATGTAGATACACAGGTCGAAGCCGCGCGCCCGCTTGTCCAGGAAGTACGCGAGATCTCCGGCGATGTAAGCGGGTTCGCCGTCTGACTTGATGACGACGCGGTCCTTGTCGTCGCCGTAGGCGGTGGACCCGAGCCACCACGCGCCGTCGGCGTAGGTGAGGTGCCCGGTGTCCTTCAGGCGTTGCACCGCCGCGGTGACGGCGCCACTCTCGTGCAGCGAGTTCTCGTGAAAATAGACGTCGAAATCGGTGCGGAACAGGTGCAGCGTCTTCTTGATGTCGTCGAACATCAGCTCGACGCCTTCCCGCCTGTAGACCTCGAAGGCCTGATCGCCCGGCAGCGCGGCTACCTCGGGATGCGCCGTCGTCACCCGCTCGGCAATCTCGGCGATGTAAACGCCGCCGTAGCCGTTCTCCGGCGCGGGTAGATTGCGGGCCGCCGCGAGCAGCGACTGCGCGAAGCGGTCGATCTGCGCTCCGGCGTCATTGAAGTAGTACTCGCGGACGACGGTGGCACCCTGGGTGCTCAGGATCCGTCCGAGCGCGTCACCGACCGCGGCCCAGCGAGCGCCGCCGATGTGGATCGGGCCGGTCGGGTTGGCCGAGACGAACTCCAGGTTGACGTGCTTGCCGGCGAGGGCGCTGCCGGTGCCGTAGGACGTCCCGGCCGCGACGATGGCGCCGACCAGCGAGCCGGCGGCGGCGGTGTCCAGCGTGATGTTCAGAAAGCCCGGACCGGCCACCTGTACGTCGGCGATACCGAGCGTCCCGGCCAGGTAACGGCCGATGACGCCGGCGATCTCCCGCGGCGGGCGCCCCACTGCCTTGCCCAGTTTGAGCGCTACCGGGCTTGCATAGTCACCGTGCTCACGCGAGCGGGGGCGGTCCAGCGGCACCTCGTCCGGGACGTCGACGATCAGCTCGCCGGCCGCCACGGCAGCTGCCAGGGCATCTCGGATCGCATCGGCCAATTGCGCGGGATTCACCCAGTCATTCTAGGAAGTCGGTCGCACTCCGAATGACCATCGGTACCCGGACAGCTGCCGTTCACACGGACGCCACGGCGTCGGCCCGTAGACTTTGGCACGGTCCACCTCACGCGTGTACGGCCGGGGGGCCGCCCAAATTCCGACATCCACGATCGAACGAGGTTGTTCTTCTCATCATGATGGCTAGCGGCAGTAGCGCGAAGAAGGTCCGGAAACCGGCGCCCGTCGTCACAAAGGGCGGTGGTCCGCCGTGGTTGACCATCGGTGCGGTGGCAGTCGTCCTGGCCCTCGCCGCCGGCATCTTCTTCGTGGTGCTCGATCAAACACGGGCCAACGACCAGGCACAGAACGCCCTGGCGCCGTGGACACCGTCCGAGGAGAACCGGGACCCGTCGACGGGTATCGAGGGCATCTACATCGGCGCCAGCACCCCGGCGACCGGGGACACCCCGGCGACGTACGTCGACTACAAGGCCGCGATTCATATCACCGCCGACCAGCGCGTTGCCTACAACCGGTTCCCTCCGGTCGGTGGGCCGCATGACGGCACCTGGGCGAACTGCAACGGCATCGCCTACACCACCGCGGTGCGAGACGAGAGCATGGTGCACACCCTGGAGCACGGCGCGGTGTGGATCGCTTACAACCCGGACACGATCTCGCCGGCGGATCTGACCACCCTGCGGGGACTGGTCGAAAACCAGCCGTTCCTGACCTTGTCGCCGTACCCCGGCCTGGACAGCACGATCTCGTTGCAGGCCTGGGCGCACCAACTGAAACTGGACTCTGCCTCGGACCCGAGGGTTCAACAATTCATCACCGCGTTGCGGCAGAACCGCTGGGTGTACCCGGAGACCGGCGCGACCTGTCAGCAGCCCAGCTTCGACGTCACGAATCCGCCCGCGTTCGACCCGACACCACTGGGCGCGGGCGCCATTCCGATGAGCGGCACCGGCGGCACGCCCGCGACAGGGGAAATGTCTGTCGCCGCCACGGGCGAGCCCGTCGACCCGGCGGCGACGGCCCCGGTGAGCACCGCGGAGGCACCGGCCGGCTTGTCGGGTGCGGCGACACCTGCACCGACCGCGGCCGGCTCAGGGTCGTCGGGCTGATGTCCGCGACGGGGGGGACCGGATCCGAGGACAGTGCGCGGCAGGCGCAGAACGCCGGAGCTGACGCAGATGTCGTCAACGAGTCTGTGACATCACATGCGCCACGGCGGTATTCCCGTGGGACGCGTGCCGCACTGATCGCCGCTGTGGCCGTCGTGCTGCTGCTGGTCGGCGGCACCCTGGGCCTTGCGCTCAGCGGGACACTCGGCAACGACGCTTCAGCCAGCCCCGACAACGCCTCGGTGGACGCCGGTTTCGCCCGCGACATGATCGTGCATCACGACCAGGGCGTGCTGATGGCGCATTACGCGGAGCAGAACACCGACGATCAGGAAATTTCGGTGACGGCCTACGACATCGGCTACACCCAAACCGACCAGCTGGGCCAGATGCAGGGCTGGTTGTCACTGTGGGACTTGCCCGAGTTCGGCGACGGCACGCACATGGGGTGGATGGGTGGGTCGGGCTCAGGGCATGACGGCAAGGGTTCGGCGGCAATGGGCTCGTCGGCAATGGGGTCGGCCGCTGCCGGATCAGGCGCGATGGGATCCGGCGCCGCTTCCGGGTCACCGTTGATGCCCGGGATGGCCACGTCCGCGGAAATTCAGAAGCTGCGGGGCCTCAAGGGTGCGGAATCCGACACCTACTTTCTGCAGATGATGATCCGCCACCACCAGGGCGGCGCTCCGATGATGCAGTACGCGGCCGAGCATGCGACGAACCCGGTGGTTCGAAACTTTGCAGGCAAAATGGCGCAATCGCAGTCCGCAGAAATTTCTGTGATGACGCAGATGCTCGCCCTGCGCGGCGCCGAACCGCTACCGGCGCCCGGGTAGCTTTCGCGGCTTCCCGGAGTTCCGCAGGCCCGCCCAGAGTCATTGGCACACGCGCCTACAGATCCAACCCATCGCGGCCCTGTGCCCACCACAGCCGTGTGTCCACCGCAGCCGTGTGCCCACCGCAGCCCTGTGCCTATGCAGCCCTGTGCCCACCGCAGCCCTGTGCCCATCGCAGCTCCAGACCGGGGTGCGCCAGTTCGTCTGCCCTCCTCGAATTCCACAGTTCCTCGGCGCCAAACCCACTGCCGGTTGTCCTCACAGAGAGGGCAGTGCTCGGGGTCGTGGTCAACCTCGTAGTGCACGCCGCACATGCCTCAGATCGGAAGGATCGAGTCCTCAAGTGACGGTGCGAAATGCTGAGATCGCCGGCGGACGATGGCCGCGATCACCGTCGGTTGCGTCAGGTCGCTCCGCCAGCCGAGTGTGCCTGCCCGTCCGGACGCCCGGGTTGGGTGAGGTAGAGTTCCGCTTCGCGCCCCCGTAGCTCAGGGGATAGAGCACCGCCCTCCGGAGGCGGGTGCGCAGGTTCGAATCCTGCCGGGGGCACGGGCGTCATTGCAGGTCAGGACACTATCCAGCCGAGGGAAGTGCTCCCCCTATCGGGGGTCGCCCTCCGATTCCATGGTGGTCAAGCAAACTCCGCAGCGTCATGGCAGTCTGCCGCCCCTGTCCGGCGTTCTCGGTAGCGCCGGAAATCGGAAACCGAGGTCCTGCGGTACCCCCGAAGCACCTGTGGCCGAAATCAAGCATCCGTGGCAACGATGGCGCCGGGGCGACACGTCAGCCGCGGCGACACTCCGTCAGTGGCAGCAAAGACGCCCGAGCAGCGCGTCAACCCCGCGGCACATCGGTCCGGAGAGCGGCAGAAGGCACCTCGCGGCGAAAACACGGCACGTGGTTGGTGTCCGATTGTCCTCGCGCCGACCGGTTTTTGTCATTGCGATCAGACTGGTAAGGGGCTATGCCTCGAACATGTGTACTGGGTAGCTGCTTAAGTCAAGTAGTATTTGGGGATGTCAGAGGCTGTTGTATTGCATCCGGTCGGCAGTGTCGATTACCCGCGGACGTTCCAAGAGTTGCTCGCGTGGTTTCCTGATGACGCGGCTTGCGTCGTCTACTTGG
>JBBRVZ010000002.1:0-140954 GCA_038246445.1 Mycobacteriales bacterium
GGCATCGCCGGAACCTTTGGCAGCGTTGTCGGTGGCTGCGGTGCGGCTGTGGCTTGCCGATACGCTCGCCTCGCGCCGGCCGCTCAGCGCCCTGCTCCTGACGTACCCGGTACATCAGGCAGCTGAGACATCCTCGGCCTGCACGCAGATGTCGTGCCCGTCGGCCGTGATCAGCTGCCGCATCTCGAACTCGCCCGGGTGGTTGCCCGCCGCTTCGGCAGCAGGTATGCACCGGTCTTCGAAGAACCGCGGGCATTGTTGTCGCAGACCCCCGCCGTTCTGGGAATGGACGGCGCGAAAATGTCCAAGACCCGTGGGAACGCGATCCTTCTCGGCGACACCGAGGACACCACCGCCGCCGCCATCAGATCCGCGCAAACCGACGGACACCGGCACATCACCTACGCCCCGCAGACCCGGCCGCAGGTGGCGAACCTGCTGTCCATCACCGCGGCACTGGCAGGTACCACACCGCAGGCAGTTGCCCAGGACGTCGGCAACGCGGGGGCGGCCGTGACGGCTGCGGGGACCCTGAATGAGGTCCGTTCGGCCATGGGAATGTCGTACTTCGGCGACCACGGACGGTGAGGCACGTTCATCGTCTTCAACATCAAACAGCCGGGCCCGGCACGTCAGTTGGCGGGACCGCACGGCCGGGCCGTCACCGGCGATCGCCACCGTGCCGGTCCGTGACGATGGCCATCTGACGGGGTCATACCAGTCAGGCCCCCGACCCGAGTCGGGGGCCTGACGGCGGTGGGGTGAGCGACGGGACTCGAACCCGCGACCACCGGCACCACAAGCCGGAGCTCTACCAGCTGAGCTACGCCCACCATGCCTGTGCACGCTGACCAAACCGCCCCAGCGGCGACCAGACCGCAAAAGTCTAACGGATTCAGACCGGCTGGCCGTCCGCAGCCAGGGACACCGACGGCGCCGGTAGGTCAGTACCGCCCGGACACCTCGGTCGCAACCGCCTGCACCTGTTCGCTCCCCGGGCCTGGGACGGGAACAAATGCGGTTCCCCGGTAGTACGCCAATTCGCGGATGGATTCGGTGATGTCGGCGAGCGCGCGATGCGTCATCTGCTTGGCCGGTTGCCCGAAGTAGATCCGTGGGTACCACCGCCTGCACAGTTCCTTGATGCTCGAGACGTCGATCATCCGGTAGTGCAGATGCTCGTCCAGCAGAGGCATGTCGCGGCTGATGAATCCCCGATCGGTGGCGATGGAGTTTCCGGCGAGCGGCGCGGTCTTCGGTTCGGGAACGTGCTGGCGGATGTACTCGAGAACCATCTGCTCGGCCCGCTCGAGGGTCACGGTCGACTCGCGGACCCGCTCGGTCAATCCGGACCGCTCGTGCATCTCCACCACCACCTCGGGCATCGCCGCGAGTTCCTCGTCGGTGGCATGGATCACCACGTCGATGCCGTCACCGAGGATGGTCAGGTCGCTGTCGGTGACCAGCGCCGCGATCTCGATCAGCTTGTCGGTCCGCAGACTCAGGCCGGTCATCTCGCAGTCCACCCACACCAGTCGGTCGTTCACCCCTCGGACGATAGTCGTCGGGGCCGACACGGTGCGGTCAGTGCCCGGCCGGTCACGGTCCGGCGATGAGCGGTGAACGCGCGTGTCGCCCGCCCCCGGCACGTGCGGTGGTTACGCTGCCCGAATTGCCCGACCGGGGGGACACATGACAACACCCAGACCGTCCGCCGATGTGACGGACCCAGCGCAGCGCATCGCCGACGGGTACCGGACGGACGCGGACGCCGTCGTTCTCGGCTCCGTGGTGGTGAACGGGACCGCCGATCCCGCAGCGCTGGTGAGGATTCCGCTGTCGATGTTCAATCGGCACGGCCTGGTCGCCGGCGCCACGGGCACCGGCAAGACCAAGACCCTTCAGGTGATCGCCGAGCAACTGTCGGCGGCGGGCGTGCCGGTTCTCATTCCGGATGTAAAAGGCGATCTGACCGGCTTGTTCTCCGCTGGAGAGCCCGGCGACCGGATCGCCCAGCGGGCGAGGGACACCGGCGACGACTGGTCCGCCGCCTGCTTCCCGGTCGAGTTCCTCTGCCTTGCCGGCCAGGGAGCGGCGGTACCGATCCGTGCCGCCGTCGACTCGTTCGGGCCGATCCTGCTCTCCAAGGTGTTGGGTCTCAATGCCACGCAGGAATCAACGCTCGGCCTGGTTTTCCATTGGGCGGACGCCCGGGCGTTGCCGCTGCTGGATCTGAAGGACCTGCGCGCGGTGATCATGCACCTCAGCAGCGATGAAGGTAAACAGGATCTGCGCGAACTGGGCGGGGTATCGAAGGCGACCGCGGGCGTCATTCTGCGGGCAGTGACGAACCTTTTCGCGCAGGGCGGGGACCGCTTTTTCGGCGAACCGGAACTGGCGGTGGCCGACCTGCTGCGGCGCTCCGATGACGGCCGGGGGATCATCACCCTGCTCGAAGTTTCGCAGCTGCAGACGAACCCGGTCCTGTTTTCCACATTTCTGATGTGGCTGCTGGCAGAGCTTTTCGAGGAATTGCCGGAGGTGGGCGACCTCGAGAGACCCAAACTCGTCTTTCTGTTCGACGAGGCGCACCTGCTGTTCGCCGATGCGTCGAAGGCGTTCCTCCAAGCGGTCCAGCAGACGGTCAAGCTCATCCGCTCGAAGGGTGTGGGCGTCTTTTTCTGTACCCAGTTGCCGACTGACGTTCCCGGGCCTGTGCTCTCGCAGCTCGGCGCTCGGATCCAGCACGCCCTGCGTGCATTCACCCCGGACGACCAGAAAGCGTTGTCGGCCACCGTGAAGACCTACCCGGTGACGAAGGACTACGACCTGCCCACCGCATTGACCAGCCTCGCAACCGGTGAGGCGATCGTCACCGTGCTCTCCGAGAAGGGCGCGCCGACACCGGTCGCCTGGACCATGCTCCGGGCGCCCCGCTCGTTGATGGCGCCGGCTGCGGAGGACGTGGTCAGCGCGGCGGTCGCCGCGTCACCGCTCATGGCGAGATACGGGCAGGACCTTGATCGGCAATCGGCCTACGAGATGCTCACCGAGCGGATCACCGAGGGCGGCGAGCAGGAAGAACAGGTGCCGCGGCCGCCGAGCGGGTCGGCCGGCGCCGGCGCGCCGCCGGCACCGACGATCAGCGCCGACGGCTGGCCATCACTCACTCCGGCGCCGTACAACCCTTACCTGGACGATCCGCCGGCACCACCGGCCGGCAGGGGTGCCGGGTCCGGGGGCGATCGGGCGCAGCCACGCGTCCAGCCGTCCTCTGGCCTGGGTGACATGCTGGGCAACCCGGTGGTGACCTCCTTCATGAAGTCGCTCGGCAGCTCCCTCGGAGGCGCCCTCGGGCGTTCGGTGTTCGGCACCCGGAAGCGTCGGCGCTGACTGCACTCGTCCAATCGGCACACTGGCCGCGCGGAAGCCCATGACGCTGCTACCTGACCAACCTGGACCAACTCGTCCCTGCTCACCTGGAACGATGGTGGGAGCGACACCGCCTGACCCCATGGACGGACCAATTCCATCGCACGGCCGCGCCGTGCCGGCACACCATCATCAGAGAGGAACGAACGACTGTGGACACGCTCCTGTGGATCATCATCATTGCCGCGGTGGCGGTCGCATTCCTGTGGTATCAGCGCCAGAAGGGTGCCACCACAGCCCGCTCACTCGAGGACGCGCAGGCAGAGGCCAGGCGCTGGGTGGAGCGGCTCGGCGGCCAGGTGTACTCACTCGACCCGCGGGACGACCCTGCCGCCCGGCAGGCGCTGTCCGATGCTGCCGAGCGTTTCACCGCCGCCGGATCGCAGGTGGAGCAGGCGAAGTCCGTGCAGCAGTACCGGTTGGCCCAGCACAGCGCCTATGAGGGGCTGTATTACGTACGGGCGGCGCGCACCTCGCTCGGTCTGGACCCGGGGCCCGAGCTGCCCGCCATTCCTGGCCAGCAGCAGGCCGGGGCTGTCTCGGAAGACCGTTCGGTCACCGTCGAGGGCCATCAGTACGAGGCCTCCCCGCAGTCCGGCGAGCACACCCGACACTACTACCCGGGCGGTATGGTCGCCGGCCGGCCGGTACCCCGCGGCTGGTACTCCGAGCCCTGGTGGAAGCCGGCGTTGGTGGCCGGTGCATGGGGTGTCGGGACGTACCTGGTGGCATCGACGTTGTTCGCCGGAATGGCCGGTATCGGCGGGGCCGGCGGTGACGAGGCCGGAATGGCAGACGGCGGGAACGGAGGCGACGGCGGTGGCGATTCCGGGGGCGACTACTTCAGCGGCGGCGACGATGGTGACTTCGGCGGTGGTGGCGACTTCGGTGGCGGGGATTTCGGCTTCTGACGCGCTGCGACGCGCCTCACCTACCATTGACAGGCGTTGGCCGGTTCGCGTAATTCTTTTCCTACGACGGGGTAAGAACCACCGACTCGGGCGTTTGGCGGATCGTCGATCCGTCCGGCTAGACACCTCGCGGAGGGGAGAGTTGTGGGAACGCAGCTGGTACTGGCCCGGCACGGGGAAACGGTGTGGCATGCCACCAACCGTTACGCCGGTAGCACTGACATCCAGCTGACCGCCACGGGAATGCGGCAGGCCGTGCTGCTGGCGGAGTGGGCGGCATCGGCTGACCTTGATGCGGTGTGGACCTCGCCGCTGCGACGAGCCCGGCTGACTGCCGAGCCGAGCGCCGCGGCCGTTGGGTTTCCGTTGCTGATCGATGCGCGGTTGCGCGAGATCGATTTCGGCAGTGCGGAAGGTTTGACGTCTGCCGAAATGGCCCAGCAATTCCCGGCCGCCCTGCGCGCGTTCCGCACCGACCCGGTCACCGCACACCTTCCCGGCGGCGAGGACCCGGTCGCGGCGACCAGCCGTTTCATCGCTGCGCTGCGTGACATCTCAGGTGGCCATCACGGCGGACGCGTGCTCGTCGTGGCTCATTCCACCGTCATCCGGCTGGCTCTGTGCAGTCTGCTCGGCATTCCACTCCAGGAATATCGACGTCTTTTTCCGGCGCTTCGCCCGTGCGCCCGAACGGAAATCGTGATGAGTGGCGGCCAGGTGGCTCTCCTGCAATTGAACGTGCCGCCCGACACGGCCGAAACGGCGGACGGTCTCGTCAGCTGACCTGCGCCCAGTCCGAGGTCGAGCGCCTGCGCAGGTGTGGCCGGATGTCGACCCTGCGACTTTCGAGGCGGACCTTCGATTTCGTCGGGTGCGGGTGACGGTTCTGTGTGGCTCAGGCCGCATCCGTCGGACCAATAACCGCGATGGCGCGCCCGGCAGGATTCGAACCTGCGACCTGAGGATTAGAAGTCCCCTGCTCTATCCAGCTGAGCTACGAGCGCCGATGGCGTCGTCGAGCCTAGCGAACCGACGGCGAACGGGACGCCGCGTCACGGCCCAGGACAACGGCCCGGGACAGGGTGGCTGGCTGGAACGCGTTGCCCACGACACAACCGGCGCGACGCCGAGTCGCAGTATCGTAAAGCTGTGCCTGACGGAACTTCGACCGACGCCGGCGACGCCTATCACGTCGTCGGTTCCAGCCCGCAACTGGTGGCGTCGGACATCCCCGGGCAGTATCGCGCGACCACCGATCTGGCGCCCGAGCGCCATCATTCGGCCGCCAGGGCGGATGATCATCGCGATCCCTGGACCGTGACCGCTCTGGTCTTTGCGGCCGCGGTCATCGCCGGATGCATCGCTGCGGGTCTGGCCGCCATCGTTCCGTCCCGTATCGAGATTCCTGGACTGCCCGCGGCCGGGACGATCACCGAACTGGCCCTACCGGCAGTCAAGGCGATCTTCGATTTGTCCGCGGCCCTCACCGTCGGCTGGTTGCTCGCGGCAGCCTGGCTGGTCCCGCCGCAGCGATCCGGATTCCTCGACGTCGGGGGATATCGCTCGATCCGCGCCGCATCGGTTGCCGCGACGGTCTGGGCCGTCTCCGGGCTGGCGCTGATCCCGCTCATCCTGTCCGATTCCCTGGGCCGCCCCATCGACGAGGCCGTCTCGGCGCAGTGGCTGATCAGCGGGATCTCGCTGCTCGAAAGCGTCCGGGCAGCCCTGATCGCCGTCATCGTTGCCGCACTCGTCGCGGTGATCGCCCGCGTGGTGCTGCACCCCGGCTGGGCGGCCGCACTGCTCGCGGTCGCGCTGGTGGGGGTGATGGTGCAGGCGAACACCGGACACTCGGCCCAGTCGGGAAATCACGACCTGGCCGTCGACACCATGGTTTTCCACCTGATCGGCATCTCCGTGTGGGTCGGCGGACTGGTCGCGCTGGTGGGTCTGGCGCGGCAGAACGTGGCTCATCTTTCCGTCGTCGCGAGTCGGTACTCGACGATCGCGTTCTGGGCTTTCGTTGCGGTCGCACTGTCCGGGTTCGGCAACGCATGGGTTCGCATCACCTACGTGTCCGATCTGTGGACCACCGAGTACGGCAGGCTGGTTCTGCTCAAGGCAGTGCTGCTGGTCACGCTGGGGCTGGCCGGGTATCTGCACCGCCGCCGGACCCTCATTGCGCTGTCCGCATCGGATCACCGGCGTCCGCTGATCCGGCTTGCAGCGGTTGAGGTCGCGATCATGGCGGCAACGATCGGCGTGGCTGCGGCGCTGTCCCGGACGGCCACACCGCCGCCGTCAGGCGTTGCGCCGACCAATCTGAATCAGGAAGTGATCTTGGGCTACGACCTCGACGGGCCCCCGACCTTCCTCAAGCTGCTGACCGATTGGCGTATCGACTGGCTACTGGGAACCGCTGTTGTGGTGGCCGCTGTGCTGTACCTGGTGGGTGTGTACCGGCTGCGCCGCCGCGACATCGGCTGGCCGGTCGGCCGGACCATCTCGTGGGTGACCGGATGCCTGTTCGTGCTGCTCGCCACGTCCTCGGGCCTGGGACGCTATGCGGAAGCGCAATTCTCGATCCACATGATGGCGCACATGCTGCTGGCGATGATCGCGCCGATCTTGCTGGTCCTGGGCGGGCCGGTCACCCTGGCGCTGAGGGTTCTGCCCGCTGCCGGCCGGGGGCAGGTGCCGGGGTTGCGGGAGAGCCTTGTCACCGGCCTGCACAGCCGGCCGGCCCGGTTCGTCACCCACCCGTTGTTCGTGTTCGGGTTGTTCGTCGTCTCCTTCTACGCGTTGTACTTCACGTCGCTGTTCGAGATCATGATCGGCTCGCACCTGGGACACCTGGCGATGAACCTGCATTTCCTGATGGTCGGGTACCTGTACTACTGGGTCATCATCGGGGTTGATCCGTCACCGCGTCAGGTCCCGCCGATGGTCAAATTGGCCATGCTGCTGGGGGCACTGCCGTTCCACGCGTTCTTCGGCCTCGCCCTGATGAATTCGCGGGCCGCGATGGCGAGCGACTACTTCAGCGGGCTCGGATTGCCGTGGGTGACGGACCTGGCCGCCGATCAGCGCCTGGGTGGCTCGATCGCCTGGGGCGCAACGGAGATCCCGCTGATCTTGGTGATGGTCGCCCTGCTTTCGCAGTGGGCGCGCAGCGATGAGCGGGAGGCGCGTCGCTCGGACAGGATGGGAAACCGGAAGGCCGACGAGGAACTGGACGCCTACAACCGCATGCTTGCGGGGTTGGCGGATCGGGACGACGTCGGCCGTGAAGCGTTGCCGGACGACGAGGTCACCGACCCGTCGGCTTTCAGCGGGCGGGAACCCAACGCTCGGTCCGTCGAGGGCGGCACCATCGGACGGGGCTAGGAAGGTGTCGTGCACATCAGGCCCGAAGAGCCCGCCGATCGTGCCGACGTGCAGGATCTGATCACCGCCCGTTCTGGCGCGTCGACGACTCTTCACCGGTGGTAGAAACCGTCCTGAGCGATCACCTCAGGCGTAACCGGGCATGGCGGAGTTCACCCTCGTCGCAGAGCTCGACGGAGCCGTCGTCGGTCAGGTGACATCCAGCAGCGGAACCATCGAGTCCGCCGCAATACTCGCGAGCCGCTCACGGTGGTCGCGGTCGGGCCGGTGTCGGTGCGGCCGGGCACCGGCCACTGACCCCGGGTGTTTGTGCCCCTGTCCGGTTCTGGTCCACACGTGCGCTCGTCCGCTGTCGCCCATCGACCGCTCCTGCCACCGTGTCCGTAAGCGCCCCGCCTCTGCGGGCCGCCCAACGGACAAGGGGACAAGAAATGATCAGGGACGCAACAACAACGACGATCGTGGGTCGTGCGGGCACCAATCCGCAGGTGTCGCTGGGATCCACCGGTGACCGGGTCAGTTTCCGCGTGGTCTCCACAGACCGGCGGTTCGACAGGGAGACGGGCGGCTGGGTGGACGGCGAGGAGTGCTGGCTGACGGTGGTCTGCTGGCAGGGACTCGCCAAGGCGGTGATGAGCACGATCCGGAAGGGTGATCCCATCGTGGTCATCGGCCGGATCAACAACAGGCGTTTCGAGAAGAACGGCGTGACGCAGTACTTCACGGACGTCAAGGCCGATCTGGTCGGACTGGATACGGCCAGGCTCGGCTCCAGGTTCGCCCGGACCATTGCAGAACCGGCCCACGCCGAGGAGCATCCGGCCACCGAGGTGGGTACGTCGGACGCGGCCGTCGACGAGCGGGCCGGCACCACCGACACCGGCGACGTCTGGCCCGACAGGTCCGACGATGACCCGGCCCCGTGGGAATCGGACAGGGGATCGGACGGCGCGCCCGTCGAGGACCAGGCGGCGGTGCTCACGCCGGCAGGGTGAGGGCGCCGCGGGACCGCCGTGCTGGGCCGGGGGCCTTGGGCAGCCCCCGGGAAGGGGGATGACACGACGAGCATCGGTGCACGCTCGGGGCACAGCCCGAGTTCTCCGCTGCACGACGCATTTCACAGGCGGCTTCACCACTGGTTTCGATCCGGCAGAATGTGGGGCGGCGTCGAGCCGCAGTCCGGCTGTCCTTCCGTCGGGTTGCGCTCCTCGAGCGGGACTGCTCAGCGGTTGCCCGCTGGCTCGCGCGATGTCGAGCACGTCCACCCGGCTGTCGAGAGGATCTGACGTTGCCCGAGTTCGTCTACACCATGAAGAAGGCCCGCAAGGCTGTTGGCGACAAGGTCATCCTCGATGACGTCACGATGTCGTTCTACCCCGGCGCCAAGATCGGCGTCGTCGGGCCGAACGGCGCGGGCAAGTCCACCATCCTCAAGATCATGGCCGGGCTGGATACGCCCAGCAACGGCGAGGCTTTCCTGACCCCCGGCTACGCCGTCGGCATCCTGATGCAGGAGCCGCAGCTGGACGAGACCAGAACGGTGCTGGAGAACATTCAGCTCGCGTTCGGCAACATCAACGCGAAGATGGCCCGCTACGAGGAGGTCGCCAAGCTGGCCGAGACGGACTACGAGAACGAAAAACTCATGACGGAGATGGGCGACCTCATCGAGGAGCTGGACCATGCCGGCGCCTGGGATCTGGAGGCCAAGATCGACCAGGCGATGGACGCGCTGCGCTGCCCGCCTGGTGACTCGCCGGTCGACATCCTCTCCGGTGGGGAGCGTCGCCGCGTCGCGCTGTGTCAGTTGCTGCTGTCGGCTCCCGACCTGTTGCTGCTGGACGAGCCGACCAACCACCTGGACGCCGAGTCCGTGCAATGGCTCGAGCAGTACCTGGCTTCCTATGCCGGCGCAGTCCTGGCCGTCACCCACGATCGGTACTTCCTGGACAACGTCGCCCAGTGGATCGCCGAAGTGGACCGCGGCCGGCTGATCCCCTACGAGGGCAACTACTCGACCTACCTGGAGAAGAAGGCCGAGCGGATGTCCATCGAGGGCCGTAAAGACGCGAAGCTCGCCAAACGGCTGCGGGAGGAGCTCGCCTGGGTCCGTTCCGGAGCGAAGGCCCGGCAGGCCAAGTCGAGGTCCCGGCTCGCCCGCTACGAGGAGATGGCCGCCGAGGCCGACCGCACCCGCAAACTCGACTTCGAGGAGATCCAGATCCCGCCGGGCCCCCGGCTCGGTTCCATCGTCGTGGAGGTGCATGACCTGCGGAAGGGCTTCGATGACCGCGTGCTTATCGACGCGCTCTCCTTCACCCTGCCGCGCAACGGCATCGTCGGGGTGATCGGCCCGAACGGCGTCGGTAAGACCACCCTGTTCAAGACCATCGTCGGTCTCGAGGAGCCGGACGCCGGGACCGTGAAGATCGGCGAGACGGTCAAGCTGTCCTACGTCGACCAGAGCCGGTCGGGCCTGGACCCGGCAAAGAACGTCTGGCAGGTGGTGTCCGACGGCCTGGACTACATCAAGGTCGGACATGTCGAGATGCCCTCCCGTGCGTACGTTTCGGCGTTCGGCTTCAAGGGTCCGGACCAGCAGAAGCCGTCGGCGGTGCTGTCGGGCGGCGAGCGGAACCGGCTGAACCTGGCGCTCACCCTGAAGGAGGGCGGCAACCTGATCCTGCTCGACGAGCCGACCAACGACCTCGACGTGGAGACACTCGGGTCGCTGGAAGGTGCGCTCGAGCAGTTCCCGGGCTGCGCCGTGGTGATCTCGCACGATCGCTGGTTCCTCGATCGGACCTGCACACACATCCTGGCCTGGGAAGGAAACGACGACGACGAGTCGAAGTGGTACTTCTTCGAGGGCAACTTCTCCGACTACGAGAAGAACAAGGTGTCCCGGCTGGGCGTGGACGCCGCCCGGCCGCACCGGGTCACGCACCGCAAGCTGACCAGGGACTGATCCGCGTGTGCGACGGCTCCGGAGTGGGCCGTCCGGAGCTCCGTCCTGGGGTGGCGCAGTTCGCGAACAACCACCCATCGCCGGGGATCGCCCGATGGGCGGTGCCGGCAGGGCATAGGCTCGCTCCCGGACCGGACGCGGCGTGGCGCCCGATTTGGGGCGCGCCAGCGCCCGGACGTGGAGGGGCAATGAAGATCCGGATCGACCGATGACCCAGACGGACACACCCGGCCTGGCGTCGGATCTGGTTCTCACGGCGATGGCGGAGTTCGATCCCGAGTCGGCTGTCGGCCGGGCGATCGCCCTGAGGCCGGACCGGGCGTCGATGATCGACGCGTACTTCCGGCATGTACCGGCGGAGGACCAGCCGAAGTCGGCCCAGGATGTGCTGGGCATTGTCGACGGTCATTGGCGGGTCGGGCAGCAACGGCGTCATGGTGAGGTTCAGATCCGGGTGTTCAACCCGGCGACGACCGGCGGCGCGGGCGCCACCGGGTGGACCGACACCCGAACAGTGATCAACATCGTCACCGACGACATGCCCTCGCTGCTCGACTCCGTCATCGGGGCACTGACGATGCAGAATGTCACCGTGCATCGGGTGCTGCACCCTATTCTGATCAGCAGACGCGCGGCCGGCGGTTCGCTGCTGGAGGTTGCCGGCGAATCCCGCAGGGCCATGGAATCATCCTCCACCTACCGCGAGTCGTGGATGCACATTCTTATCGACAGGCTGTCCGATGCCGAACGTGCAGAGAGCATCGAGGATTGCCTGCGGCTGGCCCTGGACGACGTCAGGGCGGTGGTCGGTGACGGCGGCGCATTGACCGGCGCGGCCGCAACCGCGGCGGCCGAACTGCGCGGCACGTTCTCACCCCGGTCGGCGCAGGAGGTCTCCGAGGCCGCGGACTTCCTGTACTGGCTGATCTCGGGGAACATGACCTTCCTGGGGTACTGCCGTTACGAAAACCCGCCCGGCACCGCCGACGGTGGGCTTGTGAGGGTGACCGGCTCGGGTCTGGGGATCCTGCGCGATGACGTTGCCGGTCCTTTCGACGATCTACCGGCGGCCGCGATCGGCGGCGCGCCCGCGCACCTGCTGCTGACCCAGGCCTCAGCCGGCTCGGCGCTGACCAGGGACGTGCCGCCCTTCGAGGTACGAACGCGCATCCTCGGACCGGACGGTGTGGTGCTCCGGGAGCACCGTTTCCTGGGCAGCCTCACACCGCGTGCGCGCAACGCGGAGATCACCACGACGCCGGTCCTGCGGCTGACGGTACAACAGGTGTTGTCCACACTCGGTGCGGCGCCGGACACCTACACCGGGCAGCGGGCGATGGACCTGCTGGCCACCTATCCGCGAGCCGAGTTGTTCTGGGCGGACACCGATCTGGTGGTCGACGTGGTCGGCAGTGTGTTGCAGCTGGCCAGCCGCCGGCGATTGCGCGCGTTCCTGCAACCCGATCCGTTCGGGCGCTTCGTGTCGGTGATGGTGTACCTGCCGCGCGATCGCTACACCACCGGCAGCCGGCTCGCCATGCAGCAGATCCTGACGGACGCATTTCACGGCACCGGCCTCCGATACACCGCCAGGGTCGGCGAGTCCCTGCTGGCAGCACTGCATTTCACCGTACGCACCGATCCCGCGCACCCCGTGCGACCGGACGTCACCGCGTTGACCAGGGCGCTGCGGGGCACCATCCGTACCTGGAACGACCGGCTGGTCGCGGCCGTCGTCGGTAGTGGCGACGAGGACCTGGACACGGCCGGCGCGCTGTCCCGTTACGCCGACGCGTTCGACGAGGGCTACAAGGAGAACAACCGGGTCGAGGATGCGGTCGCCGACCTACGGTTGATCGACACGCTCGACGGGCCGGGCGATCTGGCGCTGACGATGGTGCGCAGCGGGCCGGACGCGGTCGGCGACTGGAGGCTCAAGCTCTACGTCATCGGCGACGCGGTGACCCTGTCCCGGGCGCTGCCCGTCCTGCAGACCCTGGGTGCCGACGTGCTGGACGAGCGGCCCTTCGAGGTTCGTCTGAACAGCGGGAACAGCGCCCGCATCTACGATTTCGGGTTGTCCTTCCCGCAGGACCATGTGTCCCGTGGGGCCGACGACCCGGAGCTGCGCACCCGGCTCTCGGAGGCGTTCATCGCGGCCTGGCGGGGCGACAGCGAGGTCGACGGTTTCAACCAGCTCGTGCTGGCCGCCGGCCTGAACTGGCGCGAGGTGGCGATGCTGCGGGCGTACGCCCACTACCTTCGGCAGATCGGAACCCCCTACACCCAGCACTATGTCGTGAAGGTGCTCGATACCCATCCGCAGGTGGCGGCCGATCTCGCGCGGCTCTTCGCGGTGCAGTTCGATCCGGACCTGTTCCATGCAGCGCAGGAGCGGGCGGCCGAGGCCGACCGGATCGCGGCGGGCATCACCACCGCGCTCGACGCGGTGACCAGCCTCGACGCGGACCGCATCCTGCGCACCATGCTCAGCGTCATCCGTGCGACGTCCCGCACGAACGAGTACCGGCTCGACGAGAACGGCAACCGGCGCCCGTTCCTGTCGGTCAAGCTAGACCCGCACAAGGTGCCTGGCGTGCCCAAACCCGTTCCGGCCCATGAGATCTGGGTGTACTCACCAAGGCTGGAAGGTGTGCACCTGCGTTTCGGCGACGTCGCCAGGGGCGGGCTGCGCTGGTCCGACCGGCCGGAGGATTTCCGCACCGAGATCCTCGGACTGGTGAAGGCGCAGGAGGTCAAGAACGCCGTCATCGTGCCCGTCGGCGCCAAAGGCGGCTTCGTGGTCAAACGGCCGCCGGCGCCCACCGGCGATCCACAGGCAGACCGGGAGCAGCAGCTCGCCGAGGGCATTGCCTGTTACAAGATGTTCATCGCGGGTCTGCTGGACCTCACCGACAACCGCCAGGCCGAGCGCATCGTCCCGCCGGAGCGCGTCGTACGCCGCGACGGCGACGACTCCTACCTCGTGGTGGCGGCCGACAAGGGCACTGCCACCTTCTCCGACATCGCGAACGGCGTGGCCCACGACTACGGCTTCTGGCTGGATGATGCCTTCGCCTCCGGCGGCAGCGTGGGTTACGACCACAAGGCCATGGGCATCACCGCGCGCGGCGCCTGGGAATCGGTCAAGCACCACTTCCGGGAGCTCGGGATCAACACCCAGGCAGAGGATTTCAGCTGTGTCGGGGTGGGCGACATGTCCGGCGATGTGTTCGGCAACGGGATGTTGCTCAGCCAGCACATCCGGCTGGTGGCCGCCTTCGACCACCGGCACATCTTCATCGACCCCGATCCGGACGTCGCCGAGTCATTTATCGAGCGGATGCGGTTGTTCGAGCTGCCACGCTCGTCCTGGGCCGACTACGACCCCTCGCTGGTCTCGGCCGGGGGTGGCGTCTTCGCTCGCACGGCAAAGTCCGTCGTCATCACCGACGAGATGCGCGAGGTGCTCGGGCTCGACGAGCAGACGACCGCGCTGGCACCGACGGAATTGATACGGGCCATTCTGCTCGCCCCGGCGGACCTGCTCTGGAACGGCGGGATCGGCACCTACATCAAGGCCTGCACCGAGACCAACGCCGAGGTGGGCGACAAGGCCAATGACGCCGTCCGGGTTGACGGCACACAGTTGCGGGCCAGGGTGGTCGGCGAGGGCGGCAACCTTGGCGTCACACAGCTCGGGCGTATCGAGTTCGCCCGGTCCGGCGGCCGGATCAACACGGACGCGATCGACAACTCGGCGGGTGTGGACACCTCCGACCACGAGGTCAACATCAAGATCGCACTGCAGTACCGGGTGCAGCGCGGCGAACTCGACGAAGCGGGCCGACTGAGCCTGCTCAGTTCGATGACGGACGAGGTTGCCGAATTGGTGCTCGCCGACAACCGTGGGCAGAACAGGGTTCTCGGCGCGGCACGGCTGCACGCGCCGCTCATGCTGTCCGTACACGCGCGGTTGATCGACGCCCTGGTGGAGTCCGGAAGGCTGGACCGGGCGCTGGAATTCCTGCCCACTCACGCCCAGGTCGCCACCCGGATCGCCGCAGGCGAGGGACTGGCCAGTCCGGAGCTGTCCGTGCTGCTGGCCTACGTCAAGTCCGGATTGTCCGCCGCCATGCTCGCCAGTTCGCTACCCGACGATCCCGCCTACGCGCGTCGCCTCGCGGAGTACTTCCCAGCCAACATGCGGGACGGAGCGCCCGGTGCGGTGGAGGCCATCACCACGCACCCGCTGGCCCGCGAGATCGTCACCACCGAGACCGTCAACGAGATGGTGAACAGGGCCGGTATCTCCTTCTCCTTCCGCCTCGAGGAGGAGATGGCCGCCACCGCGGAGGACGCCATCCGGGCCTACACCGTTGCCAGTGCCGTTTTCGACCTGCAGCAGATCTGGGCGGCCGTCGGCGGGCTGGACAACAGGGCATCGGCGAAAACCCAGGACACCCTGCTCCTGCGGACCCGGCGGCTGCTGGACCGCGCCACGCGCTGGCTGCTGACCCGCCGTCCGCAGCCACTGGACGTGGTGGGGGAGGTCGAGCGGTACGCCGGACCCGTGAGGGAGCTGACACCCCTTCTGCCGGACATGGTCTGCGGTGCGGACCAAGAGAGTGTCGCGGCCGAGACGACGGAGTTGATGGACATCGGTACACCACCGGCACTGGCGTCGACTGTGGCCTACTCATTGCACACCTTCAGCCTGCTCGATGCCGTGGATGTGGCGGCCGTGACCGGTCGGGACCTTCGGGAGTGCGCTGAACTGCTGTACGCACTGTCGGCGCACCTCGGCTTCGACCGGCTGCTGTCCGCCGTCACCGAATTGGCGCGCGGGGATCGTTGGCACGCCCTGGCGCGGCAGGCGCTGCGCGATGACCTGTACCGGTCGCAGCGACTGCTGACCGCGGATGTGCTGTCCACCACGTCGCCGGAGCAGAATGCGCAGCGCAAGATCGCCCAGTGGGAACAGGAAAACGCAGCCCGACTGGCCCGCGCCAGGCGCACACTGGGCGAGATCTCAGAGGTGTCCGGCAGCGATCTTGCAGCGCTGTCGGTGGCGGCCCGCGAGATCCGATCGATGATTCGCTGATGGAACGCGGTCAGGGTCCTTCTCAGTGCGGATGTGGAGTGTGGCGTGGCGCGAAGATATGTGACCCAGGTGCGGGTGCGGTGGTCGGATCTGGACGCGTTCCGGCACGTGAACAACGCCAAGACGGTGACGCTGCTGGAGGAGGCGCGGGTGGATTGGCTGTTTTCCGAGGCGGCCAAGCACGGTATCGAGCGGCTCACCGAGGGCATCGTGGTGGCCCGGCTGGAAATCGACTACAAGCGGCCGATCGGCATGGACGTCCCGGTCACCGTGTCGATGGGCCTGACCAAGCTCGGGCAGGCGTCGATGACGGTCGACTACCTGCTCAGCGTCGCCGGGGTCACAGCGGCAACGGCAGCGTCGGTGTTGGTACCGGTCGATCCGGTGACCTTCCGGCCCCGGCGGATCGACGACCGCGAACGCGCCTACCTACTGCCGTTCCTCAACCAAGCCGCAGTGCCGGCGGTCAACGGGACACCCCGGTGACCCGGTGACAGTGCCGGGAACGGCTGACGACGACCGGCGGAGAGCGCCCCGGTTCACCCCGGCCGACAAGGTCGACCGGGACGATGCGACGGCGTTCACCGGTCGGGTGGCGCGATGGGATGCGGCCGGCCCGGTCCGGCTCCGCGCCGACGGCGAGGTCGTCCGGATGTGGGCGACCACACCTTTCGACGCCCTGGTGACCCGCGCCGTTCGCGGCGCCCTGGTGCCCTCGGACATCACGGTCCACGCCGGGAATCTGCTGTCCGGGCTCGCGGTGGCCACCGCCTCGGATGTCGATCCGGGCACCGTTGTCGACGCAGCCTGGCGCGCGCAGCTTCCGCCTCCCGGCGGCTGGGTGACCGTCGACGAGGTGCCGGCCGCGGTGCTGGCCGCCTTGGCGGAGGAGGGTGCAACCAACGCCCGTGATCGCCCAGGACCGGCAGGAGCGGCATCGACCTCGTTGCTCGACACCGAGGTGCTGACCGTCTCGGGCGGGGGAATGCGGGTGACGCTCACCCTCAGGGTGGTCTTCGCGCTGTCCGGCATGGGCTTTGCGCCGGCCGTGCCCGAAGAGATGGTGAGAATCAGCGCCACGGACGCCTGGGCCAGGATCGACGCCCGGTTCGGCGCGGTAGTGCGACGAAGACACGCCCTGCTGCCGCTGCTGGTGTGACACCGTGCGCGGGCCGTGGGCGCGCCGGACTCGGACGCACTCTTCGATGCGGCCGCGCCGGCGCGATCTCTCAAGCCAGCGAGTTGACCATGCTGTCGGCGGCCATCTCCAGGTACGCCCACAGCCTTTCCCGGTGCGGCTCGTCCAGGCCGGCGCCGTCGATGGCTGTCCGCATTGCGGACAGCCACGCGTCGCGCTCCCGCAGGCCGATGACGAACGGCGCGTGCCGCATCCGCAGCCGGGGGTGGCCTCGCAGGTCCGAGTAGGTCCGCGGACCTCCCCAGTACTGCTCCAGGAACATCCGGAGCCTGACTTCCGCCGCGGCGAGGTCCTCCTCCGGATACATCGGCCGGAGTACCGGATCCTGCGCGACGGAGGAATAGAAGCGTTCGACGATCCCGGCGAACACCGGATGTCCGCCGATCTCGTCGTAGAAGGTTGCGGGAACGGTCACCGCAGCATTGTCCCGTACCGCTTCCGCGGTCATGACAACCAGGGGACCGACGATCGGCCTCGCGGACGCCGACGCGGTCGAACCGCGATCGTCGTCATGGGACGCGGTGTCACACAGGGTCGGGCGGCGGTGTGACAACCGGCGGCCGGAAGTCCGCCGCCGGATCTGCTGCCCGGGCGGCGTCGAACGCGGCCCTGATCGCCGCCGAAGCCGCCCGCAGGAAACGATCCCGGTCTCCGGCGCGAACTGTTGCGGACAGGGCGATGGTCACCACGCCCGGGCCCGTCGAGACAACACCCAGCAGCGCCGGTTGGTCGACCACGGATTCGGCGAAATTCTCGGATCGGGCGACCGTAAGAGCCGCGTCCAGCGCGACGCTGCCGGCACGGTCCGTATCGGCGTCATAGGGCAGTGCCAGGGGGACGGTCACCACGGCCTCGCCCTGGCTGGCGTTGCCAACCCGGAGGACCTCTCCGTTCCGGACATGCCAGATTGTTCCGTCGGCAGCACGCACGGTGGTCGTCCTCAGGCTGACGGCGACGACCGTGCCCGCCGCGGGCCCCAGATCGACGGCGTCCCCGACCCCGTACTGGTCCTCGAGGGTCATAAAGACCCCCGACAAGAAGTCCTTGACCAGGTTTTGCGCACCGAACGCCAGCGCAACACCTGCAATGCCGGCGGACGCCAGCAGTGGTGCGATTTCGATGCCGAGTTCGGCAAGGATCAGCACCGCGGCGATGCTCATGATCAAGACGGAGCTGATGGATTTCAGCAGCGATGCGACGGCTCTGGTGCGCTGGGCGCGACGTTCGAGCGATCCACCCGTCGAAAACGTCCGGGCGGCCCCCGTCCGAAGTGGACGCAGGATCGAGGGGGTCGAACCATCGATCGTGATCCTGGTGATGCGGTTGATCGCCCGGTACACCAGAAGGCGGACCAGGACAGCGGTCAGCAGGATCAGCACGATGTGCAGGACCCCAGACAGCACCGCATTGCTGTTCTCGGCCAGCACATCGATCCCGGTGGTACGCCAGATCCACTCGCACAGCGAACCTCCGTCGGCCGGGCAGGACGGCACTGAAAGCTCCACGGGTGCTCGAATTCCTCGGTCGATGCCCGACGCATCGGCGACCGGGTCGCCAATCAACCTAGCGATTGGCCGGGCCGACGCCGGCCACGGCGTACGCCTCGGCGCGCGAGGAGTGCGCCGAGGCGCGTACGACCCGAGCGCTCCTGCAGTGTGGTTATTCTTCTCACAGCACGTCGCGGCCGGGCCGAGAGTTCCGCGAATGGACCGATACTGCGGCGGGCGACCATCGAGGTGGGACGGAATAGTCCGGCATGTGGGCAATGGCTCGCAGGAGGTGCGGATGGACGGTAGCGGTCGAGCGGGCCGAGGTCCCGCTCCCGTGCGCCCCCCCGGACCGGCACCACTACGCCGGGAGGCCGGACTGAGACCGCCGGTGATGCTTGTCAGGGTGCTTCTGCTCAATGCAAGTCATGAACCACTCGCCGTGGTGACCGGACGCCGGGCCCTGGTCCTGGTGGTGGCGGGAAAGGCGGACTGTGTCCTGGAGCGCTCAGGCGCTCAGGTGCTGAGGTCTCCATCGTTCGCGGTCGCGATGCCCGCTGTGGTCCGGCTCCGTAGATACGTCCGGGTGCCCTATCAGGCGCCCGCGGCCGTCACGAGGGCCGGCGTTCTGCGCAGGGATTCGCGTCGCTGTGCCTACTGTCGCGGCCGGGGAGACACCATCGATCACGTGGTGCCGAAGAGCCGTGGTGGGACGCATGCCTGGGAGAACTGCGTCGCCTGCTGTGTGCGGTGCAATGCCAAGAAGGCGGACCGCCTGCTCGATGAGCTGGGCTGGTCGATGACGTTCGTTCCGGAGCCACCACGCCGGGGATCCTTCGGTCGCCTGTGGTGCACCGAGGACGCTGATCCGTGCTGGGAGCCCTGGCTGTCTGTCGCTGCCTGAGGCTCGGCACATCCTACTGGTGGAGTCAACTGCTATCGCCGGAAATTAGCTAACGGTCGGTACGTCACGTCACTCAAACGGGTGACGAAGTCAGGCGGGCGATCAGCCGACGCGGGTGCCACGGCCGACGCGGGTGCCACGGCCGACGCGGGTGCCACGGCCGACGCGGGTGCCACGGCCGACGCGGGTGCCACGGGCTGCTGCGGTTCCGAGGGTGTTGTTCATGATGACTCCTTGAGAGGTGCCCCTGAGTGATCAGAGGGCTGGTTGTGGGATGTGGACGCTGCGAACGATTGAGCTGGTCTGTTCGGCCCTGCCGAATGGCTATCGACATCGGGTCTTGCGTTTCGAAACGTCCTGCGACACAATGGTTTGGGAGAGTTTCGATCTGCTTGACCTGCAACATCAATATAGGTCCGCGGTTGGCCCGGAACCTGATTGGACCAACCGGGTTCTTACCGGCTGTGATCGATTTGTGACGATCCCTAGGGCAGGCGTGCGGCAACCCTTGGCAAACGGGTGATATGAGCCGATCGGGCTAACACGTCACGCGTTTCGGTTCACTCTAAAGCGGATTCCAGCAGCTGAAACTATTGGTTTTGGTCAGTGCCGCACGCCGGATTCCTGCCCGAAAGGGCGCTTTGATTCCCGTCCGTAGCCACTTCGCACCTCGATGTCAGCGCGGTGGTTGCCGTGGGCCGGCCACCCGGACATCCAACGACGCGGCTCGTGATACGCCCCGGGGCGCCCGCCGGTCGTAACAACTGTGGCATTCTGTCAGCGGGCGATGACACAGTGCGACTTCGAAGTCTCGCCGTCGGTCGTCATAGCCGGGGGGGCCTTGCGTGCAGATTCAGCCGGCGAAAGTGCCGTTCGCGGCGCTGCCGGCGTCGTTCCGGCGTTTGCTCGTGGCATGGGCCGCCTCGCTGAGCGGCGACGGGCTGCGGGTGGTTGCGCTGCCACTGCTCGCCGCGAGCATCGATCCGTCGGCCGGTGCGGTCGCAACCGTCGCCGTGGCTGCCTCGTTGCCCTGGCTGCTGGTTGCCATCCCGGCCGGCGCTTTGGTCGACCGACTCGATCCGGCGAAGGTCATGGCAACGGCCCATCTGACCCGAACGGTGGCAACGGTGTGCCTGGCCGCTGTGATCGTCACCGGCTCCGTGTCGATTGCTGTGCTCGCGGTGTTCGGCTTCGTCATCACCTCCGCCGAGACCTTCGCCGACGGCTCGGCCCAGTCGCTGGTGGTGCGCCTGGTGCCGTCCGCTCACCTCGAGCGGGCGAATGCGCGTTTTGTCACCGTTGAGACGGTCGCGCTGGACATGGCCGGCCCGTTGGCCGCCGGTGTGCTGTTCCTGCTGGCTCCGTGGCTGCCGTTCGCTGTTTCCGCACTGTGTTTCCTGCTTGCCGCGGCCACCGTTGCGACCATCCGGGCGCCGGCCGAAACCGACGACCCGGCTTCGCGATGGCCGCGGGATCGACCGATCCCCGATCAGAGCCCGCGGGATCGGGGATCGTTGGATCCGAACCTGGTCGACGGCAGCCTGGGAAACGCGGGCCCGGCGCGTACGGCCGCAGGCAATCTCGGGTCAGAGGCCTCGACCCCCGGCGTGGGGTCACCCGACGAACGGCACGCCGCGTCACAGGGTGCCTTTTTCCAGATCAAACAGGGCTTGCAGCGTCTGCTGTCCGATCCGGTGTTGCGTGTCCTGGTCATCACCGTCTCGGTGATGGCCATCGCCAATGCTGCGATCGACGCGGTTCTGGTGCTGTACGGAACTCAGACGTTGTCGATGTCGGAGGCCACCTACCCGTTGCTGCTCGTGGCCTACTCGTTGGGAACACTGGCCGCCGCGGCATTGGTGGGGCACAGCCGTTCCCGTCTGAGGGGCGGCCCCACCATGATGGTGGCGCTGTTCGGCATCAGCGCGACCATGCTCGCGATGGGGTTCTTCCCGTTCGTCGGGGTTGCTCTGGCAGCATTTGCCGTGATGGGTCTTGCCGGCGGAACGTGGAACGTGCTGTCCGCGACGCGGCGTCAGCGCCGCACTCCGAAGGGCATGATCGCCCGCATCTCGAGCGCATTCCGGGTGATGGCCTGGGGTTTCATCCCGCTGGGCGCCGCACTCGGTGGGGTGGTCGGCGAGCACTGGGGCATCCCGGCGGTGTATCTGCTGGCCGGCGGCATCATTCTCGTCCTAGGACTGATCGTCGTGCGGTCGTTCGTTGCCGAAGAGCCGGATGCGGTGCCATCCGATTCTTGACCGAGCGTGAGAGATCACGGGTGGATCCGGCAGGCGACGTCCTGGCGGGGTTGCCCGGCCGGTTTCAGATCCGGTCCGATAAAGTGATCATCGTGACGATTCTTCAAACGCTGACGGTGTTCGTCGGGATCCCCGTGCTGATCTACGCGCTGATCGCCGTCTTCACCCTGATCCCGGGCAGGGCCGAGGGCAAGCCGGCCAGTTACCGGCCGGGCGCGCCGTGGGAGTACCCCTCGCAGTGGTGGGCCGGCGACCAGCCGGTCGTATCGGCCGGCGCGCCCGATGGCGCTCGGCGTACCGGGGGTGGGGCTCGTGGCACATGGTGACTTCTCCCGGTCCGAGATCGAGGCGATGGGTCCGCTCGCGGTCAAGTACTGGAACCCGCAGGTGGGTCCGTCCGGTGGTGCCGAGCAACCCCTGAGCACCGCCCAACTGGAGATGCTCGACGACGTGATCCGTGAGGCCGAGCGCTTTACCGGTTTGCGTTTTTCCGCGTACCTGGGCGATCTCGGCTCCAATACCGAAGCCTTCACGCAGGGGCTGCTGTCCGGGCTCGGCGGCGCGGATTCGCCGGATGCCGTGCTGTTGGCGATCTCTCCCGGACAGCGGGTGGTCGAGGTGGCGACCGGCGGTGAGGCCGCACGCCGCATCAGCGACCGGGCCGCCCGCCTTGCCGTGCTCGCTGTGGTGGCATCCTGCACTGACGGAGATATCCCCGGTGCCCTGATCACCGGCATCCGGATTCTCGCCGACCAAGCGGGGACCCTCCCGGAGCGATCGACCTGGTAGGAGACCGGAAGCCCGCGGGGGTAGCCGGCGCCGCGCCGGCAGCGGCGCCGCGACAGGTCCGTTCCGCTTGATCGACGGGTGATCCGATGCGCGGGCTGTCTTGATCTATTCGCCGGCCGCGTCCGCGGCCCGGGCCCGCAGTGCGCGTTCGATGCTCGCACGGCCCTCGGACACCAGCCGCCGCAGTGCGGTGGGATGGTCCCCGGCTTCCCAAGCAAGCGCCATCTCCACCGTCCGCTGATCGATCGCCCACCTCGGGAAGAGCCCGACGACGACCTTCTGCGCAACCTCGATGGAGCGCCGCGACCAGACGTCGTCGATGACCTGGAAGTACTTGTCGGTGAACAGCTGTAGCAACGTCAACTGCGCGGGGTGGCTGAACCCGGCGATGGCGGCACCCTGCAGCGCATTGGCCGCAGAGTCGTCGTTGATCAGCCGCTCCCACACTGCGGCCTTGTTCTCGGCGGTCGGGAGCAGCGCCCGCAGTTGGGTGGCGCTGCGGTCGCCGAAGGCGGTCGAATCCTCCGCCGCCGCAGCGTCGATCTCGGCCGGTCCGGCAGCACCGTGTGCGACGAGGGCGCCGAGCAGCGTCCAGCCGAGATCGGTATCGACGGTCAGTCCGTGCAGCGGCACGGAACCGTCTCGCCAGCCGGCGATCACGGCCAGTTGTGCAGGGTCGAGTTTCGCGCCGGAAAGTGCCTGAACGGCCGCCAGTTGGGAGTCGCTGGCCGGTGCTGCGGAAACTGCCGCGTCGTGCAGAGCGCTCGAGACCGCCGGCCAGCCCTTGTCCGCTGCCCACGCCGGTTCGGCATACGAGCCCACCGCAACCTGTAGTTGTGCGAAAACCCGCTGGAGCACACCGATCTGATCCTCGGTGGCCATTCCCCGTGTCGCCAGGATGACGAAGTCCCTGGCGCGCATCAAGGCATCCCGGGTCATCTCCCAGACCGCTGACCACAGCAGCGTTCTCGGCAGTGATCCGGTGACAGTGGCGATGCCATCGATCACCGCCTCGAGCGACGCCGGATCGAGCCGGGCCTTGCAGTAGGTCAGGTCGTCGTCGTTGAGCAGGACCAGGGCACCGCGTCGCACACCGACAAGTTGAGGTACCGGCGTTCGGTCGGCGACGACGTCGAGTTCCACCCGGTCGGTCCGATCCAGCGCACCCGCTGGATCGTGGTCGTAGATGCCGATCGCCAGGCGGTGCGGACGCCGCTCGCCGGCACCCGGCTCGGCACCCGATTGGATCACCTCGAACCGGGTGATCACACCCGCGCCGTCCACGTCGATGTCGGCGCTGAGCGTATTCAACCCGGTGGTCTGCAGCCAGGACGCAGACCAGGCATGCAGGTCCCGGCCCGAGGTCCGCTCGAGTGCAGCGAGGAGATCCTCGAGCGTCGCATTGCCGAACGCATGCGCGGCGAAGTACGCCCGCAGACCGGCGAGGAACTCGTCGAAGCCGACATAGGCCGCGAGCAATTTGAGAACGCTCGCGCCCTTGGCGTAGGTGATGCCGTCGAAGTTGACCTCGACAGCCGCGAGGTCGACCATGTCCGCCGCGATCGGATGCGTGGACGGCAATTGGTCCTGGACATAGGCCCACGATTTCTCCGCGTTGGCGAAGGTCGTCCAGGCCTCGGTGTACTCCGTTGCCGACACCTGCGCCACGACCGACGCCCAGGTGGCAAAGGACTCGTTGAGCCACAGGTCGTCCCACCAGCGCATGGTGACCAGGTCGCCGAACCACATGTGCGCCATCTCGTGCAGGATGGTTTCGCACCGCCGCTCGTGCAGGAATCTGGTGACCCGCGAGCGGAACACGTACTCCTCGCGGATCGTGACCGCACCCGCGTTCTCCATGGCGCCGGCATTGAATTCCGGCACGAACAGTTGGTCGTACTTGCCGAACGGGTAGCGGACTTCGAACGCCTGATGGAAGAAGTCGAACCCTTGCTTCGTCTCGGTGAGGATTCTGTCGCTGTCGAGATACTGGGCCAGCGTCGAGCGACAGTAGACACCGAGATCGATGCCGTCATGATGATCGCGGACGACGTGGTACGGGCCGGCGACGAGTGCGGTGACGTAGGTGCTCATCGGCTCGGTGGTCGCGAAACTGTGCACGATGGCGCCGGTCGGATCGGGTTCGGTCCGGATGCTCGCGCCGTTGGAAACCACCTGCCAGGAAGGCGGTGCCGTCACGCGCACGGTGAAACGCGCCTTGAGGTCCGGCTGGTCGAAGCAGGCGTAGAGCCGTTTGGCGTCGGCGGTCTCGAATTGTGAGTACAGGTAGACGGCTTTGTCGACCGGGTCGGTGAAGCGGTGCAAACCTTCGCCGGTGTTGGTGTAGAGGCCGACCGCGTCGATCGTGAGGACGTTCTGCTGCGCCAGGGGTCCCAGCGGTAGACCGCCCGCGGTCGTCCAGCTTCCGACGTCAAGGGCCTGACCGTTCAGCGTTGCCGAGGCGATTCCTTCACCGACGAAGTCGATGAACGTGCCGGCACCGGGTTCGGCGGCAAAGGTGACCGTCGATCGGGTGGCGAAGGTCTTCTCTCCCGGTCCACCCGCGCCATCGGTGACGTCGATCGTGATCTCGTACGCCGAGGTCGACACGATGGACGACCGTTCCGCGGCCGCGGCGCGGGTCAGGTTCGGAGCCAGCGACATTTCTGTCCTTCCGGTTCGGGACGCTGGCCGCCCGTTTCCGGCAGACCAGTGTGGACAGCGAGTCTAGAGGTGCCGCCCTGCCCTCCATCACGCCGACGAGGGAACAAGATCTCCGCCCCGCTGGTTACCCCAGACGGCGGGCAGCGTCGTAACAGAGCGCCCCATGTCGGCCCGCGGGACATCTCCGCACATATTCGAACGACCATCTGAAAGCCACAGGAGTTCACCGATGACCCACAGCGCAGGTTTGACCATGTTCAGCGATCTCCCCTCGTCGTCGGGGTTCCCCAGCGGCAGGCATGCCGAACCCGCTTCCCGGGACAGGGTGGACTTCTGGTTCGACCCGGCTTGTCCCTTCGCCTGGGTGACCTCGCGGTGGGTCCTCGAGGCCGAGAAGGTGCGCAACATCGAGGTTCGCTTTCATGTGATGAGTCTTGCGGTGCTGAACGAGAACCGGGCAATCAGCGACAACTACAAGCGCCGACTGGACTCCGCGTGGGGGCCGGTACGGGTGGCGATCGCCGCGGCGCAGGCTCACGGCGACGAAGTGCTGGCGCCGCTGTATACCGCGATGGGCACGAAGATTCACAACGAGAAGATCGATGACCGCTCCGTTGTCATCGAGCAGGCCCTGGCCGAGGTCGGTCTGCCGGCCGAGCTTGCGGCCGCCGCGACGAGCACCGACTACGACCAGGACCTGCGCGCCAGCCATCGCGCCGGGATGGACGCGGTCGGCGATGACGTGGGCACTCCCACCATCCATATCAACGGATCGGCCTTCTTCGGCCCGGTGATCACCCGGATCCCGCGTGGCGAGGAGGCCGGCGAGCTGTGGGAGGCCGCAGTCAAGTTGGCGTCGTTCCCGTACTTCTTCGAGATCAAGCGGACCAGGACCGAGGCGCCGCGGTTCGACTGATCGCGCGAGACCGACAACCGTTCGCCGGCATGGAGGCACCGATGAGTTCCGACGGCCCTGATCCCGCCCGCGGTTCCAGCACGCCGTCCGCGTCACCCGCCGGCATCCCGCTACCACCTGACCTGCGCGGCGGCCCCATCGTGGCCGGAGTCGATGACGCGATCGCGTTCGGTCGTCCGTTGCGTGCCGCGGTATTTCTCTCCAGGGCAACCGGGCGACCGTTGCTCCTCGTGCACGTCCGGCGCAGGGCAATGCCGATGGTGGAGGGCTACCTGCCACTTCCTGACGAGATGGGAGCGAACGACGAGGCCGAGGATGCGGTGGAAGCCGAACTGGTCCGCGCGCTGGAAGAGTCCGGCGACCTGGTCGAGGTCACCTGGGAACTGGTGTCGACGACCGGCGATGCCGGCGCCGAACTCGTCCGGATCGCCGAGGAACGCGACGCGGCCTGTGTCGTTGTCGGCAAGCGGCACACCGGATTCGCCGAGTTCCTGCATCGGGTGGCGTCCGGATCGGTATCGAGGGCGATCGTGTCCCGGCAGAAGTTTCCCGTCCTGATCGTGCCTTGATCCGGCGGGTAGGACACACTGACGCCCATGCGCGTCTACCTGGGCTCCGATCACGCCGGATATGAACTGAAATCTGCTGTCCTGGAACATCTCGCCGGCGGCGGACACGAGGCTATCGACGTCGGTCCGGCACAGTACGACGCGAGTGACGACTATCCGCCGTACTGCATCGAGACCGGCCGACGGGTGGTAGCGGATCCGGGTTCGCTCGGCGTGGTGATCGGCGGGTCCGGCAACGGCGAGCAGATCGCGGCCAACAAAGTGGCCGGGGTGCGTGCCGCGCTGGCCTGGAATATTCAAACGGCCCAACTCGCCCGGGAGCACAACGACGCGAACATCGTGTCACTGGGTGCCAGGATGCACGACATCCCCGTCGCTTTGGGCTTTGTCGACGCATTCATCGGCACCGCGTACTCGCACGATCCGCGTCACCAGCGGCGGATCGACCTGGTCAGCGCCTATGAGGTCAACCCCCGACCGCAGGACCTGCCGGCCTGACCGATGGCTGTCTGGCCCGATAGAGTCGGCGACTGCGTGCGGCACCCCCAACACTGCGGAACCCCGTGCGGCAGGCGGCGATTCGCCGGGCAACACACATGATTGGACGGAGCGACCCGTTCGGCGACCTGGGCGTGACGTCCACTCTCACCGTGCCCGCAAAGGCGTTGACCTGGAAGTTTTCTCGCTCATCGGGTCCGGGCGGGCAGGGGGTCAACACGGCGGATTCCAGAGTCGAATTGTCGGTGCACCTGCCCTCGCTCACCGACTGGCCGGACCAGCTGATATCTACCGCGCTGCACCGTCTCTCCGGCAGGCTGACCGACGGCTCGCTCACGGTCAGTGCATCGGAGTACCGCCAGCAGATCAGGAACCGAGAGGCGGCCAGGATGCGGTTGGCTGCCCTCCTGCGCGCGGCTGTTGCACCGCCGGGCCCGGCGCGGCGTCCCACCCGGCCGACGGCCGCATCCCGACGTCGCAGGCTGGACACAAAACGGCGGCGTTCGGAGACCAAACAGCGGCGTCACCCGGCCTCGGAATGACGTCGCCCGGCGAACCGGGCCGCCGCGTGGTCAGGAGCGGTCTGTGGGACGGCGCCGCTGTCGGTCCGGCTTCTTCCCTGCGGTCAGGGCCGTCGGTGGAACATAGTGCCGGCGAACAAGGGTGACTTCGGCTTCCGCGGCGGCCAGGTCGTCGAGGGTGGGCAGAGCGACCTCCCGGGCACGCATCGCCGCAACGGGAGACACCAGGCTCGACCGATTGGTCACCAGTGATCGCAACGACCTCTCCACCGCCTCCTCCCGCGACGATCGGCCCGACCTGCGATGGTCCCGGCCGTCCGAACCGCCTGCAGCGGGAACAGTTTCGGCTGCGCGGGCCGAGCTGTCGAGACGTGGCTCCGAGTGTGCGGACGTACTTCCGCCGGTCTCCTGGGGCAGGCCCAGGCCGCCCGCACGGTGCACGCCGGTTCCGTGGCCGGGACCCGAGACATGCCCGTGAGCGACAGCCGACGGTGTCCCGGGGAACCGCTCGTCCGCCGGGGGCGGGAGTTGCTCTGCGGGATGGTGCCCGGCGGGCGGTTCCGGCGCGTCGCCCGACCCATGCCGCCCGATTGCTGACGGTGAGGGTGCTGGGTCTACGCCTGCTCTGTGATCGGTGGTCCTGTCGTCGGCTACCTCCGGATCAGCCGGCCGCAGATCGGCCGATCCCCGACCATCGGCTGTTCCCGGATGGGCCGCGCCGGCGGCATGCACGGACGGTGGACCTTCCGCCCTCCTAGCGGCACGACGACGCCTGCGGGCGGGCGGCGCCGGCTCCGGGTGATGGGTCACCGGCCCAGCATGCCTCATCCGGCGGCACCGGTCCCCGGAACGGTCAGAACCCCTCCGGGCACCACGGTGTCACCGACGTGGACAGTGCGGCACCGAGACTGTGCACAGCGACGGGGTCGCCGGTGATCAGGCCGGCGGCGGCCAACCTCCCCATCGGAGTACCGCCGAGCAGGCAGGCGGCCAGCTCCCGCACATCCATCCGGATCTGCGCGGCGGCACCGGTCCGGGTGGCCCGACCACCGTCGAGATCCAGCTCCAGCAGCCAGCTTCCGTCATTCCACGGACAGACCGGGTCCGCCAGTTCGACCACCATCCGGGCGGCAGAGCTGTACGAACGCATCGGTATCGCCCGGTCGAGATCGACGATCCGTAACCACACGTGGTCGCGTTGCGTCACGGTCACACTGCGGGGGTCGAGAAGCAGTGCCAGCAGGGGATCGTCGATCCACCCGCGGTGGTAGACGATCTCTCGGGCCAGGTCCAGATCCAGCACGAACCGCCACAGCGAGGCGAAGGCTCGGGGTGTCGCCGCGCAGATCTCCTCGACCTGCACCGCGTAGTTCGGCCCGCGATCGTTCCAGTCGGATTTCATCCGGTAGGCAACGTAGCCATGGGGATGCAGGCCGAACCGGAGCCGCGACCTGCCGCTGCGGAAGACGTCGTGGTCGGAGAAGCGGATTCCCCAGACGCCGTCATGGCGCCCGAGATTGCCCGGTCGCGTCGGTGCGATCGACTCGTAAAGCGCCCGGACGAGTGGCCGTGCCCGCTCGGCAGGAGTGTCGACGACGGTGTCCACGACGATTGCCGGGCGGAACGGTGCGCCGTGCGTCATCTCGAAGCGGCAGGCGTCGATGGCCCGTCCGTACCCGAAGCGGCCGTACAGTCCGGCCTCGCTGGCGGTGAGAATGGCGACCGCCTCGCCGCCGCTGTCGTGCAGATCCTGCAACTGATGGGTGATCAGCGACCGCAGCAGGCCGCGCCGCCGCCAACCCGGGCGAACCGCAACCCAGGAGACACCGGCCGTGGGGTGAACTGCCCGGCCAGGAAAGGTCAGAGGCTTGGACAGGATGCAACCGACGGCGACCAGCAGATCGTCGGCCGCCGGATCGCGCACACCGACGAATCGGTCCAGTTCCAGTTCCGGGACGATGACGTCCCGCATGACGTCCTCGGGAAGGTCCTGGGCGAAAGCGGTGGCGTCCAACTCCAGGATGTCCGGCAAGTCATCCGGACCGAGCCCCCGCACGATCAGAGCCGGCTGCGTGGCCCCGTCGGAGGCTGCACGAGACGGGGAGGGTTCGGCTCCGGGCGGCGTGGCCAGGGTGGCGGGGTGAGTTCGCTCGATCACCGCACCACCTTGCCAAACCGGCCGCCGAGTTGTCTCGCGTTTTTGACTTCCGGACCGGTCCATGGCCCAGCCGGTCGGAGCCGGACAGTGAGATCCGACAGGCGGTATGGCGACAGTCAGGATCCCGCTGCCGCGGTCTCGGGCTGGCCGATCCGGGACAGCAGCGACACGTACTCGGGGTCGTTGATCTGGAACCGCTTGCCACCTTTGATGCGCGCGAACTCGATCGCCCGCAGCTGATCGCCCGCCTCCTCGTCGTGACCGATGACCCCGGGGACGCCGGCGAGTGCGGAGTCGACGGCAAGGTCGGTCATGGAATTGATCAGGACCAGATCCCGCTCGTCGGCAGGCGCGGACCGCGAGAAGTAACCCGACTTCTGCACCATGACCTTTTCGGCGCCCAGGCGGGCGGCGAACTGCTTGGCGAACCACTGACCGGGGTTCACCTGGTCCAGCTTCACGTGCCCGAAGGGATCGCGTGGCACGTCCGCACCGGACTGCTCCAGCTCCGCGACGATGCTGTCCAGGCCGGCCCCCTCGGACAGGAAGACGGTGACGTTGCCGACCAGATCCATCACGGCCTTGAGCCGGTCCCCTTCGGCCTCCAGATCGAACGATGCCTCAGGCAGATACAGGCCGTGGATGGCCCAGGCCTCCCGTGACAGCCCGAATTCCGGGAGCCACTGCTGGGTATCGAGCCACCTGTCGTAGGCGCCGGCTGTCGCAGCGGTCAGCCATCCGCAGTTTCGGCCCATCACCTCGTGCACGATCAGCATGCGCGAGTTGGAATTGTGCTCCGCCACCACATTCCGTGCGAAACGGGCGCCCTGCTCGGCAGCCGTCCAGGCGCCCAGCGACTGCTTGATAGGGATGATGTCGTTGTCGATCGTTTTGGGCAGACCGACGACCGTCAGTTCGTAGTCGTGCTCGTGCAGGTAGGATGCGAGATCGGCTGCTGTCGTGTTGGTGTCATCGCCACCGATGGTGTGCAACACGTCGATCCCGTCGGCTGCCAGTCGTTCGGCGGCCACCTGCAGCGGATCGGCGCCCTCGGTGACCAGGCCCCGCTTGATCAGATCCTTGATGTTGGTCAGCTTGACGCGGGAGTTGCCCAGCGGCGAGCCACCGAACCGCTTCAGCAGGCCGGCTCCGGCACGGACCTGCGGTGTGACCGGCAGGAAGTCGCCACGCAGCAGTCCCTGGTAGCCGTGCCGGTAGCCGATGATCTCCACCTCGGGGGCGAGTTCGGTGTAGCGCTCGATCAGGTTGCCGACAGCGGCGGACAGGCACGGGGCGAAGCCTCCCGCGGTGAGCAGGGCTACCTTACGCATCGTTGTGGCGCCTTTCTAGGGATGCTGGGCCGTGTCCGGAACACGGCGCGGACCGGCGGAGGTGGGCCGGCCGAGCCTGCGGGCGGCGGGATCAGCGTAGCGGCGGATGGTCGGCGGACGCTCGGTCCGCCGGCCAACGCCGGCATGGTGGGCGAGATGTCCGATCTGGCGCCCTTTCGAATTACGACTCGTACGCGATGGTCTTTGTCCTCAGCCGGGCCGGCACCGAGGATGCGTCCCAGAACTGATGATCTCCCGTGTCGCCTTTACGGTGATGTCATGTCAGGTCCCACAACAGCCGGTAGTACGACGTGCGGTCGGCATCGGCGTCTATTCCGTAGGCGTCCAGCAGCACTGTTTCCCATCCCGGTCCGTAGTTCCACCGGGTACTCCAGGTGGCAATGGACAGATCCGCCCAGCGGTCGGCGATGGCCAGACTGCCCATGTCGACATGCCCGGAGCATGAGCCGAGGTCGTCGATGAGCGTGTTGGGAGCACAGGCGTCGCCGTGGCAGACAATCACCCGGTCCACCGGCGGGGATCGCGCACCAGGTCAAGTGCGCGGCCGACCGCGAGGTGCTGATGGACCGGATTCCAGGCAGAAGGGTTCTGCAGGCCGGCGTCCGCGCGTCACACAGCCTTGGCGACGCAGTTCTCGGCCGACCAGTCGAACGGGCAATCGAGTACCGGAAGCGCGTCGTGCAGCTCGCGAAGGCCCTGCCCGACCGCCTTGGCCGCGGGCCCGGGAGCCTGGCACAACGATGACGGCACCAACGACAACCGTTCGTGGAACTGCGGTGTCGGGGCCGACGCAGGATCCAGTAGTCCTGCAGCTCTGCGCGCGGTAGGGCCGGGCGTGGTGGGAGCCGATCGCCTTCCGCGTCGCAGCGGATCGTCCGGCTGGGCTTCGTCGTCGAATCCGACAGTGCCGAACCCGAACGACGCGGCGCACGGATCACCGGGGGCAGCCTCGAGGTGCAGGCCCGGTCGGTTTTCCTGCTGCGCGCGAGCTGACGGTGGGGGGATGCGGTCGGGCCTGAAGGGGTCCGCGAGAGAAGCAGAGGTGCAGCCGTTGCGGGCTGGGCTCGGGGTGGTACATGGACCAAGTCCAAACGCGCGGGACCAGCACCCGACTTGGCCGCCGCAACCCGTTACCGGTGCCATATCGCCTGCCCCGCAGGCGATATGGGTTGAATTCACCACCGACCCCGCGGTGCACGCCACGCCGGTGCACCCGCCTGCACCGGGCACGCTGTTGAAGGCCGTGTGATGTAGAGCACAACACAAGGCGTTATGCTCAACGTATTGATCAACTCGTTCGGTAGCAAGACGTGGACCGCCTTTGGTCGCGGCCCTTGGAGGGCATTCGCGGGCGCAGGCTGACCATCATTCGACACCGACGAGGCAGGGCCAGTTCCGGGTCGAATACACAAGCAGGTGCCGGCAGTTGAGCGAGCACAGCGCACGACAGGAGACAGTCAGTGCCGCAGACCGTGAGAACCGTGATCAGTCCGGGGCGTTACGTCCAGGGCAAGGGCGCCATCGGGTTGCTCGGGGACTTCCTCAAGCCGCTCGGGACCACACCGTTGATGGTTGCCGACGACCTGGTCTGGGGTTTGGTCGGCCACGACATCGAGAAGTCACTGGCCGACGCCGGCCTGCCGATCCACCGGGAGAGGTTCAACGGCATCCCCACCGCGAAGGAGGTGGATCGGCTGGTCGAGATCATCCGGAAGACCGGGGCCGACATCGCGGTAGCGGTGGGCGGCGGTAGCACGATCGACACCGTGAAGGCGGCCGGGTTTCTCGCCGGCATCCGATGGGCGAACTGTCCGACCGTCGCATCCACCGACGCCCCCTGCAGCGCACTGTCTGTCATCTACAACGAAGACGGCGCGTTCGAGGAGTACCGGTTCTTCCCCCGCAACCCAGATCTGGTCCTGGTGGACTCTCAGATCGTGGCGAACGCGCCAGTCGCGCTGCTGATCGCCGGAGTCGGGGATGCGCTCGCGACCTGGCTCGAGGCGCGGGCCACAGCGCGCTCCAACTCCAAGACCATGGCCGGTGGTGTTCCCACGCTGACCGGGACCGCGCTGGCCGAGCTGAGCTGGGATGTGTTGTGGGAGAACGCGCTGCCGGCCATCGACGCGGTAACGGACCATCAGGTCACGCCCGCCGTCGAAAAGGTCATCGAGGCCAACACGCTGCTGTCCGGTCTGGGCTTCGAGTCCGGTGGGCTGGCCGCGGCACACGCCATCCACAACGGCCTGACCGCGGTGCCGCAGACCCACGGGCTGGCGCACGGCCAGAAAGTCAACATCGGCTCGGTGACGCAACTCGTGCTGGAGGGGGCACCCACCAGCGACATCCGGGACTTCATCGAGTTCACCACCCGGTGCGGGCTGCCAACGACGCTCACCGAGGTCGGTCTGCGCGCGGATGACGCAGCCTCGTTGAAGACGATCGCCGACGCAGCGACAGTCCCGGGCGAGACGATCCAGTCGATGCCGTTCGACGTGCAGAGCGAAGATGTCGCCAGTGCCCTTGCCTCCATCGAAAGATTCGCCGTCACCGTCAGGGACGACGCGAAACTGCCGAAACCGGTTCCCTACCAAGCACATCGCTAGCTCGACGACGCGGCGGCGGCGGGATTGGCATGCCGGCCCGGCGCTGAACCTGCAGCCGCACTCCGCTCACCGGACATCCCGTCCGAGAATTCTTGCACCAGCCACCTTCGACAACAGGGATGGACAATGACGTTTCCCGCGAAGCACTCGCAGCTCATGGACACCCAGCTGACCGAACGCGGCAGGACGGTGCTGATCCGGGTGGTGCGGGTCGCCTTCCCGCACGCCCGCCTCCCCGACGGTCCCTACGAACGGACCGCCGACATCATCCTCAGGGAAGCCGACGCGTCCAACTGGTTCCGGGTGGCGCTCACCCAGGGTCTGGGCTCGCTGGACGGTCTCGCCGGCGGCGACTTCTGCGCCCTCGACGACGACACCGCCTACAAGGTGCTGAGGCGGATCGAGGGTACGGACTTCTTCGGGTTCATCCGCCGAACCACGGTACTCAACCTGTACGACGACCCGGCGGTATGGGCGGCCCTGGGCTACCAGGGCCCGTCCTACGACCAGGGCGGATACATCAACCGGGGCTTCGACGACCTGGATTGGCTGCCCGAGCCGCGGATCGAGGAATACGAAGGACCGGTGACGTTCCAGCCGAACTGGGAGGGTCCAGGATCCACAGCCACCACCAACGGGGTTGTGGCGGCTCCCGCGCGCGCCGCCGACAGCGAGACCCAGGGCCACCTGAACGCCACCCTCTCCACCCAGCAGGACCCCCGCCAGGGCGTCCGCCCGGCCGAGAAGAACCCCGAGAAGGCGAGCATCTGATGACCGACTTCGACCGGAACGATGACTCCGTAGTGGTTGTCATCGGGTCGGGAGCCGGCGGCGGCACCGTGGCCAACGAGCTCACCCAGGCCGGGGTGAACGTCGTGCTGCTGGAGGCCGGCGGCCACCTCACCAACGACGACTACGTCGACAACGAGTGGGAGGCCTTCAACCAGATGGCCTGGCTCGACCCCCGGACCACCACTGGGAGTTGGCGCATCGCCAAGGATTTTCCCAACCTGCCGGCGTGGATCGTGAAGGCAGTCGGCGGTACCACCACCCACTGGGCCGGTGCCACGCCGCGATTCAACCCGCACGAGTTCAAGACCCGCCGGCATTACGGGCGGATCGAGGGTGCCAGCCTCCTCGACTGGCCGATCACCCTGGACGACCTCGCGCCGTACTACACACAGGCCGAGAACAACATCGGCAGTACCCACCGGGGCGGCCGAAAGGCTCTGCCCGCCAACAACAACTACAAGGTCCTTGCCAATGGCGCGGAACGGATCGGGTACCACTTCTACGCCACCGGACCGTACGGCACCAACGCCGAACCCTACGACGGGCGACCCGCGTCGATCCAGGACGGCTTCAATTTCCAGGGCGACAAACACAAGTCCAAGTGGAGCACCATGGTCCGGGAGATCCCGCGGGCGATGGCCACCGGCAATCTCCAGCTCCGCCCGAACAGCCACGCCGAGCAGATCACCCACGACGCCCGCGGACGCGCCGACGCCGTCCTCTACCTCGACGCCGACGGCAATCTCCAACGGCAACGAGCCAGGGTGGTCTGCGTTGCGGGCAACGCCATCGAAACTCCCCGGCTGCTGCTGCTGTCCGGCAGTGCCATGTTCCCCGACGGGCTGGCGAACTCCTCCGGGCAGGTCGGTCGTAACTACATGCGGCACACCACCGGGTCGGTGTACGCGCAGTTCGACAAGCCGGTCAACATGCACCGCGGCGAGACCATGGCCGGCCTCGTCGCGGACGAATCCCGGCACGACCCGTCCCGCGGGTTTGCCGGCGGCTACTACCTGGAGACGATTTCCCTGGGAGTGCCCTTCCTCGCCGCGTTCGCCGACCCCGGAGCCTGGGGCCCGGCATTTACCTCCTTCCTCGACGGCTACGCCAACACCGCCGGGCTCTGGGTCATCGGTGAGGACATGCCACAGGAGTCGAACCGGGTCACCCTGAACTCCACGGTGACCGACCAGCACGGACTGCCGGTACCCAACGTGCACTTCGACGACCACCCCAACGACGTCGCGATGCGCAACCACGGCTACCAGCAGGCCGAGCTGCTGTACGAAGCGGTCGGCGCGACCAGCTCCCTCCGCACCCCGCCCTACCCCTCGACGCACAACATGGGCACCGCCCGGATGAGCGCCCGGTCCGAGGACGGGGTTGTCAACGAATACGGCCGCGCCCACGACGTGCCCAACCTGTTCGTCTCCGACGGCTCGGTGTTCACCACCGGCGCCGCGGCCAATCCCACCCTGACCATCGTTGCGCTGGCCCTGCGGCAGGCCGAACACATCATCGATGCGCTGAAAAAGCAGGAGCTGTGAGCATGACGCCCCAACCCGACGGCGGTGAATGTCCTGGTGTGCGACCAACTGAGAAGTGGATCAGCACAGACCCGCAGCCCTGACGAGGATCTGGAGAGCGGGCGACGAGAATCGAACTCGCATCATCAGTTTGGAAGACTGAGGCTTTACCACTAAGCTACGCCCGCTTCGCACCTGCCGCAGCCGATGCGCCGTTGATCCTAACGCATTCCGCTACGCTCTCTCAGGGCCGCGCCGGCTGACCGGCGGCACGGTGACGGGGTGTAGCGCAGCTTGGTAGCGCATCCGCTTTGGGAGCGGAAGGCCGCAGGTTCAAATCCTGTCACCCCGACCGAGTCGGATTGGGCGGCGCGACGGGTGTGAGGCCCGGGCGGGGCGCAAGCGATTTTCGTCGGTTGTCGTTCGTTCAATGGCGGATCCGCGCTCACCGGCCAAAGGCGCCGCGGCGTGCCCTGGTGCCGGCATCCACGTCCGGCCCACTGGCCTAGGATCGGTGCGGCTCTGCCTGCGGCGCCGCCGTCCGATGGTGGCCGCCTGCTGGGGTGGGCCGCCGTACAGCCCGTTTGCCAGCCATCCCGATCAGGCAGGTTGCCGCCGCAGCCTCGAAGACGCCCGATCACGCCACCCGAGGAGTACCGCACGTGAAGAGCACCGTCGAGCACCTGAACCCGACCAGGGTGAAGCTCACCGTCGAGGTTCCGTTCGACGAGCTCAAACCACATTTCGACAAGGCATACGGCGCGCTGGCCGGCCAGGTCCGGATTCCCGGATTCCGTCCGGGCAAGGTTCCGGCCCGGATCCTGGACGCCCGGCTCGGTCGCGGCACCATCCTGTCCGAGGTGGTGAACGATGCAGTTCCGGCGAAGTACGGGGAGGCGGTTTCGGAGGCGAACCTCACCGTGCTGGGTCAGCCGGAGATCGAGGTCACCCGGATCGATGACGGCGACGCGCTGGCCTTCACCGCGGAGGTCGATGTCCGCCCCGAGCTCACCCTGCCCGCACTGGACGAGGTTGCCGTCACCGTCGACGACGTCGAGGTCACCGACGCCGACATCGACGAGCAGGTCGAGGCGCTGCGCGACCGGTTCGCCACCACCACAGCGGTGGAGCGGGCGGCCGCCGAGGGTGATTCGGTGAGCATCGACCTGAGCGCCGGCGTCGACGGCGAGGTCCTGGACGAAGCCACCACCGAGGGTCTGACGTACACCGTCGGGGCCGGCGATCTCATCGAGGGCATCGACGAGGCGGTCACGGGTCTGTCCGCGGGGGAGAGCGCGATGTTCCCCACCGTGCTGGTGGCCGGCGGCTACGCGGGCCGGGATGCCGAGGTGACTGTAACGGTGCAGTCCGTGTCCGAGCGGGCACTGCCGGAGATCGACGACGACTTCGCCCAGCTGGCGAGCGAGTTCGATACCGTCGCGGAGCTGCGGGTTGACCTGGCGGAGAAGATCCGCCGGGTGAAGAACCGCTCGCAGGCCGCGGACGCTCGTGACAAGGTGCTCGAGTCCCTGCTCGAGGCGACCGAGATCCCAACTCCGGACAGCATTGTCGACGCAGAGTTCACCTCTCGCCAGCACGATGCCGTGCACGCGTTCGACCATGACGAGGACGCCCTCACCGCGCATGTCCAGCGGGAAGGGCAGACCAGGCAGGAGTTCGACGCCGAGCTTCGGGACAGTGCCGTCAAGGCCGTCCAGGTTCAACTCCTGCTCGATGCCTTGGCCGAGGACCAGCAGGTCGGGGTGAGTCAGGAAGACTTCACCGAGCGAGTTCTGTACAACGCCCAGCGGCTGGGGATTGCCCCGGAGGAGTACTTCTCCCGGCTGCAGGAAGGCAACCAGCTCGGCTCCATCTTCGCCGAGGTGCGCCGGGGCAAGGCGCTCGCGGGTGCGGTCGAGAAGGCCACCGTGACCAACTCCTCCGGTGAGGTGCTGGACGTTGCCGCACTGTTCGGCGTCGAGACGGTGCCCGACGAGGAGCAACTCGACGAGGCGGAAGCGGCGCAGGAGTTGGCCGACGAGTCACTGCTCGACGAACTGGATGACGAGATGGTGGCGGAGGAGGTCGTGGACGCCGAAATCCCCGATCTGGACGACCCGGCCGAGATCGAGGTGGTCGTCGACGCAGCGGACACCACCCGTCAGGACACCGCCCGTCAGGACACCACCCGTCAGGACACCACCGGCTGACCGGCGACGACGCCGGCCGGTTCCGTGCGCACCTCGCCCGAATGAGCCGGTCGCCGGGTGCGGGCCGGCCGGTCACGCCGTCAGCGAACAGGGCGGTGGTATGCCACCGTCTGTACCCGGGCAGTGGTTACTGTCGGATGAGATTCCCGCCGGGGCCGGGCAGTTCCGCCGGCCGAGTTACGTCAATCCCACCGGCGTTGCTGGTAGATGCCGATCGAAGAGGAGTTGTCCGTGAGTCACCGTTACCCGCCAGCCGGCTCGAGGGCCCTTGAGGCCGTGCAAAGACTCGAGGCCATCGCACCCGGACTGAGTGCCCCGATGATGCGCGGCACGCCCGGCATGTCGCTGTCGGATTCGGTGTCCGAGCGGCTGCTCCGCGAACGGATCATCCTGCTCGGATCCGAGGTGCGTGACACCAACGCCAACGAGATCACCTCGCAGCTGCTGCTGCTCGCGGCGGAGGACCCCGAGAAGGACATCACCCTGTACATCAACTCCCCCGGCGGCAGCGTCACGGCCGGGATGGCCATCTACGACACCATGATGTGGATCGAGCCGGATGTCGCCACCACCGCGATGGGGCTCGCCGCGTCGATGGGTCAGTTCCTGCTCACCGCGGGTGCCAAGGGTAAGCGCGCGGCACTGCCGCATACCCGGATCCTGATGCATCAGCCGAGTGCCGGCGTCGGCGGCACCGCGGCTGACATCGCGATCCAGGCCGAGATGCTGACCAAGTCCAAGCGGGAGCTCACCGAGCTCCAAGCCCAGCACACCGGGCAGCCGATCGAGCGGATCGAGATCGACCAGGACCGCGACCGCTGGTTCACCGCACAGGAGGCGCTCGAGTACGGCTTCATCGACAAGGTCGTGGCTCGCGCCGCGGACCCGTCGACCGACACCACGGCGCCCGGTCCGTCTCTGAAGAAGTGACCGGTTGATGTTCAAGCAGGACTCGAAGGAGACAACATCGTGACCACTGCCAATACCGGCCACCAGATGCCGGGCGGACTGGCGCACGGCAATGCGCTGAATCTGCCGCAGAGCCGTTACATCCTGCCGTCTTTCGTGGAACGCACGAGCTACGGTGTCAAGGAGTCCAACCCGTACAACAAGCTGTTCGAGGAGCGCATCATCTTCCTCGGCGTGCAGATCGACGACGCATCCGCCAATGACGTGATGGCGCAGCTCTTGACGCTCGAGTCCACCGACCCGGACCGCGAGATCATCATGTACATCAACTCGCCGGGTGGATCGTTCACCTCCATGACGGCGATCTACGACACCATGCAGTTCGTCCGGCCGCACATCCAGACCGTGTGCCTGGGCCAGGCCGCGTCCGCTGCCGCCGTGCTGCTTGCTGCCGGCTCTCCCGGCCGGCGGCTCGCGCTACCGAACTCGCGCATCCTCATCCACCAACCGGCCACCGAAGGCGTCTACGGCCAGGTGTCGGACCTGGAGATCCAGGCCAAGGAGATCGGCCGGATGCGCTCGGCGCTGGAGGAAATCCTGTCCCGGCACTCCAACAAGTCCCCGGAAGAGGTCCGCCGGGATATCGACCGCGACAAGATCCTGACCGCGTCCGAGGCCAAGGATTACGGCCTGATCGACAACGTGCTGGAGTACCGCAAGCTCGACTGACGCACCCTGCACACCACCGGCGCCGGCCGGTTGCCGCACCAGCGGCAACCGGTCGGCGTTCTGTCTTCGCCGAACGGGCGCCCACATTCGTGTGGGGAATGTGAGGCGCGCCTGTGGAGTACCTGTCGCCCGGTGGTCACAGACGGATAGGCTGACCTCGTCCGTCGCTCCCTGTGAAGGGGTCGAGGGGAACCGCATAGCGTGGTGGTGTCGCGGGACGGCTCGACACGAGTGTTCGCGTGGCCGTGTCCCCGGTGTAAAACCGGGACTGTCGTCGGCGCAGCGGGTAACGTCAGCGGTCTTGGCAGGGTGCACAACAGCGGGGTCCGGTGGGGTCCACAGCGCAAGGGATCGAGAGGGCTCATGGCACGCATCGGCGATGGAGGGGATCTGCTGAAGTGCTCTTTCTGCGGAAAGAGCCAGAAACAGGTCCGCAAGCTCATCGCCGGGCCGGGTGTCTACATCTGCGACGAGTGCATCGATCTGTGCAATGAGATCATCGAGGAAGAACTCGCCGAGACGAGCGAGGTCAAGCTCGACGAGCTGCCGAAACCGACAACGATCCGCGAGTACCTCGACCAGTACGTCATCGGCCAGGATTTCGCCAAGAAGGCGTTGTCGGTCGCCGTCTACAACCATTACAAGCGGATCCAGGCCGGCCCAGACCGCGGCCCCGAACCGGTCGAATTGGCCAAGTCGAACATCCTGATGCTGGGCCCGACAGGCTGCGGCAAGACGTATCTCGCGCAGACCCTGGCGAAGATGCTCAATGTTCCGTTCGCCATCGCGGACGCCACAGCGCTGACCGAGGCGGGGTACGTCGGCGAGGACGTCGAGAACATCCTGCTGAAGCTGATCCAGGCTGCCGATTACGACGTCAAACGCGCCGAAACCGGGATCGTCTACATCGACGAGGTCGACAAAATCGCCCGCAAGTCGGAGAACCCCTCGATCACCAGGGACGTCTCCGGTGAGGGCGTCCAGCAGGCGCTGCTGAAGATCCTCGAAGGCACCCAGGCCTCGGTCCCGCCGCAGGGTGGTCGTAAGCACCCGCACCAGGAGTTCATCCAGATTGACACCACCAACGTGTTGTTCATCGTCGCGGGTGCGTTTGCCGGACTGGAGAAGATCGTCGGTGAGCGGGTCGGCCGGCGTGGCCTCGGCTTCGGTGCCGAAGTCCGCAGCAAGTTCGAGATCGACGGGTCGGACATCTTCTCCGACGTCATGCCCGAGGACCTGATCAAGTTCGGTCTCATCCCCGAGTTCATCGGCCGGCTTCCGGTCGTGGCCTCGGTGACGAGTCTGGACAAGGAATCGCTCGTCAAAATTCTCACCGAGCCGCGTGACGCGCTGTCCAAGCAGTACCAGCGGCTGTTCGAGATGGACGGTGTGGTGCTCGAATTCGAGCCCGACGCCCTCGACGCCATTGCCGACGAGGCGATCCTGCGCGGAACCGGTGCCCGCGGCCTCCGCGCGATCATGGAGGAGGTTCTGCTCCCCGCGATGTACGAGGTGCCGGGCCGGGATGACGTCGAACGCGTCGTGGTCAATGCCGAAACCGTGCGGTCCAACGTCTACCCGACGATCGTGCCGCGCGCACCCAAGCGCACGCCGCGCGAGAAGTCTGCCTGATCCTGCCGTCCTACCGCCGACGCGACGAGGGCCTCAGCCGCTGCAGTTGGCGCTGATCCAGCCGTCGATGTTGTTCTGCGCCGTGGTGAATTCGTTGCTGTCGAACAGCTCCGATGCCTCGTCGAGGCTCTTGCCGTTGGCTGCCGCGGCAGCGTCGCTGAGCGTCGTGATGTCGGGGGCGAGTTCCTCCGGCACGTTCGCGCTCAGCTGCGACAGCGAGCCCTGAAGTTCTCCGGCGTTGTACCCTCCGGTGCCTCCCATCAGGGCGGGCAGCAGGGCCAAGGCAATGCTGGCGTACGCGCTCGCGACCTCCACGCAGCCCGGGGCCAGGCCGGGCACGTCAAGGTTCGTCAGGTCGGTCAGATCGCCCAGCTCGCTTGGCACACCGAAGTCGGTGGGCAGGGTCAGATCCGTCGGGATCGTCAGGTCACTGGGCAGACTCAGCCCCGTCGGCAGCTCGCTCCGCAGCGAAGTCAGCCGGGGGTCCTCGGTCGTCGCGGCAGTGGTCGTGCCCACCGTCGAAGGCGCGTTGGTCGCGGGTGTTGTCTGCGCCGTCACGGTGCCCGCGGCGGAGCTGTTGGCCTGTGCCGATCCACTGACCGATTCCCCGCATGCGGCCACCGCAAGGACGGTCGCCGCTGCGAGAGCGAAGGCGGCGGTGACGGTGCGACGAGACCTCATGGACACTCCTGCTGACGCGCGGGACGGGGGTGACTGCCGGGCTGCGGCATGGCAGCCGTCCAGAGAACGGCGACTCGCGTCCTGATACCGCTCACCTGTCCGAATTTCCAGCCTGACAGTAGTCCATGTGGGCGATGGTGGGCGGGCTGTGACGGCAACCGACGCCGGCACCTGTCGCGTCGGCCTCAGCCGGCGGAGCCCGCCACCCGGTGAGCACCGGAGTAGATGTTGAAGCCGCGCGCGGAGGTAAAGCCGATCAGGGTCAGCCGTGTTTCGGTGGCCAGCTGCACCGCGAGCGATGACGGAGCCGACACCGCAATCAACATTCCCACGCCGGCCAGCACGGCCTTCTGCACCAGCTCGAAGGACGCTCGTGAGGACGTCAGGACCGCCCGCCCGGCGATGGGTAGCTCGCCGGCCAGGATGGCCGCGCCGATCACTTTGTCCATCGCGTTGTGCCGGCCGACGTCCTCGCGGACCGTCATGATGCTGCCGTCGGGCGATACCAGGGCGCAGCCGTGCACCCCGCCGGTCGTTGAGAAGGCCTGCTGGCGGCGATGGAGTTCGTCCGGTAGCGCGGCGATGGTCGCAGGCTCGAAGACTGGCCCCGCCGGAGACGGGTAGCGGCTGATCTTCTGCAGCGCCTGTATCGACGCGGTCCCGCAGACGCCGCACGCCGAGCCGGTGACGAAAGCCCTCGGCTGCGTCACGCGTGCTGCTGCCTGCGGGTCCGCCATGCTCACATCGAGCACGTTGTAGGTGTTCTGACCCGAGTCGTCGACCCCGGCGCAGTAACGGACGGCGACGACATCCTCGCGTCCCGCGATCATGCCTTCGGCGTGCAGCAGGCCGTGCACCAGCTCGATGTCGGCGCCCGGTGTTCGCATCGTCGTCGAGATCGAGGAGCCATCGATCCTGATCTCCAGCGGCTCCTCCCCGGCCACGGTGTCCGGGCGGGAGAGGAAGGTACCGTCGCGGTAACGGCGGATCGGTGTTCTGACGGTGACGCGGCTCACCGCTGCACCATGCCGGTCGTCACCGCCGGACCATTCTGATCTCGAGGATGCCGACCGAGTCGGCCCGCTCCTCGCCGTCCGGGATGAAGTCGTGGTGGACGTAGAAGGCGCTGGCGCGGGGGTTGTCGCGGTACACCCACAGCGAGGCCGGCCCGTCGCCGAGCGCAGCCTGCAGCAGATCGTTCGCCAGACCGGTGCCTTGATAGCTCTCTCGCACGTAGATGGCGTACAGCTCCCGGTCGACCCGGGCGCTGCCGTCCTTGGTCGGGCCGGCGATCGCGATACCGACGACCTGGCCGTCGTCGGTACCCAGGAAATGGTCGGCGACGCCGGACTCGATCTCCTTGCGGCGACGGATGGCCATCCGCTGCTCGTCGATGCCGTCGAAACGCTCGCTGCCCCATAGCTCCCCGTAGGCCTCGCGCCAGCAGAAAAGGTGGCAGGCCGCGAACGCCTCCGCGTCCTCGGGCAGCGCTCGACGGACGGTGGGATCCGGGCTCATGCGACCACCTTTCGGCGAAATTGATCCTCGAGGCCCGAGAACGTCCGGTCCTGGCCTCGTTCTCGACCGGTTCGTGTGAATCAGGTTAGTGCACGCGCGAGGCTTCCTCTGCGGCACCGGTCACGGCTGATCGCCCTCCGGACTCCGGGCACGGGCCGTTCCTCCGGCGGTCATCGCCAGACGCAATGGCCCTCGAGACACTGTGCGCAGTTGTGTCTGTCGCCCGGCCCCTGGTGGCACGATGACGTGGTGCCTGTCTACCGCGACTCCGCTGTGGTGTTGCGGGTTCACAAACTGGGCGAGGCCGACCGGATAGTCACGTTGCTGACCCGCCGGGAGGGCAAGGTGCGGGCCGTCGCCAAGGGTGTCCGCCGCACCAAGAGCAAGTTCGGTGGCCGGCTGGAGCCGTTCAGCCACGTCGATCTGCAGTTGTATGCGGGGCGGAACCTGGACATCGTCACGCAGGCCGTCACGCTTGATTCCTTCGGGTCGGTCCTGGCCGGCGACTACTCGCGGTACACCTGCGCGACCGCCATCGTCGAGACCGCCGAGCGGATGACGTCCGAGGAACGGGAACCGGCACTGCGGCTGTTTCTGCTGGTGGTGTCTGCGTTGCGCGCCCTGTCCGAGACGGAACGCGATCCCTCCCTGGTGCTCGACGCGTTCCTGCTCAGGGCGATGGCCCTCGCAGGCTGGGCACCCGCCCTCACCGAATGCGCCCGGTGCGGCAGTCCCGGCCCACACGCCGCGTTCCACGTCGCGTCCGGCGGGCTGCTGTGCTCGCAGTGCCGTCGCGCCGGTGCGATGGGGGCGGCGCGGCCCGCGCCGGGGTCGATCGGTCTGATGGCTGCCCTTGCCGGCGGCGATTGGGATGCGGCGCAGGCGGCGGTGCCGGCCGCGCGCCGGGAAGCGTCCGGTCTGGTCGCGGCCCTGCTGCAGTGGCATCTTGAACGCGCCCTGCGCTCGCTGGGCATGGTCGACCGGGGGACCGTGCACGGCATCCCACTGGTCGCAATCCCCGCCGTCGACGATCTGCCGGTCCAGATCAGCGCAGCCGACCACATCGTCGCCGAGTACCTGCCCACCGAGTGCGTCCGGGCGGACCGGGTCGCCGACTCATGACGGCGCCGCGCCCTCCGGTCCCGCATCCCAGCGGCGCCCGGCCGCCCGCCCTGCCACCTGCCGAGGTGCCCGGCCATGTGGCTCTGGTGATGGACGGCAACGGGCGCTGGGCCAAGCAGCGTGGACTGCCCAGGACCGAGGGCCACAAGCGCGGCGAGGCAGCACTCTTCGATGTCGTCGAAGGGTGCATCGAGATCGGCGTCACCCATCTGAGTGCGTATGCGTTCTCCACCGAGAACTGGAAGCGCTCACCCGACGAGGTGCGGTTCCTGATGGGCTTCAACCGTGACGTCATCCGGCGACGCCGCGATGACATGCATGGCCTCGGTGTCCGGGTGCGCTGGGCGGGGAGGCGGCCACGGCTGTGGCGCAGCGTCATCAACGAGTTGGAGTATGCCGAGCAACTCACCAGGAACAATCGCGTCATGACGTTGACCATGTGTGTGAACTACGGCGGTCGCGCGGAGTTGGCCGACGCCGCCAAGGCGCTGGCGGTGGACGCGGCCGCCGGACGGATCAACCCGGCGAAGGTGGACGAGCGAATGCTGGCGCGGTACCTCGACGAACCCGACATGCCCGATGTCGACCTCTTCCTGCGACCCGCCGGCGAGCAACGCACCAGCAACTTCCTCATCTGGCAGTCCGCGTATGCCGAGATGGTCTTCCAAGACACGCTTTTCCCCGACTTCGACCGGCGACACCTGTGGCGCGCCTGCGAGGAGTACGCCTCCCGGCAGCGCCGCTTCGGTGGCCTCCTGGAGCCGCAGCGGGTTGTCTCGGCCGATACCGGGGGTCAGGCATGACGGTTCGTCACACGGCCGGCGAGACCACTGCGCGGGGTCCGGCGGAGTCCGGGGCCGGCCCGCCGGACCGAGCACTCGAACCGTCGACCAGGCGCTACCGGCCGGGTTCGCTCGAGATCTTCGGCGGCGTGCTGCTACTGGCAATCGTCTTTCGAGGGCCGCTGGAGTTGCTGCTGGGGCACCCCGTCCTGCAAAGCTGGTCGACGGTGTTCGTTGCCATCTGCGTACAGGCGACACCCTTCCTGGTGCTCGGCGTGGTGGTGTCCGGTGCTATCGCGGCGTTCGTCCCCGCGTCGGTGTTCAGCCGGATCCTGCCGAGCAATGCCGCGCTGGCCGTGCCCGTGGCGAGCGTGTGCGGGGTGGCGCTACCGGGATGCGAATGCGGATCGGTGCCCATCTCGAACCGGCTGATCGATCGGGGTGTGCGGCCGTCCGCGTCGCTGGCCTTCATGCTGTCCGCGCCGGCGATCAACCCCATCGTGCTCATCGCCACCGCCGTCGCGTTCACCAGCGAGCCGAATATGGTGTGGGCCAGGCTGATCGCGGGCCTGCTGACCGCAGTGATCGTGGGCTGGATCTGGGAGCGGGTCGGGCGGCCGGAATGGATGCGCCCCCGGATGCCCGCGGCGGCGGCCGACGGGCAGGCCGGGTGGCGGGTCTTCCTGGCGACGATCTTGGGCGATTTCACCCAGGCGGCCGGGTTCTTGGTGCTCGGAGCGGCCGCAGCCGCGACGTTCAAGACGATCGTCCCGGCGCACGTGATGGAGTCGATCGGCTCGTCGCTGCTGCTGTCGGTGCTGCTGATGGCCGGGCTGGCTTTCATCCTCGCACTCTGCTCCGAGGCCGACGCCTTCGTCGCTGCCGCGTTCTCCACGATCCCGGTGGTCGGCAAACTGGTATTCCTCACCGTCGGGCCGGCTGTGGACGTCAAACTATTCGCTATGCAGGCAGGGGTGTTCGGCCGCAGGTTCGCGGTCCGTTTCGCGCCGCTGACCTTCGTCGTCGCGGTCGTGGTCGGGACGTCGGTCGGGCTTGTGTTCTGGGGCTGGCAATGACCGGCGTCATGATGGGCATCCGCACTGCGCGGAGGGAGGTCGGATGAACAAAGAAACCCAGTCGATCGTGGTGACGCTGCTCGGGGGGCTGCTGGTCTCAATCACGGTATCCGGCCGGTTCACCTCCTACGTGCGACCGGGCTTCGGGCCGCTACTGCTGATCGGTGGCGGCATCCTGGTCGTCGTCGGGGTGCTGTCGCTGATCCTGGCGGTGCGTGCCGACATCAAGGTCGACCGTGCCCGCAAGCACCCGCTTGCTGTGGCACACGCGGCCGACGGTTCGAGCGGTGCGGCAGCGGACCGGGGAGGCGTTGGCGTCGTCGTGGATACCGGGGTCGAGGCGGGCGGCGCAGATGGCGCGGCCCCCCCGGCCGCTGCCGACCCCGACACCCATGCACTCAGCGTGCACGCCCCGGTTGGGACCCCGGCCGGGAGCGACGCCCCCGGCCAACAGCCCGACGCGCACGGCCACGACCATGCCGGATCGAAGGCGCCCTGGGTGATTCTGGTGCCGGTACTCGTGCTGCTCCTCGTCGCGCCGCCCGCCCTGGGCGCGGACGCGGTTGCCCGCAACGCCAGTTCGCAGGCGCTGGCGGGGATGAGCGTGGTGTCAGCGGACTCCGCGGGGAGCAAGGACGCGACCGGCGGTGGGGGATACAAGTTCAACGACGGCAGTGGGTCGGCAGCCGATTCCACCGGCTCGCGGCGGACGATGCACTTCCCGGCGCTCGAAGGCCAGAACCCGCCCGTCGAGGTGAAAGACCTCATCCTGCGTGCGCTGTACGACGCGGACTACTCGGTGCGTGAGGTGCCGGTCACCGTTGTCGGGTTCCTGGCGCCCGCCGGAGATGGCTACAACGGCGGGTACACGATCGCCCGGATGGTGATCAGCTGCTGCGCCGCGGACGCGAACCCGATGCAACTGCACGTCGCCGGCGATGCGCCGTACCCGGCGAACACCTGGGTGCAGGCCGTTGTCACCGTCGACGCGGACACGGCCACACTTGACAATGGTTATGTGCCAACGGTTGCCGTCGCGTCCATCACGCCGGTGCAGCAGCCGGCCGACCCGTACGAGCACTGATCACCCGGTTGTGGCTAGCAGGGGCTCGCCGCTAGCGCCCCAACTGACCAGGAGTTGGGTGGACTTCCGGCCACCGATGACGACCTATGTCCCCGATAGGTCGACTCAACTCGGCCGACGCATCGCGGTCGGCGCATCGCGGTCGGCGCTGGTCGCTCAGTGCAGTTCGGCGGCGAGCGCCTCCGGCAGCGTGCGGTGCGCGAATTCGAATCCGGAATCGTGCAGCTTGGTCGGCACGGCGCGCTGGCCGGCCAGCACCTCGTCGGCGAATTCGCCGAGCACCAGCTTGAGCGCGAACCAGGGCACCATCCATGGCGCGGGTCTATTCAGGGCTCGGCCCAATTCCTTCGTGAATTCCGCGTTGGTCACCGGGTAGGGGCCGGTCAGGTTGACCGGTCCGTGCACCGGCGCCTGCAGCAGGTGGATCATCGCGGCGATCTCGTCGGTGACGGAGATCCATGGGAAGTACTGTGCTCCGGACCCGAGTTTGCCGCCCAGCATCAGCCTGGTGAGCACGGTCAGCTTGGGCAGCAGGCCGCCGTCCTTGCCCAGCACCAGACCGGTGCGCAGGTTGACCACCCGGACGCCGGCGTCACGGGCGGTATCGGTGGCGCCTTCCCACTGCACGCAGGTCTGCGCTAGGAACGTGTCGCCGGCGGGAAAGTCCTCGGTGACGATTTCCTGGCCGTGCGGCCCGTAGTAGCCGACACCGGAGGCGTTGACAAGCACTGGAACGCCGCGCCGAGCGCACTGCGCAGCCAGCAGCCGGGTCGGATTCACCCTGGAGGACACGATGAGTCGCTTGTACTCGTCGTTCCACCGATGATCTCCGACACCGACCCCGCACAGGTTGACCACAGCATCCACACCGTCGAAAATCGAGCTCTCGATGTCCCCCGTGTCGGGATTCCACAGGCTCTGGCCCGGCCCGGTGGGGCCCGACCGGACCAGCTGGGTGACCCGGTGACCCGCGTCAGCGAGCGACGCGGTGAGCCGGGTTCCGAGGAACCCGCTCACCCCGGCGGCGACGATGTGCATCTGTGCGCTCCCCACGGTGTGGTGCGGTGACGCCCGCGGGCGCGCGGGACTGCGTCAGTGGCTGGACAGCACAATCACCGACACCGAGCCCCAGCCGGCGCGGCAGCAGCGCCGCACCAGCAGGACCCCTTCGGCGTTGCGAACGTGCTCAGAGTCCGAGATCGCCCTCGAACTCACCACCCTCGATGCGGCGCTTCACCGTCCCGAGGAAGCGGGACGCGTCGGCGCCGTCGATGTTGCGATGGTCGTAGGACATCGCGAGGTACATCATCGAACGGATCGCGATCACGTCGTTGCCGTCCGCGTCCTGGATCACGAAGGGCCGCTTGACGATGGCACCGGTGCCCAGGATCGCCGCCTGCGGCGGAACGAAGATCGGGGTGTCGAACAACGCCCCGACGGACCCGGTGTTGGTGATGGTGAAGGTGCCGCCGAACAGCTCGTCAGGACCGATCTTGTTGTCCCTGGTGCGCTTGGCGAGGTCCGCGATCTTGCGGGCGAGCCCCGCGATGTTGAGATCGTCAGCGGACTTGATGATCGGAACGATCAACCCCCGAGGGGTGTCAACGGCGATGCCGAGGTTGACGCTGCCGTGATAGGTGAGCTCCTTCAGGTCCTCGGAGATCGTCGAGTTGATCACCGGGTGGATCTTGAGGCCCTCGAGTGCCGCCTTCACGAAGAACGGCAGGAACGACAGCCTGACGCCTTCACGCGCTTCGAAGGCGCTCTTCGCCCGCGCCCGCACAGCCGCCACCCTCGTCACATCGACCTCGATGACGGTGGTCAACTGCGCAGCTGTGTCCAGACCCTGCTTCATGTTCTTGGCGATCGACTGCCGGATACGCGGCACCTTCTGCGTGGTGCCGATGAGCGCGGTGACGGCGGGGTCCGCCTTGGCCGCGCCGGCGGAGGCGGCCGCCGGCGCGCTCGGCGGTGCGGAAGTGTCCGGTGCCGGTGTGGCGGCTTCGGCGGCGGCCGTCTTGGCCGCCTCGGCCGCAGCAACGACGTCCTCCCGGCGGATACGGCCACCGACGCCGGTGCCCTTGACCGACCCCAGGTCAACACCGCTGTCCGCGGCGAGCTTGCGGATCACCGGGGTGACATAGGTGCCTTCGGGCACCGGTGCCTGCGGGATCGCCTGAGCCGGCGGCTTGGGTGCGTCGGCCTTTTGTGCTGGAGCCTTGGGTGCTTCGGCCTTGGGTGCCTCTGGCTTCGGGGCGGGCGGCGCGGCCTGCTCCGCGGGCTTCGGTGCCTGTTCGGGCGCCTCGGGCTCCGGTGCGGGCTCCGGTTTGTCCGGAGCCGGAGCTGCGCTTGCGTCACCGATGACGCCGAGCTGCGCACCGACCTCGATGGTCTCGTCCTCGCCGACCGTGATCTCCAGCAGCGTGCCGGCGAGCGGGGAAGGGATCTCGGTGTCCACCTTGTCGGTGGACACCTCGACCAATGGCTCGTCCAACGCCACTTCGTCACCCACAGCCTTGAGCCAGCGGGTGACGGTGCCCTCGGTGACCGACTCGCCCATTTCGGGCAGCGTGACCGAGGTTCCGGATCCGGCGGAGCCGCCGACGCCGGCGGTGGGCTTCTCGGCCTGGACGTCGACCTCCGGCGAAGGCGACTCGGCAGGGGTATCGACCGCACCGGCCGGTGCCGCATCTGGTTCGGGTGTCGGTTCGGGGGCGCCTTCGCCGTCCGGCGGCAGGTTTCCGCTACCACCGGTCACCGAACCCTTGTCGGTGGACGGACCTGCGTCCCCGGAATCTCCGCCCGATGATGCGGACCCGTCACCGATGATTGCGAGATCCGCCCCCACATCGGCGGTCTCGTCCTCGGCGACCAGGATCTTCTCCAGCACTCCGCCGTAGGGCGACGGGATCTCGGTGTCGACCTTGTCCGTCGAGACCTCGAGCAACGGCTCGTCGACCTCGACCTGCTCACCCTCGCTCTTGAGCCAACGGGTGACGGTGCCCTCGGTAACGCTCTCGCCGAGGGCCGGCATCTGGACGGAGTGGGACATAGGTTGCTCTCCTACCTCTGACCGGGAGTCGTGCTGGTCGTGTGCGGGTGATCAGTTGCCGACCGGGTTCGGTCCGACACGCGGACGCCGCCCGAACGGTTGGTGCCGAACGGATGAGATGTCAGTCGTGGACGTGCAGCGGTTTGCCGGCCATCGCGAGCATTGCCTCACCGATGGCCTCGTACTGCGTCGGGTGACCGTGCACCATCGGCGCCACGTCCTCGGGGTAGGCCTCCCAGCCGACGATCAGCTGCGCCTCACCGATCAGCTCGCCGACCCTTGCACCGACCGCGTGGATTCCGACGATGGGTCCGTCCTTCACCCTGACAACCTTGATGCCACCGGCGGTCTTGAGGATCTGCGACTTTCCGTTGCCGCCGAGATCGTAGATGTAGGCCTCGATGTCGCCGTGAACTTCCTTCGCCTTCGCCTCGGTCAGGCCGACGGAGGCGATGTTCGGGTCGCAGTAGCTGATCTTGGGGATCTTCTCGTCCGGGACCACCACCGGGTTCAGCCCGGCGATTTCCTCCGCGACGAAGATGCCCTGCTGGAATCCGCGGTGCGCGAGTTGCAGGCCGGGGACGATGTCGCCGACCGCGTACACGTGCGGCAGGTTGGTGTGCAGACGCTCGTCGGTGATGACGAAGCCGCGGTCCATCGTGATGCCGGCTTCCTCGTACCCGCAGCCCGCGGTGAACGGGCCTCGGCCGACGGCGACGAGCAGCAGGTCGGCCGACAGCGTGGTGCCGTCCTCCAGGGTCACGGTGACACCGGAGTCGTCCTGGGTGACACCCTGGAACCGCACCCCTGTCTTGAAGGCGATCTTGCGCTTGCGGAACGCGCGCTCGAGATGCTTGGAAGCCCAAGGATCCTCGAGCGGTACCAGAGTCGGGAGCGCCTCCACAATGGTGACCTCGGCACCGAACGACGCCCAGGTCGAGGCGAACTCGACACCGATGACGCCGCCGCCGAGCACGATGGCCTTCTCGGGGATCCATTCCAGGCTCAGCGCCTGCGTCGAGGTGATCACGCGGCCCTCGATCTCCAGCCCCGGAAGGGTGCGGGAGTAGGAGCCGGTGGCCAGCACGACATCCTTGCCGATGTAGGTGTCGTCGCCGACAACGACCTTGTTCGGGCCGACGAAGCTCCCGGTGCCGTCAACCGTCTGGATGCCGCGGGACTTCACCAACCCGGTCAGACCCTTGTACAGCCGATTGACGATGCCGTCCTTGTACTTCAGCAGGGCAGGCACATCGACCCCGTCATAGGTCGACTTGATGCCGACGGCGATCCCATCGCGGGCCTCGTCGGCCACGTCGGCCGCGTGCAGCAGCGCCTTCGCCGGTATGCATCCCCAGTGCAGGCAGGTGCCGCCGACCTTGTCCTTCTCGATCAGCGCCACCGACGAACCCAGCTCCGCGGCCCGCAGGGCCGCGGCATAGCCACCGGAACCCCCGCCCAGAACGACCAGGTCGACGTTGGTATCGGTCATCGGCGAGTACTCCCTCGTAGGTCAGTCGAATCTGTTGGTCGGCACCGTGAGGTGCCACGCGGTATCCATCTTGGCATCCCGGACGACGGGCCGCCGGGCGGGTGCGGCTGCGTCGATGGCCGGCTCCTACCACCCTGGCCGGCGGGTGGATCAGGGATAATGGGAACATCCGGCCGCACCGGGGCAATACGGGCGGCGGGCCGGCCGGCAGTGATCACTCCGCGCCGACAGCGACACCGCCTACCGGCGGTACCAACAGGAGTGACGATGGGAATGTTCTCGTGGCTCAGGCGCTCGAAGACGCCACGATCCGACGGCGACAGCACAAAGCTGTCCCGCTCGGACCGCAAGGCCGTCGCGGTCGAGCTGGGCGAGTGGGCAGCAGCACGACGCGGGGTCGAGGTGTTCGTCGAACCCAAGACGGCGGTCACCGAGACCAGCCTCGTGCTGGTGGCCCACGACGGCGAGTTCACCCGCCGGCGCATCGCATCACCCAAGGCCGCGCAGAAGTTTGCCCACGACAACGCCCTACCGATCTACGATGCGACGCTGGTCGGGTACCCGCAGCGCATGCGGGATTTCTCCCGCAAGCAGACGATTCTGCGCCAGCGAAGGAAACGCGACCTCCTGGACGACTGACCCGCGCCTGCCGCCACGGGCTGCGGCTCTCCCCCCCAGCGGAGGTCAGGCCGTGACCGCGGCCCGGCGACGACTACCGCTCTGCGATGTCTGACAGTGTCGCCAGCAGCGTCCGGACCGGCACGCCGGTGCCGCCCGGGCTCGTGTAGTCCCTGGCCTTCCCGTCGTTGAAGGCGGGGCCCGCAACATCCAGATGAGCCCAGCTGACGCCGTCGGCCACGAACTCCGACAGGTAATGACCGGCGATCAGCATCCCGCCGCCCGGGTCGCCGGCGATGTTCTGCAGATCGGCGAGCGGCGAGTCCAGGCCTTCGCGCAGATGGGGCGGCAGCGGCATCGCCCAGCCGTCCTCGCCGACCTGCCTGGCGATCTCGGCGATCCGGTCTCGCAGCTCCGGCGTGCCCATCACGCCCATCGTGCGTTTGCCGAGGGCGACGATCTGCGCGCCGGTCAATGTCGAGGTCTCGAGCAGGACGTCGGGGTTGTCCTCGCACGCCCGGACGATCGCGTCGGCGAGCACCAGTCGGCCCTCGGCATCGGTGTTCAGGACATGCACGGTCTTGCCAGAGCCCGTCGTCATGCCCTCGCCGTCGACGCCGCCGTAGTGCCGCAGCACGTCGCCCGGTCGGTACGCCGAACCGGACGGCAGGTTTTCCGCAAGCGCCGCGTACGCGATTACCGTCACCGGCAGCTCGAGCCGGGCGGCGGCAACGACGGTCGCGACAACTGCGGCAGCACCGGACATGTCGCTGGTCATCTGATCCATCTTGGCGGCCGGCTTGATCGAGATCCCGCCTGAGTCGAAGGTGATGCCCTTGCCGACCAATGCCACCGTCGCCCGTGAGGTCGCGGGCTGGTAGGCGAGCCGGACCAGCCGCGGCGGGCGCGTCGAGCCGGAACCGACACCGAGGATGCCGCCGTATCCGGCCTTCGCCAGCGCCTTCTCGTCGAGCACCTCGACGCTCAGGCCGGCGGCCCTACCGGCAGCGGCGGCCCGGTCCGCGAATACCGCCGGCGGCAGGTCGTTGGGCGCCGAGTTCACCAGGTCACGGGCGAACGCGACGGCTTCGGTGGTGATCACCGCCCGGCTCAGGACGTCGTCGACCTGCTCGGCCGTCGAACTCACGGTCAGCACCACCGACTCCACCGGTGCCGAGCTGGGCTTCTTGTACCGGTCGAACACGTAAGCGCCGAGCAGGTGTCCCTCTGCCGCTGCGGTCAGGTCGAGTTCGCCGAGGGTGGACACAACGGTCATCCGTCCGGCCAGTGTTCTGGAGGCAGCGCCGGCGGCCTGCCGCAGCGGTTCGGCGGCGACGTGCGTGTCGACCGACCCCCTGGCGACCGACCCCGTGTCGGGTGCCTCGCCGAGGCCGACGACGACGACCCGGTCGGCCGAGACCAGCCCCTCACCCGGGATTGTCGTGATCGACCCGGCCTTGCCGGTCGCCTCCACCAGTGCGGCCGCCTCGACGGCCGCGGCGAACGTCGGGTCGGCGGCCACGGGTCCGTCCGGGCCCGAATAGGATGCGACGACCAGGGCGTCGGCCGTGATGGCTGCGGGCTCGTCGGTGGTCAGTGACAGTCGGGTCATCGGGTGCCGTGTCCTTCTGCTGTGTGGTGTGTGGTGTGTGGTGGCGGGGGCTGATGGCAGCTGTGTGGCATTCCCGGACCGGGTGGCGCACATCAGTGCGCCCAGGCCCTTCTCGACCGTAGTCGGCGCGCCGGTGGGGGGAGGCGCAGGCTACGGTCGGGCCATGTCCGACCTGGCAGCCGGGACTCCCGGCGACACCGATCCGTCAACAGGCTTGCAACTACTGCACTCGCCGCTGCACGAGGCGCATGTCGCGCTCGGCGCGACGATGGGAGCCTTCGGCGGCTGGGACATGCCGATCTCGTACGCGGGCGCAGGGGTGGTCGCCGAGCACACCGCGGTGCGCACCGCCGTCGGCATCTTCGACGTGTCGCACCTGGGCAAAGCGCTGGTCAGCGGGCCTGGCGCGGCCGCGTTCGTGAACAACTGCCTCACCGCCGACCTCGGTCGGCTGTCGCCCGGCCAAGCCCAATACACGATGTGCTGCAACAGCAATGGCGGCGTGATCGACGACCTCATTGCCTACCTCGTCTCCGATGACGAGGTGTTTCTCATCCCCAACGCGGCCAACACGGGCCTGGTGGTGGCGGCCATCGCCGCGGCCGCTCCGCCCGGTGTGGCGGCGACCAATCTGCACCGCGACTTCGGTGTACTGGCCGTTCAGGGCCCCGCCTCGGCTGATGTGGTGCGGGCGCTGGGCCTGCCGTGGGAATTGGACTACATGTCGTGGGTCGACGGCACCTTCGACGGCAGCCCCGTCCGGATCTGCCGGACCGGGTACACCGGGGAACACGGTTACGAGCTGGTGCCGGCGTGGGACACGGCTGCCGCCGTGTGGGACGCGCTGGTTCGCCAGGCCCGGTCGGTGGGCGGTCGCCCCGCCGGACTGGGCGCCAGGGACACGCTCCGTACGGAGATGGGGTATGCCCTGCACGGTCAGGACCTCGGCATCGACATCAGCCCCGTGCAGGCCAGGGTCGGCTGGGCGGTCGGCTGGAAGAAATCAAGCTTCTTCGGTCGGGAGGCGCTGCTGACGGAGAAGCGGGAAGGTCCGCGCCGGCAGTCGTGGGGACTGCTGTCACTGGATCGCGGGGTGCTCCGCAGCCACCTGAGCGTGCTCGACGCCGCCGGGGACCGCATCGGCGAAACCACCTCGGGCACGTTCTCGCCCACACTCGGCCAGGGCATCGGGTTGGCGCTCATCGACACTGTCGCCGGGGTGCAGGAGGGTGACGAGATCGGGGTGGATGTCCGCGGCCGCCGGCTGCGGGTGCGGGTCACCAAGCCGCCGTTCGTTCCTGCGCACGTTCGGTAGGTCCCGGCGCGTCTGGAACCTGGGTGCGAGGTCCATCGAGGCCGTTCGGTGGAACCGTCACACAGATACTCGGACGTCCTACCAATCACGCTAGGGTGAAAACCATGACCACCGCGTCCACCCCGCCGAGCCCGCCCGCGGGTGGGTTCCGGCGCAAGCTGCATCCCGCGCCCGTCCCGGTCAGCCGCCGCGACGAAATTCACGCCGCGCCGGGTTTCGGGCGGCACTTCACCGACCACATGGTGCTCATCGATTACGACGGCGGGGTGGGGTGGCACGACCCGAGGGTGGTGCCGTACGGCCCGCTGAGCCTCGATCCGGCGACGATGGTGCTGCACTACGCGCAGGAGATCTTCGAGGGCCTGAAGGTCTTCGCGCAGCCCGACGGGTCGCTGGCGTCCTTCCGTCCCGAGCAGAACGCCGCCCGGCTGAACCGTTCCGCGGACAGGCTCGGCATCCCGCGCCTGCCGGAGGAGTTGTTCCTCACCGCGCTGCGCGAATTGCTCGCCGTGGATGGAGCCTGGGTTCCCTCGGGCGGCGAGTCATCCCTGTACGTCAGGCCTTTCATCATCGCGACCGAGGTCGGACTCGGTGTTCGCCCGTCATCGAGCTTCACGTTCTGCGTGATCGCTTCACCGGCCGGCGCCTACTTCCCCGGTGGCGTCACACCGGTGAGTGTCTGGTGGTCGACCGAGTATGTGCGCGCCGCTCCGGGCGGCACCGGCGCGGCGAAGTTCGGCGGCAACTACGCCGCTTCGCTGGCCGCGCAGGCGCAGGCCGCCGCCAAGGGCTGCGATCAGGTGGTGTGGCTCGACGCCGTGGAGCGCCGGTGGGTCGAGGAGATGGGCGGGATGAACCTGTTCTTCGTCTTCGGGTCCGGCGCATCGGCCGAGGTCGTCACGCCCGAACTCACCGGGTCGCTGCTGCCCGGGGTGACCCGCGAGTCCTTGCTGACGCTCGCACGCGATCTGGGATTGACCGCTACCGAGCGCCGGGTCTCCACCGACGAGTGGGCGAAGAAGGCGGAATCCGGTGAGCTGACGGAGGTCTTCGCCTGCGGCACGGCCGCCGTCATCACCCCCGTTGGGTCGGTCCTGCACGCCGACGGCGGCTTCGACATCAACGGTGGCCAGCCCGGGCCGGTCAGCCTGGAACTGCGCAGGAAGCTGACTGACCTGCAGTACGGGCGCACAGCGGATACCCATGGCTGGATGACGAGGATGAACTGATCGGCCTACGCAGGCGTTCGGTGTTCGGTGTTCGGTGTTCGGTGTTCGGAAAAGCTTGATGCGCTCGCTTCGCTGCTGCCCAGCTCGAATCAGACCGCGCTCAGCCGCGAACGACCTTGCCCGCCTTGAGGCAGGACGTGCACACGTTCACCTTGCGCACCGTGCCGGGGGCGACCTGCGCGCGGACCGGCTGGATGTTCGGATTCCAGCGGCGATGCGTCCGCCGGTGCGAGTGGGACACACTCATGCCGAAACCGGGACCCTTGCCACACACGTCACACACGGCAGCCACGCCGAACACCACCTGTCAAAGATTTGCGACCAGCCGGAGGCCGATCAGAGCAGTCGTCGCAGGCCCGACGTGTGCCGGGCAACCAGCCCAGGGTACTGACTCGCCGACACGGGACCAAATTGCGCGGAACCCGGTGCACCATGGTCGCCATGCCATCCTTCGATGTCGACCTGGTGCGGCGCTGGCTGCTCCGGGTGCACAACGCCGATGACCCTGTCCTGCCCCATTGGACCGTCGTCCCGACGGAGCAGGAAGCCGGGGCCCTGCGGGCCGGCGCACGACGACTGGAGTCGGCGCTGGACCGGTCGACCGTCGTCGTCGACGCAGAGCTCTTCGATGAGGACGGGCGCATCGATCAGGACGGGCGCTTCGATGAGGACGGGTGCTTCGATGTTGGCGGGCTCTTCGATGACGACGGCGGGGCAGCCGACGCGCGGTTCACCGAGCCCGCGGCCCGGATGCTGCACCGCTACCTGGACGCGTTCGCGGCCGGCGTCGGTTCGACGCGGCTGGCCTTCGCCGGCAACGGGCCTGATGACGACGACGGCGGGGACGGCGCGGATGAGCCCGACGTCGGCTCGCTCGCGTTGGCCGCGGGTCTGAACGCGGGCGCCGCGGCCCTGCACAGCGATGCCTCCTCCGCTGCCCAGCGCCCGATTCAGTACTGGGAGTCGGCAGAGCCCACGGCCGCCGAATCCGCCCGACTGGCCGGGTTCGCCGCGGCGGAACTGGTCGTCGACGGAGCGGGACTTCACGAGATCGCCGCCGCTGCCGCCGCGGCCGTGATGAATGGCTGGCGATCCGGGCCGCCCGAGGACGCACCCGAACCGACCGAGCATCGGATCCGCGGCCTGGTCGGAAGCCTGCTGGTGGCCCTGGAGGTGGAGACACGCGATCCCGAGCCGCCGGCCGAGCCCGCCGCGTGCGGGGCTGGTCCGGGCGAGAACCTCGGCCGGCGTTTCGAGGCCGAGATCACCTTCACGATGGGCCTGGCGGCACCGGAAATCGCGGCATTTCACAATGATCTGGTCCCGCTCGCTGCCGATGTCACCGTGTGGTCCGGTGGTCAGTGGCCAAAATTCCACATCCACACCGACCACCCCGGCGCCGTGCTCAGCCAGGTCTTTGCCTACGGAACGCCGTTCGACCTGCTGGTCACCTCGCGCGATTAAGAGCCGTGCACCCCCTACCGGTCACGGGTCGGGAACCGCACTGACAGTGCAGACGGTCAGGATGGACGCGAGCAGTCACGACGCGCGTCAGGAAGGCACCGTGGACAAGATCACCCTGAGCACGCCGCTCAAGACCGCGCTCGGCTCACGATCGGCCACCCGGTTGGTCGAGAAGCTGCGACTGCTCACCGTCGGGGACCTGGTGCGGTACTACCCCCGCAAGTACGACCAGCGCGGAATGCTCACCGACCTGGGCTCCCTGGTCGTCGGCGAGCGGGCGACCGTCTGGGCCACGGTCGTGAAGGTCACCGAACGCGATCTCGGGCACACGCGCGGCGCACCGGCCAAGGGCCGCGGGGTCAAACACATCACCAATGTGATCATCGGCGGCAGCTCGCGGCAGCTCTCCTGCACCTTCTTCAACCAGTACCACTGGTCCAAGGTGCTGCGACCGGGGACCGAGGCGATGTTCTCCGGCAAGGTCAGCATGTTCAACGGCACCATGCAGCTCAGCTCCCCGTCCGTTGCGGTCGTCGATGACGGCACCGGCAGCACGGACAAGGCCATCGACCTGGTCGAGTCGTTTCCCGGCGGGGTCATCCCGGTGTATCCGCTGGTCGAGGGCGTGACGCAGACCCAGGTGCAGCACTGCGTACGGGCTGTCCTCGACCTGCTGTCGGTGATCGACGACCCGGTCCCGGAGGTGCTGCTGGCACAGCACGGGCTCGTCGAGTTGGGAACGGCGCTACGGGACATCCACCGACCCCGCAACGAGCAGCATCTCGAAGCCGCGAAGCATCGGCTGCGCTACGACGAGGCCCTGTCGGTGCAACTGGTGCTGGCACGGCGGCGTGCCGACGCCCGTCACTTCCCGGCCGAGCCCTGCCCCAGGGTGCGTGGCGGTCTGCTCGACACGTTCGAGGCCAATTTGCCGTTCTCGCTGACCGATGGGCAGCGCGCCGTCGGCGAGACCATCGCACACGACCTCTCGACCATCCACCCGATGAACAGGCTGCTGCAGGGTGAGGTCGGATCGGGCAAGACTGTGGTCGCGCTGCGGGCGATGCTGCAGATGATCGACTCGGGGCGGCAGGCCGTGCTGCTGGCGCCGACCGAAGTTCTCGCCTCGCAACATGTTCGCTCGCTGCGCGACATCCTAGGGCCGCTGGGCCGGGGCGGCGAGCTCGGTGCGCCGCAGGACGCGACGGCCATCACCCTGCTGACCGGCTCGCTGCCGGCCAAGGCACGGAAGACCGCGCTGCTGACCATCGCTTCGGGTCAGGCCGGGATCGTGGTCGGCACCCACGCCCTGCTCTCCGAGGGCGTCTACTTCGCGAACCTCGGGTTGATCGTCGTCGACGAACAGCACCGCTTTGGCGTGGAGCAGCGACATGTGCTGCGCACCAAGCATCCCGAGGGGAATCCACCGCACGTCCTGGTGATGACGGCAACACCCATTCCGCGGACCGTCGCGATGACTGTCTTCGGCGATCTCGACACGTCCACGCTGTCCGAACTGCCCCGGGGTCGCTCGCCGATCGGGACCACCGTCGTGCCGTCAGCGGAACGCCCCGGCTGGGTGCAGCGGGCGTGGCAGCGGATCCGCGAGGAGGTCGGGAAGGGACACCAGGCGTATGTGGTCTGCCCGAAGATCGGTGACGACGACGAGCAGGCCGCGATGTTCGAGGACGGCAGCATCGTCGAAGACAGCGGCATCGTCGAGGACAGCGGCGCCGACGACGAAGCCCGCACCCGCCGGCCGCCGCTGACCGTCACCCAGGTCGCCGCCATGCTGGCGGACGGTCCGCTCCTCGGCCTGCGGATCGGCATCCTGCACGGCCGGTTGCCACCAGGGGAGAAGGACGAGGTGATGACGGCATTCGCCGCCGGTCAACTGGATGTTCTGGTAGCTACGACCGTCATCGAAGTCGGAGTCGACGTGCCCAACGCCACCATGATGGTGATCATGGACGCCGAGCGGTTCGGCATGTCGCAGCTGCATCAAATGCGTGGTCGGGTCGGCCGGGGCAGTGCCCCCGGCATCTGTCTGTTGATCACCGAGTCGCCGGCAGGCACCGTCGGACGCGCCCGGCTCGACGCCGTCGCCGCCACCACCGACGGCTTCGAACTCGCGGAGGCGGACCTGGAGCTGCGCCGGGAGGGTAACGTACTCGGCACCACCCAGGCCGGGAGATCTACTGCGCTGAAACAGCTTTCGCTGCAGCGCGACAGGCCGGTCATCGAGATGGCCCGGGCGGATTCGCTGGGCCTGGTCGGCGACGATCCCGAGATGAGGGCGTGGCCGGGCCTGGCCGAGATGGTGTCGCTCGTCATCGCCTCGGAGAACCAGGAGTACCTGGACAAGGCCTGACCGCAGCGTGCTCGTGCGCTAGGTTGCCAGGGCGGACCGTCCGCCCGGGGGCTCGCATCGTCAGCGACGAAAGTGGTGCGATGTTCTCGAAGATCCTGGTGGCCAACCGCGGCGAGATCGCCATCCGCGCGTTTCGTGCCGCCTACGAACTCGGCATCGCCACCGTCGCCGTCTTTCCGTACGAGGACCGCAACTCACTGCACCGGCAGAAGTCGGATGAGGCCTACCAGATCGGAGAGCGCGGTCACCCGGTCCGGGCCTACCTCGACCCTGACGAGATAGTCAGGGCGGCAGTGGCTTCCGGCGTCGACGCGGTCTATCCCGGCTATGGTTTCCTCTCGGAGAACCCCGGCCTCGCGCAGGCCTGCGTGAATGCCGGTGTCACCTTCATCGGTCCGTCGGCCGCGGTGCTGGAGATGGCCGGGAACAAGGCGCGGGCAATTGCCGCCGCCAGGGCAGCGGGCGTCCCGGTGCTGGAGTCATCGGCGCCGTCCTCGGACGTCCCCACCCTGATTGCCTCCGCGGACACTGTCGGCTATCCGATCTTCGTCAAGGCCGTCGCCGGCGGCGGCGGCCGGGGCATGCGCCGGGTGGGCGACCCGGCATCGTTGCCCGAGGCGCTGGCCATTGCCATGCGCGAGGCCGAATCGGCGTTCGGCGACCCGACGGTGTTCCTGGAGCGCGCGGTGATCGAGCCGCGACACATCGAGGTGCAGATACTGGCCGATCACCGCGCGGCACTCGGCGATCCCGACGGCACCATCCACCTTTTCGAGCGCGACTGCTCGGTCCAGCGGCGTCACCAAAAGGTGATCGAGGTCGCACCCGCAGTGGGCCTGGATCCGGCGCTGCGGGAAGCGATCTGCGCGGACGCGGTCGCGTTCGCCCGGCACATCAAGTACGTCAACGCCGGAACTGTCGAGTTCCTGCTGGACCAGCAGGGGCGCTACGTCTTCATCGAGATGAACCCTCGCATCCAGGTGGAGCACACCGTCACCGAGGAGATCACCGACGTCGACCTGGTCGCGTCGCAGATCCGGATCGCGGCAGGCGAGACGCTCGAGGACATCGGGCTGAGGCAGGAATCGATCCAGATCCGAGGCGCCGCACTGCAATGCCGGATCACCACGGAGGATCCGGCCAACGGGTTCCGACCGGACACCGGCAAGATCATCACCTACCGCTCCGCCGGTGGCGGCGGCGTCCGCGTCGACGGAGGCACGGTGCACTCCGGTGCGGAGGTCAGCCCGCACTTCGACTCGCTGCTGGTCAAGCTGACGTGCCGCGGGCGGAACTGGCCGGAGGCCGTGTCGCGGGCGCGTCGCGCGCTCGCGGAATTCCGCGTCCGCGGGGTGGCGACGAACATTCCTTTCCTGCAGGCGGTTCTCGATGACCCCGACTTCGCGGCGGGCGGCGTCAGCACCAGCTTCATCGAGATGCATCCGCACCTGCTCACCGCGCGCACCTCCGCCGACCGCGGCACCAGGATGCTCAGCTACCTCGCCGAGGTGACGGTCAATCGGCCCTTCGGCCAGCGCCCCATGGGGCTGATCGAACCGCACACCAAGCTGCCCGCGGTGGACGTCGATGCCCCCGCACCGAAGGGCTCCCGGCAGCTGCTGGCCGAGCTCGGCCCCGACGGCTTTGCCCGCTGGCTCCGCGGAAGTCCCGATCTCAAGGTCACCGACACAACGTTCCGGGACGCCTTCCAATCACTGCTGGCCACCAGGGTCCGTACCAGGGACCTCGCGCTGATCGGGCCTGCCACCGCCAGGCTGATGCCCGAGCTGCTGTCCGTCGAGGCCTGGGGCGGCGCCACCTATGACGTCGCACTGCGATTCCTCGCGGAGGACCCGTGGGAACGCCTTGCCGCGCTGAGGGAGAGCATCCCGACGATTGCGCTGCAGATGCTGTTGCGGGGGCGCAACACCGTCGGGTACACGCCGTACCCGCAGGCGGTCACGGACACCTTCGTCCGTGAGGCGGCCACAACCGGGATCGACATCTTCCGGATCTTCGACGCACTCAACGACATCGACCAGATGCGCCCGGCCATCGACGCCGTCCGCGACACCGGTACCGCCATCGCCGAAGTCGCGCTCTGCTACACCGGCGACCTGTCCGATCCGGGTGAGAAGCTCTACACGCTCGACTACTACCTCAGGCTCGCAGACAGAATCGTCGAGGCCGGCGCCCACGTGCTGGCGATCAAGGACATGGCCGGCCTGCTCCGCGCACCCGCTGCGCGGACCCTCGTCACGGCCCTGCGGGAGCGTTTCGACCTTCCGCTGCACCTGCACACCCACGACACCGCCGGCGGCCAGCTGGCGACCTACCTGGTGGCCTCTGCGGCCGGCGTGGACGCGGTGGACGCGGCCAGTGCGCCGATGGCCGGCACCACCTCCCAGCCGCCGCTGTCCGCTCTTGTCGCGGCGACCGACTTCACCGACAGGCCAACAGGTCTGCAGCTCCGTGCGGTCGAGGACCTCGAGCCCTACTGGGAAGCGGTGCGGGCGCTGTACGCACCGTTCGAGTCCGGACTGAAGTCGCCAACCGGCCGCGTCTACCGGCACGAGATCCCGGGCGGTCAGCTGTCCAACCTGCGGCAGCAGGCCATCGCCCTCGGGCTCGGCGGCCGGTTCGAGGAGGTCGAGACCATGTACGCCTCGGCCGATGCCATGCTCGGCCACCTGGTCAAGGTGACCCCGTCGTCCAAGGTCGTCGGCGACCTGGCGCTGCACCTGGTCGGCGCACGGGTCGATCCGAGTGAGTTCGAGGCCGACCCCGGCCGCTTCGACATCCCCGACTCCGTCATCGGTTTCCTGTCGGGCGAGCTCGGCGATCCTCCGGGCGGGTGGCCGGAGCCGTTCCGCAGCAAGGCCCTGGCCGGTCGCGTCTTCACCCCGGCGGCGGCCGAGCTGAGCGACGAGGATACCCGGGAGCTGGCGCGGGCGCCGAAGCCGACCTTGAACAGGTTGCTGTTTCCAGGGCCCGACAAGGAGTTTCGCCGGTCACGGCAGCAGTATGGCGACCTGTCGGTGCTCCCGACGGTCGACTTCCTCTACGGGTTGCACCGCGGCGCCGAACACATGATCGAGCTGAAATCCGGCGTCCAGCTGTACCTGGGCCTCGAGGCCGTCGGGGAGGCCGACGAACGCGGGTTGCGCACCGTGGTGACCACTCTCAACGGCCAGTTGCGGCCCCTGCAGGTGCGGGACCGCAGCATCAACGTCGACATCCCGGTCGCCGAACGTGCTGACCCGTCGGATCCGTTCCAGGTGGCCTCGCCGTTTGCCGGTGTCGTGACACTCACCGTCGCCGAGGGTGACGAGGTCGCCGCCGGAGCCACGGTCGCGACCATCGAGGCGATGAAGATGGAGGCCTCGATCACCGCGCCGCGCGCCGGCCGCGTACAGCGCACCGCGATCACCCAGGTTCAGCAGGTGGAGGGCGGCGACCTCGTGCTGGTGCTGACCGCCGAGGCCTGAGACCGGTGACCCGGATCGTCGGCGGCCTCTGGGGGGGTCGCAGGCTGGTGACGCCGGTCGGAGAACTCACCCGGCCCACCTCGGAGAAGGTGCGCGCGGCTCTGGCCAGTTCGCTGTTCGCAACCGGTGGCCTGGTCGGCGCGAGGGTGCTCGACCTGTATGCCGGGTCAGGGGCACTCGGACTGGAGCTGGTATCACGGGGCGCGGCATCGGCCGTCTTCGTGGAACGGGACCGGGCTGCGCTGGCCGCGCTGCGGACGAACGTCGACACGCTGGGCGGAGCTGCTCTGACAGTCGTCCCCGGTGACGTCCGCGTCGGCAACGGTAGCGGTCACGGCCCTTTTGACGTCGTCGTGGCCGACCCGCCGTACGACGTCGGCACCGAGCAGGTGCTCGCCGTATTCACCGGTCTGCACACCGCCGGGGCGTTGGCGGCGCACGCCGACCTGATCATGGAGCGTGGTCGCAAGTCGGGCGAGCCGACGTGGCCGCCGCCGCTGGAGGAGGTCCGCACTCGCCGGTACGGCGACACGCTGCTCTGCTACGGTCGCGCCCCATGACCCACGCCGTCTGCCCCGGCTCCTTCGACCCGCCCACGTTGGGTCACCTGGATGTCATCGGTCGGGCAGCGGGACTGTTCGACCGGGTTACTGTCGCGGTGCTCGTCAACCCCGACAAGAAAGGGCTGTTCAGCATCCAGGAGCGGCTGGAGCTGCTGCGCGCCACCACTGGAGAATGGCCGTCGGTGACGATCGACGCGTTCGAAGGGTTGCTGGTCGATTACTGTGCCACTCAACGGATCTCGGCGATCGTGAAGGGCATCCGGGCGATGTCCGACTTCGACTACGAGTTGCAGATGGCGCAGATGAACCACGGCCTGACCGGGGTCGACACCCTGTTCCTGCCGACCAGCCCCACGTACTCCTTCGTCTCGTCGTCGCTGGTCAAACAGGTCGCGGCGTATGGGGGCAATGTCGATCACCTGCTGCCCGATGCGGTGTCGCTCGCTCTGCGATCCAGGCTCGCCGGCCACGAAAACCGCTCCGATCTCACCGGCGGGTGACGAGCCGGCCCGATGCAGTGGTGATCGTCCGCACGGGCGCCGCCGGGCGTGTTGGCGGCCCTGCCGGTCGGTGCCTTGTCAGACTGGGTCGCAAGCCGCCACGTCCGTGCCGCCCACCGCAACGCCGGCGGCCGAGCAGGCGTTCACTGTAGGAGGTTCCATCCATGTACCGGGTTTTCGAGGCTCTCGACGAGCTCGTCACCATCGTCGAGGAAGCCCGCGGACTCCCGATGACGGCGTCCTGCGTGGTGCCGCGCGGTGACCTGCTGGAACTACTCGATGACGTACGGGACGCGCTACCCGGCGAGGTGGACGACGCACAGGATGTACTGGACCACCGCGATCAGATGATCACGGAGGCCGGTGAGGCGGCGGCCAAGGCCGTCGGTGATGCCAACGCCGAGGCTCACCGGTTGGTGAGCTCGGCGCAGGCCCAGGCCGAGGGCACGGTCGGTGGCGCGCGAGCCGAGGCGAACCGGCTGGTCGGTGAGGCAACTGCGCACGCCGAGGGACTGGTCAACCGGGCCCGTGACGAGGCCGCTCGGCTCGCCCAGGCAGCGCAGGATCAGCACGACTCGCTGATCGCGCGGGCCCGCGCGGAGGCCGAGCGGACGGTAGCCGCCGGTCGCGCCGGATACGAGGCCTCGGTTGCGGACGGGCGGGCCGAACAGACGCGCTTGGTGACCCAGACGGAGGTCGTGCAGGCTGCGTACTCCGAATCCGCCCGGATCCTGGACGCCGCACATTCCGACGCCGACCGAATGCGCGCCGAGTGCGACAGCTACGTGGACAGCACCTTTGGATCGCTGGAGGAGACGCTGACCAGCACCTTGCGGACGATCGGCCGGGGCCGCACGGCCTTGCGCAGCGGTGGGGTCGCGGACTACCGGGACTGAGCCGCGCGAGTGACGTCAGCGGGGTGAATAGGACCACCAGCGGGATTCAACTACCATGGAAGGGTTGCCCTGGCAGGGGCCGCTGCCTGCGGTCGTGTCGTGCCAGGCTGACATTGCCGGTCATCCGTCCTGCGCCACCCTTGATTCCGAGAGAACCATGTCCCTGTCAGCCCGGTCCCGCCCGCAGTCGAACTCGCCCTGGGTGTTCGATACCCGGGCACTGGGGCGACGCCCCGGCACGCTGCGTGCCGTGCGCATCGCCGCGCCGGTGCAGGAGCCGATGGGCCTGGACGTCGTCGCCGTTCCACCCGGCTCGGACGTTGATCTGGACCTCCGCTTCGAAGCTGTCGCAGAGGGAGTGCTGGTGTCGGGCACCGCCGCCGCAACCGCCGTCGGCCAGTGCGCCCGCTGCCTGATCGACCTCACCGAGCCGGTGATCGCGCGGATCCGCGAGCTGTACGCCTATCCCGAATCCACCACCGCGGCGACCACCGAGGACGACGAGATCGCCCGGCTGGTCGACGACCTGGTCGACCTGGAACCCGTCGTGCACGACGAGGTGGTGCTCGCGCTGCCGATGGCGCCGCTGTGCCGGCCGGACTGCTCCGGGCTGTGCGTCCGCTGTGGTGAGCGCTTCGACGACCTCGAGCCAGGTCATACACATGAGATACTCGATCCTCGCTGGGCCGCTCTGCGGGACAGACTGTCATCCGATACACCCCAGAGCGCGGACCGGCCTGCCGCCGGGTTCGACGAATAACACAGAAGGAGATCGATCGTGGCTGTCCCGAAGAGGAAGATGTCGCGGAGCAACACCCGTTCGCGCCGGTCGCAGTGGAAAGCCACCGTGCCGACGCTGGTGGTCTGCCCGAACCGGGCCTGCGGCGCACTGACCCCTCCGCACCAGGCTTGCCCGACCTGCGGCCAGTACCGCGGCCGCCAGGTCGTCGGGGTCTGACCCACGTGGTGGCGGGCTCGGCGTCGGCGGCCGACAACACGCCCGACCCGGCCGTTGTCGGTGCTGCTCTCGGCGTCGAGCTGAGTGACGAGCTGGTGGTGCTCGCCTTGACCCACCGATCTTTTGCGTACGAAAATGGCGGGCTGCCGACCAACGAGCGCCTGGAATTTCTCGGCGACTCCGTGCTCGGTGTCGTCGTTACCGACGTGCTGTACCGCACCCACCCCGACCTGCCCGAGGGGAAATTGGCCAAGCTGCGGGCGTCCGTGGTGAACATGCACGCCCTGGCCGGTGTGGGACGGCAGATGGGACTGGGCGACCAGCTCCGCCTCGGCCGCGGTGAAGAGCTGACCGGTGGACGCGACAAGTCGTCCATCGTCGCGGACGCCGTGGAGGCCGTCATCGGAGCGGTCTACCTCCAACACGGGTTGGACCTCACGCGCGAGGTGATCCGCAGGCTGTTCGGCGAGCTACTCACCGCCGCACCGCAGCTGGGAGCCGGGTTGGACTGGAAGACCTCGCTCCAGGAGCTGTCCGCGGGCTGCGGGCTCGGGGTGCCCGAGTATCGGGTTACCGAGCAGGGCCCCGATCACGCGAAGGAGTTCGCGGCCACCGTCGTTCTGAGCGGCTCGGCGCACGGCTCCGGGATCGGCCGGACGAAGAAGGAAGCCGAGCAGGCGGCGGCCGCCGCCACCTACACCAGGCTGCAGAACCTACCGGGCAACGGGCGGATGAAGACATCCCAGGCCGGCGCCACGGCAGTTCCGGCTCCGGTCGGAGCGCCGATGGACATCAGCGCTGCGCTGGTCGATGCCCCCGGCGCCGACCCCGCCGCCGAAGTCCCCGGCCAGGATCCGGCCGCGCCCCGGTCCGGTGCCTGAGCTTCCCGAAGTCGAGTCCGTCCGCGTCGGTCTCATCCCGCACCTGTCCGGCCGACGGATCTCGCACGTCCGGGTCCTCCACGACCGGGCGGTCCGTCGTCACGCTGGTGGTGCAGCGGATTTCGAGGCCGTACTGGCGGGCCATCGTGTGGTCGACGTGCGTCGGCGAGGCAAGTACCTGTGGTGGGCGCTGGATGACGGCGACGCCGTGCTGGCCCACCTTGGGATGAGTGGCCAATTCCGGATCACCGATTCGAGCCAGTCCGCCGGTCCGTTGCCGGCCATGGGATCGGGCACGGTGCAGGGCGGCGAGGTGGCGACGGAGGTTCTTCGGCATCCGCATCTGCGGATCAGGTTCAGCTTCGCCGACGATGGACCCGACGTCGATTTCCTCGACCAGCGCACGTTCGGCGGGATGTCGTTCGCGCCCGGCGGCGCGGACCTCCCGGCCGTCATTGCGCACATCGCCCGTGACCCGCTGGATCCGGAGTTCTCGCTGCCCGGCACTGTCGCTGCTATCCGGCGCAAGCGCACCGACATCAAGAGGGCGCTGCTCGACCAGACGGTCGTGTCCGGAATCGGTAACATCTATGCCGACGAGGCGCTCTGGCGGGCACGCGCGCACTACGCACGACCGACCGCGACCATGACACGGGCAACGGCAACCACCGTGCTGACGTCAGCCGCCGAGGTGATGCGGGAAGCATTGGCTGCGGGTGGAACGTCGTTCGACGCCCTGTACGTCAACGTCAACGGCGAATCAGGCTACTTCGACAGATCACTGAACGCCTACGGACAGCAGGACCGGCCGTGTCCGCGCTGCGGAACCCCGATTCGCCGCGACGCCTTCATGAACCGGTCCTCCTTCCTCTGCCCACGCTGCCAGCCCCGGCCGCGGACCAGGACAGGGTCCGCTGCGCGCTGACACCCGCCCGTATTGTCGGGCCTGTGCTCGTCACCGATGAACCGCCGCCCGTCGACCGCATTCCCTCCGTGATCCCCGTTGCCCGCTCGGTCGACCGGGCCCTACGGCTACTGACCACCTCGGCGGACCACGGTCGGTTGTGGATCTCGATCGCAGCCGTCGGAGCCCTGTCCGGCAAGCGCTCCCGACGCGCCGCGATCCGTGGCATCGCCAGCCTCGGAGCGGCCAGCTTCGTGTCCAACACGGTGGTGAAGCCGTTGATCGGCCGACGGCGTCCGGATCAGGAACGCACGTCGCTCGCCCGGCGGATCGGTCATCTGCCGTGGACCTCGTCGTTTCCCAGTGGCCATGCCGCCTCTGCCGCCGCGTTCGCCGCCGGGGCCACGATGGAACTGCCCGCGGCGGGCGTTGGGCTCATTCCGCTCGCGGCCGCTGTTGCCTACTCCCGGGTTCACGTCGGAGTGCACTTCCGATCTGACGTCTGGGCTGGTGCCGCGATCGGCGTGACCCTCGCCGTGATCGGGCGGCGGTGGTGGCCGGTCAAGCCCTGGGGACCGGCACTGATGGCCGCCGGGACCGTGCCGAGCCTGCCGAAGGGCAAGGGTCTGACGGTGATCGTCAATCAACGATCGGGAAGCAGTGACGGGGCAGCGGACGCCATCTCCGGCGCACTGCCCGAAGCCAGAGTGCTGCACTGGGACCCGGCAACGGACCTGGCTGCGCTGGTGGACGCCGAATCCGGTCATGGTGACCTGCGGGCGCTGGGTGTTGCCGGTGGCGATGGGACCGTCGCGACAGTGGCCCAGTTGGCCCATGAACGGCGACTGCCGCTGGCGGCGTTTCCGGCCGGGACGTTGAACCACTTCGCCACGGCTGTCGGCCTGGACACCGGCGCGCATACAGTGGCGGCCGTCGAAAGTGGCGTCGGTGGCATGGTCGACCTCGCATTCATCGACGGTGTCGGCTTTCTCAACACGGCCAGCATCGGCGGCTACCCGGAAATGGTCCGGCGACGTGACCAATACTCGCATCGGCTCGGAAAATGGCCGGCAACGGCGTACGCGCTCATTCGCACGCTCAACCATGAAAAACCCCTCGACCTGGTGATCAACGGCAGGCACATTCCGGTCTGGGTCGTGTTCATCGGGAATGGCCGCTACATTCCCCGGGGCCTTGCGGCTTCGTGGCGCGAGCACCTCGCCAGTGGCGTCCTGGACGTGCAGTACCTACGCGCGGACCGACCGTTGTCTCGCACCAGGGCGGTTCTCTATTCGCTGATGGGTATCGTCCAGCGCAGTCATGTGTACGGCTCCATCGAGGATCACAGCGTCCGGATCCGTTCGTTGTCCGGCCCGAAGGCCAGCGCCCATGACGGCGAGATCAGTTCACCCAGCGAGGAGATCGAACTGACCATCTCCGATCGAAGGCTCACGGTGTATCGCGCGATCTCCTGACGGCTAGACCGGCAAGGGTGCGTGCGGATATTCGGGTGAACGGCGCTGGAAGGCAAGAATGGCGGGATTCTGGATGACGCCGTCCCGGATCTCGATAGCATGATGAATGGTGGGGTTCGAATCCCAGGAATCACTTCCCTGCAGCACCGCGCCGAGGAAACCGATCAGGGCCTCACTGATTTCCCAGGTCGCCGAATTCCAAAGATAAGACGGACTGTGGTCGACGGCGTAATACAAGATGTTGTTACCGACCACGAAGGCAGGGTCGTCGAATGTCGTCGGGCGAGCCCAGCCGAATCCCATGCCTTCGTCGCACGAGACGTCGACAACCACTGTGCCGGGCTTCATGTCCGGCAGATCGTCATCCGTCAGGAACACCAACGGAGCATTGGGATCCTGCAGCACGCAATTCACGATGATGTCGTGGTCGGCCAAAAAATCGGTCAACGGCACGCTGCCGTCCTCGGTGACCGCGCGACTCACATGGCCGGGAATCTCGTCGTCGAAGTGCACCATGCGCGCGGAGTGGATCGGTGAACCGACGGCGGCAACCGCGCGATGGGTCAGGATGTCGACGTCGTACACGTTCAGCGCATTGAGGGCGCATACCGCACCTCGCGCTGTAGCACCGAAACCGATGACGACGGCGCGTAAACGGGGACCGTAGGCACCGGTCACCCCTGCGATCTGCATCGCCTGCAGGACCGAGCAGTAGCCCGCCACCTCATTGTTCTTGTGGAAGACGTGCAGGTCGAAAGCGCCGTCCCTCTTCCAGTGATTCATTGCCTCGAAGGCGATCAGCGTGAGCCGATGATCAATGGCGACCTGCGTCAACTCGCTGTCCTGAACGCAGTGCGGCCATCCCCAGAACGTCTGACCGACGCGCAACTGGGCAATGTCGTCAAGCATCGGTTTGGGTTGCAGGATGACATCGCAGTCGGCGATCAGCTGTTCTCTCGTGCCGAGCCCGGCGACCCAACCTTTGAGGTCGTCGTCGGAGAGGCCGAAATCCTCGCCGTAACCGTGTTCGAGGTAGATGCTGCTGCGCAGGTCAGCCGGTATGCGGTCGAAGTGCCGAGGATGCAACGGATGTCGGCGTTCGTTCTCCTTGAGCGAGCGGGCCATCACGCCCAGGGTCAGCTGCTTCACGTTTGGCCTCTTACGTTGTGTTCGGCGCCCGCGACACCGCAGGTCTGATCAGGTGCTGCTCGGTGAGGTTACGCTGCGGCCTCGGGGTGGTGCTGATCGGAAGCGTCGCTGGTCCTGTCCGGTCCGGCTCGTGCCACCTGGAGAGGGGTCGTCGAATGGGGAGGTCGGGGACGGCCGACACCAGCACAACCTACGGACGCACGATGACGTTGCCAATCTTGCGTCCGCTGTCCACGAGGCGGTAGGGGTCGACAATGTCAGGCAACTCGAAGGCCCGGTCGTGGACGACGGTCAGCGTGCCGGTGGCAACCAGTCCGAGAAGAAGATCGAAATCCTCGACCCGCTCGGGTGCGCTTCTGGTGATCACGTTGCCGCGGGCGGTGACGGTGTCCCACAGGCCCGCGACAGCCAGCACGAGTAGCCCCTTGCCGCTCAGCAGATTGCGACCCGAGACCTTGGACAGGTTGCCGACAGCATCCAGTACCACGTCGAATCGCTCCCGCACGGCCGTGAGGTCGTCCCGGGTGTAGTCGATGACCCGATCAGCGCCCAGACCGGTCAGCAGCGCGGCGTTGGCTCCGCCGGTCACTGCTGTCACCGTGGCGCCCAGGTGCTTGGCAACCTGTACCGTATTGGTTCCGACAGCGCCCGAAGCGCCGTTCACCAGTACCGATGTCCCGGGACCCACCGCTTGGCGCTGCAGGAAGAACAGCGCCGTCGTCCCGCCGAACAGCAGTCCGGCCGCATCCTGGTGGTCGACGGCGGGCGGCTTGCGGGCGAGTTCGGCGGCGGGCACTGCGAGGAACTCCGCGTGCGCGCCCATGCGCGTTCCTGTCATGCCGCACACCTCGTCGCCCTGCGCGAAGTCAGTGACACGCTCGCCGACCGCTTCCACGATTCCTGAGAAGCTGCTGCCCAGGATCGGGCGTCGTGGCCCGGCCAATCCGAGAGCCAATCGCGCGACGAGTCCGAACCCCGGTGGAAATCGCGCGGCTCGCACGCGCGAGTCCGCCGAAGTCACCGCCGCCGCCTTGATCCGCACCAGTGCTTCAGGCGCGCGCGGTTGCGGCCGTGGAACTTCGGTGACCCGCACCACGTCAGGTGGACCGTACCGGTCGACGACCGCTGCTCGCATCACATTTCCTTACAGTCGTAAGCCTGAGTCCGCAGGATAACCTTACGTACGTAAGTCTGCAAACCCCCGTGGAGGCATGGATGACCCGGCGACCAGCGCTGACGCACGATCGCATCATCGACGCAGCTGTCCGGGTGGCCGACCGAGCCGGGGTTGGCCGCGTCAGCATGCGCAACACCGGAAAGGAACTCGGAGTCGAGGCGATGTCTCTTTATCACCACCTCGCGGGCAAGGACGAGTTGCTCGACGGACTCGCGGATTGGGTCTTCACACAGATCGAGTTGCCCGAACCCGAGCGACCCTGGAGGCAATCCATGATCGATCGGGCCGCATCGGCCCGACGTGCATTGTCACAGCATTCCTGGGCGCTCGGGCTCATCGAATCCCGACGCGCACCTGGACCCGCCCTCCTACGGCATCACGACACCGTCCTCGGCTGCCTGCGCAACAATGGCTTTTCGATTGCGCTTGCGTCGCATGCATTCTCGGCGATCAATGCTTACGTCTACGGCTTCGTGTTGACCGAACTCAACCTGCCGTTCGAGGCCGACGAAAACGCCGAGGAATTCGTCGAAACGATCCGGCATTTCTTGCCCGCCGGCATTTATCCCCATCTGGTCGAGATGATCTTCGATCAGGTCGTCGGCAAGAGTTACGCTTATGCGCCGGAGTTCGATTTTGGGCTCGCCCTGATTCTCGACAGCCTCGAACAGCACCTCGAAGACGAAGAATCCCGAAGGGAATCGCCGTAAGCGCGCCGTCCGTCAGGCGAGAACGGTTCTGCGCTTGTCGACCACGTCCTGATCGCGGTCAACCGGCCGGTGCGTCCTGGAGCGTCACGGCCGGGCACGATGTCGGGCATGACAGGCGCCCCGCAGCAGTCCGGTGACCGCGGATCAATCTCGTCATCGGCTCACGGTGGTGCACGGGTCGACCAGGTCAGGCTCACGGCCTGGGTGCACGGGATGGTGCAAGGGGTCGGGTTCCGCTGGTGGACGCGGTCGACCGCACTGGAACTCGGATTGGTCGGCAGCGCCGCCAACCTCGCCGACGGACGGGTGGAGGTCGTCGCCGAGGGCTCGCGCACGGCGTGCGAGCAGCTACTGGGGCGGCTGCGCGGCGCCCGGACACCGGGCACGGTCGACCAGGTGATCGCTCAGTTCGGTGTTGCCCGAGGGGACCTACGGGGTTTTTACGAGCGTTGACCGTGCTGGCACCCCGAGGGCATCTGTCCACATCGTCGTGCCGTCTGCATCCACTGTCGGCGGGCTCTGATGAACTGTCCGGGTGCACAGGGGGAATCGTGACGGTGGCCGGCGCGGCGCGGTGCCGCCCACCGCGTCGGGCGCGGTGCCGCCCACCGCGTCGGGCGCGTGGCGGCCGCCGGGTCGGGACCGGCGATGACGCTTCATGTCCATCGGGCGGAGCGCGCCGACACGCTGGCCGCGGCCCTGGCCGAGTTGCTCGCCGATCCACCCCTCGACGTCTTCGCCGATGAGGTCGTCGCGGTGCCGGCCCGTGGCGTCGAACGGTGGCTCACCCAACGGCTGTCACATCATCTGGGTTCGAGGCCGGGTCGCGCGGATGGCATCTGCGCCGCTATTCGATTCCCGTCACCCGCGGCCCTCATCTCGGAGATCGCCGGTAGGAAGGACGCAGATCCGTGGGCGCCGGATTCGGCGGTGTGGCCGCTGCTGGACGTGCTCGACGACTGTTCGGCCGAACCGTGGTGCAGCGCGCTGGCCACGCACCTCGGATACGCCGGCAACGTCAGCGACGCTGCACACCGGCGGGGTCGCCGGTACGCCGTCAGCCGGCGGATCATAGGCCTGTTCGACGGTTACGCGACGCACCGCCCCGACATGCTGGCGGCCTGGGCACAGGGGCGGGACGAGGACGGTTGGGGCGACCGACTACCCACAGACATGGCCTGGCAACCGGAGCTGTGGCGCAGGCTGACGGACCGCATCGACGCGCCGGACCCGGTGAGTGCCCTGGCCGGCATCGTCGATGTTCTGACCGTGGATCCAGCCAGTATCGATCTGCCACAACGGATTTCATTGTTCGGGCCGACGGCCCTACCGCAACGGCAGTTCCGCGTCCTGTCGGCGTTGGCCCAGCATCGCGACGTCCATCTGTGGCTGCCGCACCCGTCACCCGTGCTCTGGTCGTCGCTCGACGGCGAACCGCACGGCGACGCGGTTCCACGAAACGCCGATGCCGCCGCAACCGCCGCCCGGCACCCGTTGCTGTCCTCACTCGGGCGTGACGCCCGGGAGATGCAGCGGACCATCGCGAGCGAGAGGCACACCGACATCCACCACCGGGTCGACCGCCCGGCCGGAAGTTTGCTGGCCAGGTTGCAGTCGGACCTGCGGGACAACCTGCGGCCCGCGCAGGCGGGCTTCGTCATCGCCACCGATGACGCGAGCATCCAGGTGCACGCCTGCCACGGTCAGTCACGTCAGGTGGACGTTCTGCGCGACGTCATCGTCGGACTGCTGGCCGCGGATCCGACGCTGCGGCCCAGCGACATCCTGGTGATGTGCCCGGACATCGAGGCCTTCGCGCCACTGGTGCAGGGTTCGTTCGGGCTCGACGACGTGGTTGCGGGCGGTCACCCCGCCCATGGTCTGTGGGTCCGCCTCGCGGACCGCGCACTGACCCAGACGAACCCACTGCTGTCGACCGTGCAGCGGTTGCTCGACCTTGCAGGCGGCCGGGTCACCGCATCGCAGGTGCTGGACCTGGCTGCGTGGGCTCCGGTGCGGCGCCGCTTCGGTTTCGACGACGACGAGTTGGAGCGATTGTCGGCGTGGGCGGCGCAGTCCGGTGCCAGGTGGGGGCTGGACAGCGCCCACCGGTCGGCCTTCGGCCTGCAGGAGTTCGCACAGAACACCTGGCGGGCAGGTCTGGACCGGATCCTGCTGGGGGTGGCGATGGCGGAGGAGGACAACAGCCGGATGGGCACCGCACTGCCGCTGGACGACGTCGGCAGCTCTGACGTTGATCTCGCCGGGCGGCTGTCCGAACTGCTCGCGCGGCTGACCCGCGCGTTGGACTCGCTGGCCGGTGACCGCCTGATCGGAGGATGGGTGTCCGCCCTCGTTGCGGCGGTGGACAGCATGACCAGTGTGACGGCGAGCACCGGCTGGCAGTCGGCCGAGCTCCGTCGCGAGCTGGCGGGCGTCGAAAACAACGCCCACACCGCAGGGGCACAGCATGTTCCACTGGCCAGGTCCGATGTCCGGGCGCTGCTATCCGGGCGGCTCGCCGGTCGCCCGACTCGCGCCAACTTCCGCACCGGCACGCTCACCGTCTGCACGATGGTGCCCATGCGGTCCGTTCCGCACCGCGTGGTGTGCCTGCTCGGACTGGACGACGGCGTGTTCCCGCGGGTCGCCCGTGATGACGGCGACAATGTGCTTGCTCGTCGACCCGCTGTGGGCGAACGCGATCCGCGGTCGGAGGACCGGCAGCTGATGCTGGACGCCATTCTTGCCGCCACCGACACCCTGGTGATCACCTACACCGGAGCGGACGAGCGCACCAATGCCAGCAAACCTCCTGCCGTCCCGCTGGGCGAACTGCTCGACACGCTCGACGACACGGCGGTGACGGCGGGCGGCAAGCCGGCCCATCAACAGCTTGTTGTACGACATCCCCTGCAGCCCTTCGACGCCCGCACCGTCACCCGCGGTCAGCTCGGCCGGCCCGGTGCCTTCACTTTCGACCGCGCCGCCCTCGACGGGGCGACGGCGGCGGCCGGCGCGCGGTCCCCGGTGCCGCCGTTTCTGGCGCACCCGCTGCCCGCCCTGCCGCCGGCCGATGTCGACCTCGCACTGCTCCTCGCCCTGCTCACCCACCCGGCGAAGGGATTCCTCCGGCAGCGGCTCGACGTCGGGATTCGATTCGAGGACGACGAGCCCTCCGATGCGATGCCCGTGGAGCTGAACGCGTTGGAGCGCTGGGCGGTCGGCGACCGGCTGCTGAAGGACCGGCTCGCCGGCATCAGCGAGGACGACTGCCGGCAGGCGGAGTGGCGGCGAGGCGTTCTCCCGCCCGGACCGCTCGGTGCCACCACCCTGGAGACTGTGCTGGCCGAGGTTCGTCCACTCATCGACCGCACGGCCCCGCTGCGCGTCGTGCCACGCCGGACGGTTGACGTCACCGCCGCTCTCGCGGGTGGGCGTCAGCTGCGTGGGACCGTCGGCGGGGTCCACGGCAGCGTCTTGGTCACCGTCTCCTACAGCAAGCTCCCGCCGGCGGCGCGACTGCGTGCGTGGATCACCGTGCTCGCCCTCACCGTCAGCGCCCCCGACATCGGATGGGGTGGCGCGACGGTGGGCCGGGGGCAGGCCGGGCGGCCGGCCTGCGCCACCGTGGAACCCGTTCCCGCCGGCCTGGCCGCCACCGAACTGCAGAAGCTGGTGGATCTCTACGACCAGGGCCTACGCCTGCCGCTGCCGCTGCCGGTCAAGACGGCTGCTGAGTACGCCACAGTGCGTTTCCGGGGCGATGACGTGACCGAGGCGCAGCGCCGAGCCGGACTGCAATGGACCGGCGGCAAATACGCAGGTGAGGCCGATGACGTTGCACATCAGCAGGTGTGGGGTCGCGCGGCGTCGTTCGAGACTCTGCTTGCGGCCGGTCCCGCGCCGCAAACGGCGCGCCCCGCGGTTGCCGGCGACGACGAGCCGCACCGTTTCGGGACGCTCGCTGTCGGCCTGTGGTTTCCACTGCTGCAGCACGAGAAGCAGGGGCCACTGTGACCGGATTCGACATCTGCGGGCCGCTGCCCACCCACACCACCGTGCTGGAAGCCAGCGCCGGAACCGGCAAGACCCATGCCATCGGCGCGCTGGTGACCAGATACGTCGCCGAGGGAATCGCGTTGCTGGAGGACCTTCTGGTCGTGACGTTCGGCCGGGCCGCGAGCCAGGAGCTACGGGAACGGGTCCGCGCGCAGCTGCGGAAGGCCGAGCGTGCGCTGGCCGATCCGGTTGCCGCCCGCGTGTGCAACGACCCGGTGCATGCCTTGCTGGCCTCCGGGTCGGCGACCGAGGTGGTGCGCCGGCGGGAACGGCTCCGGTCCGCGCTGGCCGGTTTCGACGCGGCCACCATCGTGACAACCCACCAGTTCTGCCAGTACGTCCTGACCGGACTGGGCATCGCCGGCGATGGTGACGCCGACGTCGAACTCGTGGAGAGCATGGATGACCTGGTCGAGGAGGTCGTCGACGACCTCTACATCAGGGCCTTCGCCGCGCGTTCGGCCGGAGAACCCATTTTCGACCGCGGCACCGCACTATCGTTGGCCCGCACCGTCATCAATGATGCCCAGGCCCGCCTCGAACCCGTCGGCGAAGAGCAGGGCAGCCCGGCTGCCCGCCGCGTGGCCTTCGGGACCGCGGTCCGTGCGGAGGTCGACCGCCGCAAGCGGCAACGCCGCATCCTGGGTTACGACGACCTGCTCAGCCGGCTCGCGACCGCCCTGGAAGCCGTGGACGCGCCTGCCCGCGATCGGATGCGGACGCGCTGGTCCATCGTGCTGGTCGACGAATTCCAGGACACCGACCCGGTGCAGTGGCAGATCCTGGAACGAGCCTTCGGCGGCACCGCGACCGTGGTGCTGGTCGGTGATCCGAAGCAGTCGATCTACGCGTTCCGCGGCGGCGACATCGACACCTACCTGGCGGCGGCCCGGACCGCGGAGCAGCACGCGACCCTGCCGTTCAACCATCGCGCCGATGCCCCGCTGGTGCAGGCACTTCAGGTGACCCTTGGCGGACTGGCGATGGGCAGCCCGGACATCCGGGTCCGGCCGGTGACAGCCGTGACAACCGGTCACCGGCTGGCGGGAGCACCGTCGGCAGCACCGCTGCGACTACGGGTTCTGCGGCGTGACGATTTCGGCCTGGGTCGCGGTGTCAAGATTCCGATCGACCGGGCCCGGACGTTCGTTGCCCGCGATCTCACCGCCGACGTTGCCGAGCTTCTCTCATCGGGGGCGACGTTCGACGGGGAACCGCTGGCGCCCGGGAACATCGCTGTCATCGTCGGCACCCATCAGCAGGCGGGACTGGTGCGGGACAGTCTGTCGGCGGCCGGTATTCCGGCAGTGGTGTCCGGCAACATGAGCGTCTTCCGTACCCGGGCGGGGGACGACTGGCAACTCCTGCTGGAGGCGCTGGAGCAACCCCACCGGACCGGCCGCGTCCGCGCCGCCGCGCTGACTGCCTTCGTCGGACACACCGCCGTCGACCTGGCCGGCGGCGGGGAACGGCTGACCGACGAGCTCAGCGCCCTGTTCAGCAAGTGGGCCACGGTGTTCGCCGCCCGGGGGGTTGCCGCGCTGCTCGAGGTTGCGACCACCGAACAGCAGCTGGCCGCTCGCATGCTCGCCCGCACCGATGGGGAGCGGCAGCTGACCGACCTGCGGCACGTCGGTCAGGCCCTGCACGCCGCGGCCCTGCAGGAGGGACTGGGGCTTTCCGCGCTGACCGAATGGCTGCGCAAGCGGCGGTCCGATACCAACGCCGACGTGCCGACCGATCGCATCCGACGGCTCGACACCGACGCCGCCGCAACGCAGGTGGTCACCCTGCATGCCAGCAAAGGACTGCAGTACCCGGTGGTGTACCTCCCGTTCGCCTTCGACCGGTACCTGCGGGCGCCGGACACATTGCTGCTGCACATCGACGGCCGGCGGGTGCTCGACATCGGCGGGCCGGGCACCGCCGGCAGGGCCGAACGTCAACGGCAGGCGCTGTCCGAAGACGCCGGCGAGGCGCTGCGTCATCTGTACGTCGGGCTGACCCGCGCCCAGTCGCAGGTGATCACCTGGTGGGCGCCGACCTTCAACACGCCCAGCTCGGGTCTGCACAGGGTGCTGTTCGGAAACCGCGACGTCGAAGGTGGGGTGCCCGACGAGGTTCCGTTGGTCACCGATGACATCGCCGCGCGTGCCCTGCGCGATTGGCAACAGCGCGGCGGCCTCGTCGTCGAGAAGGCCGCGGTCGGTGCCCTACGCCCGCTGCCGTCACCGGCGGACGCCCAGACCGGATTCGAGATCGGTCTACTTCGCAGGGATCTCGCGGACGGGGGCTGGAGGCGGGTGTCGTATTCGTCGCTGTCCGCCGCCGGTGCGACCGGCGCGCACGGTCCTGTGCCGGCGAGCACGGGTTCGATCAGCGGCGACGCGGGGGTCGGCAGCGAACCGGAACACACCGAACGCCGTGACGAGGCAATCCCGGTTCTGCGGATGCCCGCCCCGGCCGACGCGGACCTGATGGCGGTGCGCTCGCCGATGGCGGATCTTCCCGCCGGGACAACCTTCGGCACTCTCGTGCATGCCGTGCTGGAGACCACCGACCCACAGGCGACCGACCTCCTCAGCGAGCTGCGCGAACGTGCGGCGGACCAGATCGACCGCCGCGGCGCCCCTTTCACCGCCGAACAACTCGCCCGTGCCCTGCTGCCGGTGCTGCAGACCCCGTTGGGGCCACTCGCCGACGGTCACCGGCTCAGCGACATTGCGCTGCGGGACCGGCTGGCCGAAATGGACTTCGAGATTCCGCTTGCGGGCGGAGACCGAGCGGCACTGCACGCACCGGTCGCGGACGAACTGAGGTTGGGAGCGTTGGCGCCGGTGATCCGCCGTCACCTGCCGCAAGGCGATCCGCTCTACGGGTACGCGGACCGGCTTGCGTCGCCTTCCTTCGCCGGCCAGCCACTGCGGGGGTATCTCACCGGCAGCCTGGATGCGGTATTCCGGTTGCCCGGACCGCGCTACCTCGTCGCGGACTACAAGACGAACTGGCTGGGTCAGGCCGAGGCAGGGCCGGTCGGCGCCGGAGCCGCCGCCCCGCTGACGGCGTGGAATTACCGGCCCGCGGCACTGCACACAGTGATGGCCGGATCAGATTATCCGCTGCAGGCGATGCTGTATTGCGTTGCGCTGCACCGCTTCCTGCGTTGGCGACAACCCGGCTACCACCCTGCGGTACACATCGGGGGAGTGCTGTATCTGTTCGTCAGGGGAATGGCGGGGGCCGCAACGCCCGTCGTCGACGGCGTCCCGTGCGGCGTCTTCGGATGGCGACCGCCGCCCGCCCTGATCACCGCCCTGTCCGATCTGTTCGACGCGGAACACGACCGGTCCGACGTGCTTCATCCGACATCGGGTACGCGATGAGTGCGGCATCGGGTACGCGATGAGTGCGGCGCCGCCGGACGCGGGCTGGATCGTCGGGGATACGGATCCGGACCCGTTGTCCGGGCCGACGCAGGACCCATTCGACGTCCGGCTGGCGCTGGGAGCGACCGGTCTGCTGCGCGAATTCAATGAGGCCGGGGTGCTCAGTGCGGGCGATGTGCACGTCGCCAACCGGCTCGCCGAATTGGGTGGCGAGCGCGACGACACCGTGCGGCTGGCGCTTGCGCTCGCCGTCCGGGGTGTCCGGAGTGGTTCTGTCTGCGTGGATCTCGAGCAGCTGCGCCGGCAATGGGCGGACGTCGACCCATCGCTGCGATGGCCCGAGAGCGCCGGCTGGCCGGCGGCGCTGCAGGCGTCGCCGCTCGTGGGGCTCGGCGCACCGCTGCGACTGGAATACGGCCTGCTGTACCTGGACAGGTACCGCCGCCAGGAGGAACAGGTCCATTCCGACCTGCTCGCCCGATCGGAGCAGCCACCCCCGCCGGTCGACACCGAGGTGCTCGCAAAGGGTCTGGGCCGGCTGTTCCCGGGTAGCGACGCGGAACAGCAACGGCTCGCCGCGCGGTCCGCCGCGGGCCAATGGACAACGGTGCTCGGCGGTGGTCCGGGAACCGGCAAGACGACCACCGTCGCCCGGCTGCTCGCCCTGCTGCTCGATCAGCCAGAGCCGCCGCAGCGCATCGCCATGGCGGCGCCGACAGGCAAGGCGGCGGCCCGCCTGCAGGCCGCCGTGCAGGCGGAGGCGAGCCGGTTCGACGCCCCCGACCGGCACGACCTGACCGGCCTGACAGCGTCGACTCTGCACCGGTTGCTGGGCTGGCTTCCAGGGTGGGGCAACAGGTTTCGGCATAACCGGGACAACCGGCTGCCGTTCGATGTGGTGGTCGTCGACGAGACCTCGATGGTCTCCCTGACGATGATGGCGAGGTTGCTGGAGGCGGTCCGGCCCGACGCCAGGCTGCTGCTCGTCGGTGATCCGGACCAGTTGGCCTCGGTCGAGGCCGGCGCCGTGCTCGCCGATCTGGTGGCTGGGCTGACCGCACGGGACGGCGCACCGGGCGCAGGATTCGACGCGCCGGCCACCGCGGCGAAGGCGCCCGCCGCGAAGACCACGACGGACCTTCAGTCCGTGGTGCTGCTCCGCAGGACGTGGCGCTTCGGTGGTGCGATCGCTGAGCTCGCGACCGCCGTCCGGCAGGGCGATGCCGACGGGGCGATGGCCGTACTGGCCGGCGGGGACGATTCCGTGGAACTGGTGCCCCCGCAGGACAGCGGCATTCGGGCGGACGTCATCCAAGCCGCATCGCAGGTTCGGGAGGCGGCCCTGCGGGGGGACGCGGCGACGGCGCTGTCCCGGCTCGATCATCACCGGTTGCTGTGTGCGCACCGCACCGGACCTCGGGGGGTCCAGGACTGGACCCGGCGCATCGAGGACTGGTTGTCCGACGTGTACGACGACGTGACCGAGGGCGAGTGGTACCCGGGGCGTCCCGTACTGGTGACTGCCAACGACTACGCCGTTTCTCTGTTCAACGGTGACACCGGGGTGGTCGTCCGCGACGCCGACGGCGCCCTCCGGGTCTTGTTCGACCGCGAGCGCAGCACCGCGGGCTTCGCCCCACGCCGGCTGGGCAACGTCCAGACCGTGCACGCCATGACGGTGCACCGCAGCCAGGGCAGTCAGTTCGAGCGGGTGTCCTTCGTGCTGCCCGAGTCCGACTCCCCACTGTCCACCCGCGAACTGCTGTACACCGCGCTGACCAGAGCTCAGACCCACGTCCGGCTGGTCGGCGGCGAATCCGAGCTGCGGTCGGCCATCTCCCGGCCGGCGGCCAGAGCCAGCGGACTGCGGCTACGGCTGTCCAAGGCGGCGCCCTGATCCGGCGCAACATGCCCGGCGACGCGGGCCGTGCTTACCGAGGTCCGCCCGACCCGGCGGGTAGCGTTTCGAGCACGCTTGCAGCCCGGTCGGCGCACCGCCGGACGCGTACAAGGCTGTCTGCGCAACCACGCAGACGCCATCGTCGGCGCGCCGATCAGCTACGGACCATCACGCGAGAACGACAGGGGGGCACCGCCACCGTGCACCTCAAGTCCCTCACCATGAAGGGCTTCAAGTCCTTCGCGTCCGCGACCACGCTGCGCTTCGAGCCGGGGATCACCGCCGTCGTGGGACCCAACGGCTCCGGGAAGTCGAACGTCGTCGACGCCATCGCATGGGTGCTGGGTGAGCAGGGCGCCAAAGCGCTGCGCGGCGGCAAGATGGAAGACGTCATCTTCGCCGGCACCGCCGACCGTCCGCCTTTGGGTCGCGCCGAGGTCACGCTCACGATCGACAACTCCGACGGCGCGCTGCCGATCGACTACGCCGAGGTCTCGATCACCCGCCGGATGTTCCGCGACGGGGTGGGGGAGTACGAGATCAACGGCTCCTCCTGCCGGCTGCTCGACATCCAGGAGTTGTTGTCGGACTCCGGCATCGGCCGCGAGATGCACGTCATCGTCGGCCAGGGTCAGCTCGACGCGGTGCTGTCCGCGAAACCGGAGGACCGGCGGGCGTTCGTCGAGGAGGCCGCGGGAGTTCTCAAACATCGGAAGCGGCGGGAGAAGACGGTCCGCAAGCTGGATGCGATGCAGGCGAACCTGAACCGGCTGACGGACCTCACCGGGGAGATCCGCCGCCAGCTCGGCCCGCTGGGCCGGCAGGCGGCTACCGCGCGTCGGGCGGCGGGTGTACAAGCCGACCTCCGGGACGCCAGGATGCGTTTGCTGGCAGACGATCTCGCCCGTATCACCGCCAGGATCGAGCAGGAAGCGGTGGACGATCGGGCGGCGGTCGAGCATCGTGCCCGGATTCATGAAGCACTGATAGGGGCGACCGCGGAGCAGGACGCAGCGCAGGCCGCTCTGTGGTCGGCGACCCCGGCGCTGCAGCAGGCGCAGGACACCTGGTTCGCGCTGTCGGCGCTGACCGAACGGATGCGCGGCACCATCGCGCTCGCGGGCGAGCGGGCGAGGAACCTGTCGGCACCCGCCCGTGACGCAGGCAGTGGTCGGGACCCCGACGAACTGGACGTCGCCGCGGCCCGTGCGGAGGCGGAACAGGTACTGCTGCGGGAAACGGTCCAGGCGGCCGCAGAAGAGCTCGATCGCGCCAGCGCCGAACGGGCGGGGTGCGAAGCGGCGCTGCGGGCCGCTGACGACGAGGTCGCCGCCGCCAACCGGCTGATCGCCGACCGACGGGAAGGTCTGGCAAGGCTCTCCGGCCAGGTGCATGCGGCCCGCTCCAGGTTGGCCGCCGGCGACGACGAGGTGACCAGGCTCGCCGCCGCCGTCACCGAAGCCCGCCAGCGGGCCGCGGCGGCGGAGCAGGCGCTGCACACGGCGCAGGACGGTGTCGGCGACCTCGACTCGTCCGAGATCGGGCTCGACGAGGCACACGAACAGGCGGCGGCCGCGGCGCAGGTCGCGGCTGCCCGGGCGGCTGAGCTCGCCGAGGCGATGCGGGCAGCGCAGACCCAGGCGTCGACACTCGCGGCGCGGGTCGATGCGCTGTCCATGGGGATCGATCGGCGGGACGGGACGGCCGCCCTGATGGCGGCCGGGTCGGCGCTACCCGGACTGATAGGTGCCGTCTCGGACGCACTCGACGTCGCTCCCGGCTTCGAAACCGCCATTGCGGCGGCCCTGGGTCCGGTGGCCGACGCGGTCGCCGTCGGCACCGTCACCGACGCGGTGCAGGCTCTGGAGTTCCTCCGCCGGCAGGATGGCGGACGGGCCGGTGTGCTGGTGCAGGGACCGCGGATCAGGCCCGACCGGCGGACGTGGCCGGACCTGCCCGCCGGTGCGCAGTGGGCCGCGGACCTGCTGTCCGCACCTGAAACGCTGGCGCCGGCACTGGCCCGCCGGCTCGACCGGGTTGCCGTTGTCGACGACATGCTTTCGGCTGTGTCACTGGTCGAGCAGATTCCGGACGTCAGGGTGGTCACCGCCGACGGTGACCTGATCGGGCCCGAGTGGGCAGTCGGCGGCAGCACCGATCGCCAATCGCTGCTGGAGATCACCGCCACCAGAGATCGGACCGCCGACGAATTGGCGGCCACACAGTCCAGAATCGCAGAGCTCTCGGCAGCATTGTCCGGTGCCCGTGCGGAAGTGCAACAACGTCAGCAGGACGAGGTAAGAACGCTGGCCGCGCTTCATCACTCGGACGCCAGGATGTCCGCGGTAGCCGAGGAGCTGGGGCGCTGCGGAGCCGCGGCTCGCTCGGCGGCGGCGGAGGCCGACCGGCTGGACCGGCAGCGCGCCGCAGCGGAAAGCGTTCGGGAGCAACACCTTTCTACCCTGTCGGACCTGGAGGACAGGCTGTTCGTCGTGCGGGCGCAGGAGGCCCCGCAGGAGGTCGACCCGGCGGTCCGGGACGCCCTGGCCGAGCGCACCGCGCTGGCCCGTCAGCGGGAGGTCGAGGCTCGGCTGGTGCAGCGCACCGCGGAAGAGCGTGCGCGAGCCGGCGCGGGAACCGCGGCGGCGCTGCGCCATGCGGCCCGGCAGGAGCGGCAGCACCGGCAACGGGTTGCCGCGGCGGAGGCGCGCCGTAGTGCGAGTTCCGCCGTCGCGAGGCGGGTCGTCGAGGTCGGCGCGCGCGTCGCGCACAGGCTCGAGGCCTCCCTCGCGGACGCCGTCGCCGAACGGGATCGCACGATGACGGCGCGATCCTTCGCCGAAGCGGAGTTGGCGGCAGTGCGGATGCGGGCGGCCGAGTTGCAGTCCGAGTGGGAACGGCTGACCGATGTGGTGCACTCCACCGAGGTTCTGCGTGCGCAACAGACCGAACAGCGACAGCAGCTCGCCGAGCGGTCGCTGGAGGAATTCGCCGTCCCTGCCGACGAGCTGATGACGGCGTACGGGCCGCGCATGCCGGTACCGCCGACCCCGGAGGAGATGACCGAATACCACGCGGCCAAGGAGAAGGGTGAGCAGGTCAGCGCCCCGCCGGCGATGCCGTACGACAGGCCGTCCCAGGAGCGACGGCTCAAGCGTGCGGAACGGGACCTGACTGCGTTGGGCAAGGTGAACCCGCTCGCCCTGGAAGAATTCGCTGCCCTGGAGGAAAGGCACAAGTTCCTGGCAACCCAGCTCGAGGACCTGAAAGCCACCCGTAAGGACCTGCTCACGGTGATCAAGGAAGTCGACGAGAAGATCCTGGAGTTGTTCGCCTCGGCGTACCACGACGTGGCACGGGAATTCGGCGCCGTATTCTCCGCCCTTTTCCCGGGTGGCGAGGGTGAGCTGTTCTTGACCGATCCGTCCGACATGCTCGCCACCGGCATCGAGGTCAACGCCCGGCCGCCGGGCAAGAAGGTCAAACGACTGTCCCTGCTGTCCGGTGGCGAGCGCTCGCTGACCGCAGTCGCTCTGCTGGTGGCCATCTTTCGCGCTCGGCCCAGCCCGTTCTACATCCTGGACGAGGTCGAGGCCGCTCTCGACGAGGTCAATCTGACCCGGCTCGTCGGGTTGATGAGCGAACTGCGGGAGTCGTCGCAGCTCATCGTCATCACCCATCAGAAATTCACCATGGAATCCGCCGATGCCCTCTATGGGGTCTCGATGCGTGGTGACGGGATCACCCAGGTGATCAGTCAGCGGATACGGGAGAGCCCGGGGTCGCCGACCGCGCGACGCGAAGCGGTGGCCGCTGCTAGCTGACCGTGCGCACCAGAAACTGGGTTCGCGACGCATCACATCCGGTGAGGAGACCGCCGTCCAATGGTGGGTTTGGCCCGTGTTGACTGTTTGTTGAGCGCCCGTCCCCTGTCGTGCCGCGCGGTGCGTGCTGCCCGAATGGCCCGTTGAGCGTGCGTTGAGCGTGCCCCTTCATGATTCCTCTTGAGGCATCGAGCACTGTACGGAGCGGGAATTCCCGGCGAAGGCGTGGACTCGATGCGTATCGAAATGACGCTGCGACAACTCTTCCCACCTGTACCGCCGGTGGCAGAGATCGCCGCAACCACGACCGGACCGCACGACGGAGGCTTTCAGAATGCACACGCCCGTGGCCACGTATGTCTATGCCAGTGACCCGATCTCGCAGGCGGGGGTGATCGCTCAACTTCGTCAACGCCCCGAGATCAGGGTCGTCGACGCGGAACATCTCGGCGAGGCGGTTGTCGCCGTCGTCGTTGCGGACGTCCTCACAGATGAGGTCCTTCGGGTGCTGCGGGCACTGCAGCGGGGGTCGATACCGCGCACGGTGCTGGTGGCACGGGTGATCGATGATGCCACCCTGGTCGCTGCCGCGGAGGTCGGAGTCGGGGGCCTGCTGCGACGGGGCGACAGCACACCGGAGTCGCTGGCCCGCGCGTTGCTGCGGGTGGCGGCCGGGGAGGGCGAGGTGCCGCCCGACCTGCTGGGCCGGCTGCTCGGCCAGGTCGGGCGACTTCAACGTCAGGTGCTCTCGCCGAGGGGGCTTGCCTTCTCAGGGCTTTCGGACCGGGAGGCGGAGGTGCTCAAGCTCGTCGCCGGCGGGCATGACACCGCGGAAATCGCCGGTCGGCTTTGCTACAGCCAGCGGACGGTGAAGAACATCCTGCATGACGTCACCACGCGACTGCAGCTGAAGAACCGTTCCCATGCGGTCGCCTACGCTGTGCGCGAGGGTTTGATCTGACCCCTGCCGCACCCGACCACTCAGCTTTTCGTCGATTGAACCGCGACCGTGCACGGCCTTCTGTTTCGGCCCCTTGCTGGCAGGTGGCGGTTCAATTGATGGGGGCGGGACCGGTCGTCGCAAGGATGCCCTCCAGCGTTCGGGTTGCCCCCCGCGCGGCAACCTGCAGGTTGCATGAGGACAGTGGGTGCTCGGCGAGGCGCTGCCAGTGGGCCACGGAATCCAACGCCGCGGTGGTGACGTCCTGCGTGGTCGGGTGCTCGGGCAGCGCCAGCCGATTCGCCGGGTCGTGACCCGATCCACCCAACAGCCGATCCAATTCGGCAACATGCCGCTCGGGCACCTGCAGGACACCCGTCCGCGGCCCAGCGTCACCAGTCCCGGTCACTTCTCCGTGCACGTCAGCCAGCCGATGTCAGCCCAGCTGGTCCAGGGCGACCGCGAGGACGAGTCCGATCGCGGTCGCGATACCGGCGGCGTAGCTGTCTTCCTTGAACGCCTTCGGGAAGACCTCGGTGGCCAGGGAGGCGGCAACCGCACCTCCGGCAACGCAGCGGATCAGCCCGAGCGGGGCTGGGGGCACGTCGGAGAGGAGAAGGTTGCCTGCTAGCGCCGCGGCCGAGAGCAGGACCGCGGTGGCGGCCCACAGACCGAGGACTTTGGGTTTTCACCGGTTCTTGGCCATCTGCTTGGCGCCGCCGGCCGCTTCGGGGAGGTTGGAGAGGAAGATAGATCCGGACAGGGATGCCACCTGGAGCGGCCCTGCCCCGATCAGTGCCACCCCGAGTGCGACGTTCTCCGGGATGCCGTCAAGGGTGATCGCGGCCAAAAGCCCGCCACCACTGTCAGAGCCAAGCTTGCGCTTGACGAACCGGTCGAGGAGGGTAAAAGCGATCGCGCCGGTCAGGACGCAGCCTGCCACCGCCCAGATGGGTGCGACGTCGGTGGCGGGATCGATGAGTTCGAGGACGGCGGAGACGATCAAAGCGCCGCCGGCGAGAGCGATGATGAACCCCTCGACCTCGGCCGGCAGGCTTCCGTACACCCCCCACGCAGCACCAGCAACGAGCGCCGCCGACACGACCACGATCACGACGATGGTCAAGAACATCAGCGGCGCTCCTCCCCACGACCGGACCTCACAACCGAAGCGGGCAACCGCACGAGCGCGGGATCTTCACATTCCTTGCGGCCAACCGCTCCGCCGTGAAGCAGCGTTCCCGACGATTCCCGTGATGAAACGGTGAACTGACCCGGCGAGATCGGCGGTCCCGCACGTCAATCACCTGCCTTGCTGGTGCTGTCGGCGAGCGCCAACTCGTCCGGCTACCACTGGACGGCGGTCCGACGCCCCATGGTTCCGGGGAGGTCGTGTCATGAACGCCAATGTGCCGTGTGTTGATCTCTGCCATGGCTCTCGTTGTTCGGTGGAGCGGTCGCCGCTCCTGCCGCTTCTGCCCTGCCCAGGGGTCACGGCCGCGGTGGTGTCAACGGCCGGGTCATGGTCCGCCGGCGGCATCGCCGCCGACACACCAGCCGTAGCCGGCTGGGGCCACCGGATCTACGGCGGCCGGGTCCTGCCGCCGGACCGGACCGTGGAAATGGTCACCGAGGTAGCCCCCGGGTACGGGTTGGGCACCGAGATCCTGGAGCAACGATCTGGACCCAACGGCGGCGCGGTCGGGCACCACGGCAGCGGAAGCGGCTACGTCACGGTCCTGGCGGTGGTGCCCGCCGGCCACCTGACCATCGTCGTCCTCGCAGTCGGCAGCGATCAGTCGGGCCTGCGACCTGGCCGCCAACGCCATACTCGCGGCCATGCACATCAACTGACCCCCACTGCAGGCAGCTGGATAGCGGGCCGAAGATGGCACGGCCGCGCACGTTCACCGCGGGGATCTGTTCGGCGCCATCCGCGCAGCGTCTTCGCAGCCGTCTCCAGTGCGATCTGCGCTGTGTGCTGCCGCGGTCCGCTACAGCTGGAAGCAGCTGCCGACGGCGTTGGGCCGGAAGGCGCCGGGCAGGCCGGCCGCGAGCGCCTGCTGCGCCTTCCAGCTGGTGCAGTGCGCCGGTACCACGACCGCGGGTGCTTCGGCGGCGAGGGCGGTGACGGTTTTGGGGATGATGTCGCCGTCCCGGAGGTGGAATCCGCCGAGGACCGCATACACCTGTTCGACGCCGGTGAGTCGTTTCGCGTGGCGGACGATGTTGACGATGCCGGAGTGCCCGCAGCCGGTGAGCACCACCAGCCCCTTTCCCCGGACGTGCAGGACGACGGCCTGGTCGTCATGAACGGCGGGGTCGGGCTGCCAGGAGCCGTTTCGCCAAGCCTGATGCGCGGGCGGCATGCCGACTTCGAAATCGGTGGTGCGGTCGACCTCTCCGGTCACCAGCAACTGTCCGTCGAGCAGGAAAGATGGTTGCTGGTCCTCGATGATCCTGAAACCGGTGCCCTCTATCGCCTGCCGGCTCGGGGTCGGCAGGTCGAAGACGGCGCTCGGCCCGACCAGGCGGCGCCTGGTCCAGAAGTCGGGATGAATGAACACCGGCAGGTTCGTGTGGCCGAGCCGCCGGGCCACGCCGTCCAGGCCCATCACGTGGTCGAAGTGGCCGTGGCTGAACACGATGGCCTCGAACGTGTCGGGTTCGATGCCGAGTCGATCGAGGTTACCGATCAGCCCGTCCGGAGTGATGCCCGCGTCGAACAACACCCGTTGGGTCCGGTCCCCGACGGTGGTTTCCACCAGTGCGGAGAATCCGTGTTCCGCACGGAGGAAGTCGATAGTGTGCCCGTCGACGGCCATGCCGTCCGGAATGATGGGCAACGGCCCGGCCGATCCGTTCAACCCCCAGCGTCGAACCAGCCCCTCCTCGTCCAGCAGCAGCACGTCGGACGAGTTGTCCATCAGTGTCGTGACCTGCACGGCGTCGACTGGTTGCAGCGAGATTGTTTGCATGTGAATCCGACCCGGCTATTGCGATAGCAGGAATTGAATACAACAATTATACGCTTCACGGCGCTGATCGGCTCCGGGGCGAGGGACTGGTTCTCCGCCAAAAGCCCGTGATTCGAATGACCTTTTGGCTCTTGGGCGCCACGGTGGTGCAATGGCGGAACTGGCGGACCGGTGACGAGACCTGGAACGGGAAGCCCTCGACGATTGTCCCGAGATTCCGCACGGTCACGAGGGTCCGGCCCTGCCCGCTGGCCTCGACAGTAAGCTTCGCGATTTCCAGGCTGACGATCGGGTCGGTCACCGCACGCTCTTCGCGGGTCGGGATGGGGGGTCGGCCGCACGGCCGGATGACCGCGGGTCGCCGCCGCGATGCTACTGGCCGGAAAACACGTGGTTCGCCCTCCTCCCGCCGGGTCGTTTCGCGATTGTCGGTGGCCGTGCACTGCGGCGTGGTGCCCTTTGGGGCAGGAAGATCTGCCCGGCAGTCTGACCCGCACCCGGTGGTCGGCCGACGCGGCGGTCGGCACAGTGATCAGAATGATCCCCGAGGTCGACAACGCGCTGCGCTCTCTCATCGAGCGTGAGGCGACCAACGGCACCGAGGTCGAGGTGATGTTCGAGGCGCCTACCAAGGACTGGGCCAGCAGGCGCAACGTGCCGACCATCGACGTGTACCTGTACGACATCCGCGAGGACCTGCGCCGCCGCGAACGCGGCCTGATCAACGAATATGACAGCACCGACCGGATCACCACGCGGCATCTGCCGCCGCGGCATTTCAAGTTGTCGTATCTGGTGACGGCATGGACGCAGCGCCCTGAGGATGAGCACCGGTTGCTGTCGGCACTGCTGTCCTGCTTCCTGCGGCACGACGCGATCCCGCCGGAATTCATCACTGGTCCGCTGGCCGAGATGGGCCTGCCCGTCCCGGTCACGGTGGCGCTGCCACCGCCCGAGGACCGTTCGTTCGCCGACGTCTGGTCGGCCCTCGGTGGAGAGCTGAAACCGTCGCTGGACATCGTGGTGAGCGCCCCGACGGACACCGGTCAGCGGTACGCGGCCGGACCTCCGGTCACCTCGCCGGGCCGGATCTCGCTCGGCGGAGTGGGGCAATGGCCGCCGCGCGAAGCCAGGCAGGCGCGGGACAGACCAGCCGCGCACGGGCACGCCGGCTCGGGCCACAAGGGGCGCGGCGCCGGGGGCCCTTCCGAAGGCGACCGCTCGGGACATGAACGCTCGGGGCACGCGCTGTCGGGAGCCGAAGGATCGGGGCGCAATTCAGGCAGCGAGGCACGCGCCGCTCTGGCGGCGCCCGCCGGGGCAGCCGGCATCGTCCGGGGCATGTCATGGCGGGAGCTGGCGGCCACCGCCGGCGCGTCCACCGAATCCGTTGCAACGACTGCGGCGACAACGATTGCCGGGACAACGATTGCCGGGACGTCGATTTCGGCCATCGCAGGCGATCAGGCACCGGGCGATCAGGCACCGGGCGGTGACGATCCTTCCCCGCCACGAAAGACGAAACCGGCGGCCCGTCGTCGCCGTTCCGGAGGGATCGGTCAGCAGTGAGCGATGCCGGCCTTCGTTACCTGCTGAGCAGGGTCGGTCTGGTCGAAGACCGGATCCGGGCCCTCGTGCTGCATCGACGAGTCGACGACCCCGCCCCTGACGACCCCTTCCGCGGTCTCTATTTGACCGAAGAAGTGGTCGATCAACTCCTTACGCCGCAGCCGGTACCGCCCGGCGCGGATCTTGCTCATCGACAGCGGATCGAGGACGACGCCGAGACGGCCGAACGCGATGGGTTGACGATCCGGTTGCGCCGGCTCGCTGCGGATGCCGATCTGACAACATTGGACATCGAGATCCTGGTTGTCTCGTTGGTGCCCGACCTGGACAGCCGTTTCGAGCGGCTCTACGGCTATCTCAACGACGACGTCACCCGGCGCCGGGCCACCGTGGGTCTGGCACTGACCCTGGCCGATGCGCCGTCTGCATCGTCGGCGGCCCGCGCGCGGCTGTTACCGGGCGCGCCACTGATCGACCGTGCACTGGTGCAGGTCGAGGATGCGGAGCGGCCATTCCTGACCCGCGCGATACGGGTGCCCGACCGAGTGACCGCCCACCTGCTCGGTGATGACGGATCCGATCCCGCGCTGGTCGGGTTGCTCGCCGATCCCGTTCCCTTTGACTGCGAGCAGTCCACCGGTCTCGCCCGGGCGATGGCCGCCGGCCAGCGGTTGATCTACATGCGCGACAAAGCTATCGGTATCGGACCCTCCGTCGCGGCTTCCGCGTTGCTTGCGGTGCGGCGACCGGTGTTGGGCGTGGACCTGGGCCGGATGGCGGCGCGCCGGAACCTGGAAGAGACGGTCGCAGTTCTGGGCCGCGAGGCCCTGCTGCGGGGCGCAGGAGTGGTAGCGGGGCCGGTCGAGGCACTGTCCTCCACCGGCGGGGATACGCGCTCCTCCACCGGTGCGGATGCGCTGCGAATGCTCGCCGACCTCCCGGTGCCGGTCGCGATCGTCGGCACCGGCACCTGGGATCCGAACTGGACGGACAGCGTTCCGCTGGTCATCGATGCGCCGACGCTGACGCCGAGCCAACGGGTCGATCTATGGGTGGATGCGCTGAAGGACAGTGCGCGGACCCAGAATTTTCAGTACGACAATGCCCGGCTCAACAATGCCCGGCCCGACGATGCCCGGCACGACAATGCCCAGCACAGAACCGGTGTCGTGCTGGACGGGGCAATCGGCGACGTCATCTCGGCGGCGCGGCACACGGCGGCCCTCGCCGGCGATGTGATCGACCCCGCCATCATCCCGATGCATTTCGTGCTCGGACCCGGTCAGGTGAGAAGAGCGGTGCGGGCCGCGGCGGCTGCCGCGCTGCTGGGCACCGGACCGATCAGCGCAGCGGACCTGCGGCGCGGCGCGCGGGCACAGAATGCCGCCGGACTGGAACGGCTCGCCAGTCGTATCGAACCGGCCGTCGGCTGGGATGACATCGTCCTTCCCGACGCTTCCCGAAGCCAATTGCACGACCTCGCCGCACGTGCCCGTAATCGTGACCGGGTCCTCATCGAATGGAAGATGCGTAAGGGCGGTGGCCGTGGGCGCGGCGTCACCGCACTGTTCGCCGGCGACTCCGGAACGGGTAAGACGATGTCCGCCGAAGTGATCGCCGGCGAACTCGGCCTGGACCTGTATACCGTCAATCTCGCGACCGTGGTCGACAAGTACGTGGGGGAGACAGAGAAGAACCTCGAACGTATTTTTGCCGAGGCCGGTGGCGTCAACGCCGTGCTGCTGTTCGACGAGGCCGACGCCATCTTCGGCAAGCGGAGCGAGGTGCGTGATGCCCATGACAGGTACGCAAACATCGAAAGTGCCTACCTGCTGCAAAGGATGGAGACCTTCGACGGCCTGGCTATTCTTGCCACCAACCTCAAGTCGAACATCGACGATGCCTTTACCCGAAGACTCGACATGATCATCGACTTCCCGCCGCCTGACGAGACGTCAAGGCTCGCCATCTGGCAGCAATGCCTGAAACCGCCGGTTCCGTGCGCTCCCGATGTGGACCTGCCGTTCTGCGCGAGCGCATTCACCCTCTCCGGCGGCAACATCCGCTCAGCGGCAACCACGGCCGGCTACCTTGCGGCCGGACAGAACCGCAACATCGGAATGCCGGAGCTGATTGCGGCGGTACAGCAGGAATATCGCAAGCTCGGCCGGTTGGTCGTCGAGCGGGAATTCGGCCAGTATTTCAGCAGGCCGGCGATGAGCAGGCAGCGGTGATGAGACAAGAACCAGAGATCGGTGCGATCGATATGCTGCGAAGAGGCTGCGGCCATGGCGCGATTCTGCGCGGATTTCCGCGGCAAGTGACGGTCCCTGCGTCATGATGCCCGTAGCGGAATCCCCGCCGCAGCCCGGCAGGGTCTGCCGCGCAGGAGCGGGAGGGACCAATGGACGACAACATCTGTGAACAATGCGGTACCCGTAACGAACCAGGCGAACAGTTCTGCCACGAGTGTCAGGCGTTCCTGCCGTGGTACGACACGCAGGAGACGGATCTCCAGGCCATCTCACCGACCGGCGACGCCGCTTCCGCGGGACTCTCGCCCGCCGCGGCGGCCGGGTCCGCGACAGTAGAGGAAACCCCGGGTGTGGGACGTGTGTCCCCGGAGGAAACTGGCCCGCACGGCTCGTCGTCAGTGTCGTCAGCGTCGTCGGCGTCGCCCGATTCGGCCGCGGAGGGAGTACGCGGCATTGGCAGCGCTCCAGTGGCGGCGTCGGCCGCCGCTGACGCGGAAACAGCTCAACCGATCAGGGTTCTCGTCGATCCGACCGACGTCGAGCTGAGCCCGGGTGGGGACGATGCCGGCATCGATGTGACGGTCTACAACCTGTCGCAGATCGTTGACGCCTACGTCGTTTCACTGCACGACGGACCCGGCTGGCTCACCGCACCGTCGGCCGAGGTCAGGCTCCTACCCAACGGCGAGGAGAGTGCCCGGCTCAGCCTGCGCATCGCCGCCGGCACCCTCGTCCCGGCGGGCCGGGTACCGGTCGTAGTTCGTGTGCAGTCCGTGGCGCACCCCGAGGTTGTCGTCGATCAGCCGGTCGATCTGACGGTGATCGGGATCCGCTCTGCACTGGTGCTTCGGGTGGAGCCGAGCGTCGTCCGGATCAAGGATGCCGATGCGGGCCGCTTCCAGCTCACTCTCGACAACACCGGCGGCAATGAGCCGCGCCCGGTCACCCTTCGCGGACGCGACCCCGAGGGAGTCGTCCGGTTCTTCTTTTCGCCCGGCGCCCTGACGGTGCCTCCCGGCGGAACCGCGTCGGTGGCGGTGCGGGTCGAGGGGCCGGCGCCAGAACCGGGTTCGACCGCGACCCGGCAATTGACGGTGACGGCCTCGGATGAAACCGACGACGTCGACGCCGCGGCGACCCTGTTGCACACTGCCTCAGCCGCGGTACCGATGGTGCTCCGGGTCGAACCGAGCCTGCTGCGGGTGCACGACGCAGGGTTCGGGCAGCTCGACATCAGCATCGACAACAGGGGTGGTAGCCGGGTTCGGCGGGTCTTCCTCGGCGGGCGTGATCCTGAGCGGCTGCTGCACTTCTCGTTCGCGCCGCCGTCCATCGACGTGCTGCCGGGCGAGGTCGGCCGGGCCCGCGTGCGGGTGGAGGCACCGCCGCCGGCCGCCGGCCAGGAGTCCAGCAGGTCGCTGACGCTGACCGCGAGCTCCGAGGGAGTGCCCGACCTCGAAGCAGCCGCCACGTTCGTCCAGTCGACGTCGGCCGCCCCGGTGGACATCCCGGTCGTGGTGCGTCTGGACCCCAGCGTGGTAAGGGTGAGGGATACCGTCGTCGGCCAGCTCGAGGCGCTCATCGACAACCGTGGCGGACACCGGGTCCGGCGGGTCTCGCTGTCCGGACGTGACCCGGAAAGGCTGGTGCGGTTCACTTTCTCGCCGCCGTCATTGGACGTCCTACCCGGAGATATCGGACGGGCCAGGGTGCGGATGGAGGCGCCGCTGCCCGAACCGGGACAGGAGCAGACACGGCAGGTCACCGTGATCGGGACCGACGGCTCCAAGGAGATCGAGGTGACCGGCACATTGGTCCAATACACCTCACCTGCCCCGGTGGAAACACCGGTCGCGTTGAAGCTCGAACCCAGTTTGATCCGGGTCCGCGACACTCCCGCCGCCGCCTTCGAGGTCGTCATCGACAACCGGCGCGGAATTCGCCCGCGGCGGGTCACCTTGAGCGGATCCGACCCGGAGCGGGCCATCCGTTTCCAATTCTGGCCCCCGGTGGTCGATGTCGCTAGAGGTCAGATCGCCCGGTCGCAGGCGCAGCTTGACGCGTACCCCCCCGAGCCGGGACAGGACCTCACCCGCCAATTTTCGGTGTCGGCCTCCGATGGCGCGGGGCAGCCGGGAACCCAGGAGGTGCAGGCGGACGGGACGTTCATCCAGACGACATCGCCGCCACCGCCGGACGAGCCGATGACGCTACGGCTGGACCCCAGCGTCGTCCGGGTTCGCAACAGTGGCGGCGGGGCGATGACAGCCGTCGCGGACAACCGCGGCGGGTCACGACCCAGGCGTGTGCAGTTTGCCGGTTACGACCCGGAACGGTTGGTGCGCTTCAGTTTTGATCCGCCGGTGATCGATCTCGCGCCGGGGCAGGCCGCCGCGGTGATCGTCAAGATGTCCGCGCCGCGCCCCGAGGGCGGCGAGCAGCTGACCCGTCCGTTCACCGTCGTCGCCTCCGACGGCAGCAGGGACGTCGAGGCGGGCGGCAGTCTGGTGCAGGAATCGACGGACTGGCGTCCGACTTTGCGGGTCCTGCTGACCCTGCTCGGCGCGGCAATGATGGTTCTCGGATGTTTCCTGGTGTGGAATGCCGGCGCGTTTATCGACATCCCGCCGGAGCTCGGACCACAGGTCGCGCCGAACATCACCGGGCTCGAGTGGAGTCTGCCGGCCCTGGATGTCGCGTCGAGCTCGGTGGCACCCGACGTGTCCTTCATCGACCTGCCGAACGCGATCGATCCGATCGTCTCCGTCGGCGCCGTCATGATCGGACTGGCCGCGTTGGCGGTGCTGGGGTTGACCGGGTCATCCGGGCGGTTGACTCGCCTCGCTGCGCTCGTCGCGGCGGTGGGCCTGGCCGCCTTTGCGGTCGCAGTCGCGTTGCAGCCCGGCACCGGGCGCCCGTCAACAGGGATCTTCGTGGTCTTCGCCGGTTGCGCGATCGCCTTCATCGGCGGTCTGTTCGCCAAACCGCGCCGGCTGTGACAACTCACCGCGACGGCTGCCCCCGACGAATGCGCGTTGATCATGCCGGTGGCGATTGCCCGATCGGGCATTCGCCACGTCCCTTCCGGTTGGCCCGTTCCCCCTGTCGGTGACGACCGGGTGGTGGGACGCTTCCGGGGTTCCGCAGGCGAGAAGATGCTGCACGGAGGGAATGCTCGATGCACACCCACGATCATGATTTCGAGGATTCGCTGCGGCCGAAAGCGGCCCGGCTGGAGAATCAGCCACCGTCACATGCGCTACGGGCAGCGGCCGCGGGCCGCAGAGACGTGCTCGACGGGGCGGGGATCCTCGATCTGCAACGCGCCGTTGGCAACAGCGGCGTCGGGGCGATGATCGAGCAGGAGCGTTCGCCCGTCCACGACGTCGTGAATTCCGGGGGCGGCAGTCCGCTGCCCACCGATGTCCGCGCAGAGATGCAGGGCAGGCTCGGTCACGACTTCACTGACGTCCGCGTCCACAACGATTCCCGCGCGCACGAATCCGCTCAGGCGGTCAACGCCCACGCCTACACCGTCGGCTCCAACGTCGTGTTCCAGCGGGACAAGTACGACCCCTCGTCCGCCGAAGGCAAGACGATGCTGGCCCACGAGCTGACCCACGTCGTGCAGCAACGCGGTGGTCCGGTGGATGGCACCGCTGCCGGTGGTGGGATCAAGCTGAGCGATCCGGGGGATCGATTCGAACGGGAGGCGGCAGTCAATGCAGACCGGGTGATGTCCGCGCCGGCGCCCGCTGCGCCGACTTCGTCTGCCGTGCAACGTCACGAGGCGGAGGAGGACACGGCGCAGGGCTCATTCGTGCAGCGCGCTGAAGCACCTGAAGAGGAGGAGGAGCCGGTGCAGGGCACATTCGTGCAGCGTGAGGAGGCACCGGAGGACGAAGAGGCCGCCGAGGGCTGACCCGCGTCGATTCTTTGCGGGTTGCCTTTCGGATCGGCGGGCTCACTGCCGCGGACACCGGAACGTCAGCTTCACTACTCCGGACGAAAACGGCTGCGCGTAGTCGAATACGAGCTCGAGCAGCGCGGTGGGCTCCGCGAACAGCCGTGCACCGGAGCCGACCACCACCGGTGCCAGCCACAGCTGCAGCTCGTCGAGCAGGCCGTCGCGGGCGAGATCCTGGGCGAGTTGGCCGCAGCCGAACATCACGAGGTCGCCACGCTCGCGCAGTGCCGGCACTTCGTCGTAGCTGATGACCGACGTGTTGTGCCAGTCGTCGGCGGTCTTCAGAGTCCGTGACAGGACATACTTCGGCAGCGCGTTCACTGGAATCAGCGAAGGCCGGTCGCGCCGAACGATGGGCAGCGGGCACGATCCAGACTATGCGCCCGTTCCACGGTGAGTTTTCCAAAATCGGCAGAAATAGGCGAAGTCTGTCAAGACATCATTGGTGTGACTTGTAACCCTGGCTGAATGTCTGGCAACCATCAGGTTCTGTTGCGGCGTTATTCTCGCTGGCACCCAGTCCTGATCAAGACGAGGTGGCCACAGAAGATCATCGACGGTGCCGGATCAGGGGCCTGCGGGATACGCAGACGTCATCGCTGGGCCGCTTGAGCAGACACTCGAACCGGGTGAGCTGAAGCGATCTGCGATCGCCCATTTTCCCAGCGTGCAGCCCGCCGGAAGAAGAAGGAGCTTCGGCTCTACATCACAGCCTGTGGCGAGGGTCTCGACTTGCCATCATGACGACGGAGTATCGACCGGAGCACCTTGTGGACTTCCAGGAAGGGGTGGACTTCCAGGAAAGGCTCCGTAACGAGATTCAAAGCTGGATCGCGAAGAACCGATGCGGTTGGAGGCAATGGCGGTTGAGATAGTGAGAAGAATCAAGCCGACGACCACTCCCTCTCTGGCAGCCACCTTGTCAACCGGGGGGACAACGGTCAATTCACCGACCTGCCCCATCCGAGTCATCCGTGCATCCCGAACGTCGACCGCCGGACACCGACTGCTTGGCAGGTAGCAGGTTCGGTGGACCTGGTCAGGTGATGGACGCCCGGTAGATGCTCTCGATGGAGGCATCCAGCACGGCATCGAACTCGGCCTGCGTCTGTTGCGCGCTGAGCCCCGCCGTCAGCGCGCGAGAGAAGCTGGCCACCACGCCGTGGTTGCGGGACAACCGTGCATTTGCCTCGTCGCGGCTGTACCCGCCGGACAACGCCACCACCTGCAGCACGTTGGGGTGCTTGACCAGGTCGAGGTAGAAGTCGTCATCCTCCGGCGGGGTGAGCTTCAGCATGACGAGTTGGTCAGCGGAAAGTCGATCGAGCTCGGCAACCAGGGCGGCCTTCAGCAGTCCCTCCGCACCGGCCTTTTCCGGGCTATGGATGTCGACCTCCGGCTCGATGATCGGAACCAGGTCAGCCGCGAGAATCTGCCGGCCCACCTCGAACTGCTGGCCGACGACGGCCTCGACGCCCGCAGCGTTGGCCAGCTTGATGATCGAGCGCATCTTGGTGCCGAACACGTCGTGCGTCTTCGCGCGGGTGAGCAGGGCTTCAAGATCGGGCATCGGCTTCATCACCTGCACGCCGTCTGCTTCCGCGGCCAGTCCCTTGTCGACTTTCACGAACGGGACGACACCCTTTTCCTGCCACAGGTATTCGGCCGACCCCTCGCCCTCGATGGTCCGGTCCATCGTCATCTCGAACAGGATCGAGCCGAGAATGCGGCTCCCGGTGAAGGCGGGGCTGGTGATGATGCGCGTGCGCATCTCGTGCATCCGGTCGAACATCTCACTGTCGTTCGAGTAGGCGGATTCGTCGACCCCGTACAAGTTGAGCGCCTTGGGGGTGCTGCCACCGCTCTGGTCCAGGGCCGCGATGAAGCCGTCCCCGGTTCTGACCTTCTCAAGCTGCTGGGTGTTCAAACGATCCTCCTGGGTTTTCGCCCATCGTGGCGTCGGCTCACGTTGTTGCCTAGGGCCATTGGTCACGTTCACTCGGGGTTTCAGTTGGGCTTCTCAGTTCGGCTCCGTTCAAGACAGCCACTGCTTCAGCAAGACGTGAGACTTCGGCACGCCGCCGATTTGGTCCGTTGGAGTCAAGAGCGTTGGCCGGGGAATCGGCCCAAATGCGGCGGCGTGGAACAATCGGTGAAAGTCATTCTGCCGGAAACTGATTGGCAATGACCTCACGCGCTGCCCGATCGGGCAGCGAACCGTGCCCTGGGTTGCGTCCTTCCGACCATTTCCTCGATCCCTGGCAGAGCGCAGGATCACAGCAATCTCAGGTGGTCTACCAAGGAGGCAGCATGCCGACCTACCTCTCCCCAGGCGTCTACGTCGAAGAGGTCGATTCCGGATCGCGTCCCATCGAAGGGGTCGGGACCGCAGTGGCCGCCTTCGTCGGGCTGGCCGAGGATGGGCCGTTCAACGCCCCGACGCTGGTGCCCAACTGGACGGAGTTCGTCCGCAACTTCGGCGGCTTCGTCGAGGGGTCCTACCTCGCCCAGTCCGTGTACGCCTACTTCCAGAACGGCGGCGGCAACTGCTACGTCGTCCGCATCGGACAGGACGGCGCTGGGAATGGCGGCAGCAGTCGACGCGGTCCACAGGCCATCACCGCCGGACCGCAAGGCATGCTGGGCAGCTACCGGGTGGTGGCTCTGGATTCGGGAACGGCGGACGGGTCCATCAGCGTCGACATCTACGGTGTCGAGGGCGAGGCGCCCGAGGGCACCTTCAAACTCGTCGTCCGCCAGGGTGAAGTCGTAGAGGAGTACGACCGGCTCAACACCGGACGTGGGAAGGCGAACGTTGCCACCGCCGTGAACGCGGCGTCCAAGCTGATCAGGATCGAGGAAACTGCCACCGGGGCGGCTGTGGAGACGCCCGGTATCGGCGCGAACATCTCGCTGACCACTCCACCGCCGCCGGCAGCGGTACCCTCCCCGCGACTCTCCGGCGATGACTATGTCGGGGATGTCGCGGAGCGCACCGGATTCTCCGGCCTGGAGGCGGTGGACGAGATCACCATGGTGTGCGTCCCGGATCTGATGAGCGCCTACCAGCAAGGCGCCATCGACCAGGAAACGGTCAAGGCGGTGCAGTTGGCGATGATCGCCCATTGCGAGCTGATGGGCGACCGGATCGCCATTCTCGATCCGCCCCCAGGTCTGAACGCGCAGCAGGTCAAGGAGTGGCGGGTCGACAAGGCCGGCTACGACTCGAAGTATGCGGCGCTCTACTGGCCGTGGGTCAAGGCCGCAGATCCGGCATCGGGCAAGAACATCTTCATGCCGCCGTCGGGATTCATGGCGGGCATCTGGGGCCGGAACGACGATACCCGGGGCGTTCACAAGGCACCAGCGAACGAGGTTGTCCGGGGCGCGATCTCGCTCGAGGTACAGATCACCAAGAACGAGCACGACCTGCTGAACCCGGTCGGCATCAACTGCATCCGGACGTTCCCCGGCAGAGGCATCCGGGTGTGGGGCGCGCGGACCCTGTCGTCAGATCCGGCGTGGAAATACCTCAACGTCCGAAGGCTGTTCAACTACCTCGAGGAGTCGATCCTCAATGGCACCAACTGGGTTGTTTTCGAGCCCAACGACGACGCGTTGTGGGCCAAGGTGCGCCGGACCATCAGCGCCTTCCTGGTCAACGAATGGCGCAAGGGCGCGCTGTTCGGCCTCACCCCGGACGAGGCGTTCTACGTCAAGTGCGACCGGGAAACCAACCCCGCTGAGGGTATCGACGCCGGGCAGGTGCTCTGCCAGATCGGGGTCGCCCCGGTGAAGCCGGCCGAATTCGTGATCTTCCAGCTGTCGCAGTTCTCCGGCGGGACCAGTCTCGTCGCCGAGTGATCGCCGATCTGGAAGGGTCCGCGGCCCCACCGCCCTGGACCGCCCCGGGTACCGAGTAATCAGCCACCGCAACACCACTCACGAAAGGGAGCTCGACGATGGCTCTGCCAGATCTCGACAGCTCGGTCGGCCATTCCTTCGGACTCGAGGTCGACGGAATCACCATCAAATCCATCACGGAGGTGTCTGGCCTGAAGATGGAGCAGGACGTCATCGAGCTCAAGCAGAACGGGCCCGACGGCAAGTACATGATCAAGAAGTTGCCAGGGCGCTGGAAGTCGGGGGAGGTCACCCTCACCAGGCCGTTGACGTCGGACCAGAGCTTCGAAAAGTGGGTCAAGGACTCGCAATTCGGCAAGATGAGCGATGTCCGCAAGGGCGGTGCGGTGGTCGTTTACGACTACGAGGGCAACGCCGTCAAACGGTACAAGCTGACCGCCGCCTGGCCGAAGAGCCTGGAGATCGGCTCGCTCAAGGCCGGAGATACCAGCGTGCTGACCGAGAAGCTCGTTGTCACCTACGAGCGGCTCGAGGTCGAGTAATGCGCCGCGGTTCCGCCGCGGTAGCGGCCCTCGAGGCGGTGCAGTCCGCGGACGCGGGTCAGAGCGCCCATCAACCGGGCCGCCCGCCGGAGCAAGGGCTGCGGACGGAGTTCAGCTTCCTGCTGCCACGGGGCTACGTCGACGGCGCCGGCACGGTGCACCGGGACGGGGTCATGCGCCTGGCGACGGCCCGGGATGAGCTCGTCCCGCTCCGGGACGACCGGGTCAGGGAGAATCCCGCGTACCTGACGGTGGTGCTCCTCGGGCGCGTCGTGACCAGGATTGGCACCATCGACGACGTGCACGCCGGCATCGTCGAGAACCTTTTTGCCTCCGACCTTGCGTTTCTGCAGGATCTGTACCGGCGGGTCAACCAGGAGGGTCACACCAGGGCCGCCGTCACCTGCCCGAATTGCGAGCACGAATTCGCGATCGATGTCGCTGGTGGGCGCCTGGGGGAATAGTGACGTACGCGCCCGACCGGATCTACGAGGAGGTCGCGTACATCGCATTCCATTTCCATTGGGCGATGGACGATCTGCTGGACCTCGAGCATCACGAGCGTCAGCGGTTCGCGAATGAGATCGGACGCATCAATACCAGAATCGAACGAGGGAGGTGACCGGTGGCGCGTTGGTGGCGACGGAGCGATCCGGATGCTGTTCCACCGCAGCATCAGTCCGGCGCCTCACCTGCGGTCCGAGGCGGTGGCGCTGATTCCTTTGCGACTGCGGCACAGCGCACTGCCTGGCAGGACCTTCCGCCCCTGAAGCCCACGATGACGGCCACCCAACCGGCGGCGCCGCTCGATACCTTCACGCAATCTCTGGCGACTTCGCACAATCCCAGCTTTTTGCGCCCGCTCGGCCATATCGTCGACCCAGCAGGTCCCAGCGGGTCGGCTCACGGTCTGGCCACTCCGGTGGCACCGCACACCGTGTCGACCGGACCGGACTTACCGGTTGCCGCCCCGGTACCGGCCGCGGGCGTTGTGCAACGCGTGCTGGCGCCGTGGATCCGCGCGGGCGACCCATCACCTCGCTCGGCTCCACCATGTGCACCACCGTCGCAGCAGAGGTCCGCGGCGCGCTCTGCACATGCCGCAGATTCGGAACTCGTGACGGCCGGGTCCGCCGATGCCTCGCAGGCCGGTCGGACACCTGGGGAGCCGCGTTCGACGGTGACCCCGCGCGGGCTGGTGACCGGTCACAGTGAGCTGACGCCCTTCACTCAGGAACACCTCGACCTGCCCCTGCAGCGCCTGCCGGCCACTGCGCCGGCGCCTATCGCTGTTTCGCTGACATCGGCGCCGAAGCAGCAGACCGCGACTTTCCGCCCGTCGTTGCCGTACGCGCAGGACGCTCGGACGGTGTCAAGGTCCGCCGAGCCGCTGACGCCGGGAACGCAGCCGGGGCACCCGCTCGAGCACGCCGACCCAACAACGGCTGCGGTGGATGTGGCATTTGCGGGCGAGTCACCCCTGTTGGGGATGACGTCCGCGGGTGAGCGCGCAGTCCGTGACAGTGCAGTCGCAGGTGATGTCATCGCACATCTGTCGACGCCGGGTAGTGACGCCGCCGCGGCCCTCCCGGCGGTGCGACGCTCGGCCGCCGACATACCGGCGACACGGCCACTGGGCCTGGGCGCCCCACTGGCGGCCGGTCCACCGGCCGCGTTCCAAAGATCCAGGGCCACAGCAGGACCGGTGCTGCCAACGACGATCGGCGGGCAACCGATCGCAACGGAAGAAGTGCAGACGGCACCGTCGGTTCAGCGAGCAACTTCAGCGGCAACGGCAGGAAGTGCCGGCCGACCCACGCCGATGAGCGACCCCGCGCCGGCGTCGCTACAACGCAGTGATCCGTCCGCCAGCGATACCAGCCGCCCGATCTCTCCGGGCGCGTCGAATCCGCTGGGCCTGGGAGCCCCGCTCAACGGGTCTGCAGCGTCAATGTCCGCCATGCGGTACCACGAGGTCTCGACGCCAGCTGCCCACCCGACGCCCGATCGGGTTCTCCTCCAACGCAGCTCAGCGCAGCCGGTTCCCCATGCAGCCCCTCAGCTGGCCGCCCCCGGTCGCGTCGGCACCCAACAACTGATTGACAACAACGCTGCTGGACCGCCGGCATTGGGATCCGAACCCCCCGCAGTTCCTGTGCGGGATGCTCCAGCGGGGTCGGACACCGAGCCGCAGAGTGGTTCGCTCGATTGGGCAACGACCCTCGGAGGCGGCATCGCACACTTCGAGGACGACACCGCTGTCGGGGAGGATCTGCCGGTTGCCCGCTCGTCGGATTTCATCCAGCGTGACCGTGCGGAGCCACACCGGGAGGCGGCGTCGGATCATCTCGCGCTGCCGACGGCGGTGCAGTGCGCCCAGGCACAGGACCATCGACCGACCGACACCTTCCCTGATCTCGGCACGGCAACCCAGAGACCTGAAGCCCGGGCCGCGTTCCGCGGCGAAGCTCACAACTCGGTGCTCCCGGATCCGGCGCCCCTGCTGGGTTCGTCATCTCTTTCGTCGGTGGCCGCCGCTGGTCCCTTCGCTTCCACCCAGCCGGGAGCCGCGCCCGCGACGACGACCCGCGGACCGTCAGTTCAACGAAGCCCCGTCCCCACCGCGCCGACACCGGGAGCGGCGCCGTTCATTTCAGGTGATGCGAGCCCCTCGAGCAGCATCGCATTTGCTGCGCGCGAGATGTCTTTGGAGCGGATGTTCGCCCCTGGCACAGCCGCTGTTGCCAGCGGCGCCGCCTATCACGACGGCAACGGGTCAGTCGTCTTCCGTGCCCCGTCCGTGGAATCTGCCGGCGGGTCGGCCTTCGGCTCCCAACCAGCCGTTCAGCGTTTCGGCCTACCGGGCGCTTCCTCCCTGCTCGGTAATGCCCGCGGTGCCGCCGGCAACTACGCCGACACTGCCAGGGGCTCTGCCGACACTGCCAGGGGCTATGCGGACACCTCCAGGAGCACGGCAACCCAGTACGCCGGGGCCGGTGCCGGGTACCTCGATGCGGCCAAGCGGGCCGGCGGTGGATACCTGGATTCAGCACGGGACGCGGTAGGGGGCTACGGCGAAACTGCACGCAACGTGGCAGGTAACTCGCGAAGCACTGCCGGCGGCGCCGTCACCGAGGCGGCCGATACCGCGCGCTCGACCGCCGGCGGAGCAATCGGCGACGCGACGTCGGCCGCGCGCGGCATCAGCGGCGTCACCGAAGCGGTGCAGGACGCCGGCGCCGCCGCCACCGAGACCCCCGACGATGCGGTGTCCGGAGCGGTCGGCGCGGTGGGTGGTGCGGCCGGGGCGGTGGTCGGAGCCGCAGGTGCCGCCGCCGGCGCCCTGCCCACCGACCTGGATGAATTGGCCAGGCGGTTGTTCGACCCGTTGAACGCTCGACTGAAGTCTGCCCTGTGGCTGGACCGGGAGCGGGCCGGCATGGTCACGGACCTGCGGCGCTGACGACGGGGGACACAGCAGGAGGCGACATCGCCGGTGCCATCAGATCAATCGACCGTCAAGGAGGGGAATTCAGTTGGACGACAAGGATCCCGCTGTCAGCGTCTGCTTCAAGGTCAAGATCGACGAGTTCCCGCTCGGTTTGTTCAGCAGCTGTGAAGGCCTGGGCATCGAAATCGTTATGGAACAGCGGGAAGAGGGCGGCAACAACGCCATGGTGTGGCAGTTGCCGACCCGAATGAAGTACACCAACGTCAAATTGACCCGGCCGATCGGTGAGGACAGCGCCAAACTGACGGCCTGGTTCGCCGGCATGATGAACGGCGTCAAACCCACCACCATGGTGATCTCCGCGATGACGGTCGACAAGACGGTCGTCGCGGAATGGTCGTTGAACGGGGTCATCCCGGTCCGGTGGACCGGCCCGAGCCTGAACTTCGACACACCGAAGGTCGCCACGGAGACCCTCGAGATCGCCCATCACGGCATCCTTCCGAACGGCCCGAAATGACCGCGCCGATGCTCGGCGGCGGGGGTGGGACGCTCACGCCCCCATCGCCTTTGGGTGACACCGGCCGCCAGCAGGTGGAGCGCGCCTGTTTGAAGATGTATGAATCGTCACCGGCCACCGGCGGCCGGAAACTCAACGGTGAAATCGGCTCCATCGACTTCCAATTCAACCCCAAGGAAGTCACCATCGCCAAGACGGTGAAGTGGGACAGCAAGCCGTCCACCGGTTCGAAGAAGGCCGGCCCCCCTGAATTCAAGGGGCCCGAGCCGGGCAAGTTGACGCTCGAGATGTTCTTCGACGCAACGGCCAAACACGACGGCAGCGTCGTCGAGGCGGTCGAGAAGCTGTTCTCCTGCTGCGTCGCGAGTGAGAAGACGCACGCCAACGACAAGCCGATGCCGCCACTTGTCGTGTTCAAGTGGGGTGCGATCACCAGCTTTCCCGCCTACGTCACGTCGGTCAGCGCCAAGTACACCCTGTTCTCCGCGGCCGGCGTGCCGATCAGAGCCGTCTGCACCGTGGCGTTGCAGGAGATGCCGGGAGAGAAGGGCAAGCAGAACCCGACTTCCGGAGCTCTCGCCACCCGGAGCATCCACACGATGGTAGCCGGGGAGAGCCTTGCCTCCGTTGCGTACGGCGAATACGGCGACCCGACACTGTGGCGGGAATTGGCCGCCTTCAACCGGATCGACGATCCGATGCGCGTTCAGCTGGGCACGCCGATCCTGCTGCCGAGCGCAGCGGAACTCACCGACCCGGTGATCTGACGTGGCACCGACCAGCTCCACCTTCCTCGTCGAGATCGAGGGTGCCCCACTGCCGGCAGATGCCAAGGCGCTGCTGATCTCCGCGCACGTCGACGACAGTCTGCTGCTGCCGGACACCTTCGTCCTGCGTTTCCGCGACACCGGGCACATCGTCATTCCCAAGTCGGGGGCGAGGATCGGCTCCAAGGTAAAGGTGTCGGTTGCAACCGATTCGAGCGCCGCGCCCGAACCGCTGATCCAGGGCGAGGTGACAGCGCTCGAGGCCGAATTCGACAGCACCGGAACTTACACGATCATCCGGGGCTTCGACCAAGCGCACCGGTTGTTCCGGGGACGGCGCACCGAGACCTACACCCAGTGCACGGCCTCGGATGTCGCCACCAAGGTTGCTCAACGTGCGAACCTGACCATCGGCACCATCGAGTCGACCAGCACTGTGTTCGACCATCTCTCGCAGGGTGGCGTCACCGATTGGGAATTTCTGAACTCGCTGGCCCGGCAGATCGACTACGAGGTTGTCGTCAAGGACGGAAAATTCGATTTCCGCAAGCCGAAGAAGGCCGATACCGCACCAGCGGGCGGCAAGGCGGCCGAGCAGAATCCGCTGGTGCTGCGGTTGGGGACGGATCTGCTCCGTTTTCGTTCGTTGATCACCGCAGCCGAGCAGGTCAAGGAGGTGCAGGCACGCGGCTGGGACCTGGCGCAGAAGAAGGCCTTCGTTGCAACGTCCCCGGCGAAGACGAGCAGCGCCGTCCTGCCGACGATCACCCCCGCGGACATCGCCAAGACCTTCGGCGACCCGGTCTACGTGGCCAGTGACACCGCCTACCGCACGCAGGCGGAGGTGGACGGCGCTGCTGCCGCCATTGCCGAACAGATCGCCGGTGCCTTCGCCGAATTCGAAGGCGTCGCTCGCGGGAATCCGAAACTCAGTGCAGGCGCGGCCATCGCGATCGACAACATCGGCGCGCCGTTCGACGGCAAGTTCACCATCACCACCTCACATCACCGGTACGACGCGACAACGGGCTACACGACTTCCTTCTCGGTGACCGGTCGAGCGGAACGCAGTCTGTACGGGCTGGCGTCCGGCGGCGGTGGGATGCGCGGCGGCCAGGGGCCGGTCGTCGCCCAGATCAGTGACGCCAACGACCCCACCCAGCAGGCGAGGGTGAAGCTGACCTTCCCATGGCTCTCCGATACCTACGTGTCGGACTGGGCGCGGACGGTGCAGCCGGGGGCCGGGAAGGACCGCGGCGCCATGGTTCTGCCGGAGGTGGGTGACGAGGTGCTCGTCATTTTCGAGCAGGGGGACATCCGCCGGCCGTACGTGCTTGGCGGGCTGTACAACGGCATCGACAGGCCGCCGACCACGGGGTCGTCCCTGATCGACGGCAGTTCCGGGGCGATCAACCGGCGGTCCATGGTGTCCCGGCGTGGCCACCGCATCGACCTGCTCGACGAGGACGGCCGCACCGAGGGCATCACGCTGTCCAGCACCGGCGACAAATTGCAGTTGAAGATGGACCACGTCGATACCAAGATCACGGTGCACAGTGACGGCAAGATCCTGATCGAGGGCAAGGGCGGGATTCTCATCGATTCCGCCGGCGCCAAGCTCGAACTCAAGGGCGGTGAGGTTTCCATCGCCGCCACCAGTGGCGTGAAGATCGACGGCGGCGGGGGCGCGGTCGACATCAGCACCAGCGGGCCGCTGTCCCTCAAGGGATCGACGGCCAAGCTCGAGGGCAGCGCCTCCACCGAGGTCAAGGCCAGCGGAATGCTGACCGTTCAGGGCAGTCTCGTCAAGATCAACTGATTTCCGTTGCGCTTCAGAGGAAAGGTGGGCCAGATGCCCCCAGCAGCGAGGGTCGGCGACCCCACCGGGCATCCCGGTGTGATCGGACCGCCCGGTGTGCCGACGGTACTGATCGCGGGGATGCCCGCGGCAACCGTTGGGACGCCGCACCTTTGCTCCTTTCCGCCGCCCGCCATCCACCCACCGACCGCGATCGCGCCGCCGGGCTGTCCGACGGTGCTGATCGGCGGGATGCCGGCTGCCCGGATGGGCGACATCTCGCTCTGCGGCGCGCCCATCGCCGTCGGCGCGCCGACCGTCATGATTGGAGGCTGACCGATGTCCGGAGTCGACTTCGTCGGAGCTGGTTGGGCTTTTCCACTGGCGACCGATGCCACCGGTGGCGTCGCGCTGGTCGTGCGGGAGCGGGAAATCGAGGAGGCCATCCGGCTGATCCTGGCCACCGCACCCGGGGAGCGACCGATGCGTCCGGAGTTCGGCTGCCGCGTCCACGACCACGTCTTCGCACCGATCAACGCGGCCACCGCCGGGGCGATCGCGCATGACGTCCGCTACGCCCTCGAACAGTGGGAACCGCGGATCGACGTGCGGGACGTCGTGGTCAGCTTCCATGCCGCGGAGGAAGGCACGTTGTACATCGACATCCAGTACTCGATCAGGGGTATCAACGACCCGCGCAATCTTGTCTTCCCCTTCTACGTCATCCCTGAGGAGCCGGGTTCGCTCTCCGTCGTCATCCCGGCCGTGCCGCTGGAACTCGCCGTTGCCGATCGGAGTCGTTGATCATGGTGCTGCCTGCCCCGAATCTGGACGACCGCCGTTTTCAGGATCTGGTCGACGACGCGAAAAGGCTCGTGCAGCAGCGCTGCCCGGAGTGGACCGACCACAACGTCTCCGACCCCGGGGTGACCCTGATCGAGGCGTTCGCGCAGATGGTGGATCAGTTGATCTACCGGCTGAACCGGGTTCCGGATCGCAACTACATCAAATTCCTGGAGTTGATCGGCGTCGAATTGCGCCCACCGGCCGCCGCGCGTGGCACGGTGACGTTCTGGCTGTCCGCGCCGCAACCGCAGACCGTGGTCGTCCGAGCCGAGACCGAGGTCGCCACGCCACGCACCGATGTCGAGGACCCGGTGGTCTTCTCGACGATCAAGGACTTGAACATCGTTCCGTGCTCGTTCGCCAGGGCCGGGGCGATGGCCGCCGCCGGCGAGCTGGTCGACCACAGCACGGCGCTCCGGGCGGGCGGCGAATTCGAATGCTTCCAGCGGTCGCCCCAGCCGGGTGACGCGCTGCTGATCGGCTTGTCGAATGCGGTGCCGTCCTGCGCGGTCGTGCTGCGAATGGACTGCACGGTCCGGGGTGTCGGCGTCCGGCCGGATTGGCCACCACTGATCTGGGAGGCCTGGACGGGCACCGGCTGGACGGCGTGCGAGCTGGAGAAGGACGACACCGGCGGGATGAACAAGGCCGGTGACGTCATCCTGCACGTCCCGAAGAATCACCAGACGTCCATGCTGGCAAGGAACAGGTCGGGCTGGCTTCGCTGCCGGTTGCTCGTGCCGGCGGACGGGCAGCCGACCTACACAGCGTCCCCGCGCATTCTCGGGGTCACTGCCTTCACCATCGGCGGCACGGCGCGGACGGTGCACGCCGAGGTCATCCGCGATGAGGACATCGGAGTGTCCGACGGCACGCCCGCGCAACGATTCCTGTTGCAGCGCAGACCGGTCGTGCCCTGGGAAGAGCCGGGGGTGCTGCAGGTGGTCGACGAAACCGGCGTCACCGACTGGATGCCCGTGGAGCATTTCGCCGAGTCCGGTCCGCAGAGTCCGGTTTTCCACGTCGATGCATTCGCCGGAGAGGTGCAGCTCGGGCCCGCGATCCGGCAGGGTGACGGAACGCTGCGGCAGTACGGAGCCATGCCGGCCAAGGGCGCGCACCTGCGACTCACGATGTACCGCACCGGCGGAGGGGTCCGCGGCAATGTCGCCACCGGGCAGGTCAGGGTGCTCAAGACAAGCGTTCCCTATGTCGCGCGGGTGGAGAACCGCGCACCCGCCGTGGGTGGCGCGCGCGCGGAGGACATCGAGGACGCGAAGTTGCGGGGCCCGCTGGTGCTCCGGTCACGTGGCCGGGCGGTGACGGCCGAGGACTTCGTCGAGCTGACCAAGCAGGTGGCTCCGGAGATCGCCAGGGTGCACTGCATCGGCGTGGACGGGGGCGGCGTGCGGGTGCTCGTCGTTCCCTCCGTTGCCGGCGACGAGGTCGGCCGGACCCGACGCGAGGACCTCATCCCGCTTCCCGAATCGCTGACGCGGATCACCGGGTACCTGGACGAACGGCGACTGGTCGGCACCCGGTTGGTCATCGAACCACCCGAGTACCAGTGGCTCACCGCGGTGATCAGCGTCCGGGCCAGGCCCCGCTACCGGGCCGATGACGTCCGCAGGGAGGTGCTGTCCGCTGTCTATCGCCTGTTCGATCCGTTGACCGGCGGTCCCGAGGGCACCGGCTGGCCGCTCGGTCGCTCGGCGCAGGCACACGAGGTCAACGCCGCGTTGGCGAGGATCCCGGGCGTCGACATGGCCGAAGAGGTCAGTGTGCAGCTGTTCCCGGCCGACCCGGCCACCGGGCGGCGCGGTTCCGCGGTGCAGCGGTTGCCGCTGGCACCGACGGCGTTGGTCTTCTCCTACGAGCATCAGGTCCGGGTACGGCCGTGACATTCCGGACGTGCCACGCCCGCCGGCCGACGGACGAGCGGGGCGAGCGGTGAGGGGCCTGCTGCCGGGCCTGGCCACCCCGCACCCGCTGGGCACGACGCTGCCATCGCTCTACCAGCACGACTTCTTCGCGCAGAGGTTGTGCGAGGGTCTGGACGAGGTTCTCGCGCCGGTGATCGCGACGCTGGATTCGCTGCCCGCCTACCTTGACCCGGCCACCGCGCCGGACGACATGCTCGGCTGGTTGGCCGGCTGGATGGGTATCGTCCTCGACTCTCATCAGAGCGCCGAACGGCAGCGTGAACTCGTTCAGGTCGGGGTCGAATTGCTGCAGTGGCGCGGAACCGCGAGAGGTGTCCGTTCCGCGGTTCGGGCCCTGTTCGAGTCTGCCCCGGAGATCGTCGAGTCGGGCGGCTCGGGGTGGTCCGTCGACGCTGGTTCCGCCCTCCCCGGGTCGGAGCGGACAGATCTGCTGGTGCGGCTGCAGGTCGAGGACCCGGAGACCTTCGATGTGCGTCGCCTCGAGGCGCTGGTTGCCATGATCAAGCCCGCCCACGTGCCGCACCGGGTCGAGGTCTACGGCGCCGCATGACCGGGCGGCCGTCCCGATGCGGCAGGCTGACGGTATGCAGAAGCCAGCCCTGTCCGTCGGCCCCGGACTGTTCGATCTCCACGACCCCGAAAGTGCGGTCGGTCCGGCAACCGCTCCGGTGAGCAAACCCCCCCTGGCGCAGTCTGCCGATGCCCCGCGTGCTTCTCGGACCGCTGGTGCCCCGGCAGCTGTTACCACGAATGTTTCAACTCCGACAGCGAATCTCGCCCGGACAGCGGCCGCCCGCTCGCCCGTGCTGGTGGCCACCGATGGGTCGTGCCTGCGGAACCCCGGCGGCGCCACGGGCTGGGCGTACGTCCGCAGTGACGGCGTGTGGGCTTCCGCCGGCTGCCCCGCAGGGACGAATCAGATCGGCGAACTGCAGGCGGTGGTGCTGGCCCTGCAGCACCACCCCGACGTGCCGTTGGAAGTTCAGTGCGATTCGTCCTACGCGATCGGCTGCGCCACCACCTGGAAGAAGGGGTGGCAGCGCAACAACTATGTCAACAGGCAGCGCAAGACGGTTTCCAATCTCGAGATCGTCCGCGAACTGCACCGGCTGATCGACGCCCGCACGGCCCCCCTGACGTTCACCAAGGTCAAGGGTCACGACGTGTCGAACCGCTGGCCACTGAACACCGCGGTCGACGCGGTGTGCGGCGAGGCCGCCCTGGCAACGCTCGAGTCGCGCGCGCCGGTGGCCAGCACCGGCGTGCTGGAAATCGACTGGGGGGCAAGGACGTCGGCCCGTAGGAGCAAGGTCACCGAGCCGTCGGGCTGACCGGCGGTCCGCTTGTAGGTGTTACCGCTCGGCCGTCGCCTCCCGGGCCTGATCCGGGACCTGCAGCGCTTCGGCGTCCCGCGTCGGGCCGTCGTGTCCGGTCAGGTACTTGACTGCGGCATTCAGGCACGCTGCGATCGGCACAGCGAGCAGCGCACCGGCGATGCCCGCGATGATCACCCCGGCCGTAATGGACAGAGCAACCGCGAGCGGATGCACATGCACGGCTCGTCCCATCAAGATCGGCTGCAGCACATGTGCTTCCAGTTGTTGTACGGCGATGACGATGATCAGCACGATCAGCGCCTTCACCCATCCCAGGGTGACCAGTGCAACGAGGACTGCGACGACCCCGCTGAGAAATGCACCGACGATCGGGATGAACGCCGAGAGGAAGACGAACGCCGTCAACGGCAGTGCCAGTGGTACGCCGAGGATCACCAGGCCCAGGCCGATGCCGATGGCGTCGACGAACGCAACCAGCACGGTGGCTCTGACGTATCCGCCGAGCGTGGTCCAGGCGCGGTCGCCGGCACCATGGATGCGCGGTCGTGCCCGCCGCGGGGCGAGCCCGCCAGCCAGTCCCAGATCTTCTTCCCGTCCCGGAGAAAGAAGAACAGGATGAACATGACCAGGATCAGACCGGTCACCACCTTGCCGACGGAGGTTGCTGTGCTCACCGCGCCGGAGGTCGCGGTTTCCTGGTTCGCTACGACGGCTTCTTTGATGGAGGTGGTCGCCGAATTGATCTGATCCTGGGAGATCCTGAAAGGTCCGGTGACGAGCCAGTTCTGAACGGTGTCGAGCCCTGCCGTCACGCGGTCCGCAAGGTCCGGCGCACCAGCGACGAACTGCTCGATCACCAGGGTGACCACGCCGGCCACCACCAGCACTCCGCCGACGAACACCCCGGTGGAAGCCATGCCGGGTTTCCAGCCGTGTGCCACCAGAAATCGCTTGGCGGGACTGAGCAACGCGCATAGCATCAGCGCCACCGTCACCGGGATCGCGATCTCCGACAGATACCCCAAGCCGTAGTAGATGAGGGCGATTGCGGCGACGATCACCACGAACCGCCAGGACCACGCCGCCGCGATGCGCATCCCAGCCGTCACGGTGTCGTCGTTACGCGAACCGGCGGACGCCGCGCTGTCCGGCACGTCGCCGGGCGCGTCGTCCCGCGGCCGTGGCGATCCGGACGTGGTGCCTGGCTGTTTCGCTGCGGTATCGATCGCTTCATGCGTGCCCGCCCTGGGGGCGGTGTGCACCGGGCCGTTGGACGATGTGTTCACGTGCGGACTCCTTGTTCTGATGCTGCCCGGCAAAGCACACGCCCGCGGTCAACCTTGAGAAGTGGCGTTCTACATCCTTCGAGCCGTCGATACGCCTCTGCGTATGCGACGGTTGACCCCTTGCGCACAGTTGCCCGTTCCGGGCGATCGAACCGTGGCACGCGACGAATATGACAGCGCGCTATGGCGTCCGTAGCGTCCGGCGTCCGGAAGCGGTGCCACGCGTCGGAACGGGTCGCCCGCCATCGAAAGGACCGATCCTGCACAGGCACGCGCTGGACCGGGGGCTGGGCTCAACCGATGACGACGTCCAGTTCGGCTTGCGCCTGGGCATGCTCGTGACGCGCCAGCGTGGCGGCACTGGTGTCGCCGGAGTCCTCGTGCAGCTGGATCAGCATGTGCCAGCCGAGGTCCTGGAAGCGATCCAGCTGCACTGACCTTCGTGCGGCGGCGAGAGCCGGCCGGGAGTGGCCCAAGGTTCGATTGTCCTGCGCGAGGGCGGCAGCCGCCGCCGCTGCGGCGAGCCGAAGTCTCTCGCGCTCGGCGATGACATAGTCGGCGGGCCCGTCCTCTGGCAGCGCATCGCCGCGGTACTGCGCCAGGGCCTCGGTGCGTGCCCTCATCGCGGCCTGCGTGTCACCCCGGGCAGTAGCCGCGCCCGCCTCGAGAAGAGCATTGTCGAAGACCTGGATATCGACGACGCTGCCCGGCGGCGGTGCCAGCCGGTACGCGTCCCCTTGCCGCGCCAGGACTTCGGCGCCGCACAGGCCGGCCCGCTCCAACAATTGGCGAACGCTGGACAGAGCTACCTGAAGCCGGCGGGTGCCGATCGTGAGATCCGTCCCGGGCCAGAGGGCGTCCACCAGGTACTCCCGGTGAACGTCGCGGTGCGGGGTCAGGCATAGCAGCCGAAGCAGCGCCCGGGCCCGCGGTCTGAGCGGGGTGAGATCGACTGCCCGCCTCCCGATCTCGATCCCGAAACCGCCGAGGCATCGGATGTGCAGGGCGTGCGATGCGGTCTCCGGTTTGACCCGGTCGGCCTGCATCTCCGTCAGCGCCGACACCGCCAGCGCCGCAGACCTTATCGACTCGTCCACCGTCTGCAGTCGCTGATCGGGCAGTGGTGCGGTCCGCGCAACGCGGGTGTGGTTGGTGGGAGCATCTTCTGCAAGATTGACGCCGGAGGGCACCTCGATGCCGTGCGCGGCCGGGACGTGCAGCAGCAATTGTGCCACGCGGCGGATACCCAGGACGTCGGTCCGGGTGCCGGCGAGGCGTACCAAGTTGGGCCGGGTGGACGGGGCGCCGTTCGCCGAGAATCCGAGCGACCTTCCTGGATCTGACACTGTCCCGTTCGGTGCGGCACCGCCCCATGCTGAACGGATCGGCGCTGTTTCGCCTGAAGCGGCATCGACTGCCGTCAGGGCCAGCGTCGCCGGCCCGTCCAGACGCAAAGCCGTTGCCCGGCGGGCGATCTCGGCCGCGAACGAGTGCGCCTCGACCGCACCGGATCTGGCGAGCGCCACGGCCTGAAACGCCTCGGCCCACGTCGCCAGCACCGGGGCGTCCAAATCCCGCAGACGTCGTGCGGCATCGGCGAACTGGCTCGGATCGGCCTGGGCATTCGCGATCTGATCGGCGATCGCGGAAGCGAGTCGGAGCAGGGCCGCGCCCCAGTCGTCACCAGTGCGGTCGCAGTCGGCCAGCAGGTCAAGGCACGACTGCATCCGCCACGACGCCGACCCGCGGGCGACCAGGCTCGCCTCCTCCAGACCGCGGGTGAGCCGGGCCACCCAGGGCAGCCCCGCCAGTTCCGCTTCCAGCGCGATGCTTCCCAACCGACCGGACGGGTCACCGCCGCCTTCGGTGACCAGATTCAGGACGGTTCCGGCGAGCTGGCCGATCAGTCGGTGGGCTTTGTCCGCATCGCGGTCTCCCTGCACTGCCGCGAGAAGGTCCATGGCTCCGACGAAGTCGCCGTCCACCAGCGAGGCGAGCCCACGACCGAGACGTTCGGCACTGCCTGCGGCCGGTGATCGATGGAGACCGCCGGGAGTTTCGGCTCCCGTCGGGATGCCGGGACGCCCGACGTGTTGGATGGCTGCCCGCAGCGGAACCGACCAGTGATCGGTGTGAACCCCCCAGGAAGCTCGGCCGCGGCCCTTGTTCCACAGCGTGGCCACCGCCCGCTCGCGCCGGCAGATGTCACGGAAATCCGGTTCGTCAAGCAGGTTCTCGGCTTGACGAAAGGCCTCCACCGCAGCGGACAGCAAACCCTCCCTTGCTCTGCGGCGTGCTTGCGCCAGGGACAGCCACGGGTCGTGTTCCACGACGGACGCCGGCAGTAGCAGATCCGCGCCTGCCGCGGGATCGCCTTCTCCTGCGCCGCGCACCTGCAGCAACCGGGCAACCGACCCCCAATCCTCCGCGCGGGCGTGCGCCTGCACCGCGGCGCGGTGGTCACCGTTGGATTCGAGCAGGGCGCCGCTGCGGCTGTACCACTGGCGTGCTCCGGCCGACCCGTACTCCTGCACGAGTGCCCACTCCAGGTGGGTGCGCAGCACCTGGTGGTAGCGGAACGTTTCGCCGTCGTCCTCGGACGAGGTGAACAGCTGCATCTGCTCCAATTCGTCCAGAACCCTGCGGCTGCCGGTCGTCTCGAGCAGTGCATCGCACAATTCACCGGTCAGTGAGCCCAGCGTGCAGGTGCGGAGCAGGAACAGCCGGCGGTCCTCGGGGAGCTCGGCGAGAACGTTGCGAGCGAGGTAGGAACGCACCAGCTTGGACCGCCCGCCCAGATCGTCCACCGCGCGCTGCCGATCGAACGCACTGCGGCCCGATGTGGCCAGATGGAACAACTGCAGCCCCGCTGCCCACCCCCCGGTCCGCCGAGTGAGCAACGCCGCCGACTCCGGGGACAGCGGCTCGCGGAAGACAGCCTGGAACAGCTCTTCCACCTCCCATGACCGGAACCGGAGGTCGTCACTGGAGATTTCCTGCAACAGACCGGATACCCGAAGACGTGGGATGTTGATCTCCGGCTGTCGCCTGGACCCGACCAGGACCCGCAATCCGTGTGGTCGTAGTGCGATGAACTGTTCCAGCGCCCGCTCGGCCGGTGACCCGGCGATCTCGTGCAGATCGTCGAGGACGACGATGCCGGCCGGGCCCGGCCAACGCTCGAGTGCTTCGAGGAGATCGCCGGTCACTGTTGCCGCGGCTCGAATCCCGAGGGCATCTCCGAGCGCACGGCCGAGATGTGCGACCAGGGCGGACTCGGCGGCGTCACCGGCCGTGACCCGGTACCAGGCCACGGGAATGGCGGTGGTCGCCGCAACACCGGCCAACAGGGTGGTCTTGCCAGACCCCGGCGGCGCGACGATCAGATGCAACCGGCTGTGGATGTCGTTCAGCAGCTTGTCCTCAAGGCGGCGGCGGGACAAACCTGCCGGCTCGGGACGGCGGAGTTTCTCGGTCAGAACCACCGGTGTGCTGGCGACCGTCATCGCTCATGGATCTCGAGCCCGGCGTCGGCGCCGGGGGCATGGCTGCCGCCGACATCGGCGGCGTCGGTGTCCGCGTCGGACCCGAGTTGAAGCCCGCCGGGCGGGGCCGCCGTGGGAGCCGTCCCGGGCGACTGGACGGCGGCCGTCAAGGCAGGGTCCAGCACAGCGCGGCTGCAGGCAGCCGGGACGCGCGCGAAACCGCCATGTCCGGTCCGATCGACGAGATGCGCCGTCATACACAGGCGCATACAGGGTACAACCCAAGAGCGGACAAATACCCCGGTGATACGGCAGTCACCGGATCAGGCGACCGGCTCACCGGCGGCCTGGTGAGCAGGCGCTTTCGGTTGCGCTCAGTCGGCCCAGGGTCCGATCGCGGCGCTCCAGCCCCGGATCGTGTGGTCGATGATGAGCGCGTTGTGCGCGAACGGATCGTCGCGCAGGATGCTCTCCACCGCCTCTACGCTGTCGCAGTTGAACAGCAGCAAGGCCCCGGGCGGTTCGTCCGTATACGCCCCCGCGGCCAGCAGCGTGCCGTCATCCAGCAGTCCACGCAAGAAGGCGCGGTGATCCGGACGATGTGCGGCGATGCCGGCCGGCGCATCGGCATAGGTGTACTGCACCGCGAAGTACGGCATGGGGCACCGCGCTCTCTGGGTTCGTCGGGTGACGGCAGCCTACGCAGAGTTGAGCCAGCCTCCGCGCAGTAGCGCGCCCAGGTGAAGCGGGTCGGATGTCCCGCTCAGATGTCCTGGCTCAGATGTCCCGGCTCCGATGTCCGGTGTCAGATTTTCGAAGGTCAGATGTCGTAGTACAGATCGAACTCGTACGGGTGCGGACGCAGCCGCAGCGCGTCGATCTCGTCGCGCTTGAGCTTGATCCACATGTCGATCAGGTCGGGCGTGAACACGCCACCCTCGAGCAGGTAGTCGTGGTCCTGTTCGAGCCGGTCGATCACGGCGGCGAGCGAACCGGGCACCTGCGGGATGTTGGCGGCCTCGTCCGGCGGCAACTCGTACAGGTCCTTGTCGACCGGTGCCGGCGGCTCCATCTTGTTCCTGATGCCGTCCAGGCCCGCCATCATCATCGCCGCGAACGCCAGGTACGGGTTCGCCGACGGGTCGGGGCAGCGGAACTCGAGGCGCTTGGCCTTGGCGTTCGTGCCGGTCAGCGGGATCCGGATACACGCCGAGCGGTTCCGGGCCGAGTACACCAGGTTGACCGGGGCCTCGTAGCCGGGAACCAGTCGGTGGTAGGAGTTGATGGTCGGGTTGGTGAACGCCAGCAGCGACGGCGCGTGATGCAGCAGACCGCCGATGTAATAGCGGGCGGTATCGGACAGACCGCCGTATCCGGCCTCGTCATAGAACAGCGGCTTGCCGTCGGCCCACAGGGATTGGTGCGCGTGCATGCCGGACCCGTTGTCGCCGAACAGTGGCTTGGGCATGAAGGTGGCGGTCTTGTTCTGCGCCCAGGCAGTGTTCTTGACGATGTATTTGAAGAGCATCACTTCGTCGGCTGAGGCGAGCAGCGTGTTGAACTTGTAATTGATCTCGGCCTGGCCACCGCCGACCTCGTGGTGACCGCGCTCGATGTTGAAGCCCATGCTGATCAGGTTCGCGGTCATGTCTTCGCGCAGGTCCGCGTGGTGGTCGTACGGCGGGACCGGGAAGTAGCCTCCCTTGGTGCGGACCTTGTAGCCGAGGTTCGGCTGCTCGTCGCGGCCGGTGTTCCACCAGCCTTCCTCCGAATCCACTTTGTAGAACGAGCCGGTCATGCCCGTCTCGAACTGCACATTGTCGAAAATGTAGAACTCGGCTTCCGCGCCGAAGAAGCAGGTGTCGGCGATGCCGGTGCTGGTGAGGTACTCCTCGGCCTTGCGGGCCACGTTGCGCGGGTCCCGCGAGTAGGGCTGCAGCGTCAGCGGATCGTGGACAAAGAAGTTGCAGGTCAGCGTCTTCCGCCGGCGGAACGGGTCAACCCTGGCGGTCGTCACGTCCGGAAGCAAGGTCATGTCCGACTCATGGATCGACTGGAAGCCCTTGATCGACGAGCCGTCGAACGCCATACCGCCGGCCAACGAGTCGACCGAGACGGTAGACGCCGGGACGGTGAGGTGATTCATGACGCCGAGCAGGTCGCAGAACCTGATGTCGAAGACCTCGACATCTTGATCGGCGATGTAGGCAACAAGCTCTTCTGGAGTGGAGAACACGCACGCGCTCCTTGTGGTGGTCGGGGGACAACCGGGGTGGCAGGGACGGTACAACGTAGACCGGGAGGCCTCCGCACAGGTGACGCTGGTGACGCTTGCGGTCCCGATACCGGCGGACCACCCGGCGGACGCGACACAGGTTCGCCGGTGGTGCGGTTGCCCGTGCGTCGTCCGGTTCGCCCGGTTCGACACGCCTGGGCCACGCTAGGCAGACGGTGTTACCCGCCGGTCTCCGAGTTGTTTCGCGTGGGTTAATCGGCCGCGACGCCGCACTGGTGTGGCGTGCGCAACAGTGCTCCCGTCAGGCAGCGCGACCTCGGGTACAGCGAGTGGTCGGGCGCGCCGCCGACGCGTCAATCTCTACGCTGGGAAGCATGGTGACGGCTGAGGGCCCTGCGGAGCAGATCTATCCAGGAAAGGGGCTGGGCCTGCCCAACACGGGCGTCGGCTCGGTGGCATCACTGAGCCGCAGGGCGGCCGCCTTCGGCATCGACATCCTGGTTTCGGCACTGGCTGCCTGGGCGATCACCGCGCCCGCAGCGCCCGGAAACACCAGCCTGTTCGTCTGGGCGGCGATGACCGTGCTGACCGTCGCACTGTTCGGAATCACACCGGGCCAAGCCGCTGTAGGGATTCGGGTGGTGCCGATGGGCGGCGGTTCCTTCGTCGGACTCTGGGCGATTCCGAGGACCGTGCTGATCTTCCTCATCGTGCCGCCGCTGTTGCAGGACAACAACGGTCGCGGCCTTCACGACAGGTTGTGCCGCACCATCGTGCTGCGGCTGCGCTGACCTTATCGGGACACTGCCGTTGCGCGACTACCTGGCCAACAGCCCGAAGTTCGTCTGCGCCGTGCCCGCCGGCTCGCTCGCGTCCGTCAGCGACGCCGCATGGCGCGCTGCACGTTCCGCTGTTTTACACCGGCGGGCATCGGACCCTTGGGCAGTCCTGCCTGCGCGGTCCGGGCGGACAACGCGGTCAGCCGGTTGTCCAGTTCGACGACGGCGGGCGCAGGGATATTGCGCGGTAGCTTCATCAGGTGCTGGTTCAGCTTGCGCAACGGGGTCTGGCCCTCTTCGTTCCCGACGATGACGTCGTAGATCGGCGTGTCGCCGACGACCCTGGCGATCTTCTTCTTCTCCTGTGCCAGGAGCGGCTTGACGCGATGGGGTGCACCCTCGCCGACCAGCACGATGCCGGGACGCCCGACCACCCGGTGCACTGCGTCCATGTGTGAGGTGCCTGCCACCGCCGGCGTGATCCGCCATTTGCCTCGAAGATTGTTCTGCAGCGACCAGGCGGCCGCCCCGGGGGTCCCGTCGGCCTGCTTGTAGACGCTGCTCTGCACCCGGCGAGAGAAGATGATCATCGCCACGAGCGCGCCGAGCAGAATGCCGAGCGGCAATACCATCCACCACGGGACGAACCACATCAGTGCCAGCGTGAGCAGCGCAGCGATGCCGACGAGCGCACCGATCATGTAGGGCAGCAGTCGCTTGTCCTGCTTGCGCTGCATCTGGAACGCCTGCCAGAGCTGACTGCGGCGCTCCTTGGCGGCGACCTTCTTCGCCGCCTTGACCGCCTTCTTCGCTTCCCGATCAGCGGTCTTGGAGGAAGCGCCTGCGTTGGCGGCAGTCTTGGCCATACCCCCGAGGATAGTGCCCGGAGCGCCGGGGGGTTGACGTTCGGAACGAGGTCCGCCGCCGGTGGAACCGTCTGCGCCCCGCTTCGGCGGAGCGACGCATCGCACGACTGGCACCGGGCGGATGGCGCGACAGCGCTGAACCTGAAGAGCCTGTACTGGCTCAGCCTGTCGCGGAGGTCAATGCCTGCCGGGCCTGCCGCGCCTGCGCGCCCTGTCGGTACAGGGTCCCCGCGCGGTAGGACGACCGGACCAGCGGCCCGGACATCACACCGGCGAAGCCGATGCTGCGAGCCTCGTCAGCGAGTTCGACGAACTCATGCGGCTTGACCCACCTCTCGATCGGGTGGTGCCGCGGTGTTGGCCGCAGATACTGTGTGATCGTCACGAGATCACATCCTGCGCTGTGCATGTCGACCAGCGCCTGCGAGATCTCAGCGCGGGTTTCACCCATCCCCAGGATGAGATTCGACTTTGTCACCATTCCGGCTCTCCGGCCTAGGGCCAGTACCTCCAGTGACATCTCGTAGGTGAACGCCGGCCGGATACGGCGGAAGATCCGCGGCACGGTCTCCAGGTTGTGCGCGAAGACCTCGGGTGCAGCGTCGAAGACCTGACCGAGTAACTCGGGCCTGCCCGAGAAGTCCGGAGTCAGGATCTCCACGCCCGTCTCCGGAGCGGCGGCATGCACCTGTCGAACCGTCTCGGCATACAACCACGCGCCCTCGTCGGGCAGATCGTCCCGCGTGACGCCGGTGATGGTGGCGTACCGCAGGTCCATCGAACGGATCGACTCGGCGACCCGGCGCGGCTCGTCCCGATCGAGTTCACCGGGTTTCCCGGTGTCGATCAGGCAGAAGTCGCAGCGCCGGGTGCATTGGTCCCCACCGATCAGGAAAGTCGCCTCCCGGTCCTCCCAGCACTCGTAGATGTTGGGACAGCCGGCCTCCTGGCACACGGTGTGCAAACCCCCGGTTTTGACCAGGGACTGCAACTTCTGGAATTCCGGACCGGTGCGCAGCTTGGTCTTGATCCAGTCCGGCTTCTTCTCGATCGGCACCGCCGCGTTGCGAACCTCGAGCCGAAGGAGCTTGCGACCCTCGGGTGCCAGGGTCACGTGGCCTCGCCCGCCCTCCGGATAGCGGCTTCGTCGGACTTGGCGGCCGCGGCCGAGTCGTCGTCAGCCGGCGCGGCGTTCTCCTGCGTTGCATCCGCAGGATGCGGCGCGTCATCGGCGGCACCGGCCTTCTCGGTCGGCGTGCCCGTCGCCGCGGTCAGCGCGTCGTCCGCGGTGTCCTCGCTGGCGTCGATGACGGTGGCGGACCCGACGCCGTCGGAGGAGGTACCCCTGACGCCCTGCGCGGACTCGGCTGCCTTGTCCTTCGCCTCCCCGGCGATGTCGTTCGCCGCGTCCACCGCGTCGGAAGCCTTGTCCTTCAGCGTGTCGACCACGTCAGATGCCTTGTCCTGGAAGCTCTCCACCGCGTCCGAGGCCTTGTCCGCAGCATTCTGCGTCGAACCGTTGGTACCGGTTCCGGCGGGCGGTGAGTAGGTCGGGGCCGGGTAGTTGTCCGGGGTCGGGGTGCCACCGGAGCGGAACTTGCTGTAGGCGTAGGCGCCGCCCGCGGCCACGATGACGATTACCAGGAGCCGCCGGACGGGGTGGCTCTTCCCCGTCTTGGCGCCCTGCGCCGCCTTGGCCGCCTTGGCGCTGTCGGCACGGGCGTTCTTCGCGGCCTTGTCGGCCACCTCGGTCGCCCGGTGTGCCGCCTCTGCCGCTTGCGCGGTGACGGCAGCGACGCCCTGGGCCAGGGATGCCTGGGCCTTCTCGCTCAGCGCACCCGCCACCAGGCTCGCCTTGTGCTGATTGACCTTGGCGCTCTCGGCGGCCTTGACCGATGCCCGCTCGGCGGCCTTGCGGGCGCGGCGGCCCAGTTCCTTGGCGGACCCCTCCAGCGATTCGCCGGCCTTCTCCACGCGCGGACGGGCTGCCGACGCCGCCTCGCCCGCCAGTGCGGCAGCCTTGCCAGCCGCCTCGCTCGTGGCGTCGCTGACGCGCTCGACGACCTTTTCGGCCATCTCCGATGCCTTCACGGCCAGATCGTGTGCTGTCGTCCGGTAATCGGTCGGCGTGTTCATCGATAGCTCCTCATCACTTGCCTGACAGTGCCACTGGTTTCGCGAGCGTCCAGTGTGCCGATTCCCCGCGTCCGTGGTGGCAACACCCACGTTGGGACTCGTCATTGTTTCACCCTGGTTCCACACTGTTGCACCCTCATCACTGTTGCACCCTTATCCGACATCGCGGCGAACCGGGCTCGATGCGGTCAGCCCGGTTGGGCCAGAGCCGGGTGCAGATGCCAGTCGACACCAGGGGTCGGCGCGATGGGCTGCCCTGGGTACTGCGCACCGGCCGGCGTGAGCTCGCCGGTCAATCCTTGGCCGAGCCGCTGGGTGACGGGGTCGAGCGCTTCCGCTACCGTCACCCGCCTACCCAGTTCACGTGTCAGGCTCGTCACCCCCGCGTCGGTGATCCCACACGGGACGATCCGGTCGAACCCGGCGAGGTCGGGGTCGCAATTGAGGGCGAAGCCGTGCATGGTGACGCCCCGCGCGATGCGGACGCCGATGGCAGCCACCTTGCGTTCAGGTTTGCCGTCACCGGCTGGTAGCCACACGCCGCTGCGCCCGGCGACCCGGCCGGCCGGAAGTCCGAGGTCCGCGCACACCGCGATCAGGACCTGCTCCAGCATCCTGACGTACCCGACCGCATCGACCGGCGGGGCCAATCTGACGATCGGGTATCCGACCAGCTGACCCGGTCCGTGCCAGGTGATGCGCCCGCCCCTGTCGACCTCGACGACCGGTGTGCCGTCGGTTGGGCGGTCCTCGGGTTGCGTCCGTTTGCCTGCGGTGTACACAGCGGGGTGCTCGAGCAGCAGGACCGTGTCCGGCCCGGTGCCCTGCGCCCTGGCAGTGGCCAGTTCGCGCTGCCGGTCCCAGGCGGTGAGGTACTCGACCGTGCCCGCGCGCACGAAGTGCAGCGGGACGTTCTGCTCGCGCATGGCACGACCGTACGCCGCAGCGATCCGCCCTGTGGACAACTGGCTCGGGTTGTACCCTCGACGCCCTACTGTCCGCGTTCATGACGGCGCGGATCGGCTCCTACACAGCCCTGGAGCGTCCGGACGGTGGCCATCGCGCCGCCTATTCGACGTTGTGGAGAGGCGAGGACGACGCCGGTCAAGCGGTGTGCCTGTTGATCCTTCCGGCCGATGACGCCGTGCAGGTCCGGAACGCGGTCGCCGCGGCGGCCGCCGTCGGCCATCCGCATCTGCTGCCGGTCCTTGACGTCGTGTCGGACAGCGAACGGGTCGCCATCGTGTCCGGATGGCCGCGCGGGGGACGGCTGCTGGAACTGGTGCGCCGCCGCGGTGCGCTGACCGGCGCAGAGACCCTGACCGTGCTGATTCCGCTGGCCAGCGCCCTTGCTGCCCTGCACCGGGCCGGTGTTCGGCACGGCGGCGTCGGGGCCGGTTCCGTCTTCTTCGACGAACGGGGCCGTCCACAGCTCGGCGCGTTGGCCGTCAGCACCGTCGTGGGCGACGTCAACAGCGGGATGCCGAGCGAGATGTGGGATGTCGCGCCCGAAGTGGTCCGCGGGCAGGACCTTCACCGAGGCCCGATGACGCCGGCCGCCGACGTGTTCTCGCTTGGATCGGTTGCTCTCTACTGCCTGACCGGGTACTCCGCCTGGCCGGCGGACGACCCGGCTGACGTGCTCATCCAATCCACCGCTGGCGTATGGCCGAGCCCGCCCGACGCGAGCGGGCCGCCCGCGCTGGTGCAGCTGATTCGGCAGATGCTGCAGTCGGATCCGAGCGCCCGCCCGGCGGCCGCGGAGCTGGTGGGAATGCTGGCGGCGATCGGGCCGCCGGCACCCGTGCCGTTCGGCTCGGGATCAGTGCCCGCCCGGTCTTCAGAGGCGCGGTGGGGTGGTTCGCGGGACCAGCCTGCGCTGGTCGAGGACGACAAGTCTCCCGGCGCGTCGACCGAGTCTGCCGAACCGTGGATAGCGTCCTTCCGCCGTGCTCAGGGGTCCGCGGGCGACCCATTGCCTTTCACCGGTAGGGGCGTACTCAGGGCAAGGTCGGCACGCGGCGTACTCAGGGCAGGGTCGGCACGCACGAGTACGCACTCGCCGTCCCGCGCCCGTGTGCACCCCGCCCGGTTCCCACGACCGAAACCCCCGGCCCGGGCGGGCATCGCCGCGCTCTCCATCGTGCTGCTCCTGGTGGTGGGTCTGCAGATCTGGGTGTGGTCGGCGGGCGCAGAGAGCGGCGGCGATCTCGCCGGGATGCCAGCTCCAGCCGGTAACGCCGGAATGGCGGGTTCCTTCTCGGCGACCGGCGATCAGGACTGGCCCGCCATCGTGACGGCGCTGGATGCCGCCCGCGGCAGGGCCCTGGCCGCAGCGGACCCGGAGCTGCTCGACGAGGTGTACGTCCACGGCTCCGCCGTTGCGGAGGCCGACGCCGCCACGATCCGATCCCTGGTGGAGCGCGGCGTGCGCGTCTCGGGCGGCGCGCACCACATCGATGAGGTCTCGGTCGCCCCGGAACAAGGGGCCAACCCGCCCGGCTCCGGCACATCGCCGTCCCCCGGCGGAGAGGTGCTGCGGGTCGTGGTACGCGGCAGCCTGCCGGCATATCCGGTGCTCGACGCTGACGGACGTCAGGTCGGGACGACCGCGCCCACCCCGGCCCGGGAGCGGGTCCTCACCATCACCTCTACGCCTGCCGGGTTTCGGATCAGCGCGGTCGACGGCGGCTGAGAGGCTGCTGTCTCCGCTCGAAAGAACACAGACCGGTCAGGCGCGCCTGATCTCTGCCATGGGCGTGCGGCACAAAAACAGATGCCGGCGGGCCTGTGAGCAACTGAGTTTCGTCATCGGCGGGCAAATGATGGGGCGCTTCCGCGCGTTGTTCCCGGAGACTGTCGGACCCCCCTCCTACCGTGACCCCATGCGCATGATCCACACCTCCGACTGGCACCTCGGTCGGACCTTCCACGGTCATTCGCTGCTGGCAGACCAGGAAGTGGTGCTGTGCGCGCTCGCCGACATCGCAGCAGACCACCGCGCCGATGTCGTGCTGATCTCGGGTGACCTCTACGACCGTGCGGTGCCGTCCCCCGAGGCCGTGCAATGCGCGACCCGCATCCTGGCCTGGATCAGAGCCGCTGGCAGCGCCATCGTCGTCATCTCCGGAAACCACGACTCCGGCCCCAGGCTGGGTGCTTTTGCCGACTTCCTTGCTGTCGGCGGCCTTCACCTGCGCACCGCCATTGCCTCGGCCGGACAGCCCGTCATGCTGGCCGACGCCGCCGGACCCGTTGCCGTGTACCCGGTGCCGTACCTGGAACCCGACCTTGCCCGCGGCCTCTGGGATCTACCGCCGCGGGCGGGGCACCAGCATGTCGTGCAGGCGGCCCTCGAGCAGGTGCGCGCCGACCTCGAATGTCGTCCACCGGGCACCCGAAGTGTGGTGCTCGCGCACGCTTTCGTCGTCGGCGCCGCAGCTTCGGGCTCGGAGCGGTCGATCGCCGTCGGTGGGGTCGAGTCGGTGACAGCGGACCTGTTCGACGGGTTCGACTACGTAGCTCTGGGTCACTTGCACCGTGCGCAGGTGATCAACCACCGGATCCGCTACTCCGGATCACCGCTGCCGTACGCATTCTCGGAGGCGGGCCAGCAGAAAGGGTTGTGGCTGGTCGATCTCGGAGCCGGCGGCGCCCTGGACATCCAGCGGCTCGACCTTCCGGTGGTTCGCCGACTCGGCACAGTTCGCGGGTTGATCGACGACATCCTCAGCGGCCACGCCGATCTCGTCGATGCCTACCTGTCGGTCGAGCTCACCGACCCGGTCCGCCCGGTGGAACCGATGCGCCGACTGCGGGAACGCTTCCCGCATGTTCTGGTGGCGCAGTGGTCGCCCGATGAGGTGACCGGGCGCGGTATGACGAGGCGGTCGGTGACTGGTCTTCGGGCCGACGGTGTGCTGCTGACGGATTTCGTCTTGGACGTTCGGGGGAGCGAGCCGACAGCGCCGGAGCGGGTCCTGCTCGAGCAATCCCTGATTGCCGAGCCGGCGGAGCGCGTGCGATGAGGCTGCATCGGCTCGAACTGACCGGCTTCGGACCGTTTCCCGACACCCAGGTGGTGGACTTCGACGCGCTCGGTGCCGACGGACTCTTCCTTGTCCAAGGCGACACCGGCGCCGGGAAGACCACGCTGCTGGACGCGGTGGCGTTCGCGCTGTTCGGCCGGGTCCCCGGACCGCGGAACGAAGCGAAGCGTCTGCGCTGCGACCGGGCGGCGCGCGACGTGGTCACCGAGGTCCGACTGGAGGCCACGATCGGCGGGTTCCGATTGGAGCTTTGTCGGCGTCCGGAGTACGAACGCCCCAAATCGCGCGGCAACGGGACCACCATGCAACGGGGCAGAGTGTCGCTGCGCTGGATCGGAGCCGGGCCGGGCGGCCGTCCGGCCGAGGGCCTGAGCCGGGTGGATGAGGTCGGTGACGCCATCATCGACCTCCTGGGGATGTCAGCCGACCAGTTCTTCCAGGTGGTGCTGCTGCCGCAGGGAGACTTCGCGCGATTCCTGCGGGCGGACACCGCGGAGCGGGCGAACCTGCTCGAAAGGCTCTTCGACACAGGTCGTTTCGGCCGGATCGAGGAGTGGTTCGCCGCAGCGCGGCGGGCAGCCGGCGCTGCGCTGCGGGAACGCGACGAGGAGGTTCGGCACAGGGCCGCGAGGGTCGCGGAATGGGCCGGCCGGGAACCGGACGACGATCGGTCCCGCTGGCTGGCCGACGTCAGGGACCGCTTGGCCGATGCTGCCGACTGCACGATCGCCGATGCGGCAGCCGCCTGCGCCGAACGGGAACGGCGCATCGCCGAGCTCGACAAGACAAGAGCTACCGCCGAACTCGTGAGCCGCCGCCGGCGGTTGGAGCAGCGGCGCCGGGAGTTGGATCGGTGCCGGCCGGACGTCGAACGCGACCGTTCGCTGCTGGTACAGGCGACCAGGTCCGCCCCGGTGGTATCCGCCCTCGCCGCTTCCCGGGCCGCGATGCGTGCCGTGGCCCCCGCAGAGCGGGGGAAGGCGGCGGCAGAGAGCGCCCTCGATGCCCTGAACTGCAGCGTCGGTCGCCCGGACCTGCGAGATCTCGGCCTCCTCGCCGACGATCCGATTGCGGTCCACGCTGCCGCGGCCGCCGATCGCGAGCTGGCCGGGAGGCTGACCGGAATCATCGCCGAAGCGGCAGAGCAGGACCGCGAACTTGCTGCCCTTGCCCGGGCCCGTGCACGGCATCACCGTGACGAAGTCGCAGCCGTGGACGTCGAGCAGCGGCTCGCCTCCCTCCCCGGCAAGATCAGCGACCTGGACCGGCGGGTGGCGGACGCCCGCTCTGCCCGCGACCTGTTGCCCTTCGCAGGGGAGCAACGCACCGCGGCGGAACGGTTGCTGGAGGCCGCCGGGTCGGTGGCAAGGTTGCGGCCAGAGCTGGTGGCCGCGACGGGCGCGGCCAACGCCGCGACCGATCTGCACCAGGCTGCGGTCGACGCGCGTCAGGCTCTGGTGCAGGAAAGGATCGCCGGCATCGCGACGGAGCTCGCCGCTGCGTTGACCGCCGGCGAACCGTGCCCGGTCTGCGGTTCGTGCCAGCATCCCGTACCGGCTCATCACGGCGCTCCCGTCGTTCGCGCCGAACAACTGGAGGCCGCGCAGCGGGCCGAAGCCGACGCTGCCGCAGCGCGGGACATCGCGGTGCGCCGGAGATGGAATCTGGAGACCGCGCTGGCCGGTGCGGTGCAGACCGCCGCCGGTAATACCCTCACGCAGGCCGAGGAGCAGCTGGTGCGTTGCTGCGACAAGCACCGCCGTCTCACCGCGGTCGCCCGCAACTACCACGCCCTGCTCGGGCTTCGGGAAGCCGCCGGCAAGGCGTTGTTCGAGCACGGCCTGCGGCGCGAGGATCTTTCGGCGACGCTCGCGGCGGGGGCGAAGGAGATCACCGTCCTGCACCATCGGACGGCCAGACGCGCGGGCCACCTGCTCCGGGAACGGGCCGGACACGAGTCGGTTCCGGCGCGGCGAGCATTCTTGATCCGAAGAGCAGAGACGTGCGATGCGGTGGTTGCCGCATCGGGCAGGCTGACCGCGGCGTCGAGCGCGGCGATGACAGCGGCCTGCGCCTTGTGGGAGGCCATGACGGCGGCCGGGTTCGCCCGCGTCGAGGATGCCGTCGCGGTTGCCGGGATCGACGTCGACGAGCTGACCCGACGGGTCCGCGCGGCGGACGACGAGCACGCGTCCGTCCGGGACCAGCTGTCCGATCCGGTACTCGGGACGGTATCCGGGGATACGGTCGTCGACCTCGATGGCATCGCAGCGCGCGCCGCCCGGGCCGCCCAAGTGGCCGAACAAGCGGTGGCAGCGAGGCACGCTTCGGTGGCCCGGCGGGATCAGGCAGCGTGCGCCGCACGGCGGTTGTCCGCAGCGATCCTCGCCCGGCAGCCAGCGCTGGACCGGGACGCCGAGGTGTCGGCGCTGACCGAGGTGCTGCTCGGGCGGGGGCAGAACGCGCTGGGCCTGTCCCTGCGGACGTACGTCCTGGCCGAACGCCTTCGGCAGGTGGCGACGACCGCGGGGCAGCGGCTGGACAAGATGTCCGCCGGCCGGTACACGTTCGTCCACTCCACCGACCGGGAGGCGCGGGGCAGGGCCGGCGGGCTGGGTCTGGACATCCTCGACGGTTGGTCCGGCCTGGTGCGGCCGGCGAAGACGTTGTCCGGCGGGGAGTCGTTCCTGGCCTCACTGGCGCTTGCCCTGGGATTGGCCGACGTGGTGGCAGCCGAGTCCGGTGGGCGGGTGCTGGACACCCTGTTCGTCGACGAGGGTTTCGGCAGCTTGGACCCGGACACCCTTGACCTGGTGATGGGCACGCTGGACGAGCTGCGGGCCGGGGGCCGGGTGGTGGGCGTCGTCTCCCATGTCGCTGAACTGCGCCAGCGCATCCCGAGCCAGGTCAGGGTGACCAGGACACCACAGGGCTCACGCGTCGCGGTCAGCGCCGGATGACCGCCGGGTGGGGCACCATATGCGCATGAACGACGTGCGCCGGCCGTGGAATTCGCCGTGTTTCTGCTGATCGCCCACTTCGACGTCGAAACCGGCGCGGACGCCGACCGGGCGCTTGCCGACGGGGCGGGCCCGGTGCGGCTACTGGCCGAGCAGCCCGACACCAGGTGGTTGCGCTGGGGGCGTTCGACCGAGGACGCAGGCCGTCTGGTGCTGATCGCGGAATTCGACACGGCAGCGGGCTACCGCAGGGCGCAGTCACCGCTTCCGGTGCGAGCGGTGCTCATCCCGTGGCTGTCCGGCGCGCAGGTTCACAGTTCCGGTGCCTTCGAGGTGCTGGCAGCCGCCGACGGCGATCGGTTCTGGGAGCCTGACATCACCGTGCCTGACCCCAGCCGCTGAGCGCGCAGCACGCCAGGGACCTCACCCCGCGGCGCTGGTGTCGCGCTCACGCGAGGGTGGTCAGCGCGCAGGCTGTCATTTCATTAGTCTCGAATGTCGTTGATCAACCCCGCGGAATCCACCGGCGGGGACATCGCCCGTCGGCGCATCGCCGCCGGGCCGCAGCACAGGAGTTGCTCCGTGGCCGATCGCATCGACGCCGTTGTCTCCCTTGCCAAGCGACGTGGATTCGTCTTCCCCAGCGGCGAGATCTACGGCGGCACCCGGTCGGCGTGGGATTACGGCCCGCTGGGCGTCGAGCTCAAGGACAACATCAAGCGCCAGTGGTGGAACGCCATGGTGCGGTCCCGTGACGACATCGTCGGGTTGGACTCGTCGGTGATCCTGCCGCGTCAGGTCTGGGTCGCGTCCGGCCATGTCGCGGCCTTCGTCGACCCCCTCGTCGAGTGTCTGGTGTGCCACCACCGGTTCCGCGCCGACCACCTCGAGGAGGAGTACGCGGAGAAGAAGGGCCGGCAACCGGAGAACGGCCTCGGTGACATCGTCTGCCGAGACTGCGGCACCCGCGGCCAGTGGACCGAACCCAAGGAATTCAACGGCTTGCTGAAAACGTTCCTCGGTCCCGTCGATGACGAATCGGGATTGCACTACCTGCGGCCGGAGACGGCCCAGGGAATCTTCGTCAACTACAACAATGTCGCGGCGTCCTCACGCAAGAAGCCGCCGTTCGGGATCGGCCAGATCGGCAAATCTTTCCGCAACGAGATCACCCCCGGAAATTTCATCTTTCGCACGCGTGAATTCGAGCAGATGGAAATGGAGTTCTTCGTCAAGCCCGGCACTGACGAGGAATGGCATCAGTACTGGATCGACACCAGGACCGCCTGGTACGTCGACCTGGGCATCGACCGGGACAATCTACGCCAATTCGAGCACCCGAAAGAAAAGCTGTCGCACTACTCCAAGCGCACAGTTGATATCGAATACCGGTTCAAGTTCCAGGGCAGCGAGTGGGGCGAGTTGGAAGGTATCGCGAACCGCACCGACTTCGATCTCAAGACGCATTCGGAGCATTCCGGCGTTGACCTGTCGTACTTCGACCAGGAGACAGGCGAACGGTGGACCCCTTACGTCGTAGAGCCGGCGGCAGGCGTTGGGCGACCGATGATGGCATTCCTTCTGGAGGCGTATGTCGAGGACGAGGCGCCGAACACCAAGGGCGGGGTGGACAAGCGCACGGTGCTGCGGCTCGACGCCAGACTGGCACCGGTGAAGGCAGCCGTGCTGCCGCTGTCCCGGCACGCCGACCTGTCGCCGGTCGCCCGCGACCTCGCCGCCCAGCTCCGCAGGACCTGGAACGTCGACTTCGACGATGCCGGGCAGATCGGTCGTCGGTACCGGCGGCAGGACGAGATCGGGACGCCGTTCTGCCTGACTGTGGACTTCGACACGGCCGCCGATCAGTCCGTCACGATCAGGGATCGTGACTCGATGACGCAGGAACGCGTTGCGCTGGGTCAGGTTCAGGCATACCTGGCGGGGCGGCTGGTCGGCTGCTGACCAGCCCGGCGACGGGCGGCGGTGTGAGCTGCCGGCGGCAATTGCGGGGTGCCCGTTGCCGGGTGGCAATTGCGGGTGCCCGTTGCCCGGTGTCGGGTGCACGTCGTTAATTGCCCGGTGGCGGTTGCCCGGCGTCAATTGCCCAGGTCGCCCGGGTACAGGTAGCGCTTGTCCGGGACCGTTGTGCCGCGGAACCATGCGTCCATGAACGGGCGGACGTCACGGCCGGCAAGGTCATTGACCATCGCCTCGAGGTCGTCGAATGTCGCGTTCTTGGTGCCGTACGTTTCCGGCCATTCGCGCAGCAGCTTCAGGAAGGCTTCGTCACCGATCTCGCTGCGCAGTGCATGCAGCGCCAGTGGCCCCCGGTCGTAGACGCGCGTGAATTCGTTGCCCGCTCCCATGTCGACAAGCGGGGAAGACCAGAAAGCGGGCACCTTCACCAATTCCTTCACCTGCTGTTTCCAGCTGGCGTCCAGGTCCTCGCCCTGGGTGTCCGCGGCCCACAGCCACGGCGCGTAGGACGCGAAGCACTCGTTCAGGCAGATGTCCGACCACCGCTGGATGGTGACGTCATCCCCATACCACTGGTGTGCAAGCTCGTGCACCACCGTCCCTTGATCGACGCCATGCGGGTACACCGGTCTGGTCGCCGTCTCCAGGGCGAATCCCATTCGCTCGCCGGTGAAGATTCCACCCGCCGCGTCGAACGGAAACGGCCCGAAATATTTCGAGAGCTCGTCGATGATCCGGCCCGTGCTGTCGGCCAGATTGCGTGCGTCAACGGCGGCGTCCGGTGCGATGGCGGAAACGACCGGCTTTCCGTCGGACAGCGTGCCCTTCGTCGTGGTAAACGGGTCGATATAGATCGTCGTGAGGTAGCTGGCCACCGGCTGACCCAACGTCCATCGGAAGACGGATTTGCCCGTCGGCGGATCCGGTAATCCTTCTGTTTGTTGCACGCCGTTGGAGATCACCTGCCAGCCGTCCGGCACGGTGGCGGTCACGGAGAATGTCGCGGGGTCGGCGGGATGCTCATTGACCGGGTACCACGTGGACGCCCCGAACGGCTCGCCGGCCGCCAGCGCTCCTCCGGACGAGGTGCGGTACCACCCGCCGTCGCCGAGACCCGCCGTGCCTCCGGAGACCAGACCGGGCTCGCCGCTGTAGGTCACCACGACGGACAGCTTCGCCTTCGTGGGCAGCAACGCGGACGCGGTGATCACCAATTCTGCGCCCTGCCGCTGGAAGATGGCCGCGGCATCGTTCACCGTGACCGACGACACCGTGAGGGAGGGCTGCAGGTCCAGGTCGAACTGGGTCAAGCCCTCGTCCGACAGCACCGAGCCCGTCAGGGTTGCGGTCGAGTTCAGCGCGTTGGTCGGCGGGTCGTAGCTCAGATCCAGGCTGTACGCATCGATCTGGTATCCGCCGTTTCCACTTGTGGGGTAGTAGGGATCCCCGATCCCGGCGTCTCCGATCGTTCCCACGGCCCCATCGGGCTGCCCTGAATCCGCCGGCGGCAAGGGCCTGGGTTTCGTCGGTGGGGAAGGGGTCGTCAGCGCCTGCGACAAGGGATCGACCGGAGACGAACCGGCCCCAACCGAGCCGGATGACGGCGAGCCGGTTGCCGACGAGGTGCCGCCCGCCCCGCTGGACGACCCAGTTCCCGCCGACCCAGTTCCCTGCGACCCAGTTCCCGATGACACTGATCCCGGTGACACAGTTCCCGGTGCCGCCGTCCCGGCCACGGTCGAGGAGCACGCGGCGGTGAGTGCGGCGGTCAGCATCAGCGCGGCAAGCCGGCGGCGGGTGGTTCGGCCCATAGCGGGCACGGTACAAGGCCCACCCGTCACAATCGGTCAGCTTGGATGTCCGGTGCGTGACCATACCCGTTCCGGCCGAAGATCGTCCCCACCGCCTGGCATGATCCCCACAGGCGCTCGAGGCGTCCGACGAGCGACACGGAGCTAGGTCGAGGTGGGGGACGGGTGCAGGCCGGAGCACAAGGAACCCCGGCTGAACGGCGGCCCCCGGTGACCGCCTCTTTCCGCTCCACCAAGGTCGCGCCCTACGGCCAAGCAGTGCCCTACGGCCAGGCCGCGTCCTACAGCCACGCCGCCTTCGAACGGCTCGTGGATGAACCGGCGAAGACGGCCGGACTGCCGGAGTCGGCCGGGGCGGGCGGCCGTAGCCCGTTCGCCCGTGACCGTGCGCGGGTCCTGCACTCCGGCTCGTTCCGGCGACTGGCCGGCAAGACGCAAGTGGTGGCGCCGGATGACGACGCGGTGCCGCGAACCCGGCTCACGCATTCCCTCGAGGTGGCGCAGATCGCGCGGGAGATCGGTGAGCAACTGGGTTGCGACGCAGACCTGGTCGACCTTGCCGGGCTGGCTCATGACATCGGCCACCCACCGTTCGGGCACAACGGTGAGGCCGCACTCGATGCGGTCGGCGCCACCGCCGGCGGGTTCGAAGCGAATGCGCAGAACCTGCGTCTGCTGAGCCGGTTGGAGCCCAAGATCATCGCCGTGGACGGCCGCCCGGCCGGGCTGAACCTCACCCGGGCGTCGCTGGACGCCGTGATCAAGTACCCGTGGCGGCGGCCGGACGGCGGTGGCAAGTTCGGCGTCTACGCCGACGATGTGCCGGCTCTCGAATGGATTCGCCAGGGCCTGCCCGACGACGGCCGATGCTGTCTGGAGGCACAGGTCATGGACTGGGCCGATGACGTCGCGTACTCCGTTCATGACGTAGAGGACGGCGTGAGCGCCGGCCGCATCGATCTCGGCCGTTTGTCGGACGCGGCCGAGAGGGAGCTGATCGTCGTTGCCGCGCAGGATTTTTCAGCGGAGGCTGCGCAGAGATTGGCGGCGGTCCTGGTCGATCTGCTCGAGCTGCCCGTGGTGCGGGCCGCGATGGGTCACCCGCCGGGGTTGGTGGCCGATGCGGCCGTGAAGCGGATGACGAGCGAGCTGACCGGGCGACTGGCCACCGGCGCGATCGCCGCCACCCGGGCCGCGGCGGGACCGGGCCCGCTGCACCGGTATGACGCCGACCTGCACGTTCCGCCCGTGCTTCGCGCCGAGGTGGCCGTACTCAAGGCAATCGCCCGCCGGTACGTGATGGGCGATCCGGCGAGGCTGGCCATCCAGCATCGGGAACAGGAACTGTTGGTCGAGCTGGTGCAGCTCACCGCCACGGTCGGTGCTGCGGCATTGGATCCGATGTTCGGTGCGGCCTTCGACGAAGCCGGCGGAGACACCGAGCGTCTGCGGGTGGTGCTGGACCAGGTATCGCTGCTCACCGATGCCCAGGCCGTCGTCCGGCACGCTCGGCTGTCCGCCGCCGTCGGCGTGTCCGGAAACCCGACCACCTGACACCCCCCGACCACCTGACACCCCGACCGATACACGACGGACCTGCGACAGTCCTCACCAGCTCACCGTGCCCCGATCGGAGCGGGTGAGGGTCGCCGCATGCCGGTGCACAACGGCCGAACGGTTCCGGTGGCCGACATAGACTCCGTTCGTGGCAGGGCGGATTTCGGACGCGGACAAGGAACGGGTCCGTGACGCCAGTCGCATCGAGCAGGTGGTGGGGGAGTACGTCGCTCTGCGCAACGCCGGAGGCGGCAACTTCAAGGGGCTCTGCCCGTTCCATGACGAGAAGACCCCGTCATTCCAGGTCAGTCCGGCCCGGGGCTACTACCACTGTTTCGGTTGCGGCCAGGGCGGCGATGTTTTCACCTTCCTGCAGGAGATCGAGCACCTGACGTTCGTCGAGACGGTGCAGCGGCTCGCAGAGCGATTCAACATCCCGTTGACGATGACGGAGGGCGGCACGTCCACCCGCTCCGAACGGGGGACCCGGCCGCGCCTGCTGGCCGCGAACAAGGCGGCCGCCGAATTCTATGCCGCACAGCTCACCACTCCGAGTGCGGAAACGGCCCGGGAATTCCTCGCCGAACGCGGGTTCGACCTTGCGGCCGCCGCACATTTCGGTTGCGGGTACGCGCCCGACGGCTGGGATGCGCTGGTGAAAGCCCTGACGGGCAAAGGGTTCTCTTTGGAGGAGTTGTACAAGGCCGGGCTGGCGCGGCAGGGCCAACGCGGCCCGATCGACCAGTTTCACCGAAGGTTGCTCTGGGCCATCCACGACAACTCCGGCGACGTGGTGGGTTTCGGCGCTCGCCGGCTGTTCGATGACGACCGCCTTGAAGCCAAGTACATCAATACCGCAGAAACCATGCTGTACAAGAAGTCTCAGGTACTGTTCGGGCTCGACCTTGCCAAGCGGGATATCTCACGGCAGCGACGGGTGGTGGTCGTCGAGGGCTATACCGATGTGATGGCTATGCATCTCGCCGGGGTGACGACCGCGGTGGCATCCTGCGGCACCGCCTTCGGCGATGAGCACATCAGCGTGCTGCGCCGGTATCTGCTCGATTCCGAGGTGATCAGAGGGGAGGTCGTCTACACCTTCGACGGCGACGCGGCCGGCAAGAAGGCTGCGCTCAAGGCGTTCGACTCGGACCAACGGTTCGCTGCCAACACCTTCATCGCTGTCGCTCCGGCGGGCATGGACCCGTGCGAGCTGCGGCAGGCAAAGGGCGACGAGGCGGTCCGTGCACTGGTCGAGACCCGCACCCCGCTGTTCAGTTTCGCGATGCAGAGCACACTGGCGCAGTACGACCTGGACACCGCGGAGGGCAGGGTGGCGGCCACCGGCGCTGCCGTGCCGCTGGTGGCCCGGATCAAGGAATCGACGCTGCGCGACGAGTACATCCGGCAGCTCGCCGGACTCCTCGGATCCGAGTTGGCTCCCATTCGCCAGCGGGTCAAGGACTATGACGCGGCAGCGGCGCGCGCCACGCGGCAGCGCCCGCCGACGGGCCGGGAGCACGCTGACTCCGGTCGCCATCATCGGTATCATCCCGCCGGCGGACCGCCGAATGCGAACACCGGCAGCGCCGACACCGGACCCGGCGTCCGGCGCGGCAACTCGGGGCAACCTTCGTCACCGGGCCCAGGTCGCCATGACCGCTCCGTGCCGCCCGATCCCGACCAGGAGCCGCCGCCCGAGCCTGTGGGCCGGAGCCACACCCCGCCGCCGGCAGATATCCCCCGGCCGAACCCGGCGGACAGGTCGCTGATGGTCGAACGCCAGGTTCTGCAGCTTGCCCTGCAGCGGCCGGATCTGGTGGTCGACGGCTACCCCCAGGTGCGCGGGCAGGCGTTCACCAACGCGGCCTACGCCGCCGTGCATCGGGCGATCGAGGCCGCCGGTAATCCGCCCGCAGACGGTTCGACCGCGGCGTGGGTCGAGGTGGTGGCCGAACGGTTGCCTGCCGGAACGCTCAGGTCATTGGTCACCGAATTGGCCGTTCAACCGCCACCGGTGCCGCCGCTGGCAGTGAACGCGCGGTACGCCGGCGCCATCGTCGCCGGCATGGCGGAACGGGTTGCGGCAGCGGATGAGAGGGATCTGCGGTCGGCGCTGCAGCGCGCGGAAGCTGCTGGAGATCGGGAGCGGGCGCGATCGCTGCAGGCGGATCTGGCGGCGGTGGCCCAGTACCGGCGCGCCCTGTCCGACCGGGCCAGGGGCGACGCGTGATGGCCGTGCAGTGGCCCTGGCGCCGCAGGACTCTGCCCGCGCCACTGACCGCGGCGCTGGACGAGGACGAGCACATCCAGGCTGTGGCGGAATTGGAAGACGGCACGCTGCTGGCGGCGAGCCGGTTCGGGCTCTGGCATGTCAGCGGCGACACGGCGTCGAGGACCGGCTGGGAGTCCATCGCCAAGGCCCGGCTCACCGGGTCTGTGCTGGCCGTCATCTCGACCCGGCCGGTCGGCGAATTGCCCGACGGCACAACAGTGCTGACGGACGACCCGGCCCGTGAATTCGTGCTCGCGAACCGCACATCTTTGACGGACATCGTGCATACCAGAGTGCGCAGGTCGGTCGCGGCCAGCCGTCATCTGCCCCATCCCGGCGGCGGCGGTTGGGTGGTGCTGCGCCGGGTGCCGGGGCGCGACGGTGTCGTCACACAGTTGCGGCTGGATCGCGGTGCGGACCCTGCCGCATCCGGACTGTACGACGCCGTTCTCGCCGCTGCCGCGGAGCTGCAGGCGGGGCAGCAGTAGTCGGAGCACATGGGATCGTGCGCTCGGTCTGTGACTGTCCGATCGGCGCACCCGGAGATCACCAGCACGCGCACGTGGCCCCTTCTGACCGGGCCGCGCTCACCTCTGATCTGACCGGGCCGCACGTACACGGCGCGGACGCGACTGCGCGGGTGCGAGAGATTCCGCAGGACTACTCTTCTCGCGTGACCCAGGACGCCGACGCACCGTTCGAGCCCGGAAGGCTGCGCGCCTCGGACGCCGATCGGGAGGCCGTCGCCAAGGTCTTGCAGGACGCGATGGCCGAGGGTCGTCTGAGCGTGGCCGAGTTGCAGGAGCGTCTGGACACCGTCTACTCCGCCAAGACGTTGAGTGAGCTGGAGCCGGTGACCTGGGATCTGCCGGGACACACCGATCTGGTGCCTCGGATGCCGACAGAGCCCCGGCCGAGGCCGGACCTGACCAAGTCGCCGGCAGCGTTGCCGGCGACATCCGCCCGGGTCGGCGGCGTCCCGACGTCGTCGGTCGCCGTCGGCATCATGTCCGGAGCGACCCGGAACGGACCGTGGGTGGTCCCCGCCCAATTCACCGCGCTGGCCATGATGGGCGGAGTCGACATCGATCTGACGCAGGCCAATTTCGCGCAACGCGATGTGAGCATCACTGCCGTCGCCATCATGGGCGGGGTGGACATCGTGGTGCCCGACGGCCTCACCGTCGTAGTGAACGGGGTGGGCATCATGGGGGCGTTCGAGGACAACGCCAGGGTCACCGGTCCGGCTGAAGGTGTGGTGGTCCGGGTCAACGGGATTGCGTTGATGGGCGGCGTCGACGTTCACCGGCCGAAAAAGCGTCGGGGCGAGATCGAGCAGTAGCTCTCGGTCGAGCCGACGGGGTCAGTGGTCCTTGGAAAACACCCGAGACACTTTGGCCTGAATGAATCCCGCCGCACCCTGCACCGCCGGATGGTCGGCGACGCTGGCGCTCCAACGCTGGATCTGCTCGTAGCGCTCACGACCGGCGCGCGATCCCAGGATGTACCCGATGGCGATCCCGATCACCAGACGAACCATGTGGAACCTCCTTCGTCGCGCCCGCCATCCGGACTCATCGCCGCATTCTTCCCTACCCGGCGCACGGTCCGACCGGAAGGGCGTTCTTCGCCGTTCCGAGCGTCCGATCCGGGCCCCCTGGTGGGTTGCGGCCGGTGATCCGGCCGCCACCGGCGGGTTCGGACGACAACCGGATGTGGGCTATTCTGGGCCAGCGCTGCCGCCGCGTCGGCACGCCGGTCCTCCGTAGCTCAATTGGCAGAGCATCCGACTGTTAATCGGACGGTTACTGGTTCGAGTCCAGTCGGGGGAGCGCAACGACCTACACATAGGCCCGGACCGGATGGTCCCGACCTGTGTCCGGCCGGCATTCTGAAATCCCGCGCCTACTGGTGGCGTCGTGCAGTTGGATTCATTCCTGCCGACGAA
>JBBRVZ010000003.1:0-109813 GCA_038246445.1 Mycobacteriales bacterium
TCCGGCAAGGTGCCCGCGGCGCGGCGTTCCCGGGCCACTTCCACGAAACGCTCCAGTGCTGCCCCGGCGTCGGAGACAATGCCGTAGTCCGGGGTGAAGATCCGGCCGATCTGAGTGGGCTCGATATCGACGTGCACGAAGACGCGGCCGTCCCGATAAACATCCAGGCCTCCGGTGTGCCGGTTGGCCCAGCGATTCCCGATGCCCAGCACGAAGTCCGCGGCGAGCATGGTGGCGTTGCCGTACCGGTGCGCGGTCTGCAGCCCGACCATCCCGGCCATCACCGGCACGCCCAGGATCTCGGCGAGATCGACGAGCAAATCGGCGGCGTCGGCGTTGACGACCCCGCCACCGGCCACCAACAGCGGTCGGTCCGCCGAGCAGAGCATCTCGATGGCCTTTTCCGCCTGCTCGCGGGTGGCGGCCGGCCTGGAGATCGGCAGTGGCTGATAGGTCTCGATGTCGAACTCGATCTCCGCCAGCTGGACGTCGATCGGCAGATCGAGCAGTACAGGTCCGGGCCGACCGGAGCCTGCCCGGAGACCACCAGTAGCGGAACGGAATCAGCCCAGGCGGAATACAGGCCGGTGATGGTGTCGGTGCCGCCGGGGCCGCTGGTGACCAGGCACAGGCCGATGTTGCCGGCGGTGGCCCTGCTGTAGCCCTCGGCCATGTGCACGGCGGCCTCGACGTGCCGGCCCAGGTAGTGGGTGATGGTTCCGCGGGCGAGCATGGCCGAGTACATCGGGTTGATGGCGGCACCCCGGAACTCCGAAGGCGGAGCGGATGCCCTCGCCCTCCAGGACGAGGATGGCAGCATCGACCGCGCGCAAACGGGCCCTGGGTCAGAACTCCTTGTTATGGGTGTTGGCGGACGCGTCGTGGGTCGACCCGTCGTCAGGGATGGCAACTCCGCCACTGCGGGCGGCGGAGGTGACGATGCCTAAATGCTGCGTCGAAGCCGGCGGCCTTCGCGGCGGCCGGCCGGTCGAGCAGCGGTGTCTCGGCGACCATAATCGAGCGATTGACCAGATATGGCAGACTATGGTGCAGGTAAAACCTCCATCATTCGGAACTCAAATTCTACATTATGGAAAGATAGGCTCACGATGGGGTTGTGGTCAAGTGTTCGGACATCAGGATGGGAGATGTCGCGCCGCGGCACGAGCAGCTCGATGCGAAAGGTTGGACGCAGATGAACGAGGGTCGATCACCCAGCGGGGTGCAATCGCTGGACCGCGCCTTGGGGCTGCTGGAGCATCTGGCGGACGGCGGTGGTTCGATGCGGCTGGCGGAGCTGGAGGCGACCACCGGCCTTCCGCTGCCGACCATCCACCGACTCATCCGAGCGCTGGTGCACAACGGCTACGTCCGCCAGGAGCCCTCCCGTCGCTACGCGTTGGGGCCGCGGCTGATCCGGCTCGGCGAGATCGCCGGTCGCGGGCTGGGCTCCTGGGCGATGCCGGGCCTCTCGCAGCTCGTCCGGGAGATCGGCGAGACGGCAAACATGGCGCTGCTGGAGGGCGATGAAGTGGTTTATGTGGCCCAGGCGCCGTCACCTCATTCGATGCGGATGTTCACCGAGGTCGGCAGGCGAGTACAGCCACATTGCACCGGCGTGGGCAAAGCCTTGATGTCCCAGCTGAGCGACGATGAGGTCCTGCAGTTGCTGCGCCGGACCGGAATGCCGGCGACCACGCCGCGCACCATCACCGATCCGGCCACGATGCTGGCGGAGCTGGCGGAGGTGCGCGAGCAGGGATGGGCGGTGGACGACGGTGAGCAGGAGGTCGGCGTTCGGTGCGTGGCCGTGCCGATCAAGGGTGCGATGTCCCTGGCGGCCGTGTCGGTCTCCGGGCCGACGGCGCGGATCACCATGGGCCGGGTCACCCAGATCGCCCCCGTGCTGCAACAGGCGGCCGATCGGCTGGCCCGCGACATGTGCGGGGACATTCCCGCGCCTGATCCGAACCCGCTCTGAACGCCTGCGCCGAAGGGGATCGGATCGTGACGGTGGCGGGCAATCCGGTCCGCTGTGCCGGATGGGCGTCACGCGTTGAAGGCGAGCCGGCTGCGGGGGTTTCATTCCTTGACTTACCGATGGCTACGGAAGAAGATCTCACTAATCGGTAGTGAAATTCCGAATGACGGAGGTATTGAGTCAGATGGTTCTCACCCAGGCCGCGGTTTCGTCGCGGTTGCACCCGATCGCCCAGTCCCTGTCGGACCAGCTCCGCCGTCATCTGGGGCCGGACCGGGTGATCACCGACCCGACCCGGCTCCGTACCTACGAATGCGACGGGATCACCGGCTACCGGGTGGTCCCGGCCCTGGTGGCCCTTCCGGAGTCCACCCAGGAAGTGGCCCTGGTGGTCGAGGCCTGCGGCCGAGCCGGGTTGCCCTTCGTCGCGCGGGGGGCCGGCACCGGTCTGTCCGGCGGCGCTCTCCCGGTGGCCGACGGTGTGGTGATCGGGTTGGCCCGGATGCGCAAGATCCTGGACATCGACGTGGTGAATCAGCGGATCACGGTGGAACCCGGGGTGACCAACGCCGACATTTCCAAGGCTGTCGCGGTCCACGATTTGTACTTCGCTCCCGACCCCTCCAGTCAGACCGTCTGCACGATCGGCGGCAACATCGCAGAGAATTCCGGTGGCGCGCACTGCATGAAGTACGGATTCACCACCAATCATGTGCATGCCATGACCCTGGTGCTGCCCGACGCGTCGGTGGTGACCGTGGGCGGCCAGGGCGAGGAGGGGGTCGGACCGGATCTGCGGGGCGCCGTCATCGGCTCCGAGGGCACCCTGGCCATCGCCACCTCGATCACCGTGCGGCTGCTGCGCAAACCCGAAGCGGTCCGCACCCTGGTCGCCGACTTTCCCAGCGCCGAGGCCGCCGGAGCGGCGGTCAGCGACATCATCGCGGCCGGCATCATCCCCGCAGCGGTCGAAATGCTCGACGCGCTGGCCATCGAGGCCTGCGAGGCGGCGGTGCACGCCGGCTACTCCCTGGACACGGCCGCGGCGCTGGTGGTGGAGCTCGATGGCCCGGCCGACGAGTGTGCCGATGGCTTCCGGGTGGTGCAGGAGATCTGCGTCAGCGCCGGGACCACCCACATCCGGATCGCCGCGGACCCCGAGGAGCGGGCAAAGATCTGGAAGGGTCGCAAGGCGGCCTTCGCCGCAATGGGCCGGATCAGTCGCGACTACTTCGTGCAGGACGGCGTGATCCCTCGCACCCGACTCGCAGAGGTGCTGGCCCGTATGCAGACGATGGCCGACGAAGCCGGCCTACGGGTCGCCAACGTGTTCCATGCCGGGGACGGCAATCTGCACCCACTGGTGCTCTACAACGGCACCGTGCCCGGCGAGTCCGAACGCGGCGAACACCTCTCGACCGCAATCGCCGAACTGTGTGTGCAGATGGGTGGCTCCATCACCGGTGAGCACGGCGTCGGAACGGACAAGGCCTGCTCGATGCCGAAGATGTTCTCCGAGGACGACCTCGCCGTGATGAAGCGGTTGCGCGCGGCCTTCGACCCCGACGGGATCTGCAACCCGGGCAAGATCTTCCCCACGCCCCGGTTGTGCGGAGAGAAGCCTGGCCCCTACCGCGTGCACCCCCTCGAGGCCGCCGGCCTCATCGAGCGCCTGTGACCACCGCAGCTCACCCCGGGAGATCCAGATGACGGACGTGCTGGCCCTTGAAACCGGCGGCCATGGCGGCCTGGTGGAGCGGCCGACGACCGTTGCCGAGGCTGCCCAGCTGCTCCGCGACAGCACCGGCAGCGTGCTGTTCCGCGGCGGCGCGACCAAGCTCGACTGGGCGGGCCGGGTGCACGACCCCGATCTGATCCTGGACACCACCGACCTTGCGGGTGTGCTGACCTACAACTCGGCCGACATGACGGCATCCGTCCGCGCCGGAACGACACTGGTTGCGCTGCAGGACCATCTGGCGTCGAACAACCAGTGGCTGGCCCTTGACCCGCCGACCGCCATGACCGGTGCCACCGTGGGTGGGCTGCTCGCGGCCGGTGATTCGGGGCCGTCCCGGCTCCGGTACGGCGGGATCCGGGACCTCGTCATCGGGGTGACGCTGGTGCTGGCCGACGGCACCGTGGCCCGCTCGGGTGGACATGTGATCAAGAACGTCGCCGGTTACGACCTCGCCAAGCTGGTGCACGGCTCGCTGGGGTCGCTGGCCCTGGTGGCCGAGGTCGTCGTGCGTCTGCACCCCAAGCCGGCGACGTCCATCACGACCAGCGGGTCCGCCGATGCGGATCAGGCCACCGCGGCCGCGTTGGCGCTCGCCGCCAGCCCGCTGGAACCGGCTGCCGTGGAATGGATCTCGGACCGCGGCCGCGGACAACTCTACGTCCGCAACGACGGGACCCCGCAGTTTGTCGAGGCAACGAGCCGCCGGCTGATCCACTTGCTCGCCGGGCTGGGCATCACTGCCGACCCGCTGGCCCCTGAGGATGCGGTGAAGGCCTGGCAGAACCACACGGCGGCCGTCCTCGGCACGCAGGACGAGACCGTGCTCCGGATCGCCGGCCGGCCCAGCGACCTCGCGGACCTCGCCGGGCACGCCTTCGACAGCGCCCGAAAGGCCGGTGTCACGGCCCGGCTGGTGTCCAGTGCAGCACTGGGGATGCATACCGTCCGGCTGTCCGATGGGCCGGCACCGGCACAGGCGCAGGCGTTCATGGCACTGCGTGAGCGTGCCCTGGCCCGCGGCGCCAGTGTGCTGCTGCGCCACCGCGCGACCGAGCTCGACGACCTGGTCGACCCACTCGGACCGCCGCCGGATTCGGTGGGGCTGCTCAGGCGGGTCAAGGCCCAGTTCGACCCGGCCGGGCGGTGCGCCCCAGGTCGATTCCAGCCCTGGTACTGAGCTGACCGCACGGTCTGCGACGGTCCGTCACGATCGACCCAACACAAGGAGCCCACTGATGACCGAGCACGCAGACCCACTCCCCGACGTGCTCGGCATGCTCGGCGGGGGTACGGACAACGGAGCGGTTGCTGTCCCGGCCTCGCCAGTGCGCGGTGCCGCCCACGGCCCGCACGAGGCATTCGACGACCATCATCCGCCCAGCGAGGAGCTCATCGACGACTGCGTGCACTGCGGCTTCTGCCTGCCGACCTGTCCGACGTACATCCTGGAGGGGAACGAGACCAACTCACCCCGCGGGCGCATCTACCTGATGAAGATGGGCAACGCCGGCGAGGTCCCGATGGACAAGCAGTTCGTCGCCAATTTCGACGCCTGCCTCGGCTGCATGGCCTGTGTGACGTCCTGCCCGTCGGGGGTGAAGTATGACCAGCTCATCGAGGCGGTCCGGCCGCAGATCGATCGGAACTGGGGACGCACCCGCACCGACCGACTGTTCCGGACGATGATCTTCACACTGTTCCCGTACCCCGCGCGGCTGCGGCCCGCCGCGTGCGTCGGCACCCTCTACCAGAAACTGGGATTGCGCCGGTGGCTGGCGAAGGCCGGCCTACTGGCCCGTTTGCCGGCCCGGTTGCAGGCGATGGAGGCGCTGCTGCCCGCGTTGTCGATGCGCAGCGTGATCGCCACCCAGCCCGCGTTCACCCCGGCCGTCGGCATCCGCCGACGCCGGGTCGGGATGCTGTCCGGCTGCGTGCAACGGGTGTTTTTCGCTGACGTGAATGCTGCCGCGACAAGGGTTCTCGCGGCTGAGGGTTGCGATGTGGTGGCACCGAAGGACCAGCAGTGCTGCGGGGCACTATCCAGCCACGCCGGTCGTGAGGAAGAAGCGATCGTGAGGGCGCGGCGGCTCATCGACATCTTCGAGACCGCTGGGGTCGAGAACATCGTCACCAACGTCGCGGGCTGCGGATCGGCCATGAAGGAATACCCGATTCTGCTGCGTGACGATTCCGACTACGCCGACAAGGCGGTCGCGTTCTCGGCGAAGGTACGCGACATCTCCGAGCTGCTCGACGAGATCGGACCCGTCGCCATCAGGCACCCGATCCCCGCCAAGGTTGCCTACCACGACGCCTGCCATCTCCGGCACGCGCAGGGCATCACCGCGCCGCCCCGAAATGTGCTCCGCGGGATCCCCGGCATGCTGGTGCTGGACATCCCCGAGGCCGACGTCTGCTGCGGGTCCGCCGGCATCTACAACCTGGTGCAGCCCGAGCCCGCAGAGCGGCTCGGCAAGCGCAAGGTGGAGCTGATCGCCGCCACCGAGCCGGACGCCGTCGTCACCTCGAACGCGGGGTGCCTGTTGCAGATCCGTCGCTACCTCGACGCGGGGGTGCCGCTGTTCCACCCGATCCAGCTGGTCGACGCGTCCATCCGTGGCGTTGACCCCATCCGGGCCGGGGACATCGACGCCGCGGCGCACGGCCGGGCGGATCCGCCTGCTGTGGCCCACGCCGTTCCCCCCCGGTGAGCCCGATGCAACTTCCGGTGGCCGACGGCGGTGCGGGCACGGTCGACGCGGCGGTCGTCCGTCTGGCGGGGCCGGCAGTGTGCTCGCTGGCAATGCCGATCACCGATGACATCTCGGTCCGCGGCACCCGGCACGCCCTGCCGTGAGCCAGCAACCTTCCACCTGGGCGCCGGAGGTGACCGCGCCGACACCGAGACCGGCCGGCAGCAAGTGCAAGTCGGCCGTCAGCTGCCGGGAAGGCGGACCGTCACCAGCTCCGCCCCGCTGTCCGCGACGTCGCCCCATTCCGGTTCGACGCTGAGCACGGCCACCGCCCCGGCCGGGAACCGCCGCAGCGCAGCCTGCTGCTGGTGCGCGCCCGGCTCGTGACTGTCCGGGTCGCGGCTGTTCGGCTCGCGGCTGACCGGCCGACGGTGCCGCACGGCGACGTCGGGGTCCGGGTCGTTCCTGCCGGCCTGCCGCGCGGTGTCGTCCAGGGTGGCGGCGACCGACGGAACACCCGGTGCATGGCCGATGACGAGCACGGTCCGCGCCGCTGACGGCACCCGGCGGAGCAGTTCCAGGATGTCCTCGGCCCCCCCGGCATAGAGGCCGTCCTGGTAGCTGGCGGGAGCCTGGATGCCGGTCGCCATCAGTGTCTGCCTGGTCCGGGTCGCGGTGGAGCACAGCACGGTATCCACGGCGGGCAGCGAGGCGCGCATCCATCGGCCCGCGTCGGCGGCTTCGCGTTTGCCGTGTTCGGTCAACGGGCGATCGTGGTCCCTGGTCGCGCCCTGGTGCCCTGCGGTGGCGTGTCGCATCAGGATCAGTGTCCGAGCGTCTGCCATCCCTGCCCCCTCTCCGACTACTACCGTGCTTCTGCAAGGCTTGCGCGCGACTGCTTTTCAAAAAGTTTGAGCGTTCGTTTGAACTGGGATGCCAGGTGTGATCTTATGGTGCCCTGGTCCAGAAGAGGCGCCAGGAACGTTCCTGAAGTAACGGGAGATTCCTGTGCCACCTGCTGATCTCGCTACGGCCAGCTCGTCGACCGCTACCGCGCTGCTGGGGCCGCGCCGCTCGGCCGGAAGCCCTACCATCGCGTCCGCGCCGAAAGGTGACCGCGCGCAACGAGTCCGCGAACTGCTGGAACGCTCGGCGCAGTGCTCCGATCCAGCCGAACGGCAGCGCTACCGTCGGTCCATCGTCACCGAGTACCTGCCGGTCGCCCGATCGCTGGCCTCCCGGTATTCCGGGCGCGGCGTTGAACGGTGCGATCTGGAACAACTCGCTTTTCTCGGTTTGGTGAAAGCCGTCGGGCGCTGGCAGCCGGGCCGCAGCGAAGATTTCCTGCAATTCGCCGTTCCGACCATTGTTGGGGAGATCAAGCGGTACTTCCGTGATCATTCCTGGCTGGTCAGGCCGCCGCGCCGCATCCAGGAGTTGCGGGCGGCCATCAACGAGGCGGAACAGACCTACCGGCACACCGACGGCACCGGTCCGTCCGAATCCGAACTGGCCACGGTGACCGGTGTGTCGTCCAGGGACATCGGCGAGGCCAGGGCCGCCGCGGCCTGCTGTCGGCCGCGGTCGCTCGACGAAGGACAGGGTGTCGGACTCGCGCTGGCACTCGGCTGGGGCGACGAGGATCCGGAATTGCGCCGGGTCGAGGACCGGGTAACGGTCCAGCGGCTGCTCGCCACGCTCACCGAGCGTGAGCGCGACGTCATCCGGATGCGCTTCGACAACGGCTGGTCCCAGTCGCGGATCGGGCAGGAGATCGGTGTCAGCCAGATGCAGGTCTCGCGGTGGCTGCGCACCATCGCCGAAAAACTGCGGTGCTCCATCGAGACGTGACGTCCGGTTGACCCGAGGGTCAGCCCACCAGCGGCGGGCCGGCAGGATCGTTCGGGTTGCCGGGACCCGCCGCCGAATTCGGTGCTCCGGACGGCAGCCGGCCGCTTCGGATCAGCTCGCCGGCGACCGCGCTCAGCTTGATGTTGTGTTGCTGCGAATAACGGCGGAGCACCGAGAACGACTTCTCCGAGCTGAGCTTGAACCGCTCCATGAGCATGCCCTGCGCCTGCCCGATCAGATGCCTCGAGTCGATCGCCCGCCACAGGTCTCGCTCGGAACGCAGCTTCGCCAAGGCAACCGAGGCGTGCGCGGCGACCACCCGCGCGATCTCTACCTCGTCGTCGGAAAAATCGTCCCTGGACCGGTAATACAGGTTGAGAGCGCCGAGCACCCGCTGATCGGTGAACAGGTGGATGCTCAGAATGCTCCGCAGCCCCAGTTCGGCCACCGCCGGCCCCCAGCGGGGCCAGCGCGGATCCGTCCGGGCGTCGACGATCAGGTAGACACCGCCCTGCTCGGCAGCCCGCAGGCACGGTCCCTCGTTGATCGTGTACTGCAGTGCGTCCGCCCGCTCGACAAGCTCCCCCGAGCTGGCGGTGGTTTCGACCCCACCGTCCGCGCGGACCAGCGTCACACTGGCCCCCTGGCAGCCGCAGCTCGTCACCGCGAGGTCGACCACGGACTGCAACGCATCGCGGAACTCGGCACTGCCGGCGACCCTACGGGCTCCCTCGGCAAGGGCGGAATCGGACGACGCAGCCGCGTCCGCTACGCCCTCCGGCTCGGACATCGTCACCCTTCTCTCCTGTTGCTTCTCGCGGCACCATCATGCAGTGTCCGCGGTCCATGTCGTGCATCATTGTGCGCCGACGCAAAACAGTTGCCATCGACACAGTGCTTCGTCGCGGTGTGGACACACTGCCGACCCTTGGTAGCGTCGCCACCGATGAGTGCCGGGGTTGGGCGATGATCGAAACTGCGAGGACGGCCATGCCGGCCCCGATCGGGGAGCTCCGCGGCCTTGACCGGCGCTACGGTACCGCTCTCACGCTCCGGAGCTGGACGGGTGGCGCGTCATGATCGGCCACGACCATGGTTCCCCTCTGGGTGACGGAGAACCGCGGGTAGGTGCGCCCAACACCGCGGTGCACTTCCGGGGTCGGCTCGCGGTGACATTCAGCTTGACGGCCGCCTTCTTCGTGCTGGAACTGGTGGTCGGCCTGGCCGCCGGGTCGCTTGCCGTGATCGCCGACGCCGGGCACATGGCAACCGATGTACTGGCCCTCGGCGCATCTCTGGTGGCTACCCGGATGGCCGGCAAGCCGGACGGGACGGGGCGACGGACGTACGGTCGTTATCGCGCCGAGGTCTTCGCCGCGGGTTTCGCGGTGCTGCTGATGGTCGGGGTCGGGATCTTCATCGTGGTCGGGTCGGTGACCCGCATCGGGGGGGACCCGCAGGTGTCATCAACGCCCATGGTGGTCGTCGGGTTGATCGGACTCGCGGTGAACGCGGTCGGCCTGCTGCTGCTGCGGGCGGGCGCGAAGAAGTCGATCAACATCAGGGGCGCGTACATGGAGGTGCTCGGCGACGCCGCGGGCTCGGTCGGGGTTCTGGTCGCCGGGTTGTTGATCCGCTGGACCGGGTCCTCGGTCTGGGATCTGGTGGTGGCCGTCATCATCGGCGTGTTTGTCCTGGTCAGGGCGGTCGGTCTGGGTCGTTCGGTGCTCAGGGTGCTGGGCCAGCATGCGCCGGAGGGCATCGATCCCGGTGCGGTGGAGGCGGATCTGGCCGCGGTGCCGGGTGTGGTCGAGGTGCACGATCTGCATCTGTGGGCATTGACGTCCGGTATGAATGTCGCGACGGCGCACCTGGTGTCAGCGCCCGATGCCGACCATCACGTGGTGCTGGACGCGGCCACCAAGGTGCTGGCCAGCGCCCACCACATCGATCACGCCACCCTGCAGGTGGAGCCCACCGACCACACCTCGTGCCGGGAGATCTCCTGGTAGGCGGCTCGGGCAGGCGGGGATCGTGGAAGGCCCCGGCCCGGCTCAGCCGCGCGGGGGGAGTACCGACCGGTCGAGTCCGCCGTTGCTGTTGGGCGGCGGGCGGCGGTGCCGGGACCGCATGCTGCCCGGGTCCGGGTTCTCCGCGTTCGCCTTGATCACCACGATCCGGTCGCCGGGCTGAAAAACCTTGACCCCGCCCGAGTCGAAGCGGTGGGAGACACCGTTGCGGATCACCGTCAGGACGATCTCACCGCGCGCGGTCAGCCTGGCCGGCGCAAGGCCGACGTCCTCCGGCTTCACCTGCCGCTCGGAAATCTGTAGGCCGGCGACGGGCTCCAGCAGGTCCTCGATGACCTCACCGGCGTTCGGGGCGATGATCGCCAAGCCGAGCAACCGGCCCGCGGATTCGGCGGTGGGGATGACGACGTCGGCGCCGCCCTGGCGGAGGATATCGATGTTCTGTTCCTCACGCGCGGCGGCGGCGATCATCGCATTCGGCGCGAGGCGACGGGCGGTCAGCGTGACAAGGACGTTGGTGTCGTCCCGGTCTGCGGCGACGATCACCCGGTCGGCATTCGGGACGGCGGCCTGCCGCAGCACGTCCTGCCGGCGTGCGTCACCGAGCACGGCAACGCAGCCGTCCCCGGTTGCGGCCTGGATGTTGTCGGCGTCGCTGTCCACCACGACGATGTGATCGGCCGGATAGCCCTGATCGATGAGCGCGGATACCGCGGAACGGCCCTTACTGCCATAACCGATCACCACGGTGTGCTTCTTCACGCGTTTCCTCCAGCGATTGGTTCGGAACTGCTGGCGGCTGCGTTCGGTCAGCACCTCGATGGTGGTCCCGATCAGCACGATGAGGAACAGGAACCGGAGCGGCGTGATGACCAGGATGTTGGTGAGTCTGGCCGACTGGGTGAACGGCGTGATGTCGCCGTAGCCGGTGGTGGACAGTGTCACCGTCGAGTAGTACAGAGCATCGAGCCAGGTGTTGACGGTGCCTTCCAGGTCCCGGTAGCCCGACCGCTCGACGTAGACCAGGGTCGTGGTGATGAGGACGCACATCAGAGCGATGAGAATCCTGGTTCCGATGGCACGAACGGGGCCCCGCTCCTTCGCCGGCAACGCCAGCCGCGGGTTCTCGTTCGCCACAAAGCCGCACATTACGCCGAGCGCCTCGATCAACGGTCGGACACCGGCTGCCTGCCGGCGATCAGTCGCCGGGGCGCTCCCTCGCCGTCAGTTGCCGGGCCGCTCGCGGTCGGCCAGAAACGCTTCGAATTGCGCGCCGAGCTCGTCGGCCGTCGGGAGCGGCGCCGATTGTGCGAGCAGGCCACGCCCGGTGGCCGAGACGTAGGCGTCGTACTGCTGCTCGAGCGCCTTGACCACCTCGGCGACCTCGGTGTTGTCCTCGACCTGCTTGGCCAGTTCTGTGCGGACCGTGGCGGCAGCGGCGTCGAGCCCGCCCGTCGGCAGCAGCAGGCCGGTGGCGTCGGCTGTCGCCTGGATGAGCGTGCGCGCGGTTTCCGGGTAGTCGGAACGTGCGATGTAGTGCGGGACGTGGGCGGCGAAGCCGATGGTGTCCCGGCCGGCCTCACCGAACCGGTACTCCAGCAGTCCCACGGCGTGCCCCGGAACGGCGATGATGCCGAGCCAGTCCTGCTGCTCGGGCAGCAGCCCCTCCCTGGTGGCGTGCGACGACATCCCGGTCGGCCGGGTGTGCGGCACGCCCATCGGGATAGCCATCAGGCCGACGGTCAGCCGTACCGCGAACCGATCGACGATCTGGCCGACGGCCGCCACGAACCGCTCCCACTGGGTGTCCGGCTCAGGACCCGTCATCACCAGGAACGGTGTGCCGTCGGTGTCGGCAAGCTGGTGGATCACCAGCTTTGGCTCCGCGTATTCGGTGAACTTGTTCGATTGGTACGTCAGCGTGGGCCGCCGGGCGCGGTAATCGATGAGCTGGTCGACGTCGAAGGTGGCCACCACGGTGTGTTCGAGCGTGGCCAGCAGGTGGTCGACGGCGAGCTTCACCCCGGAGCCCGCGTCGATGTACCCGTCGAGCGCGACGATCAGCACCGGCTCCGCCAACTGCTCGATCTCGGCGCGCTCCAGGTGCAGCTCGTACAGCTCGCCCGGTTCGCCGGTCATGGGTTCCATCCTGTTGCTCGTGTGCGCCTGTCTCGTCAGCGCCCTGTGGTCGTCACGGGTGTTCGTGTGCCTCGTGCCAGGTCAAGTGTCCCCCGGCTCGTTGGTGGGCCCCGGCTCGAACGTCGGCCCCGTCTTGATTGTGGGCCCCGTCTTGATTGTGGGCCCGGGTTTGATTGTGGTCGCGGATCGAGTGTGGTCGCAGACAATTGTCGCGCCCGGTCAGGTGTCAGCGTCCACCTTGCGGATCGGGCCTGTCATCATCGATGACGTCAAGACCACCGGCACTTCGTGCCTGATAACGCTCGGGCTGCCGCAGTGATTCCGGCGGCCAGGTGAGACGGTCAGCGGAACACGATGGTCCGCAGGCCGTCACGCAGCACCCGGTTCTCCAGGTGGTAGGTCAGACCTTTGGCCAGAACGGCCTTCTCGATGTCGCGGCCGAGGCGCACCATGTCGGAGGGCGAATCGGCGTGGTCGACCCTGATGACGTCCTGCTCGATGATCGGCCCCGCGTCGAGTTCGGGGCTGACGTAGTGGCACGTCGCGCCGACGATCTTGACGCCGCGGAAATAGGCCTGGTGATATGGACGCGCGCCACGGAATGACGGCAGGAACCCGTGGTGGATGTTGATCAGCCGGCCGTCCCAGGCCGCGCACAGCTCCGGCGGGATGACCTGCATGTAGCGGGCGAGCACGATGGCGTCCGGTGCATGGCGGTCGACCTCGCGGCGGATCGCGTCGAACGCGGCGGCCCTACCGGGCCCGTCGCGGGGTACCGGGATGAGCCGGAACGGCAGCCCGAACAGCCGGGCCACCGGTTCCAGCTCGGGATGGTCGCCGATCACCACACCGATCTCCGCCGCCAGTTCGCCGGAGTGCCACCGGGCGAGCAGCTCGTACAGGCAGTGGCCCTGCTTCGACACGAGCAGCACGACGGACTTGCGCTCGGTGCTGTCGTTGACCTGCCAGCTGTCCGCCTGCAGCTCGCGGGCGACCTCGCCGAATTGCCGACGCAGCTCGGCCGCGCCGAAGCCGATCGAGTTGGCGCGGATCTCCTGCCGGGTGAAGAACCTGCCCGACTCGTCGTCCGAGTGGTAGGCCGCCTCGGTGATCCAGCCGCCGATGTCGGCAAGGAAGGTGGTAATGCGGGCGACGATCCCGGTGCGGTCGGGGCAGCTCAGCGTCAGCACCAGACGCTGGTCGTCGGGCACAGGGTCGTCGACAGGCACGGTCGGTCATGCTGCCATGCCCAGGTACCGCTGTGGGCCGGCCGGATGGCTCAGCCGGTGGGCAGGTGGGACCGCGTATAGGTTTCCTCGTGCGAGAGCAGGTTGCCGATCTGCTCCGCGATGACGCCCTCGATTCTCGAACCGAACATCGGGATGGGCACGGTGGCCTGGCCATTGATGACCAGCGTCGACCCGTTGCCGGCCGGGGCCAGCGTCATGGTTCCCCTGATGGCCGCCGGCGCACCCTTGACGACCAGGGAGAAGTCGGCGACGTAGCTGTCGCCGTCACCGTGCCAATCCTCGGTCCGTTCGGTGACGGGATCGCCCTGCATCATCGATGCCACCATGGACGGCAGCACGGAGGCGGGAATGGACTGCCGGGTGATCAGGCGCACGCCGTCTGGCGAAGTGTCGACGCTGACGACGGTTGCGTCCGGGGCGCCGGAGTGGGCGAGTCGTCCCGCCACGAAGTCGGGGTCCTTGAACAGCGCAAACACTGTTGTCGGAGGGGCGTCGTACTGCTGGGTCACGTTCACCGGAGTAGGCACACGCCAGATCATCACTGCCGGCCGGACCGCATGCAAGCCGCCTTCAACCCGCGTGTATCGGTGGCCGGCGCCGCGAATCGTCTGGCCGGCCGTCGCTCAACCCGCCGGTCGCAGGGTCCCATCGACACCAGCAGCGCAGAGTGTCAGCTAAACCACTGCCGACCGGTTACCGTCGGGAATGCCGTTTCCACCCATACCGGGTGGCGGGGTCGCATCCGTTCCGCCGGGGTTCCCGCCAGAGGTTCCAGGGAGTTTTCGTGTCACGTCATCCGCTCGACTCGCTCAGCGCCGAGGAGTTCCGCCGCACCACAGATGCTCTCCGGGCATCCGGGGATCTGACCTCGACGCGCCGGTTCGCCTCCATCGCGCTCGACGAGCCTGCCAAGTCCGACGTGCTGGCCTGGCGGGCGGGCGACCCGATCGTTCGGCGGTCGCTGTCGGTGCTGTGGGACCGGTCCGACAACAAGACCTACGAGGCGATCGTCGCGCTCTCGCAGGACGGTCCGGCAGGTGACGCCGTGCTGTCCTTCGACCACATCCCTGGCGTGACACCGAACTTCACGGTCGACGAATGGCACGACTGCGAGGTCGCCATGAAGGCCGATCCGCGTGTGGTGGAAGCGCTGGCCGAGCGGAATATCACCGATCTCGACCTGGTTCTGATCGATGTCTGGACGTACGGCAAGGCCCTCATGCCTGAGCGCTACCGTGACCGGCGACTGGGCTGGGCCGATATCTGGTTGCGCTCCAGCCCCACCGGGAACCCCTACGCCAACCCGGTTTCCGGCATGAAGCTGATCGTCGACATGAACACCATGGAACTGCTCGAGATCGACCGGAACGACGACATCGCCTCCCCCGCACCGGTGATGGGTGAGTACGAACCCGATCTGGTGCCGGGACAGACCCTCCGCACCGACATCAAGCCGCTGGAGATCACCCAGCCCGACGGTCCCTCGTTCGAGGTGGACGGGAACGTCATCCGGTGGCAGAACTGGTCCTTCCGGCTCGCGTTCAACTATCGCGAAGGCCCGGTGATCCACCAGGTGAAGTATGACGATCACGGCACGGAGCGGGATATCGCGTACCGCATGTCGTTCGCCGAGATGATCGTTCCCTACCGGGACCCCGGCTTCGACCATTACCGCCGCACCGCCTACGACATCGGCGAGTGGGGACTGGGCTACATGACCACCTCACTGGCGCTGGGCTGTGATTGCCTCGGCGAGATCCGTTATGTCGACGCCGTTCTGCCCGACAGTCTCGGGGAGCCGTCGACGATCGCGAACGCCATCTGTCTGCACGAGGAGGACAACGCGATCCTCTGGAAGCACATCGATTCCATCAATGGACGCGCGGAGGTACGTCGTGCGCGGCGGATGGTCGTGTCCATCCATGCGACCGTCGCGAACTACGAGTACATCGTCTACTGGCGCTTTTACCAGGACGGCAACATCGAATGCGAGGTGCGGGCCACCGGGATCATGGTGACGACGCCGATCCCCGAGGGCGCGGCGACGCCACCGACCGGGACGCTGGTCGATCAGCGCACCTATGCCCCGTATCACCAGCATTTCTTGATCGCCCGGCTCGATATGGACATCGACGGCAGAACCAACACCGTCATGGAGGTCGACTCCAAGGCCGCACCGCTGGGGCCGGAGAATCCCTACGGGCTGGCCATCGTCACCGAGTCGACAGCGATCGAATCCGAGGCCGGCTCGGCGCGGAACTTCAACTGGGACACCCAGCGGGCGTGGAAGGTGATCAACCCGGGCAAGCTCAACGGCCTCGGGACGCCGGTCGGCTACAAGCTGGTACCCGGCGCGGCATTCCCCGTCATGATGGACCCGACCACCCCGCAGTACCTCAGGGCGCCGGTGATGGGTCACACGTTGTGGGTGACCCGTCATCACGACGACGAGAAGTGGCCCGCGGGAACGTATCCGACCCAGAGTGAGACCGATGGCGGCCTCACCAGGTGGATCTCGGACGACGAGTCGCTGGTCAACACCGATGTGGTGCTGTGGTACGTCTTCGGCATCCATCACATCACCCGCCCGGAGGAGTGGCCGGTGATGCCGGTGGACACGGTGTCGTTCTGGCTCAAGCCCTTCGGATTCTTCGACCGGAACCCGTCGCTGGATGTGCCGGCGCAACCGGGCCGTTGCGGCTCGTCGGCTGACGTCGCCGCGGACGGGGACGGAACGGCCGTCGGCGAGGGCACGTCGATGGGTACCGCAGGTCACGGACCGGATGCCGGATCCGGGGCCAGCTGCCACTGAGTCGCTGCCGTGGCCTCGGCGGCGCCGTGCTACTCCGCTGCGCTCGCCGCTCCTGACGTGTCCCATGCGCCGCCGCCCTTCGAGTCGCCAGTTGCGGGCCTTCCCGCAGCGGCGGAGGGTCCGGAAGTGGTCAGTGGATCGGCGGGGGATACGGCTGGGCCGCGGGCTGCGCTTCAGTAGCGCACGATGGGGCGAATTTGGAGGGGTCCTTTTGCCGTCGACGGGTCGACGACCTGCCCGCGTTGAGTGATCTCGGCGGCACCCCGGGCCACCGCGCGACGAGCGGCGGCCCGGGCAGGTTCCATCAAATCCCTCCACTGCTCGGCTCCAACGGCCCTGGCCACGTCGCTCGGGCACACGGTCTTGCCGGCGCCGAGCTCGGCAAGCAACCGTGTCAGGGCCTGGTCGAGGTGTGCATCGAGCGTGCTGGTCGCATCGCCCTTGGCTCGCCGGCGGCAGGCATCGCTGCAGTATTTGACCTCGGCCCAGTTCCGAGCCCACTTCTTTCGCCAGTTGATCGTTCGGCCACACACCGCGCACGTCTTCGTCGGCGTGTCACCGCGTGGGGTCACCGGTCCCTGCCCATCCTGTTGGCTCGAAGTGCTGACGCCGGGTGACCGACCCGGCGGTCATGCGCACCGGCGGTACCTCGATAGTGCCGCCTGGGGGTCTCTGGCCGTGAACGGTGTTCCTGCGGTTTGCAGGGCCCGGAACGAGCGGATTACCCATGGCCTGCGGCCTGCGGCAGCGTCACGTGCCGCAGAACGTCTGGTACGCCCCGAAATCCTGCGGCGCGAGGGCTGCGTAGAGCTCCATCCCGGCACGCCCTTCATAAGGGGCACTGACCGCGGCAAGCAGCCGGTTCAGTGGCGCAAGGTCGCCGCCGGTGGCCGCATCCAACGCTTCCTCGACAAGGTGGTTGCGCGGGATGTAGATCGGGTTCACCCGGTCCATCGCGTCCGCGTCGGGGTCCATGGCCCGCCACCGCTTGATCCAGGAGTCGATCCCGGCGAGGTCCACAAACAGCTCGCGGGCCGGCTCGGCACTACCGCGGGCGGCGACGGCCAGGCGCCGGTAGAACGACGTGTGGTCGACCCGGCTCTGCGTCATGAGGGTCAGCAGTTCGTCGACGAGGGGCTTCGCGACCGACTCGTGCGATCCCGACGGGAGGCCCAGTTTCGCCTCCATGCCGGCCGACCACGCGCCGCTGTACTGCTGGCCGAAAGCGCCCAAGGCGTCGGTGGCCAGGGTGATCGCCGTGTCCGGATCCGCATCGAACAGCGGCAACAAAGCCTCGGCGAGCCGGGCGAGGTTCCATTGCGCCACCGCGGGCTGGTTGCCGAACGCGTACCGGCCTCCGGTATCGATGGAGCTGTAGACGGTGGCCGGGTCGAAGGCATCCAAGAACGCGCAGGGTCCGTAGTCGATGGTCTCGCCGGAGATCGTCATGTTGTCCGTGTTCATCACACCGTGCACGAAACCGACGAGCATCCACTGCGCCACCAGCGATGCCTGGGCGGCGACCACCCGACCGAACAGCGCGAGGTAGCGGTTGTCGGCGTCAGCGGCTGCGGGGTAGTGACGGCTGATCGCGTGGTCCGCGAGTCGGCGAAGCAGGTCTACCTCGCCGGTTGCCCGTGCGTACTGAAAGCTGCCGACGCGCAGATGGCTGCTTGCGACACGGGCCAGAACGGCACCGGGAAGTGAGGTTTCGCGCTGCACCTGACGGCCGGTGGCCACCACGGCCAGCGAGCGGGTGGTGGGGATCCCGAGGGCGTGCATCGCCTCGCTGATGACGTATTCACGCAGCATCGGCCCGACGGCGGCGAAACCGTCGCCGCCACGGGCGAACGGTGTGCGCCCGGAGCCCTTGAGGTGCAGATCGCGGAGCACACCCGCTGGGGTGACGAGCTCACCCAGCAGCAGGGCGCGGCCGTCACCGAGCCGCGGTGAGTAGAAGCCGAACTGATGACCCGCGTAGGCCTGCGCCACCGGAGTGGTGCCGTCGGGCTGCAGCAGTCCGACCAGGAACCGGGCGCCGTCAGGACCTCGCAGCCAAACCGGATCCAGACCCAGTTCCGCCGCGAGCGGCTCGTTCAGCGCCAACAGCCGCGGCTCGAGAACCTCTGCGGCACCCCAGGAAATTGACAGTTCGGGCAATTCAGCCGCGAATCGATGGTCGAGCCCGACGGCCGGGGAGGGGGCAACAGTCACCTGATCAACGGTACTGGTGGTTCCCCGGGGCGTCCTCAGGCTTTGGCCTGCATGCTTGCTCGCGCTGGATTGGCTTGCTGGTTCTTCTTGGGGTCTGTTTCGTTCTGCTTGTCGCGGACGCCTCGCTCGATCTGGTCGCCCACGCTCTTGTCGACGTTGCGCCAGTACTCGAAGCAGCGGAGCAGGACCGGCTCGCTGACCCCGTTCAGCAGGTGGCCCACGATGTTGGTGACAAGGCGTCCGCGCGCCGCGTCGTCCAGCACGTCACGGACCATGGTGCCCGCCTGTCCCCAGTCGTCGTCCTGCGGGCGCAGGGTGTAGGCGCTGCGCACCATGTCGCCGTCAGCGGACCAGGTCCCGCCGTCGTCGTTGAGCGCGGGGTCGGCGACCGGGCCGCCGTAGGAATTGGGTGCGTACACCGGGTCGATGGCCGGCATGATCCGCATGGCGCCGTCCTTGGAGTAACTGTGCACCGGCGCTTTGGGTGCATTGACCGGAATTTGCCGGTAGTTGACGCCGAGCCGGGCGCGATGCGCATCGGAGTAGGAGAAACCGCGGGCGAGCAGCATCTTGTCGGGGGACAGACCGGTGCCGGCGACAAGGTTGTTGGGTTCGAACGCCAGCTGCTCGATCTGCGAGTGGTAGTCGATGACATTGCGATTCAGCGTCATCCGGCCCACCTCGTGCAATGGGTAGTCGCTGTGCGGCCAAACCTTGGTCAGATCGAACGGGTTGAATCTGTAGGTCTTGGCATCCTCGAACGGCATGATCTGCATCTTGAGTGTCCAACTGGGGAACTTCCCGGCCTCGATGTGTTCATAGAGGTCCCGCTGGTGATAGTCGGTGTCGACCGCGGCCATCTGGTCGCCCTCGTCCTGGGTGAAGAATTCGATGCCCTGGTCGGTCTTGAAGTGATACTTGACCCAGTACTTCTCGCCGTCGGCGTTGATCCACATGTAGGTGTGGCTCGAATAGCCATTCATGTGCCGCCAGGTCCGGGGGATCCCCCGGTCACCCATCAGCCAGGTCACCTGGTGCGCGGATTCCGGGCTCAGGGTCCAGAAGTCCCACTGCATATCGTTGTCGCGCAGGTTGTTGGCCGCACGGCGCTTCTGCGAGCGGATGAAATGCTGGAATTTCATCGGATCGCGCATGAAGAAGACCGGAGTGTTGTTACAAACCAGATCCAGGTTGCCCTCTGTGGTGTAGAACTTCAGCGAGAAACCACGAGGGTCACGCCAGGTGTCGGGGCTACCCCGCTCACCGGCGACTGTCGAAAAGCGAGCCACCATTTCGGTGCTGGTGCCCGGCTGGAACACCGCCGCCCGGGTGAATTGACTGACGTCCTGGGTCACCTGGAAGACTCCGAAAGCACCGCCGCCCTTGGCATGCGGTTGACGTTCGGGGATTCGCTCACGGTTGAAATTCGCCATCTGCTCCAACAGGTAGTGATCCTGCAGCAGCAGAGGCCCGTCCGGGCCCAGAGACAACGAATGCTCGTCACTGGCCACCGGTACTCCCGCGTCCGTCGTCGTCGCGGGGCGCATGTCAGGTCCGTTCATCTGAGTTCTTACTCCCTCCCGGCCGAGCAGGACTGACGCATCCGGCGACGGCCGCGTTGATGTCAGGCCGGGGACATCCGGACCTGACTCTGTGTCGTCCAATGCATATCGGAACGCTACCAAGACGGCCATCGGCGGTCGATGGCGAGGGTGCTGTTTGCCCAGATCTTGCGGCAGGCTCAGAGCTTGATGCCGACGTACTTCGTCTCCAGGTACTCCTCGATGCCCTCGACGCCGCCCTCACGGCCGAGCCCGGACGCTTTCACGCCGCCGAACGGTGCGGACGGGTTCGACACGATGCCCTGGTTGATGCCGACCATCCCCGTCTCCAGGCGTTCTGCGACGGTCAGCGCACGGGTCAGGTTTTCGGTGAACGCGTAGGCCACCAGCCCGAATTCGGTGTCGTTCGCTTGTGCTACGCCCTCGTCATCGGTGGCAAAGGTGATGACCGGCGCCACCGGCCCGAAGATCTCCTCCCGGAACACCTTCGCTGTGGTGGGGACACCGGTGAGCACCGTCGGCGGGTAGAAGTAGCCGGGACCGTCGATCGCGGCGCCGCCGGTGAGGACCGTCGCGCCCTTGTCGACCGCGTCGGCGACCAGCTCGGTCACCTTGTCGACCGCGTTGGAGTCGACCAGCGGGCCGACCGTCACGCCGTCGACGATTCCGCGGCCGATTGTCATCGCGCCCATCCGCTGTGCGAGCCGCTGCGAGAATTCCTCAGCGACGGACTCGTGCACCAGAAAGCGGTTTGCGGCAGTGCAGGCTTCGCCGATGTTGCGCATCTTCGCCAGCATCGCGCCGTCAACGGCCTTGTTAAGATCCGCGTCCTGGAAGACCAGGAACGGGGCGTTGCCACCCAGTTCCATCGAGACCTTCAGAACCTGCTGGGCGGACTGCTCGATCAGCTTCTGACCGACGGCGGTGGAGCCGGTGAAGGTCAATTTGCGCAGCCGCGGATCAGCGATGATGGGTGCGGACACCGCGCCGGACGACGCGGTGGTGATGACGTTCAACACGCCGTCGGGAAGTCCTGCCTCGATCAGCACAGCGGCCAGAGCCAGTGTGGTGAGCGGGGTCTGGGCCGCCGGTTTGATCACCACGGTGCATCCGGCGGCGAGGGCGGGACCGATCTTGCGGGTGCCCATCGCGAGCGGGAAGTTCCACGGCGTGATCGCGTACACCGGTCCGACGGGCTGTTTCATGGTGAGCAGTCTGGTGCCGCCGCTGGGTGCGACCGAGTAGCGACCGGCAATGCGAACGGCCTCCTCGGAGAACCAGCGGAAGAACTCCGCCCCGTAGGTGACCTCACCGCGGGCCTCGGCCAGCGGTTTACCCATCTCCAGGGTCATCAGCAGGGCAATGTCCTCCGCCCGTTCGGTCAGCAATTCGAAGGCCCTGCGCAGGATGTCGCCGCGCCCGCGCGGATCGGTCGCTGCCCAGCCGGGGCCGGCGGCAACCGCGGCGTCCAGCGCTTCGATGCCCTGATCCGGCGACGCATCGGCGACGCTTGCCAGCACCCTGCCGGTCGATGGATCCTCCACCGGCACGGTCTTCTCGGTGGTGATCCACTTGCCGCCGATCAGCAGTCCCTTCGGAACCGCGTTCAGCACCCGCGAAATTTGCTCGTCCGTCACACTCATCGGGCTCTTCCTCTCGATATGTCGCGTCTCATCACAGCTTTCGGCCCGCCAGTCGACGGCGCCGGCACAGTTCCAGGCTGACAGTTCCAGGCCCACAGGCAGGCAGGGTCAGGCCGCGGCCTGGGCGTCGAGAACCTGCTCGAGGACGTCAAGCCCCTCGCGCAGCAACTCCTGCGGGATCACCAGCGGCGGCAGGAAACGCAGCACGTTGCCATGGGTACCCGCGGTCAGCACGACGACACCCTGTGCGTGGCATGCCTTGGCGATCGCGCCCGCCAGCGCCGGATTCGGCTCGCTGGTGCCGGGCCTGACCAGTTCCATCGCGATCATCGCGCCGCGCCCGCGGATGTCGCCGATGACGTCGTGCCGGGCCTGCATGGAACGGAACCGCTGCGTCATCGTTGTCTCGATCTCCCTTGCGGCGCCGGCGAGGTCGAGTTCACGCATGGTGCGGATCGCGCCGAGCGCGGCGGCGCAGGCGATCGGGTTTCCGCCGTACGTGCCGCCCAGGCCACCGGTGTGCACGGCATCCATCAGTTCCGCCCGGCCGGTCACCGCGGCGAGCGGCAGCCCACCTGCAATGCCCTTGGCGGTGGTGATCAGGTCGGGCACGACACCTTCGTGATCGGAGGCGAACCATGCCCCGGTCCGGCAGAAGCCGGTCTGGATCTCATCGGCGATGAGCAACGCACCGTTGGCGGCGCACCACGAAGCGATCGCCGGCAGGAAGCCCTCGGCGGGAACGATGAAGCCGCCCTCGCCCTGGATCGGCTCGATCAGGACAGCGGCAACGCGGGAGGCGCCGACCTGGGCGGTGATGATGTCGATCGCCCGCTGCGCCGCCTGCGCGCCGGTGACGTCGCCGTCCCGGTAGGGGTAGGACATCGGCACCCGGTAGACCTCGGGGGCGAACGGGCCGAAGCCGTCCTTGTACGGCATGTTCTTCGCCGTCAGCGCCATCGTGAGATTGGTCCGGCCGTGATAGGCGTGGTCGAATACCACGACGGCGGTCCGGCCCGTGGCGTGCCGGGCGACCTTGACGGCGTTCTCGACGGCTTCGGAGCCGGAGTTGAACAGCGCCGACTTCTTCGCATGGTTCCCGGGAGTGACGGCGGCGAGTTGCTCGCAGACCTCCACGTAACCCTCGTACGGGGTGACCATGAAACAGGTGTGGGTGAAGGCGCGGACCTGATCGGTCACGGCGTCGACGACGTGCGGCGCGGAGTTGCCGACGCTGACGACGGCAATCCCCGATCCCAGGTCGATCAGCGAGTTGCCGTCGACATCCACCAGGACACCGCCGCCCGCACGCTCGATGAACACCGGGAACGTGGTGCCGACGCCACTGGAAACGGCCGCCTGACGTCGCGCGAACAGTTCCCGGCTGCGCGGCCCGGGCAACTCGGTGACCAGACGGCGTTCCTGAACCAGATCCTGCATCGCAACGGTCATGGGTGCGGTTCCTCTCGGCGGTAGGGCATCAGCCTTGCTGATCTTGGCGTCAGGTGGAATGGCAGAACTGGCGCGTTACGATGCTCAAGATGAACATAGTGGCACCTTGGCCAACAGTGAGCGGCTTGAGCCGCGAGCGGATCAGCCGGGTGATCACATGCCTTTGACCATCCGGAACCTGCTTTCTACGTCCGAGTTGGGCTTGTCGCAGCGTGCCGTCGGCGCCTCGGATCGGCCCATCACCTGGGTGCATGTCAGTGAACTGGCCGACCCGACACCGTTCCTCACCGGCGGCGAGTTGCTCCTCACCACCGGATTGGCGGCTGCCGCAGCCGTGGGGACACCGGAGCCGGCTGAGTCGGGGTCCGGCCCGGCTGAGTTGTACGTCCGCCGGTTGATCGACGCGTCGGTCGTCGGGCTCGGCTTCGGGACCGGACTCAGCCACGATGCCGTCCCCGCCGATCTCGTCTCGGCAGCGCAGCGTTACGGGTTGGCGCTGATCGAAGTCCCGCACGGGACGCCGTTCATCGCCATCAGCAGGGCAGTGTCCCAGGCCCTCGCCGCGGACGACTACGCCGCGGTGACGAAAACCTTCACCGCGCAGCAGGCGCTGACCAGAGCCGCGCTGTCCCCATCCGGCCCGGATCAACTGGTGCGTCAACTGGGCCGGCAGGTCGCCGGGTGGGTGGTGCTGCTGGACCGGGACGGTCGGGTGATGGCCGCCTCTCCGGACGCGCCGACCGGGCTCCCGGCACCGTTGGCCTCGGAACTGGCCGTGCTGGCCGCTCATCGCGGCCCGGTGAGCTCGGCGTTCCCGATCGGCGCGGACAGTGTCAGCCTGCAGTCGATCGGCGCCGGCCCACGCGGCCGCGCGTTCCTGGCTGTGGGCCGGCCGACTGCGCCGACCGCGGCACAACGGCATCTGGTGAACGCCGCCGTGATGCTGCTGACGATCATGCTGGAGCAGAACCGGAGTGCCCGGACCTCGGTCGGCAGGCTCGCTTCCGCGGTTCTGCGACTGGTGTTGGCGGGGCGGCGCGATCTGGCTGCCGAGGTCGCCGGTGAGGTGGCTCCGGAACTGCCGGCTGGGCCGGTGACAGTGCTGGTCGCTGTGCGGCAGAACGATTCCGCCGCCGGATTTGCCGGCGTGCCGGATGACCCTGCAGTGGGATATTCCGGACCGATGCTCGCGGCTGAGCTGGACGGCGCCCTCGTCGGCCTGCTGGGTGGCCCGGCCGCGGCCGCATTGGAATACGCCGAGCGGCTGGCCGCACTGTCGGACGTCGTTGTCGGAGTATCGGCGCCGTCGGGATACGACGAGGTGGCTGCCGCCCACCGACAGGCACGGCAGGCGGCGGAATTCGGCCGCATGCACCGCGCACCGGTGACCCGATTCGCCGACATCTCGATGCCGGGGATCACCGGGATGCTTGGCCGGGAAAGGGCTCTGGCATTCGCGGAGTCATTGCTGCAACCGTTGCTCGAGCACGACCTCGTCGGTCGCGGCGATCTCATCGCGTCGCTGCGGACCTGGCTGGCCCATCATGGCCAGTGGGAGCCGTCGGCCGCGGCGCTCGGCGTCCACCGGCACACCCTGCGGCATCGCATCAGGACGGCAGAGCAACTGCTCGGTCGGAGCCTGGATGCTCCCGGAACCCGGAGTGAGTTGTGGGTCGCGCTCGAGGTTCTCGGCCAGCGTTGATTTTCTCGACGCTGGCGATTCCACCGTTGTTGTCGACAATCCCACCGGCGACCGATCAACTGCTGAGGTCGAGCAGGCTGCCGAAGGCGGTAAGAATTTCGCTGCGCACTGTGTCCAGCAGGTCGAAGCCGTCGGCGCCGGTCGGGGCGACGTCGGCCATCGCCGGCATCAACAGCGGGCCACCTCTGGGTCGTTCGACATGGCGTACAAGAAGTCGGCCTCGTCATCGGCGGTGATCAGCTCCCAGCCCCAGGCGTGCGGGCCGGTTCTTGGGCCATTTGCGGTGCCCCGCAACCCATATCGCGCGGCGACCGTTGGCACGATGTCGGTGTTCCACCGCGACGACTCGATCCCGTCGTCGGAATTGATGATCATCGAGCGCAGGCTCGCCGCCTGATCGTCATCAATCTGTCCGTCGGCCTGGTGTTCGTAGTAGGCCACGGTGAACAGCTTGACGATCGACCTCCGAGATGTACTGCCTCGCACCGCCGCTGCCGGCCACCCGATCGCCTGTGGTCCGATCCACCACCGACACGCTCTGCTCGATGCCAGCGTCCGCGGCAGCAACGACAGCTCGGTCGACCACCTGTTGCGCCGCTGTCTCGGCGTCAGCCGCCGACGCGTGAATCAGCACGGCGCACAAGGCGATCACGGTCGCGGCGGCCGCACGCCACCGCCTCATCGGGGTCCCTGCGCTGCTCATGCTGCCGACAGTGCCATCCCGACGCGCCGCTGGGGAAATCGTCCGCTCAGCGGAGCAACAGGACGATCACCGTTGCAGCGGCGTCGGTGCCGGCCACGGCGGCCACCCATGACAACCGCTGTCCCGTCTCGATGGTGTTCGCCCACACGGCCAGGTCGGGCCGATCCGGCGGGAACGCGATGCTGACCATCGTTCGAACGCCTCCACCGCGAACTTGGCGCAAACCTCATCGGGCCTAACTCCGGCCAGCAAACCGCCCCTCGACCGAACCCGTCGGCACGGCGCCGAAGCATGAGATGAGCGGGTACGGGACCCGCACTGCCTTGATCGTTCGTTTCTGCAGACAGTCAGGAGTTGCGAATCGACGGCCGCCACGTGGGGGGGGGCCTTGACGGGTTGGGCTGGACCAGTGTGACCCGGCCAACAAAAGGACCTTGGACGCTTCGACTCGATTGGCCTATATGGCTGCACCCCATTCACATGTCTGCAGGGTCGAGACCAGTACTTTGCCGCGACGCTCAGGCTGTTTGCTCCTGGCGGACCGCCAAAGGGTGAAGCGCGGGCCGGAGTGGTAACTCTGCGTGAAAAGCCTTTCACCCTGACGTGGTCACCTTTAGCGCGTGCTGCCTACACAATGCATGGTTAACTGCCCGGGCACACCCCTTTGTTTCCCGAGTGATGCCGCGCGTGCTACCGGTCGCACGAATTCGACACTAGTTGTCGGAGACAGGAGTTCACATATGAGGTCGACCGATATCACGGGCCATCGGCCATTGAGATCGAGAGTATTCCGTGCGACGACGGGGTTGCTTGTCGCGTGCGCCGTTGGCGGGGGGTTGTTGGTGACCACCGCGGGCACCGCGGGTGCGATTGCCACCGCCGTGCCGCTCGCTACCGCCGCGAACTTCGCCGTGTTGGCCGGCTCTGGAATTACTAACACAGGGCCGACGACGATCAGCGGGGACGTGGGTACAGATCCCACCCCTTCCATCACAGGTCAAGGAAGCATCACCTTGACCGGCTCCTATCACCAAGCGGATGCCACCTCGAACCAGGCGAAGATCGATCTTGTGACTGCCTACAACAACGCCGCAGGTCAGGCCAGGGATGCCGACAGCGGGACTGAACTCGGCGGACAAACCTTGGTTGCAGGGGTTTACGGAACTGATTCGGCATTGGGGCTCACTGGATCGGTAACGCTCGATGGGGCCGGCCAGAACGACGGGGTGTGGGTATTCCAGACCGATTCCACACTGATCACAGCGTCGTCCAGTTCGGTCGTGCTGACCAACGGGGCTCAAGCCTGCAACGTGTTCTGGCAGGTCGGCAGCTCGGCAACCCTGGGCACCGCGACCAGCTTCGTTGGAACGATCATGGCGCAGACCTCGATCACCGCGACCACGGGAGCCACCATCCAGGGTCGCCTGCTGGCCAGCGATGGCGCGGTCACGTTGGACTCCAACACAATCTCCCAGCCGGGCTGCGATATTGCTCCCCCGACTTCGGGTACGTCGACTTCGGGTACGTCGACTTCGGGTACGTCGACTTCGGGTACGTCGACTTCGGGTACGTCGACTTCGGGTACGTCGACTTCGGGTACGCCGACTTCGGGTACGCCGACTTCGGGTACGCCGACTTCGGGTACGCCGACTTCGGGTACGCCGACTTCGGGTACGCCGACTTCGGGTACGCCGACCTCCAGTTCCGGATCGATCGCCCCCCAGTCCAACGAGGTCACGGCCACCAGTACGGCGACAACCGCTGACACGGCCGCAGAGGCTGCAGCGAGGGCAGCCGCCGAAGCACAGGCCGCGGCCGAAGCTGCTGCGGCGCAGGCAGCGGCCGCCGAAGCTGCCGCTCGTGCCGCTGCTGGCACCGCAGCTGCTCAGGTGCCTCGAGTCCCGATCGGATCGTTGGACACCGGCGATGGAAGCAGCATCCGCGGTTGAGGTCAGCGTGGTCCCGCCGCCCTTGCGGTTGGAACGTTGTCCGCAGTCGGGTCGGTGACCGGCGGGTGAAAGCCGCAGTCTCGCTCGTCGCGACGCTGGCGCTGTCCGCCGCGCTGTGCGGCTGTTCCCCAGCAGGGACCCTCGCGACGGTCAGCAGCACCGTGCACGAGGCCGACGCAGGGACGTCATTATCCGCATCTCAGCCGGCGATCGGCACCGAGCGCCCCGCCCGCGTCTCCGCGTCCGTGCCGGTCCCGGCCCTGGTCGACAAGCCCAAGCCCGTTCCACCCGCGTCCTCGGCTTCTGCCTTCGCGAGCGCGGCTCTTACTAGCGCGTCGGCGACCAAGTCGCCCGCCGCATCGACAGGCCTGGCGTTCAGCCGATCCAGGCCGGTTCGCATTCGGATACCCGCGATCGGAGTTGATTCGAGCCGTCTACTCGACCTCGGCCTGCAGGACGACGGCACGATGCAGGTACCACCCGATGCCGCCTCACTGGGCTGGTTCACCGGCGCGCCAAGTCCCGGTGAGGTGGGCCCTGCCGTCATCGTGGGCCATGTGGATTGGGCCGGCGAGCACGGGAGTTTCTACGATCTCGGCAACGTGAAGCTGGGTGACACCATCGCAATCACCCGCGAGGACGGCAGCGGCCTGCTCTTTAGGGTCGTTCTGCAAGGCCAGTATTCGAAGGACCGGTTTCCGACTAATGCCGTTTACGCGAACACCGACCACCCGGCGTTGAGGCTCGTCACCTGCGGCGGCGAGTTCGACCGGACAACGGGCAACTATCTCGACAACATCATCGTGTTCGCGGATATGGTGGCCCGCGAGTAGCACCCTGACGCCTTCGACATCACCTTCGACGAGTCCTGGGCCATCAACATCGCGGAGCTTCGCCGCTCCCGTATCCTGCTGTTGGGTTTCGGTCAGCACAATCGTGTTCCGGGCAAGCGGTGACATCGGCGCTCTCCATGTAGGCCGTCCCAATAGTCACTCCAGCCTCATCGGTCACACGATCAGTTCTGGTCAACGACACACCGGATGCGGCACCATCACTACCCATGGCCGCCCCACCCGAGTCAACGAAAACGTCCCCTGCAACAGCGGCTATCCGGCCGGACCCGGGAACGATGGCCACAACTTGCCGGGATCGACGTCAAGTTCCGCGGTACCTGCGCCTACGTCACCGGACGCCTACCCGACGGTGACACCCTCCCGTTGATGCGGCTGCGCTACGGCGGGTCAGCCGCCCGCTGGGGCTTCGCGATCTACCTCGCCAGCAAAGACGGCTACGAAGTCTCCATGCTGCCCACCGGCGACCTCGCCGGCCTGCCCGAAGACGCTCTCGACACCGCCTGCGGGCTATACCTCGGCGACCCCACCCCCTGGACCTGAACCCCCGACGAACTTACCGGCGAGACCACTTAGGTTTCGCATGAACAGTGAGGTAGTGGTCGTGCTGCCGACGTGCCATTCGACGCGCCGCTGGGCTAATTCTCCGCTCAGCGCAGCAGCAGGACGATCGCGGTCGCCGCGGCGTCGGTGTCGGCCACGGCCGCGACCCCAGAGCCCGATCCGCGATCGGGTGTCCAATGCGGTGGACCACCCCCGCCCAATCTAGCTTCTCCGCGCAGGCCCTGCAGCCGTGCGGAGTCGAGACGGTAGTCGACGACCTTGCTGTTTCTAGCAGGCCCCAGCGCCCAGATCTGTTCGGAGCCCGCCGCCCATACCCTGCCATCCAAATTTGAGATCTGGCCACCGGCAACAGGTGTCAGCCGACCGTCCGGACCAGCCGCCCAGGTGACATTGTGCCCGCTGCCCGACCGGACGACCGTGTTCGGCCCAACCGCGGTGACCGTCGTCGCTTACCACCTCTCCAGGCCCTGTCGTTGTAACAGTGCCCACCAGTCGGTGTCCGCAAGGTTCGCCCGCACCGTGACAGACGAGCCGGAGCGGTCGACCGTCTACGGCGTACCCGCCGTCTGCCGGACCAGGTCGGACACCACCTCGTCGAAGCCGCCCAGGGTGGCGACGAGCACACCGATCCCGAGGCCGACGGACAGCAGAACCTGCTGCCCATGCTAGGCCGTCACGCGGGCACTGGCTGACTGCTGGCCGGCCGAGTGATCAGGTGGCAGGCCGCACCTCGAACACGGGATAGCGATCAGCGATGCGTTCGAACTCCGCGACCGGTGCCCGCCAGTCGATGGGTACGTGCGCTCTCGCGCCGGGCGCGACCGCCAGGTAGTCGTGCAGAATCGGCGCACGGAGTGCGACATCGACTTGGGTCAGTACGACGTCCCTGCTGGTGCCCCGTTCCAGCACCGCCCTGCCGTCTGCCGCGCGCAGGTTGCGAACCCAGTTCACGTCGTTGCCCAGCATCGATACCAGATACTCGGCACCGTCCCGCTCGACCAGCACCAGCGGGAAGCTGATGATCCGGCCGGAGCTGCGTCCCTTCACGTGCATCGTCACCGCGTAGCTGGGGGACATCACGCCCTTGGCGTACTGCAGCGCGCCGATCCGGTTCAGCGCGCGCGCCAGCGCATTCGGGTGGCCGCCGCGATACATCCAGCGATCCACCGGATACAGCAATCGGAATGCTCGGTCGGCAACAGCGTTCACGGTGCCTGCCCCTCGATCTCGTGCCTTGTCGTAAGGACAACGTTGCTCGCGTGAGCTGATCGGCGGCAGAGCCCGAAGTCCCGACATGCGCACCCGCTCCGGGTCGGGCGGCCGGTGCGACCGGTTCAGATCAGGTCGACCGGTCGCGCTGGGCGCACCGGACCGCAGTTCGGATCAGGGCAGTCGCCAGCGCTGGTTACTGGTGGCGCGGCAGTCCCAGATTTGCAGGCGGGTCGCGTTGGCGGTGCCATATGCGGCCGCATCCAGGCACCTTCCGGACTGCGGGTTGACAAGGGTGCCGTCGGCCTGGCCACGCCACTGCTGGTTGGCGTTACCGACGCCGCAGCCCCACAGCTGGACTTTCGTCCCGTTGACACGCCCGCCGGCCGTGACGTCCAGGCACTTGCCGAGTGCGCGCACGGTCCCGTCGGTCGCGACAGTCCATCGCTGCGCTGCCGTGCCGTTGCAGTCGTACAGCTGGATGGGGGTGCCGTTGGCCGTCCGACCCCAGTAGACATCCATGCATCTGCCGCTGCCGACGCCCACGATCGTGCCGGTTCGCCCGGCGACCGTGGCCGCCATGGCCGTGGCGGCGATGGCACTGACCAGCGAGGTCGCTCCGGTGCTGTCCTGGGACAGCTCCCAGTTCATGATCCCGCCGGCATTTGCCGTGGCCCACTCTGTCTTTCGCCGAATCGTCAGGAGGCCGTTGTAGCACTGCTGCCCCCCGTTGACGGTGGCGCAGTCGCGGTTCGCGTTGGCCGGATCCCTGGCAACCAACTGGGCAAAAGAGTAGTAGTTCGGCCGGCTGTAGAACGGCACGCCGACAACCGCCTTCGCGGCCGGTAGCCCGCGCGATTTCCACTCGTTGACGTTGTCGATGGTCCAGGTGTAGTTCGCGTGCGGCGCTCCGCCGTCGTACAACATGATGTTGAGGAAGTCGACGTAGCCGAACACCGCGGGTTGGATGCCCGTGGCGGTGTACCCGCCGGACATCACAGCGGCCGTCAGCAACTTTCCCCGACCGTGCAGGGCGCTGCTCAGCTGGGCCATCAGCAGCCGGAAGCGATCACCGGAGGTTCCGGGATTCGGGTATTCCCAGTCGATGTCGACGCCGTCGAGGTTGTACCGGGACACCACCGCCAGCAGGCTGTCGACGAACGTCGTGCGACCGTTGGAGGAGGCTGCCAGGGTCTCGAAGGCGGAGTCGTCACCACCGTTCCAACCACCGATCGAGACCAGAACCTTCACCCCGCTGGCGTGCGCCAGGGAGACCAGACTCCGCAGTTTGGCGGGGTTCTCGACGGCACCCAGCGTTCCGTCGGCCCGGGGCAGCACGAACGCATAGTTGATGTGGGTGAGCTTGCTGTACTGCACAGCGTTCACCGAGCCTGCCCAGGACGGTAGGTATCCGACGCTCTTGAAACCGCCAGGCAGTCCCGCGGCCTCTGCGGCCGGCGCCGCCAGCACCGGGACCACCACGGCGGCGGCAAGGGTCAGCATTGCCATGACCAGGGTGCGCGCACGGGAACGTCTACAACCGCGGGTGGTGGGAACCGACATCGGACAAACATTAGAACGATCGCTCGATCCCACGCCGGTGCAGGAACAGCATGCGCGGTAGGGCCTTTCGCTCCGTCAGGCTGTTTCCGCACCGTGCTCGCTCGTTGGCGGCGGCGGCGGCGTCGCGGGCACGGGGACGATGCGAAAACAGCGCCGAGTGATCGGCCCAACCCCTTTGGGTGTTTTCGCCGGCAGTGCGTCGGGTATCCGGAGAATGACCGCCAGGACCATGGTGGGGTCGCGGTCAGCCGCCCAACGGCAGCCGGACCGTGATGGCCAGCCCGCCTTCCCGCGCGGGTGAGGCGAGGATGGTGCCACCGAGCCGGTCGACCAGGCCGCGGGCCAGCGGCAGTCCGAGGCCGGCACCGGTCGGCCGGCGTCCGCGGTACCGCTGGTGCAGCACGCCCTGGTCGAACGCGACCGGGTAGTCCTCCACCTGCAGGCCCGGCCCCCCGTCCCGGACCTGCAGGACGGCCCACCGATCCTCGACACCGACGTGCAGCACCAGCGGCGCTCCCGGTCCGAGCAGGCGTAAGGCGTTCTCCGCCAGGCCGTCCAGCACCTGCCTGACCCGGCGGGCATCGGTGGTCACCCAGAGCGGACCCGGCGGGAGTTGCAGCACCAGCAGCGCTCCCCGCGCGTCGCACCGCACCTGCCAGATGGGCGCCATCTCGGTCATCAGGGCGGTGAGGTCGGTGGGTGCCAGATCGAGGCGGAAGCTGTCCGCACCCAGCCGGGCCAGGTCCAGCAAGTCGGAGACCAACCGCTCCAGCCGGGCTGCCTCCCCGATGATGCTGCGGCCGACCTGCGCCTGCTCGGCCGCTGGGACCATCTCGTCGGCCAGCGCCTGGGCCTGCCCGCTGATGCCGGCCAGCGGGGTCCGGAGCTCATGGGACACCGACGTCAGGAATTCACGCTGACGGGATTCGCTGTGCTGCAGGGCGTCGGCAAGCTCGTTGACCGCCACGGACACCTCCGCCACCTCCCGTGGACCGGCCACCGGTGCGCGCAGGTCGCGGGCGCCGCGGCCCATTGCACGTGCCAGGCCGGCGGTCCGGCGCAGCGGTGCCGACACCACCCTGGCGACCAGCAGCCCCACCAGCAGCGCGGCGAGCAGACCGCCGGAGATCGCCCACAGCAGCCGCCGTTCCAAGGCTTGCCGGGTAGCGGCCGCCACATCGGCCGGCGCGACCAGCGCGAAACCACCGGCCGCCGACGACCGCGCCTCGATCAGTTGCAGCTGCCCGCCGGCCACCGCGGAGCCGGAGATCGAACGGCCGCCGACGGCGCCGTGCGCGCCGGCACGAGTGGCCGCCTGCTGGGCGGTCCGGTTCGCTTCGGAGAACTCGCCGTCCCGGCCGATGCCGATCACCGTGATGCCTTGCGCGGCAAGGGCAGCGGTGGCCGCCGACAGCGCCCCACCGGAGGACGCCAGGTCGGCGGCCAGTTCGGCGGCAATGACGTCTGCCCGATCGGCCAGGGCCTGCGTCGTGACGTCGACCAGGGTCCGGCGCACGACGAACCAGCCGACGGCGCTGGCGATGACGGCGACCAACACCGCCACCGCAACGACCAGCAAAGTGATCCGGACGGCCAAGCTGGTGCGGGCCTGCGGGGGTCGGGCCGTCATCGGGCGTCCACCGAGTAACCGACACCGCGGACGGTCCGGATCGGGCTCGCGTCGCCGAGCTTGGCCCGCAAGGCGGCCACGTGCACGTCCACCGTGCGGGCACCCGCCGCGGAGGAGTAACCCCACACCGAGCTGAGCAGGCTGGACCGTTCGAACACCCGGCCCGGGTGCCGGGCAAGAAAGAGCAACAGGTCGAATTCGGTGGCGGTGAGCTCGATTTCCTGCGGAGGGGAGCCCGCCGCCACGCCGCCGAGGCTACCGCCGGTCCCTGCCATTCGGGGCCCGGCAATGCCGTCTGCGACGCCGGCCAGACCTCCGGCGGGGGGATCGACCCAGACCCGCCGCTCCGCTGAGTCGATCCGTACCCGACCGGCCTGGAATGCCGGCACCGCCGTCGAACCCGGGCCGGAAGACCGGCGCAGCACCGCCCGTACCCTCGCGACCAGCTCGCGAGGGTTGAACGGCTTCACCAGGTAGTCGTCACCACCCATCTCCAGGCCGAGGATGCGGTCGATGTCCTCGTCCCGCGCCGTGGCGAAGATCACCGGCGTCCAGTCCCCCGCCGTCCGCAATCGCCGGCACAGATCGAGCCCGTCCATGTCCGGCAGGCCGATGTCGAGCACCACGGCCGCCGGCCGGTCCTGCCGGATCGCCGCCAGCCCTGCCTCGCCGGTGCCGCACAGCCGAACCCCGAAGCCGGCGGCGGTGAGGTAGCGGAGCAGCACGTCCGCAATCACCGTCTCATCCTCGATGACGACAACCAAACCCCGTGACGGACCGGCTGATGTTCGGTCGGCATCGCCCGGCCGGGCCGCCCCGCTCAGTCCTGACACCCGCTCAGCCTCGACCACACCTGGCGCCCGCCGCGACACCACGCGCCGGACAGGGCACCGGTCAGCCGCAACTGGCCTTGATCACGGTGGCCAGATCCGCCTGCACCTTCGTCAACGGATCCACCAGCGCAGAGCGCAGGGCGGCCTTGTCGGTGTAAAGCTTTGCCCGCGCGGTATCGCCCGACGTGGTTGCGGCGGCCGCCTTGGCGGTCAAGTTGGCGATGGACCCCTTGGTGTTCACGTCACCCTGCGACCGGGTCAGTACGGCCTGCCGTCGTTGGTCGTGCTTCTTGAGCCGATCGCAGACGAGTGCCGTGTCGGGCGCGGTGGACGTTCCGATCGAGACGGCCTGTCCGGCAGCGACGGCCTGCCCGCTTGTCGCGGCGGCGGCCGGCATCGCGAACGCGATCACGCCGGCCACCGCCGCAGCAGCCGCGCCACCGGCCACCGTGCCCCAGAACGCTTTTCGAGCCATCGCTGATCTCCCTCGTCTCGCACTGATCGACCGGCCGGTGGCCGGTCGACGCGGCCCGCTCGGCCGCTTCTGTGCCAGCTTGCGCGCGACGGTTTCGGGATTGGTCCGCGCTGTGTTCGGATCCGGTGAAGACCGGCCGGGTGTCGTCCACCGGTGTGAGCGGCGGCACTGTGGTCCGGCGGCACGGACGTCGCCCGGAGCCGCCATCGATCCCCAGGCACGCACGGCGCGGGCGGTCGGCCGTCGTACAGTCTCGTTCCATGACCAGTGCAACCGGACATGACGCGGGGCCGCGGGCCGCCGGGAACGACACGCAGTCGCAGCCCGCCCGCCGCGAGCACCGCAAACCGCACAGCCACATCGTCACCGACGGCATCGAACGGGCCGCCGCGCGCGGCATGCTGCGTGCCGTCGGCATGGGCGATGACGACTGGCGCAAGCCGCAGATCGGGGTGGCCAGCTCCTGGAACGAGATCACCCCGTGCAATCTCTCACTTGACCGGCTCGCCAAGGCGGCCAAGCAGGGCGTGCACGACGCCGACGGCTACCCGCTGGAGTTCGGCACCATCTCCGTCTCCGACGGCATCTCGATGGGCCATGGCGGGATGCATTACTCGCTGGTCAGCCGCGAGATCATCGCCGACTCCGTCGAAACGGTGTTCCGGGCGGAGCAGCTCGACGGCGGGGTGCTGCTCGCGGGGTGCGACAAGTCGCTACCCGGCATGCTGATGGCGGCAGCCCGGCTCGATGTGGCTGCGGTGTTCCTCTACGCCGGCTCCACCCTGCCCGGCCGGCTGGACGGCGAGACCGTCACGATCATCGACGCCTTCGAGGGCACCGGGGCCTGCCTCGCCGGCAAGATCAGCCGCGATCGGCTCACCGAGATCGAGAAGGCGATCTGCCCCGGTGAAGGAGCCTGCGGCGGCATGTACACGGCCAACACCATGGCCAGTGCCGCTGAAGCGCTGGGGATGTCACTGCCGGGCAGCGCCGCACCGCCCGCGCCGGACAACCGCCGCGACACGTACGCGGTCCGCAGCGGGGAAGCCGTGGTCGCGCTGGTCGATGCCGGGATCACCGCGAGGGACATCCTCACCAAGAAGGCGTTCGAGAACGCGATCACCGTCGTGATGGCGCTGGGCGGATCGACCAACGCGGTGCTGCACCTGCTCGCGATCGCCCACGAGGCGAAAGTCGAACTCCTGCTCGAAGATTTCAATCGGATCGGTGACCGCACGCCGCACCTGGCCGACGTCAAGCCCTTCGGTCGCTACGTGATGACCGACATCGACCGCATCGGCGGCATCCCGGTCGTGATGAAGGCCCTGCTGGATGCCGGGCTGCTGCACGGTGACGCCCTGACCGTCACCGGGCGGACGGTGGCTGAGAACCTGGCCGAGCTGAACCCGCCTGCGCTGGACGGGGACGTGCTGCACACCATGGCCAACCCCCTCCACCGCACCGGCGGGATCACCGTGCTGACCGGCTCGCTCGCGCCCGAGGGGGCGGTGGTGAAGAGCGCCGGCTTCGACGCCGAGGTGTGGGAGGGCCCGGCGCGGGTGTTCGACGGCGAGCAGGGCGCGATGGATGCGGTCGCCGAGGGCTCGCTCCAGCCCGGTGACGTCATCGTCATCCGATGGGAAGGGCCGAAGGGTGGCCCGGGGATGCGGGAGATGCTGGCGGTCACCGGTGCGATCAAGGGCGCCGGGCTCGGTAAGGACCTGCTGCTGCTCACCGACGGCCGGTTCTCCGGCGGGACGACAGGCTTGTGCATCGGCCACGTTGCGCCCGAGGCCGCCAATGCCGGCCCCATCGGGCTGGTCCAGGACGGCGACCTGATCCGCCTCGACATGGCGTCCAAGAAGCTGGACCTGCTGGTCGACGACGCGGAACTGGACGCCCGCCGCGCAGCGTGGACGCCCCATCCGCAGAACCTCAATTTTGGCGTGCTCGGCAAGTACGCCAAGCTGGTCGGGTCCGCGGCGAAAGGTGCTGTCTGCTTCTGAGGCCGGCCGTGCGCGAACCAACTAAACGGTCGACGTTGTCGGATCGCCCTGTTGTAGCAGGAATCTCGATCAGTCGAGGGATTTCGCTGACCGGGTCAGGGTTGCGTGCCGGTGTTCGTTGTGGTGGACAGGCTTGCGGTCAGCCGGGGTAGACCGTCGCCGGTGAGATGGGGAAGTGCGGCGGGGCGTCCGGTGAGCAGCAGCAGCAGCGCGGCGATGGGGCCCCGGATGTCCGGGCCCGTGCCGACTGTCCAGGAGGTGTCGGTGGCGGCCAGTCGAAAGTCGTGAAGCTTGCGCCGGGCCCAGAACGGCCAGCCCATGGTCCAGACCCGGGTGGCGCCGGACCTGGCGGCATCGACGGGTACGCCTCGTCGGATTCCGAGGGGGAGCGCTATGTCCTGTCCGTGGACCAGGACGTCGAAGAGAATGTTCTTGTAGTTCGTGACCACCGGCAGCCGACGGGAGTCCGCGTAATCCCTGAGTTCGGCAACGATCTGAGCGACGGGCCGAGCGGCGTGCCGAACTGCGACGTCGTGGTTGAGTCGGTTGAAGCTGCCGCGGGCGCGTACCGCGTCGGCGAGCATCGCAGCGACACCGGGGGCCTGCGGTGCGATGGCGACGTGGGCTGCGACGTCGCGGATCTGCCACCCGTCGCACAGGGAAGGTGTTGCCCACTGCGCGTCGGTCAGTCCTTCGAGCAGGTCGGCCAGGCTGAGTCGCTGCTCCTGGATGACGTGCCAGCAATCTTCGCGATTCATGGTCCCTCAGCCCTTTCCGGTCAGGCAGTGAACATCGAGCGGTCACCGAGGTGAGCACCGGCTCGAAAGAACGTCACCCCGTCGAGATGGATGACACTGCGACACTCTGATACGATGCACTGACTACTTTAGACAGAGCAACTGACTAGTGTCAACGGAGTTGCAGTGACGGAACAAGTCCCGAACGAGCAGTTCAACCTGGGCCTGTTGCTGTTCATCCCGTACCGCGCCTTGGAGGATCGGGTGTTCGCGGCGCTGGCCAAGGCGGGTTACGACGATTTCACGCCCGCGCAGGCGCGGGTCTTTCAGCGGATCGGACCGGATGGGACGCGGTTGACCGAGCTGGCCCAGGCCGCCCAGATCACCAAGCAGACCGCCGGCTTCCTTGTCGATCAGCTCGAACATGCGGGCTACGTCGAACGCACCCCCGATCCCACCGACGCCCGGGCCCGCCTCGTCCGAGTTGCGACCCGCGGGGCCGGGACCGTACCTGTCGGAGCCGCCGCCATCGCCGCGGTCGAGGCCGAATGGGCCACCCACCTCGGATCCAAACCTATGGCCCAGCTCAGGCAAACACTTAGCCGGTTGCGCGAAATCGCCGACCCGTACAGGTGACAACGACGGGTCCCTGGACAAGCGGGGGTGTGCTGCGCGACAACGTTTTCGACGGGTCCAGGCTCGGTGGGCCGACTCGTGGGCGGACGTCAAGGGCAACGATGGGCTGGTGGAGAACAATCGTGGTACGCGCTGACCCGGGACACATGGCCACCCACCAGTCGGCACGGCGCACCGCGTCACCCGCCTGCTGCATCGAAACTGCCTGATGGGACATCGGTCTCGTCGTCCACGATGGCGCGCACGATCCGTCGGGCCACCGCCGCCGGATCCGAGCCGGTGGGCAGCCTCGGCGGCTGCCCGGCGATCGGTCGCTGCGCGAGCCCGGTCTCGGTGTGGGCGGGCCGGACGTCGATCACCCTGATCCGTCGCCTGCGCAGCTCCGCGGCTGCCGCCCGGTCGAATGCCGTCAAACCCGCCTTGGTGGCGCTATAGGCGGCCATCCCCTTCATCGGCTGTTCGGCGACCACCGCGCTGAGGTTCACCAGGAAGCCACCCGCCGGGAGCGTCGCCGCCGCCGCCCTGGCGGTGCGAATGGGCGCCATCAGATTGACCAGCATCAGCTGATCGAGAACATCGTCATCGAGGTCGGCGATGTCCCCGAACGCGACGACTCCCGCGGCGAAGACCACCCCGGCCAGATCCTGCCTCGCGGCGGCGGACGCGACCAGCTCAGCGGGAAAGCCCGGGTGCACCAGGTCGCCCACATCCGACCCGACGACCCCAGCGCCCAGTTCGGCAGTGAGCTGTTCGAGCCGGTCGGCGGACCGGCTCGAAATGGTGAGTCGGGCACCACCGGCTACGAGTTCGCGCGAGATGGCAGAGCCGAGACCCCCTGTCGCGCCGACCACGAGGACATGGGCACCGTCGAGATTCGTCATGGCTCCACCATGCCATCGAGCCCGGTCGGCAACGGTCGGCCGGCTGACTGTGGGGCATCGGGGCATCGGGGCATCGGGGCATCGGGTCATCGGATCACCTCGGTGGAGCGCTGTCGGTGGCGGCTGCAAGAGTGCTGACATGCCGCTGCAGATCCCGGCCGATCAACGCCGGGCGCGGCTGGGAGTTCGGCACCTGTTATCCGACCGGGTGACCGGGCGCAGCCCTGCCGCCATCGCCGGGGATCTGGTTGTCCTGCACGCCACGGACCCGGCGACGGTGTATCTCTCGGTAGCGGCCCGATCCGCCGACCTCACCATCGACGACATCAGCGCTGCGTTGTACGAGCAGCGTTCCCTGATCCGGATGCTCGGCATGCGCCGCACGATGTTCGTCGTGCCTACGGGCCTGGCTCCGGTCGTCCAGCATTCCAGTACCGCGGCGGTGGCGGCTCGGCTGCGTCGGGCGCTGGTCAAGGAGTTGACTGCGATCGTCCCCGACGCGGACAAATGGCTCACCGATGTCGAGGACTCGGTCGTGCGGACGTTGCGCGACAAGGGAAGTGCGACGAGCGCGGTGCTGGCCGCGGCGGAGCCCAGGTTGCGGACCTCTGTGGTCCACGCGCAGGGCAGGTCCTACGGCGGGCCGGCGGCCATCAACAGCCGGCTGTTGAACATCCTGTCCGCCCAGGGCCGGATCGTCCGGGGCCGGACCACCGGCGGCTGGACCAGCAGCCGCTACCAGTGGGCCCCGGTGGATCGCTGGCTGCCCGGCGGCCAACCGGAGGTGCCGGTCGAGCGGGCCAGGATGGAGTTGGTGTCCGCCTGGCTGGCCAGGTTCGGTCCGGCCACGGTTGCCGACGTCGTGTGGTGGACCGGTTGGAACCTGGGGGACACCCGGCGTGCGCTGGCCGGGCTGGAGACGGCCCCGGTCGATCTCGACGGTGTGGACGGACTGGTGCTCGCCTCCGATACCGACGCAGTTGCCGAACCCGAGCCGTGGGTGGCCCTGGTACCGGCGCTCGACCCGACTGCGATGGGCTGGGCCGGACGGGATTGGTACCTCGAACCCGATCACCGGGCCGCGCTGTTCGACCGCACCGGGAACATCGGTCCGAGCGTGTGGTGCAACGGGCGGATCGTCGGTGGCTGGGGGCAGGGCGCGGACGGGCGTGTCCGGTGGCGGCTGCTGGAGGACATCGGCGCCGAGGCGTCGGCTGCCACGGCCGCGGAAGCGGCACGACTGGAGACGTGGATGAGTGGGGTGCGGGTCGTGCCGAAGTTCCGCACCCCATTGGAGCGCGAACTTGCATCCGACTGATCGGGCACGATATGACCATGGACATGTCGCCGTCAGCTCGCGCGTGGATGCGCTCGCTGATCTTGCGGGTGCACGGCTACTCCCGGATCCCGGCATCCGTGTCATGAGCGCACGATGAGTCCGGACGGGCAGGAACGCGGTGCCTTCGCCGACAACACCAGTGCAGGAGCCCCTTTCACCGCCGTGACCGGTGTGTCGCAACCGCATGCCTCGATATGGAACGGGGCGTTCGATCGGATCGCACCGCCGCCGACCGGTCCGCGGATCATGAGCCAATTCTGGGCGGACCTGGCATTCCTGCACTGGTTCGTCCCGCCGTCGGCCGTGGCGGCGATGATGCCCGCCCGGGTGTCGCCGGATGTGGTGGCGCACGGTCGTTTTGCCGGCCTCACCCCGGTGGCGCTGGTCCCTTTCCGTATGGTGGGCGCCGGATTCGGGACCCGGCCGGCGATTCCGTACTTCGGTTCGTTCTGGGAGACGAACGTCAGGTTGTACTCCGTCGACGACGGCGGCCGTCATGGTGTGGTCTTCCGCAGCCTGGACGCCTCACGGCTCGCCGTCGTACTGGGCGCCCGCACGACCCTGTCGTTGCCCTACCGGTTCTCGCGGATGCGAGGCTACTGGAGAACCCAGGACGGGCACCGCGAGTACGCCTGGACGACCCGCACCCGCTGGCCGGCTCCGACTGGCATCACCAGCAGGGTGGCGGTGCGGGTCGGCGGCCCGCTGCCCGCCGACGACCTGGCTACCTTCCTCACCGCGCGCTGGGGCCTGCACACCGGCGTGCTGGGGCGCACGATGTTCGTGCCGAATCACCACGATGTGTGGACCCTGCAGCAGGCGGAGGTGCTGGTGTTGGACGACAACCTCCTGGCAGCAGCCGGTTTCCCGGATCTGGCAGCCCGTCCTCCGGACCATGTGTGCTTCTCGACCGGAATCCGGACGACGTTCGGGCTGCCGCGCCGGCTGCCCGCGTTGGGTACGCCGTCGCCGGCCGGGTAGGGGTGGCCGACAGAGCAAATAGCGCCGGACCGAAACCGGCACGGGACAGCACGACGCCGCCACACCCCTCGGGTTGTGGCGGCGTCTGGTCGTGCCCCGTGCGGTGTCAGCCGCTGAAGCCGTGGTACTGCATGACGTGCTTGATACGGGTGTAATCCTCGAACCCGTACATCGAAAGGTCCTTACCGTAACCCGATTTCTTGAAGCCGCCGTGCGGCATCTCGGCGACCAACGGTATGTGCGCATTGACCCACACGCAGCCGAAGTCCAGCCGGGCCGTCATCCGTGCGGCGGTCCCGACGTCCGATGTCCACACTGATGACGCCAACCCGAACTCCGTACCATTGGCGTACCCGAGCGCTTCTTCCTCGGTGATGAATTCCTGCACGGTGATGACGGGCCCGAAGACCTCGGTCTGGGTGATCTCATCGCCCTGTTGCACGCCGGCGACAATGGTTGGCTCGTAGTAATACCCGGGCCGGTCCAGGACGCGGCCACCGGCGGTGACCTCGGCGCGCTCCGACGCCCTGTCAACCAGGCCGGCGATGTGCGCGAGCTGGTTCGAGTTGTTGATCGCCCCGTACAGGACGTCCTCACCCGGCGATCCGGTCTTGGTCTGCTCGGCAGCTGCCGTCAGCGCCGCGACGAACCCCTTGTAGATGCCCGACTGGGCAAGCACTCTCGTTGCGGCCGTGCAGTCCTGTCCGCCGTTGAAGTAGCCGGCCGTGGCAATGCCCTCGACCGCCGCCTCGATGTCGGCATCGTTGAAGACCACCACCGGCGCCTTTCCGCCGAGCTCCAGATGCGCCCGGGTCACGTTCTTCGCCGCTGCCGTCGCGACAGCAATGCCTGCCCCAGTCGACCCGGTGATGGAAACCAGGGCGGGAGCGGTGTGTTGGGTCAGCGCCGCGCCGGTGTCGCGGTCACCGCAGAGGACGTTGACCACCCCCGGCGGGTAGAACTCCTGCAGCGCCTGACCCATCCACACCGAACTCGCCGGCGTGGTGTCGGACGGCTTGAGCACCACCGAGCACCCGGCGGCCAGCGCGGGAGCGATCTTCCAGATGGCCATCATCATCGGGTAGTTCCACGGCGCTACCTGCCCGACCACGCCCACCGGCTCGCGGCGGACCGACGAGGTGTACCCGCGCATGTACTCCCCGGACGACCGGCCCTCGAGAACCCGGGCCGCCCCGGCGAAGAACCGGACCTGGTCGATCATCGGTCCGATCTCCTCCGACAGCGTCAGCGCGGTCGGCTTTCCGGTGTCGCGCACCTCGACGGCCGCGAGTTCATCGGCGTTCGCCTCGAGGTGATCGGCGAATTTCAGCAACGCGTGCTGCCGCTCGCCCGGCGTGGCCCAGCGCCACTTCTGGTAGGCCTCGGTAGCCGCCGCGTACGCACGGTCGACGTCGGCCTGGCCGGACAGTGGGGAGGTGGCATACACCGCGCCCGTGCTCGGATCGATGACGTCCATGGTGGCGCCGTCGGCCGCCGCAACCGACTCGCCGTTGATGACGTTCTCCAGCGCGATCTTGTCGCTCATTGCCTGTCGGCACCTTTCGTCGGGTTCTGCTGTCGTATGAAGTCCTGCTTCGACGGGTGGTGCCCGCCGGGCGTGGGCCTGCCGGCCTGCTGCGGGTCGCGGACGAGCCCGCGTCGTGCCCGCCGTGACACCCGTGTGGACCCTAACGCCGACCGCATCAGCCCGCTTCGAGCGCCGCCGAATGCAGCACCCCGACCGGGCACCGGGCGTGGGCCAGTACCTGCTGGCTCACCGAACCCATCACCAGCCCACGGAATCCACCCTTGCCCCGCGCGCCGAGGGCCAGCAGCACGCTGGACCGGGATTGCTGGACGAGCACTGCGCCGGGCCGACCCGCCGCCTCCCAGAACGTCACAGGTACGGCTGGGAACGACTGGGCCAGCAGAACCAGCGGCGCCCAGAATGCGGCCGCCGCCGAGCCGGGAGCGCTCTGTATCGGATCCAGCTGCCGGATCGTCGATGGGCCGCGCTTGCTGTGGACGGTGATCGCGGCGACCCCGCAGCCGACAGCGGCGGCATGCCGGAAGGCGAGCGCCGCAGCCGCGTTCGACTGCAGCGAGCCGTCGAAGGCGACGACGACCTCGTCCTGGTGCGGCGCCGGTTCGTCCAGTGCCTCATCGTCCGGGCGCAATCCGTGCAGCACCACGACGGGGCACTTGGCGTAGGGAACGACGTGCAGCGTCGTGGATCCGACCAGAAGTCCGGTGAACCCGTCCCAGCCGCGGGAGCCGATCACCAGCAGGTCGGCCGTCTGCGACGCCAGCAGCAGCGACTGCACCGGTGGCTCCGGAAATGTCGCAACTCTGACCTCGATCCCCGGATGTGCCGTGCGGAGCTCGGCGACTGTCGGCCGCAGAGGACGACGCAGCACCTTTTCGTCATCGCTGATGATGACTTCACCCTCGGCATCGGGTCGCGCGAACAGGACCGTCAGCGGTACGTCGTACAGCGCAGCCGTGTCCGCGGCCCAGGTCAGGGCGAACCCGCTGGCGGGCGACCCGTCCACCCCGGCGACGATCCCGTGAACTCCCGGCAACGGCGCTGACTCAACCTCGCCGACTGCATCCACCACGCTGGGTCTCCATCCCGCTTCGACGGCGCAGCACGGCGAATCCGTCTGAGCTGCCAACTGTCGGCAGTGAGTCTACGGTGAGCAGCGGTGATTTTCACCACTTCTGCGAGCATTGGTGAGGTTTGGGATGGCGCTGGAAGGTCCTTCAGGTAGCGACGGCGTTCCGGATCCGACACCGGGGATTTCCTCCGAGGCGAGGGCTCGTCTGCAGGTTGAAAAGGGGCTCGCGGGCAATTCCGTCGGGCTTCTCGGTGGCACCGTACTGGGCATTTCCTGCGTCGCGCCGGCATACACGCTGACAGCCACCATCGGGCTGGTCGCGGCCACCGCGGGCGTCAAGATGCCGATCATCTTCATCGCCGGCTTCATCCCCATGCTGTTCGCCGCCTATGCCTACCGCGAGTTCAACAAGGTCGACCCCGACTGCGGTACGTCATTCACCTGGACCACCCGTGCCTTCGGCCCGTACGTCGGCTTTCTCGGCGGCTGGGCAGCGATCCTCGCGACGATCATCGTGCTGGCCAATCTCGCCGGCATCGGGGTTCAATTCTTCTACCAATTACTCGGCAGCCTTTTGAAGAACGAAGATCTCGGGGCGTTGTGGGAGAACCGGGCGATCAATGTCCTCACCTGCATAGCCTTCCTGCTCGTGGCCACCGCCATTGCTTACCGGGGTATTACGACGACGGAGAAAGTTCAGTACGTTCTGGTCTTCTTCCAGCTGGGCGTGCTGATCCTGTTCTCGGTGATGGCATTGACCCAGTCCGGCGGACCCGACGATCCTGAGGGTCTTGCGTTCTCGTGGGATTGGTTCAACCCGTTCACCGGACTGTCCATGACGGCCCTGGTTGCGGGCCTGTCCGCGTCGATCTTCTCGTTCTGGGGCTGGGACAGCGCCCTGACAGTGAACGAGGAGTCCAAGGATTCCGAGAAGACACCGGGCCGGGCGGCGCTCCTCGCCGTCGTCTCGATTCTGTTGACCTACCTGTTGGTCTCGGTGTCGACGCTGATGTACGCCGGTAACGGCGACAAGGGGCTGGGGCTGGGAAATGCGGGGATCGCGGACAACGTCTTCGGTGCCCTCGCCGAGCCGGTGATGGGCACGCCATGGAACAACCTGCTGTTCCTGGCGGTGCTGGCCTCGTCGGCCGCCAGTCTGATGACGACGTTCCTGCCGACCACCCGGACGATGCTGGGAATGGCAAGCTATGGGGCGCTGCCGAAGCGGTTCGCCAGCATTCACCCGAAATACCTGACACCCGGTTACGGCACCGTCGTCGCAGGAATCGTGGCCGGGACGTTCTACTCGGTGCTGACCTTCGTGTCCGAGGCGGTGCTGTTCGACACGATCCTCTCGCTGGGCCTGATGATCTGCTTCTACTACGGACTCACAGCGATCGGCTGCGTATGGTACTTCCGGCACGAATTGTTCACGAGTTTCTACAACTTCTTCTTCAAATTCTTGCTCCCGTTCCTGGGCGGGCTCGGGCTGTGGTTCGTGTTCTTCGTGACGATCCGGGACAGCGCTGACCCCGAGTACTCCGGGTCGAGCATCTTCGGGGTGGGCACCGTGCTGGTGCTGGGCCTCGGGCTGATCCTTTCCGGAGTTGTTGTCATGCTGATCATCCGCGCGCGCCAGCCCGCGTTCTTCCGCGGCGAGACGCTCCGGCGGGATACCCCGACGTTGATCATTCCGGAGTAGGTGGCTCGCTTTCAGGGTGGCGAACCCTGGACAGCACTGGGTTTTGAGTGCCGCCGCGGTGCTGGTGGGTGCCGATGGATGGGCGCTCGTCGAACTGTTGCCCTGCACGGCAGCGCATTTGCGAGCCGGTGGATCGTGGCGCGTACCGACTGGATAAAGCCCCGGTAGTCATCAGCAATCTGCGCGGCGGTGACGCGCAGCACTGTCCATCCAGCCTGCACCAGCCGCTGGTGGCGCCGCCGATCCGCCTCGAGCGCCTCGCGCGCCCTGTGGTGTGCGTGTCCGTCGATCTCCACGATCAATCAGATGCGCCCGAAGACGACGTCAGGGTCACCTCTTTTCAGATGATCATGCTCGCGGAGCAGGGCAAGGCTCAGGCACGTCCGAGCCGCCGCCGTCCCGCCGGAACACACGGCCGCCGGCCGAAGAACGTCCCCCACTGCTCGAGAAGAACGCAGCAGGAGCGATCTCGCCGACCGGCTCGTCCTCACAGCACGAGCAAGTAGGACTTCTGCATAACGGTCACCGCTCTGCGGCACAACCCTTGGGCACGGTTGTGGGCGGAAGGAGTTGGCCGCGTTCGGCTTGCGAAAGCACGTACGCACGACATCACCATGATCTGCTCCGGCAGGCTCCGACCCACTCCACGTAGCCTTCCGTATCCGGCAGGGGTGCTTCGGTTTCACCGGATACGGGGACCTACCCGTGTGAGCCGCGACCGCCCTCGCTCGCTGCTGGCGCGGTGACGCCTGGGGTGCTGTCCACTGGGGGTCGCGCCCGAGCCTGCCGAGCAGCCGATCCCCAGGTGACGCCTCGTCGGGGACGGGCACGGGAGCGGCGCAGATCCCCTCGCTGTACAGGGCGTCACCCCAACCGTCGGCGTCGGCGCCCAGAGCGCGTGCCTCGTCGTCGCTGAGCGGCCAGTCCTGGCCGCTGGCGGGGAGGAAGTCGTCATGACCGGAATGCTAGGCACGGGACCATCACCAATTCTTGTCAGAATCAGACACGTGACGGGACCAGCACCCACCGACCCGTTCGACACCGCACCCTGCAGCACTCCGTGCGTCTGGTCGTGATCTGCAACGCCTACGCCCGCTTCCCCGGCGTCGTGCCAGGCCTGTCGACGGGGTCACCCTCCAGAGCACACCGGATGGGCGGTCGGCGCCATGCTGTTCCTGCCCTACGCCAGCAGCGGGTTCGTCCCGATCGACACGATGCCGGCATGGCTTGTCGGCCCACCAGCCAAGGGTGGGACCAGCGCCAGCACCCCGGCCAGGAACCGGTCGGTGCCGCTGGCGTAATAGGCGTTCTCGTCAGCGAAGTCGGTCAGCGCCTCGGCGCACTCGACCAGGTGTGGGAAGCGGTCGACCGGGAGGCCGGGCGGCGCGGACCGCTTTTCGGCCAGGACCGCGTCGCGCCCGCGGCACCGCAGTCTCGGTTCCGGGCCGACCGGCTACCAGCATGACCGCGGTCTGCAGCGCCGCCCGCGCAAGGTCGGCGCTCTGCCGAATACCGATTCCATTGCGCCGCAGGACGGCCAGCGCATGTTCGGCGAGAACACGGCCGCTGTCGCACTGCAAGACCCAGCCCCGCGCAAGGGACGTCAACCCGGGGTGGCGGCGAAAGGCATCCACCAGCGTGACGAAAATACCGCGGGATTGTCCCACGCCGGCGGCGGAGTCCTCCGGGCGGACACGCGCGATGCCGCTGCGACCCCGGTCCCCGCTGCGGCGCCGTCCTACGAGTATCTTTGCGGGTTGCTCCTCATCTCGGCAATGAAGTCGTCGACGATTTGCTCCTGATCGTATTCCGCTTTCCAACCCCATTCTTGCTGGGCGACGCTGTCGTCAATAGGGTGAAGGAGCTTGTTCAGAGTCGTCAATAGGGTGAAGGAGCTTGTTCAGAATCTTCTGCATGTCCCTATCGGGCTCAAAATCGATCTTGGCCCCCGGGATTCGCGATGTGATGACGTCGGCGAGCTCACCGGCCGTCGCCACCGGCTTTGCCCCGGCAACAAGGTAGTTGACCATCTTGATGGATTCCCGCGGAGCGCGGGCCAACTCGACGACGGAGAGAGCGGCGTCCTTGAAATACATCACGGGTGTTCTGGTATCCGGAGAAACACGCACGGTGAATGGTTTGCCTTTGATGCAGTCCTCGATCATCCAGGACGTGTATTGCACGACCCCGGGGGTCTTGACGCCCGGGCCGACGATCGATGGGTAGCGCGCACCGCGGAAGTCCAGGCCGAACTTCCTTCGATAGAATTGACCCATCAACTCACTGAACACCTTCGTGGTGCCGTAGAACAGTTCCGGCCGCTGAAGGGAGTAGTCATCGACGGCGATTCCCTCGTCCAGATCGAGACCATAGGTGGCAAGGGTACTGCTGAAGATGACCTGCTCGACACCGAACAGGCGGGCCGCCTCCAAGACGTGGAACGTTCCCATGGCATTCGCCCGGAACGAGGCCGCATGATCGGCGTCGGATGGCACCGAGAGCATGCCGCCCAAGTGGAAGATGGTCCTGGGTCTACAGGAGGACACGACATTGAGAACATGACTCAGATTGCCGAGGTCACCCCGAACGACGGTGACGTTCTCCACGATGTCGTCGATGAATTTGGTGGATGGATTGATGTCAAAAATGGTGATGTCCTGCTCTTGCTCTTGTACCAAGAGCCTGGCCACATGGGCGCCGACAAACCCGGTCCCTCCGGTGATCAGTACAGTCATGTGTCGTATCCTCCCGTTTCAGGTGAACGTTCCAGGGTGATCGAAGGGTGGCGCCGCCGGCACGGTGCACAGTGCCGGATGCGTTTCGTCGCTGCGTCTTTCGACCGTCACCCAGGATCCGCCGGAGCGACCGCTGCCCGCGCCGCGGACAGGAATGCGTCGAATCCGGTGGGGTCGGCCAGGGCATCCATGGAGACCACGGACGAGACATCGGCTCCGGCTAGGATCCGTTTGATCGGAACCTCACATTTCTTGCCGTTAAGGGTCCGCGGAACCGCCGAGACCGGCACCACCGCCCCGGGGACGTGCCTGGGCGATAGCTCCGACCGAATCAACGACCGCAGCCGCGGCTCGACGTCGCTCAGTTCGGCGCCGTCGGCGAGCACGACGAACAACAGCAGGTCGCCCGCACCGGAGGACGTCGAGGTATCCACCACCAGGGAATCAATCACTTCGGGCACCAACTCCACCACCCGGTAGAACTCGGCCGTGCCCATCCGCACGCCGCCGCGGTTCAAGGTGGCATCGGAACGGCCCTCGATGACACAGGACCCACGGGGGGTGATGCGGATCCAGTCGCCGTGCCGCCACACCCCCGGATAGTCGGCGAAATACGAGTCGTGCAAACGGGTCCCGTCATCGCGCCAGAAGAACACCGGCATCGAGGGCATCGGGGCAGTGACGACCAGCTCACCGACCTCGTCCGTCAGCGATGCACCCGTCCGCGAGAACGACTCGACCCGCGCACCCAACGCCCGGCACGAGATCTCCCCCTTCCACACCGGGACTGTCGGCGCGGCGCCGACCAGGGCAGTGCAGATGTCGGTGCCGCCGGACAGCGACGCAATCTGGATATCGGCGCCGACATGGTCATGGATCCAGTCGAAACCCTCGGCATACAAGGGAGATCCCGTTGACCCGATGGTCTTGATCGACGTCAGGTCCAACTCGGCCGGCGCCAGCCCGGCCTTCCGACACGCCAGGATGAACGGCGCCGACGTGCCGAAGTAGCTGACCCGGTGACGTGCGGCCAACCGCCACAACGTCATGAGGTCCGGGTAGCCCGGGCTACCGTCATAGAGCAGGATCGTCGCGCCCACCAGCAGGCCGCCGACCAGATAATTCCACATCATCCAGCCGGTGGTGCTGAACCAGAAGAACCGGTCGCCCGGGCCGAGATCCGATTGCAGCCCAATGGACTTCATATGCTCCAGCATGATCCCGCCGACCGACTGGACGATCGGCTTGGGCAACCCGGTGGTACCCGAGGAATACAGCACCCACAGCGGGGCGGAGAACGGCACCGGGGTGAACTCGACGGCGCTCGAAACGGAGACGAAATCAGCCCACCCGGTCATCCCGTCCGGTGTGGCGGTGCCCAGGACGGGGATGTGCACCGCGCCGGACAGGTCCGGCAGCGCCGCCAGCAGCTGCTCGACGGTGGCCGTGATCGCGAAATCCTTACCTGCGTAGCGGTAGCCGTCAACGGCGAGGAGCGCCGTCGGGGAGATTTGGGTGAACCGGTCGATCACCGATCCGGGTCCGAAATCAGGTGAGCACGACGACCAGACACCGCCCAGGGCCGCCGTAGCCAGGAAGCCGACCAGCGCGTGGATGCCGTTGGGCACCAGCGCTGCCACCCGGTCGCCCGCGCCGACCCCGAGCCGGCGCAGCCCGGCCTGCGCGGCGCCGACCCGTCGGCGAAGGTCGGCCAGCGCGATGTGCTCCCCGGTGCCGTCTTCGCGCGACACGATCACCGCCGGGTCCGAGTCCGGGCGGGTGTCCGAGCCGGCGAGGGCGTGTTCGGCGTAGTTCAGCGTGCCACCAGGGAACCACTCCGCGCCGGGCATCACCGTTGAAGCCAATACCCGCTCTGGCGCCCGATGCCAGCGTACGGCGAAATAGTCCGCAACCGCGGACCAGAAGCCCTCCAGATCCGTCGTCGAATACGACCACAACGAGCCGTAGTCGGGCAGGTCGCGCCCGCTCTTGGCCGCCGCGAATTCGGCGAATCCGCTGATCCGTGCGCTGGCGACGCGCGCGGGGCCGGGCTGCCACAGCACCTCGGGGACACTGTCGATTCGGCTCATGTCCTGTTCCTCCCCTGTCCGGAGCCGACGACACCGCGGTCGAATGCGGGATCGGACACCAGATCGCGATGGCTGGTCTCGGAGTAGCTGCCGACGGCGACAACCGTGACCGCTGCCGAGATTGCGACGTAGATGGCCACCGGGTAGCCACTGCCGAACCCGGTGTACAGCGCAACGGCGATCAGCGGAGCCAGACCACCGGCGACGATAGAGGCCAATTGATAGCCGACGGACACCCCCGAATAGCGGACCTTGGTGCCGAACAATTCGGAGAGGAACGCCGCCTGTGGCCCGTACATGGCCCCGTGGAACACGAGTCCGACAACGACGGCGACGACAGTCAGCGCAAAGTTGTTGGTGTCGATCAGGAAGATGAAGGCGAAGGCCCACACGCCGACGCCGACCGCACCGAACATGTAGACCGGGCGGCGACCGAATTTGTCCGAAACAGCGCCCCAAACGGGAATTGTCGCGGCGTGGACCGCCGCGCCGATCAGCACGGCGTTGAGCACGAACGAGTTGGAAGCGGTGTGATCCGGCGGGTTTTTTGTCAGGTAGGTGACCACTACCACCGTGAAGATGTAGTACGAGACGTTCTCGGCAAAACGGGCCCCCATGGCGGTGAAGACCTCACGCGGATACCTGCCGAACACCTCCAGAATCGGCATTGCCTGCTTCTCACCGCCGGCGGTCGCAGCCTCTGTCTTGGCTTGCGCCTTGCGGAAAACGGGTGACTCCTCGATGGACAGCCGGATGAACAGGCCGATCAGCACCAGCACCGCGGACAGCAGGAACGGGATTCGCCACCCCCAGGACAAGAACGCGTCCTCGCTCTGCACCAGGGCCAGCACAGCGAGCAACCCGTTGGCCAGCAATTGCCCCAGCGGTGCACCGGCCTGCGGCCAACTCGCCCAGAACCCGCGCCTGGCCGGATCTCCGTACTCCGAGACGATCAACACGGCGCCGCCCCACTCACCGCCCAATCCGAACCCTTGGACCAGCCGGAGAACGATCAACAGGATCGGTGCCGCAACACCGATCGTTGCGTACCCGGGAAGGCAGCCGATCAGAAATGTCGCCGCCCCCATCATCAGCAGGCTGATCACGAGCAGTTTCTTACGGCCGAGAATGTCGCCGTAATGCCCGAAAACCAACCCGCCAACGGGACGTGCGATGAAGCCGATGGCAAAGGTGCCCAGCGCCAACAGAACTCCGACAGCCGGGTCGCTGCCGGGAAAGAAGACCTTGGGGAACACCAATGCGGCGGCGACCCCGTAGAGGAAGAAGTCGTACCACTCGACGGTCGTGCCGGCCATGCTGGCGGTCACGACCTTCACAATTGTCTTGCGATCGGGCGATGTTTGCGAACTTGCCGAGGCGGTGCCTGCCATGACGACTCCCGTCGTTGCGGTGTCACTGCGCGACGTGGTCAGCGACTCCATGTCCTTGCAGCGCCGGTGGAGGCGGCTGGGGTGCATTTAGTTGTACCCCCGGGGGCGTGCGTGTGCCACGTGGCCACCATCAGTCGGCGACGCGAGAACGAAACCGCGCTGAATAGGCAGGGCGGGACTCTCCTGCTCGACCGGGAGGCGTCCACCGCGCTCACCAGGCCGGGATTCTCACAGCGCGCGACTATGCGCTTGCCCGTGAAATCCCCCGGCACGGACCGGGTGTTTGTGCGGCGCTCGACAGCACTGAGGCAGACGGACCACGAGGTGCTTGACGACGTCGTCAGGGAGCCCGTCCGTGCTCAACTTGCCATGGCAGGAAAGACCGCTGGCTGCCTTCCGTGGTATCGCGCCGATGCACTCTCGCTCGTCGCGTCGTGGGTTGGCGGACACGTTGGCAGCGCCAAAGCTCGATGGTGGTTCGACGGCGATCGGTCCGGTCACGGTGCTGCCTTCGGCACGTGCGGAGCGGGGTTGTCGCGCTGCCGTTGGTAGATCGCGCGTTGGCTGACGTTGCTGGTCAGATCCGCGGCTTGCTGGAATGCCGCCCGGGCCTCATCGGGGCGACCGAGTTGGCGGAGGAACGTGGCGCGGACGGCAGACAGCGCCGGGTAGGCCACGAGCGCCGGATGGGTCTGCAGTTCGTCGGCCAGGGCGAGTCCGCGCTCCGGCCCGTCGGCCATTCCGACGGCGACAGCCTTGTTGAGCGACACGACCGCGGATGGGCTGAGGTAGGACAAGACGGTGTAGAGGGCGGAAACGCGCGCCCAGTCGGTGGCGTCGATGCCGGGCGCGCGCGCGTGACACGCGGCGATGGCCGCTTGCACGGTGTACGGGCCGCCGCCCAGTGTTTCGGCGGCCTGCAGCGCGGTGAGACCCCGCCGGATGTGCAGGCGGTCCCAGCGGCGCCGGTTCTGGTCGGCGAGCAGGAGCTGTTCGCCGGCCGGCCCGGAGCGGGCCGGGATGCGGGAGGCTTGTAGTTCCATCAGGGCGAGCAGGCCGTGGACTTCGGGTTCGTCGGGCTGGAGGCGGGCGAGCACCCGGCCGAGCCGGAGCGCGTCGTGGCACAGAGCCGGTCGGGTCCAGTCATCGCCGGCGGTCGCCGAGTAGCCCTCGTTGAAGACGAGGTAGATGACGGCGAGCACGGCTCCGAGCCGTGATGGCAGGTCTAGCGCCGAGGGCAGTTCAAAGCGCACCTGCTTGTCGGTCAAGGTCCGTTTGGCTCGCGAGATGCGTTGCCCGATCGTCGCCTCCGGCACGAGGAACGCGCGAGCGATCTCGGGGGTGCGCAGCCCGGCGACGGTACGCAGGGTGAGCGCCACCTGGGAATCCAGGCTCAACGCCGGGTGGCAGGCGGTGAAGATGAGCCGGAGGAGGTCGTCCGGGACCGAGGCGGCGAGTCCGTCGTCGACGGTGGCCATCGGATCCCCCTCCGTGGATAGGGCCGTGATCGGCTCGTGCGCGATGGCGGCGAGTTTGTCGACCAAATTGAGCTGCCGCCGGTAGCGGTCAACGGCGATATGTTTGGCAGTGGCCATCAGCCACGAGGCGGGGTGCTGGGGGATGCCGTGGGTGGGCCACTGCGTCAACGCCCGTTCCAGTGCGTCCTGAGCGAGGTCTTCCGCGCCGGCGAAGTCGCCGGTGATCCGGGCGAGCATGGCGACGAGGCGACCTGACTCGATGCGCCAGACCGCCTCGACCGCGGCGTGCGTGTCGCTCACCCGCGCGATAACTACTCGGAGGCGGCGGGCGCGTTGCCTGGCGCCGGGAAGTCCTCGGTCCCGAACACCCTGAGAATGTCCGCTTCGCCGTCCCACCCGGGCCACATATCTCGGTGGACCTTCATGAACCGGTTGGTCCACTCCACGGCGTCCTGCTTCGACCGCACGTCGTAGATCGCGTAGCTGATCAGTTCCTTGGACTCGGTGAACGGGCCGTCGGACGCGGTCAGCGATCCGGCGCTCAGCGTGACCCTGGTGCCAGCGGCGCTCGGCAGGAGTCCTTGGGTGTCCAGCAGCGCACCGGCACTCGTGGCCTCCTCCCCGAGCGCCATGATCGCAGCCATCAGATCCTCCGGCGGCGGCGAGGACGGGGCCGAGGCCGCCTTCAACAGAACGAGGTAACGCATGGCAATTGCTCCTTCTCGGCAAGTGCGCGGCGGGGCCGCGGTCAGGAAACGATCTTGTACAGGTACACACAGGTGACGCTGAGCCAACCCCAGCTCAGCACAACGGCGGCGGTGAACGCCAGGTTCAACGCTGGTGTGGTCGAACCGGTGGCGATGCCGGCGAACGCTGCGAGGAAGGCAATACCCACGGCGCGGGTGAACGCAGCGTACGAACGACGACCTTCGGCGCGAAACCGGGCACCCAGCGCTGCCCCCGGCCCATGTCGAGGGACCGGCGGAAACCGATAGCCGCGGCGATGACCATGAGGCCGGTGAGGATCAGGTTGGTGACCTGCATCCAGCCGCCGGGGCCGTTGGCCAACAGGCTCCATCCCTGCGTTGACGGGTCGAAGCGGCGGATGTGGTGTTCGACGGCTGTCCGGCGACGATGATGTTCATCAGGAGCTCCCTCGACCTCAGGAGGCGGCCCTGCGCCGCCTACCTGCCTGCTCCTCGAACGGGGACGTCAGTTTTCGACATCGGGAGCGGCGATCCGCCCTGCACAGGTTCCAGAGTTCCGCTCCGGCGTGGTGCTCACTGGCAACCGCACCGACATCTCCGGACAACTGAACGGTTGCCTTGCACCGCGAGGTGTGAGGGGGGTTGGCGGTTCGACCGGTGCGGGTGGGTCTTCGCGCGCACACGCCGAGCCCGCGGCGCTCCCAGAGACGGTGAGCGATCACTACCCTGTGCTGGTGTCGCACCCCGTCCTGCTGTCCGACCTCACCACGCTGCGGCTGGGCGGCCCGGCGCCTGATCTGGTGACGGCGAGTACCTCGGAGGAGGTCGCCGGGGCGGTGGGGGAGGCGGACCGGACCCGTACGGGCGTGCTGGTTATCGGCGGAGGTTCCAACCTGGTCGTCGCCGACGCCGGCATCGATGTTCCGGTGGTCAAGGTCGGCGTCAAGGGTATCGCGGTGCACCAGACCGGCGAAGGATCGGCCCTGGTCACCATCGGTGCGGGGGAGGACTGGGACGGCGTCGTCGAGGAACTCACGGACCGCGGCTTCGCCGAACTATCGCCGCTGTCCGGTATCCCCGGATCCACCGGCGCGACGCCGGTGCAGAATGTCGGCGCCTACGGCACCGAGATCGCCGAAATTCTCACCTCGGTGACGGTGTACGACCGGGCCAGCGGCGAGATCCGCGAGATCGCCGCGCCGGACCTGCGGATGAGCTACCGCAGCTCCATCCTGCGAGGGACCGACATCGCCGTCATCATCGACGTTACGGTCAGATTGACGGCCCACCCTGTCCGCATCCGGTACGGCGAGCTGGCCCGGGCGTTGGACGTCGCCCCGGGCGACACCGCGTCACCCGCAGACGTCCGGCAGGCGGTGCTCCAGTTGCGCCGTTCCAAGGGCATGGTGCTCGATCCGGACGATCCGGACACCTATAGCGTGGGTTCGTTCTTCACCAATCCGATTCTCGAGCCGCAAGCGGCGGAGATCGCGGGCAAGCAGATCCGCAGCCGGCTCGGCGCCGATGCCCGGTACCCGTCGTACCCGGTCGCCGGAACAGATGCGGTCAAGCTGTCCGCCGCCTGGCTCATCGAGCGGGCCGGTTTCTGCAAGGGCTATCAGGGCCCGGGAGGTCGGGTGCAGCTGTCCGACAAGCACACCCTCGCGCTGACAAACCGGGGCGGCAGCACCGCGGACCTGCTCGCGCTGGCGATCGAGATCCGCAGCGGAGTGCGCGACTCGTTCGGCGTGACACTGCAGCCCGAGCCCGTGCTCGTCGGGGTCGAGCTGCCCGACTGACCGACCGGGCGTGCGGAGGCCGTCGACGCGGCCCACGATCACAACCTCGTCACGAGAACCACACGGGTACCGCCTACGGTGGTTCCATCGCAAGGGGGCGCCAACGGCGATGGCGCACTGGGCCGCCATCAGGCCGATGGACGACAGAGCCGACCGGCTCGTGAAGGGACCACAACGGTGCGAGGCTCGCCCATCCGGAGAAGGCGTGGCAGGACCGCCGCGGCTCTTGCGTTGTTCCTGCCACTACTGCTGGTGGCGGCCGGCTGCGCAAGCTCGCAGCAGGACGTTGTCGTCACGGTCACCTCCACCGCTGCTCCCGCTGTCACGGTGTCCGGGCTTGATCAATCGGAGGCATCGGCAACGTCCAATGCGCTGGCCAGCGAGGTGCGGGTCGCCGCCAAACCGAAGTTCGGGAGCAAGGACGTCGCACCCAACGATCCGGTGACGGTGACGGTCTTCTCCGCAAAGATCAAGGAACTCAAGGTCGCCGCCGACGACGGCATCGAGGTCGAGGGAAAGATCTCCGACGACAGGGCGACGTGGACGCTGAACCAGCGACTCGCCTACAACACGGCCTATACCTTCGTCGGGATCACGGTGGACGCCGCCGGGGAGGAGTTCCCGTTCACCGGGAAGCTGACCACGGTGAAGCCGAAGAAGACGATCCGGGCATCGTTCCAGATCCCCAGCGGGACGACAGTCGGTGTCGCCGCTCCGGTGGTGATCACCTTCGCCGAGCCGGTCGCGGACAGGGCCGCCGCGCAGGCGAGTTTCAAGCTGACGACGGACAAGGGCCAGATCAAGGGGTCCTGGGGCTGGCTGCAGGACGAGGACATCCAAAGCACCGGCACCGCGCAATCCATCGTTCATTTCCGGCCGGCCGAGTACTGGCCCGGCAACACCAAGGTGCACGTCGAGGCCAACCTCGCAGGGGTCAACCTCGGCGACGGTGCCTGGGGCCGGGAGGACATCGTCACCGACTTCAAGATCGGTCGCTCGCAGGTCGTGCAGGCGGACGTCAACAGCTTCCACATGGTCGTGCTGGTCGACGGCAAGGTGACCAAGAACTATCCGGTTTCCTACGGCAAAGAATCGGTGCCCGGCCGCGCCACCGTCAGCGGCGTGCACGTCGTCACCGAGAAGTTCCCGGAATTCGAGATGTGCAACCCGACCTTCGACTACTGCAACGTCAAAGAGAAGTGGGCCGTCCGGATCAACAACAACGGCGAGTTCATCCACGAGAACCCCAAGACGGCGGCCTTCCTCGGCAAGGCAAACGTCTCACACGGGTGCGTCAACATGGGCGTGGGTGACGCCGAGGAGTACTACAAATCCGCGCTGTACGGCGACCCGGTGGAAGTCACGAACACCGGCGTTCAAATGACGGAGAAGGACTACATCTACGACTGGATCTACTCGTTCGACGACTGGCAGTCTCTGTCCGCGCTGTAACCGCGGGTACCTTTGCGTTGACCATGAGCATTCAATGGACGAACGCGCGCGCGTCGAACGGGAAGCGGCCGGAGCCTGTCCGGCGGCTCGCGGCGATCTCGCTGCACACCTCTCCGTTGGCGCAGCCCGGAACCGGTGATGCCGGCGGTATGAACGTCTACGTCGACCAGACCTCCAGACGGCTGGCCGCGCGGGGTGTCGAGGTGGAGATCTTCACCAGGGCCACGTCATCGGGGCAGCCGCCGGTCGCCGAACTGGTGCCTGGCGTGCTGGTCAGGCACATCGTGGCGGGCCCGTTCGAGGGTCTGGACAAAGAGGAGCTGCCGGGGCAATTGTGTTCGTTCGCCGCGGGCGTCATGCGCGCCGAGGCCCGCAGCGCGCCCGGGCACTACGACGTCGTCCACTCCCACTACTGGCTGTCCGGCCAGGTCGGTTACCTGGCGCGGGATCGCTGGGGGGTTCCGCTGGTGCACACCGCGCACACCCTGGCGAAGGTGAAGAACGCCGCCCTGGCGCAGGATGACGAGCCGGAGCCGCGCGGCCGGGTGATCGGCGAGGAGCAGGTCGTTGCGGAGGCTGACCGGTTGATCGCCAACACCACGGCAGAAATGTCCGAGCTGGCGAGGCTGTACGACGCGGACGCTGATCGGATCGATGTGGTGCCGCCCGGTGTCGACACGGACGTGTTCAGCCCCGGCGATCGGGCGGCGGCCCGCCGCCGCCTCGGCATCGACCCAGCTGAGGCGGTGATCGTTTTTGCCGGCCGCGTCCAGCCGCTGAAGGGCCCCGATGTGGTCGTCAAGGCTCTCCAGCGACTGGCCGCGCGGTACCCGGAGCGTCGGTGGCGCGCCGTGATCGTGGGCGGCAATTCGGGAACAGGGCGACGTCCGGGGCACCGGCTCGACGAACTCGCCGCCCGGCTCGGGGTCGCGCATCTGGTCGATTTCAGGCCACCCGTACCGGCCCTTGAACTGGTGGAGCTGTACCGGGCCGCTGACGTGGTCGCCGTTCCCAGCTACAACGAGTCGTTCGGCCTGGTCGCCTTGGAGGCCCAGGCCGCGGGAACGCCGGTGGTCGCAGCGGCGGTCGGCGGCCTCACGGTGGCCGTGGCCGACGGGATCAGCGGGGTGCTGGTGCCCGGTCACGACCCGGCAACCTGGGCCGACGCGCTCGCCGGGGTGGTGCTGAACCCCGACCTGCGGGAACGCCTGGCGCGCGCGGCGCCGGCGCAGGCCGCGCGCTTTTCCTGGGAGGTGACCGTCGATGGACTGCTGGACAGCTACGCCCGGGCGATGCACGATGCGTGGTTGACCCGGCGGGCGATGGACCGGGGCGCGGTCGATCACCGGCTGGTCAGGGCGGTCCGTGCATGACGTCGCCGGTGGATGACGAGCCGACAACGTGACCGATCCCGATCCCGATCCCGGTCCAGCTCCCTGCCCGGCGATGACCTCGGACGACCTTGCCGCCGCACTCGCCGAGCTGGGCGTCGATGCAGCCCGGGAAGCCGACGATGCCTTCCTGGTCACGCTGGCGGGGGAGCGCCGTCATCGCACCCTGGTGTGGTTGCTGATCGGCGCCCACCACGTGCTGGTGGAGTCGTTCGTGTGCCGCGCACCCGACGAGAACGCCGAGCAGGTGTACCGGTACCTGTTGCAGCGCAATGCCAAGCTCCGATCCGTCGCCTACGCTCTCGACGTCGATGGCGATATACACCTGGTGGGGCGGCTGGACCGGCGGACGTTGTCCGTCGAGGAAATGGACACCGTGCTCGGAGTGGTGCTGCAGACCTCGGACGCGGATTTCAATCCGATCCTCGAGCGTGGCTTCGCCGGTGCCATCCGGCGGGAGTGGGCCTGGCGCACCTCGCGCGGGGAGTCGGTGCGCAACCTGGCGGCCTTTCGTCATCTCATCGATTCGGCGGGCGCGTGATCATCCGAGTAGCCACAGCAGTCCCTCCCGCACCATTGTTGACGCTGCGTGTGCTGATGCCGATGTGTCCTGTTCAAATTTCCCCCAAGGCGGCCGAAAATACCCCAGAAGGACAGCGCAGGCGCCACTGGCCGTCACTAGGATGAGGATCACAGCATCCGCACCTGTCTAGTATCGTCGAACCGGGTGCGCCAGTAACGGCGTTGTGATTTTTGGGGGATTGTCCGTGGGCGGGCCGCAAACACGAGCACGGGCTGCGTTTCTGTGCGCCGCAAAGGTCTTCGTCGCGGCGCTCACCTTTGCTCTGATCAGCACGGTCACGCTGTCTGTCGGCGTCGCCGGAGCGGTTCCCAGCACTCCAGTGACCCCGCCCCCTTCGCCGGGTGCGGCGGCCGCCGCTGCGACCGCGCTTCCTGTCTGCCTGCCCGGACAGGAACCGACGACCGTGTCCGGCTCCGGAACTCCGGCTCCGCTGGGGAATCTGCAGGGCGTTCCAGCCGACGTCAAGGGCGGTGGCACGTTCGGCGGGGTTTCGCTGAGCGCCGGTCAGATCGAGATGGCCGCAACCGTTGTCGCCGTCGGCAAGCAGATGGGCATCAGCCGCCGGGGGATCGAGATCGGGCTGTCCGTCGCGACCGAACAATCCAGCCTGCGCCCCGAGGCGTTGAACAAGGACTGGCTCGGGCTGTTCCAGCAGAATCCGGTCCAGTACACGCAGTACCGGCGGACCGAGCCCGGCGGGGCGTCGTGGATGTTCTACGACCAGTTGATCAAGCTGGTGCCGGACTACGACACCGACCCGCGGAGCAACTACGAGATCGGTGACGTCGTGCAAAAGACGACGACCGGTGAGCGTTTCGCCGAGTACCAGCAGATGGCAACGGATCTGGCCGGAAAGCTGATAGACGCGGTCAGCCTCCAGCAGGACGACGTCACGTGTACGCCCGCCCCGGCGACGGCGGAGACCAGCGGATCCGGGTTCGACCCGGGAAACATCGTTTCCGACCAGGTCTTCTACAACAGCACGTCGATGACGGCGGATCAGCTCAGGATCTTCATCCGAGCCGAGGGCGAGGGCTGCACCGGCCCGTACTGCTTGAAGAACCTGTCGGTGACGACAACCGACCAACCGGCGGACGCCTACTGCGATGCCTATCAGGGCGCAGCGAACGAGGATGCCGCCGCCGTCGTCTCCAAGGTCTCCACAGCGTGCGGCGTCAACCCGCAGGTGATGTTGGTGACCCTGCAGAAAGAATCGGCGTTGCTGAACCGCGCCGATCCCAGCGCGTCGACCTACGACGCGGCCTGGGGCTGGCACTGCCCGGACACCGGGCCTGGTGGTTCGGCCAATTGCGACCCGGAGCACGCCGGCTTCTTCAACCAGGGCTACGGGATGGCCAAGCAATGGTCGCGGTACCGCGTCGATCCCGGTCAGTACAACTACCGCGCCGGTCAAACCGTGGACATTCTGTGGAACGTCGCCGAGTCCGAGTGTGGGTCCGCCCCGGTCGCCATCAAGAACCAGGCAACGGCTGCGCTGTACAACTACACGCCGTACCAGCCGAATACGGCTGCGCTGGCCGCCTACCCCGGAGTGGGTGACCGCTGCTCGGCATACGGCAACCGCAACTTCTTCTACCTGTTCCGTAAGTACTTCGGATCCACCGGCGGCGGTACGTCCACGACCGCCGGAGCCGTGCTGGCAAGTGGCACGACGGTCACGATCCCGAAGAGCCCGTATGTGTCTGCCGCCCTTGCCGGCCAGCAGATCACCGCACCCAACGCTGCGGTGGCCGCGGGTCTTGCCGCAGGGTTCAGCTCGCTGGGCATGCCGTACGTCTGGGGCGGCGGTGGGTCCGGCGACGGTCCCAACAACGGGTGCGTGCGCGGCGGCGGCGACTACAACTCGTGTGGCACCGAGGTCGGATTCGACTGCTCCGGTCTGACGGCCTACGTCCTGAAGATGGCGGGATATCAGGCGCCCGGTGACTCAGGCTCGCAGCGGGCCGCCGGCCAGACGATCAGCTGGGCGCAGGCGCTCCCCGGCGACATCGTCGGGTTCCCGGGACACGTCGCTGTCTACCTCGGCACCTTCGGCGGACGCCCTTACATCCTGGAGGCGAGCTGGGTCGGCACGCCGATTCACGTTGTGCCGCTCACCCGCACCGATTTCGATGACCGCGTCCACCGGTACTGGACCGGCGCTACGGTCAGTGCTCCCAAGGTTGCCGACTTCTCCGCCATCGTGCAGAGCTACTCGGGCGTTCCGATGGTGACCTATGCAGCACCGGACACCGGCGCGCCCAGCAGCGTGCTGATCGGCAGTACGACCTACACCGCCACCATCCAGCGGATCCGGCCCCGACCCTGGCCTGCGCCCGTCGTCTCGGCGCCGCTCGTCGCGCTACCTCCGCGGACCTCGAGGGTTCCGAAGACGGAGCAGGAGACGATCGCCGAACCCGATCCGGTCAGGCAGGTCGCCGCGCCGCCGGCCCGCCCGCCGGTCCGGACATCGACCCAGCCGACGCGGCCCTCGAGGGTGGCGCCGACAACTTCAGGATCCCGACCGGCAGCCTCACAACCCGCAACGCCGCGACCGATCGGAACGTCCACCGCGCCGCCGCAAACGGTCCAGATCAGCACGCCACCGAAGAGCAAACCGCCGAAGAGCGGTCCGCCGAAGAGCGGGTCATCGGTTGGCGCGCCTCCGCCGACCTCCACGTCGACCAGTACCTCAACCAGGACGTCGTCGGCCACCTCCACTGCGCCGGCGAGCAGGCCGACGCCGACCCTGCCGACGCCGACCCTGCCGACGCCGACCCTGCCGACGCCGACCCCGCCGACCATGACCCTGCCGACGCCGACCCCGCCGACCATGACCCCGCCGACGCCGACCCCGCCGACCATGACCCCGCCGACGCCGACGCCGACGCCGCCGACGCCGCCGACGCCGACGCCGACCCCGCCGACGCCGACCCCGCCCCCCCCGCCGGTCACACCCGCCAGCCCGACGCACACCATCGACCCGACGGTTCCCCTGTGCACGCTGCCCGAGGGGACCGACGCGCTCGACATCGACGGGAAGCCGCTGCTCAATTACGTCGTGATCGATCCGAAGGCCGTTTCGGCCGAGCTTGCGGATCTGCCGTCCTGCCTGCCGATCAAACCCTGACCCCTGGGAGTGAGTTCACAAGAGGTCTGGTGACGCCGGCCACCCCAAAAGGTGGCGCCGGGCGGGCTGCGGAACAATACCGCCATGACCACCACCTTGATCCTGTTGCGCCACGGCGAGAGCACCTGGAACGCGTTGAACCAGTTCACCGGCTGGGTCGACGTGCCGCTGTCAGAGAAGGGCACGGCGGAGGCGATCCGTGGAGGCTCACTACTGACCGACGCCGGGGTGCTGCCGGATGTACTGCACACGTCATTGCTCCGCAGGGCCATCACGACCGCGAATCTTGCCCTCGACGCGGCCGATCGGCACTGGATCCCGGTGCGCCGCACCTGGCGGCTCAATGAGCGGCACTACGGCGACCTGCAGGGCAAGAACAAGAAGCAGACCCGCGCGCAGTACGGCGAGGAGCAGTTCATGTTGTGGCGGCGTTCGTACGACACCCCGCCGCCACCGATCAGCGATACCAACGAGTTCTCGCAGGCCGACGACCCGCGTTATGCAGATCTCGGGGACCAGAACCCGAAAACCGAGTGCCTTGCCGACGTTGTTGTCCGGATGGAGCCCTACCTGTACGGGCCGATCTTCGAGGACCTCAAGGCCGGCAAGGTCGTCCTGGTGACCGCCCACGGCAACTCGCTGCGTGCGGTGGTGAAGCTGCTTGACGGGATCAGTGACGAGGCCATCGCGAAGGTCAACCTGCCGACTGGCATCCCGCTTCGCTACGACCTCGACGACGACTTCAAGCCCGTCACTGCCGGCGGCACCTACCTCGACCCCGAGGCCGCGTCGGCCGCGATCACCGCGGTGGCGAACCAGGGCAAGTAGTCAGCCCACCGGGCGACCTGGGCAGGCGGTGATCGGTCGGACAAGCGACTCGGCCGGCCGATGAACGGCGACGGGGTGTCCGCTCGGTGAACGTTGGCGGAACACCGTGCCGATCCGCAGGAGTATTACGCGCGGTGCCACACGTCGTGGTCCGGACACCGCTCCACCGACTTACGATCACCGTGTGTCGAGTCTGGGCTATGTCGCTACCTTCTTGGGCGGCGGTGTCCTCGGCTGGCTCGTCTATTACCTCGTGGACCTGCGCGGCGTGCCACAGTCGCTGCCCCCGGCGGCCGCCGTAGCGCCGCACCATCTCGATGCGGACGTCTTGCGGTGGTCGAGCACCGGCTACCTCGTGATGGACGCCACCGGCCGGCCGCTGTTGCACAACGACCGTGCAACCGAACTCGGTCTGTTGCACGCAGGCATCGTGAGCCGGGAAATTCTCCAGGCCGCGGGGCGCTGTGGGGTGTCCGGCGAGAGTGTCGAGGTGCCACTGCGGCCGGTCAGCAGCACGGCGTCGCTGACTGCCCGAAGCCGTCCGCTTGCCGTCCTTGCCATCGTGCGGCCGATCGACGGCGGCCGGATCCTGGTTTCAGCCACCGACGAGACGGGCGCCCAGCGAATGGAGGCGGCCCGACGGGATTTCGTCGCGAATGTCTCGCACGAACTGAAGACCCCGGTCGCTGCCATGGGTCTGCTCGCCGAGGCCACCGTCGACGCCGTCGATCACCCCGACGACGCCCGTAGATTCGCCGGCAAATTGCAGGCCGAGGCCGTCCGGTTGGCAACGCTGGTCAACGAACTGATAGCGCTGTCCCGACTGCAGGGCGCTGATCCGCTTCCGGACCTGGCGGTGGTCGAGGTCGATGCAGTCGTGCAGGACACCATCGCCCGGACCGCGATGGCGGCGGAGACTGCCGGGATCGAGGTGATCACCGATCAGCCCTGCGCAATGGTGGTTCGCGGAGACCGCGCGCTGCTGGTGACAGCGCTGACCAATCTGGTGGACAACGCCATCAATTACTCGGTGGCCGGAAGCCAGGTGTCCATCAGTCGCGGGCTGGTGGACGGCTCGGTCCAGATCGCGGTCACCGACCGCGGCGTGGGCATCGCGCCCGAATACACCGAGCGAGTTTTCGAACGGTTCTTCAGAATCGATCCGGCGCGCTCACGTTCCACGGGCGGCACGGGACTGGGACTGGCCATCGTCAAACACGTGGCAGCCAACCACGGCGGCAGCGCGACTGTCTGGAGCAGGCCCGGCACCGGATCGACCTTCATGCTGCGGTTGCCGGTGATCGCCCCCACCGCCTTCCCAGCCGGCTCCGGCCGCGAGATCTCCGGCCCCGTCCCGGACACCACATCACCCGAACCTGCGTATCGAGGAGCTCCGTGACCAAGGTCTTGATCGTCGAGGACGAAGAGTCGATTGCCGACCCGTTGGCGTTCCTGCTCCGACGGGAGGGCTTCAGCACCGAGATTGCCGGCAACGGGCCGGCCGCGCTCGTCGCCTACGACCGTCATGGAGCCGACATCGTGCTGCTGGATCTGATGCTGCCCGGGATGAGCGGAACCGAGGTGTGCAAACAACTCCGGAGCCGCGGCGCGGTGCCGGTGATCATGCTGACCGCACGGGACAGCGAGATCGACAAGGTTGTCGGACTGGAGTTGGGAGCCGACGACTACATCACCAAGCCGTACTCGACCCGCGAGCTCGTCGCCCGCATCAGGGCGGTCCTGCGCCGCGGGACCGATACCGAGGAGACAGGTTCGGCGATCCTGCAAGCGGGGCCCATCCGGATGGACACCGACCGGCACGTGGTCAGCGTGCACGGTGTGCAGGCATCGCTTCCGCTCAAGGAATTTGACCTGCTGGAATATCTGATCCGCAATGCCGGCCGTGTGCTGACCCGCGGCCAGTTGATCGATCGCGTCTGGGGTTCGGATTACGTCGGCGATACCAAGACGCTCGACGTCCACGTGAAACGACTACGGGCGAAGATCGAACCCGATCCAGCGGCCCCCCGCTACCTGGTCACCGTGCGGGGGCTCGGATACAAGCTCGAATCATGAGCCCGCGCAGGTAGCGTTGTTCACCGACGACCAGTGATCCGCAACCGCGAAAGGCAATGACCGTGAGCCCAGACGCCGACAACGGCGGATCAGCCGGTCGGTCCACCGCGGAGATGGATTCCGCCGGGGTATCGAAGGTCATCCGGATTCCGCCCATCAAGGTGGGCATGTCGACGGCCGCTGTCTATCCCGAGGGAACTGCGGACGCATTCTCGCTCGCCGCCGATCTCGGTTATGACGGGGTCGAGATTCTTGTCACGGCCGAGCAGCTCAGTCAGGATGCCGACCGGATCGCCGACCTCGTCCAGGCGTCCGGGGTCCCAGTGCTGTCGGTGCATTCACCCTGCCTCCTGGTCACCGCCAGAGTGTGGTCCAACGACCCGCTGGTGAAACTCGCGCGTTCGGTCGACATGGCCGAACGGCTCGGCGCGGACACCGTCGTGGTCCATCCACCATTTGTGTGGCAGCGTGCCGCTGCGGCGATCTTCGCTCCGTCCATCGCCGAACTCCAGGAACGAACCCCCGTGCGAATAACGGTGGAGAATATGTTCCCGGTGAAGGTGCGCGGTGCAATTGTCAATAGCTACCGCCCGCACTGGAATCCGGTGGCCGCCGGGCACCGCTGGTTCACGTTGGACCTCTCGCACACCGCCACCTCGCAGACGGACGCACTGCAGCTGGCTGCGGCAATGGGCGATCGCCTCGGACACCTGCACCTCACAGATGGTTCCGGGTCGGCCCGTGACGAGCACCTGGTGCCGGGCCGGGGTGGTGAGCCGTGTGCAGAAATACTGGAACTGTTGACCCGCAATGACTTTCGAGGATCTGTTGTTGTAGAGATAACGACCAGAGGTGTCGATCGAACTCAGCGTGAGAACGATCTGGCGGAGGCGCTGTCGTTTGCCCGACTTCATCTCGCTGCTGCCGTCGAGCCCGAACGGTAATTCGCCACGCGGAATCGGCTATTATTAGGGCAATCAGGTTTCCATCCGGTGCGAAGGGGTTACCCTGGTACCGCAGAGGATTCTACTACCGTGCACCGCTCGATCGCGAGACAACAAGGGACGATGACCACAGCCAGGACCGCAGCCCCGACGGACATGCAATGCCGGGTCTTCGCGTTCGACCGTCATGCTCGATGCGGCAGTATGGATCATCTGAACGTGGAATAACGACACATGGCTCAGCGCATCCGACTGACCGACATCACACCGAAGGACGCTGACTGAGGAAATGCGAGTCCCACCGGTACCGAACCGATCCGGACTGAACTCACCCAGACGAAATTGATCAACCAGCCAAGCCCCTCCACCCGCGGCATGCACATCGAACGCATTGCTCACCAGAAAGGCACCGCACCATGGCACAGCAGACGACGGTCATCCTCACCGACGATCTCGATGGAGGAAAGGCGGCCGAAACCGTGTCCTTCGGACTCGACGGCCGTATCTACGAGATCGACCTCAGCAAGAAGAACGCGGCCGCGCTGCGGAAGGCCCTGACCGATTACACGGCCTCGGCTCGTCGGGTCCGTGCCGGCCGGCCGGTGGCCGCCAAGGTGGCCAAGCCGTCGGAGCGGGTTGATGCCAGGGCCATTCGGGAATGGGCACAGGAGAACGGGTACAAAGTGTCCGCTCGCGGTCGCGTTCCCGCCGACGTTGTCGAGCGCTTCCAGGAAGCGAACGGCTGAGTCGTCGGTCCCGGATTTTCGGCCGCCAGATTGATAATTGATACGCGAATCGCGAAGAGTTCATCAGCGGTGACTGTCAGCAACCCCGCTCCTCCCGGAGGGCCCGGTACCTTGCCCGGTACCACAGCCTTCCACCACGGATCGGAGCGAGCGTGACCGACGCATCGACCGAACCGTGGTGGAAAGAATCGGTCGTCTACCAGATCTACCCGAGGAGTTTTGCCGATTCGAACAGCGACGGCATCGGCGATATCCAGGGAATCATCGGCAGACTTGACTACCTGGCGACGCTGGGCGTTGACGTGGTGTGGTTGTCCCCGGTCTACCCCTCACCGCAGGACGACAACGGCTACGACATCAGTGACTACGCAGGCATCGAGCCGAGTTTCGGAACGCTGGCGGATTTCGACGAACTGCTGGTCGGTCTGCACCGCCGCGGCATGAAACTCGTCATGGACCTGGTGGTCAACCACACCTCCGACGAGCATCCCTGGTTCGTGGAGTCACGGTCCGATACGACGAATGCCAAACGGGACTGGTACTGGTGGCGCTCGGCCCGGCCGTCGATGACGCCGGGGTCACCGGGCGCCGAACCGACGAATTGGTCGTCCTTCTTCAGCGGTTCGACCTGGCAATTCGACGAGTCGTCAGGCGAGTACTACCTGCACCTTTTCTCGAAGAAGCAGCCGGACCTCAATTGGGAAAACGCCGAGGTCCGCGCCGCCATCTACGAGATGATGCGGTGGTGGCTCGATCGCGGGGTCGACGGGTTCCGCATGGACGTCATCAACATGATTTCGAAGGATACTGCCCTGCCGGATGGGTCGAGCATCAATGGTGGATTGTTCGGGGATGGATCGCCGCACTACCTGTGTGGGCCACGCATTCACGAATTCTTGCAGGAGATGAACGCCGAGGTCTTCGCCGGTCGGGACAAGACGCTGCTGACGGTCGGCGAGATGCCGGGCGTCACGGTGCAGGATGCGGTGCTGTTCACCGATCCGGAACGCCGCGAGGTCGACATGGTCTTCCAGTTCGAGCACGTTTCGCTGGATTCCGGGCCGGGCGGCAAGTGGGACGCGCGACCGCTCCAGCTCGTCGACCTGAAGGCGAGCCTTGGCCGCCGGCAGGCGGGCCTCGCCGTTACCGGTTGGAACAGCCTGTACTGGGACAACCACGACCAGCCAAGGATCGTTTCCCGTTTCGGCGACGACGGTGAGTTTCGCGTCCCATCGGCGAAACTGCTCGCGACGGTGCTCCATCTGCACCGTGGCACCCCTTACGTCTACCAGGGCGAAGAGCTGGGAATGACAAACGTGCCTTTCAATGGGCCCGCGGATTTCCGGGATATCGAATCCCACAACCATTATGCGGCAGCCATTGCGGCCGGCGACGATCCGGGCGACGTGCTGGCGGCCCTCCGGCTGCGCAGCAGGGACAATGCGCGCACTCCCATGCAATGGGATAAGACGTCCCATGCGGGTTTCACCGAGGGCGAACCCTGGATCGCTGTCAACCCCAACTATCGCAGCATCAATGCCGCTGATCAGGTGACGGATCCGGATTCGATATTCGCACATTACCGGGCACTGATCGCATTGCGGCGCACCGATCCCGTAGTGGTACACGGCGACTTCACCATGCTGCTGGCCGACGACCCGCAGGTCTACGCCTTCAGCCGTGGGCTGCGCGGCAGCGAGTTGCTGGTGGTGGCCAACTTCTCTTCAGCGCCGGCCAGGGCGGCCGTCCCGGACGAAGCCGCCTGGGCGGGTGCGGAGTTCGTGCCCGGCAGCCACCCCGAAGCGGTTCGGTCCGTGCTGATCGAGCTCCGTCCCTGGGAATGCAGGATCTACCGTCGCCGGTCGGGCGACCCGGGACCGGCGCCGGACCGGTGAGGCAGCGTTCCCTCGGCAGCGGTATGTCCGGGGAGAACAGGACAAGGCCCGTACCATCGTCGGGTGAGCTTGCAGCTGTATGACACCGCCACCCGGTCAGTTCGACCGTTCGAGCCGCTCCGTCCCGGCGTGGTGTCGTTGTACAACTGCGGCGCGACCGTGCAATGGCACCCGCACATCGGGCACCTGCGGGGGGCCGGGGTGGTGTACGACGTGCTGCGCCGGTGGCTGGAGTTCAGCGGGTTCGAGGTTCTGCACGTCAGGAACGTTACCGACATCGACGACAAGATACTTGCAAAGGCGGCCGAGGCGGGTCGTCCCTGGTGGGAATGGGCGGCGACGCACGAGCGCAGTTTCGATGACGCCTACGACACCCTGGGTTGCCTGCGCCCCGCCATCGCACCGCGCGCGACCGGGCACATTCCGCAGATCCTGGAAATGATCAGCGAGCTGATCGCGGCGGAACATGCGTATGCCGCGGGCGGCGATGTCTATTTCGCGGTGCGGACGCAGCCGGACTACGGCTTCCTGTCGGGTCAACGGATCGACGAGATGGTACAGGGTGAGACGGCGGCCGGCGGCAAGCGGGATACGGCGGATTTCACACTGTGGAAGGCGGCGAAACCGGGGGAGCCGTCCTGGGCCTCGCCGTGGGGGAAGGGCCGGCCGGGCTGGCACATCGAATGCTCCGCGATGGCCCGGGCGTATCTGGGTCCGGAATTCGACATCCATGGTGGTGGTTTGGAACTCATCTTTCCGCATCACGAGAATGAGGCCGCGCAGTCGCACGCCGTCAAAGACCCATTCGCACGCTACTGGGTCCACTCGCATTGGGTGACCATGGCGGGCGAGAAGATGTCAAAATCGCTGGGCAATATTTTGTCCGTCCCAGCGATCATCGAACATACCCGGCCGATAGCGCTGCGGTATTACCTCATCAGTGTCCATTACCGGTCGTCCATCGAATACTCACGCGAAGCGTTGGATAATGCCTCGAAGGCCTTCGACCGCATCGAGGCCTTCCTTTTCCGGGCCTCTGACAAGGGGCAATCGGCGGCGTCGTCCGAAGCGGCCGCGCAGCGGACTGCCCCCGGTGGTGCTGTTCCGGTCGGCGGCATCGGCGTGCAATTCCGCGAGGCGATGGACGACGACCTGGGTGTCCCCCGCGCGCTCGCCGTGATCCATGATCAGGTCAGGGCGGGAAACGCCGCGTTGGCCAAGGCCGACACCGATCGGGCATTGGAAATTGCCTCCGGGGTCCGCGCGATGCTCGCTGTGCTCGGGCTGGATCCGTGGTCCACGCCGTGGGTGAATACCGCCGCAGCCGGCGGCGGACAGGACCGCCGGCTGGCCGAGGCAACCGACAGGTTGATCCAGGAACTGTTGACAGAACGATCCGCGGCCCGGGCCGCCAGGGATTTCGCCAGGGCGGACGCGATCCGGATCCGACTCGCGGAGGCGGGCTTCGCCGTCGAGGACACCAGGGACGGTCCTTCTTGGTCGGTGGCGACGCCCGCGGGATCGTGAATTCCGTACCCGGGCCGGCGGCATGCCAGGTGGCGGCAGAGAAGCAATGACAGCAATACCAGCAGTGCAGTGATGTGGTTCCAGTGGAGGCATGATGGCAGGCAATTCTCAGCGGCGGGGCGCGATGCGTAAGCCGGGTAGTAAGAAGGGCGCCGTCGTCGGAACCGGCGGGCAGTCCCGCAGGGCCGTCAAAGGTCGGGGACCGACGCCGCCGGCGCAGGTCCGCAAGGGTCATCCGGCTGCGCGCCGCGCGGCGGCCGCAGGGAAACGTGACGGCCGGGACGGGCCGACCGGCAAGCCGCCACCGGCTCGGGGGCGAGGCGAACTGCCCGAAACGGTGGTCGGCCGGAACCCGGTTGTCGAGGCGCTGCGGGCCGGGGTGCCGGCGACGGCGTTGTACGTCGCGACTGGACTGGGCAGCGACGAGCGGGTGAACGAGGCCATTGCCGCCGCGGGCGACCGTGGCATCGCGCTGCTCGAGGTCGCACGTCCGGAGCTGGATCGGCTGACCGGCAATGCCATCCACCAGGGCCTTGCGCTGGTCGTCCCGCCCTACCAGTACGCACACCCGTCCGATCTGCTGTCCAGGGCCAGGGACTCAGGGCGGGCCGCGCTGATCGTGGCGGTCGATGGTGTGACGGACCCGCGGAACCTCGGCGCGATCGTCCGGTCGGCCGCCGCCTTCGGTGCGCACGGGGTCGTGGTTCCCGAGCGCCGCAGCGCCGGAATGACCGCCTCTGCTTGGCGCACCTCCGCCGGCACCGCCGCACGGATCCGGGTCGCGCGCTGCACGAATCTGGTCCGGACTCTGAAGGATTACGCGGAGCAGGGCTTGATGATCGCCGGCCTTGATGCGGACGGCGCCACCGACACGGATTCATTCGACCTGGCGACGTCACCGCTGGTCATCGTCGTCGGATCCGAGGGCCGCGGTCTGGCAAGGCTGACCCGGACGGTCTGTGACGTCACGGTCTCCATTCCGATGGCGCGGATGGTGGAGTCGCTCAACGCCTCCGTTGCCGCCGGGGTCGTGCTGGCCGAAGTGGCACGGCGGCGCCGGCTCGACCCATCGGCTGATCCGTCCAAGCGGGCCGACGCCGTCCGCTAGGAGCGAGCCGTCCGTGCCGAGCAGTCGCGGCGAGTGCGAAATGGTCGGGCTTCGCACGCTTCGCCTGGGTTAGCATGCTGAGAGTGATTCTCATTCGGCACCCTGGAGCGCGCACCCCGTGAGCATTCCCATCGCCCCCGGTGGAACGGGTCGGCCGGTCGATGCCGCGGGGAAGTCGGTTGCCGAGCGCGACGGCGCGTCGGACCTGGCGAACAGGCCGGAACCCGGCGGACCTGGCAAGCCTGCAGGTGGTGCCGGAGCGCCGAGTGCCGTTCGGACGCGGGATGCCTGCCTGGCCTTCGGCGATCGCGTGTTGTGGGACGGCCTCGACCTCGACGTCGCACCCGGCCAGTTCGTCGCGATCCTGGGATCGAACGGCTCGGGCAAGACCAGCCTGCTGAAGGTGCTGCTCGGCGAGCAGCAGCTGACCCGAGGGCAGGCGTGGATCGGCGGTGAGCCGGTCAGGCGCGGCAGCACCGCCGTCGGGTACGTGCCGCAGCGGGTGTCGATCGACCAAGGCACGATGATCAGGGCCTGTGACGTGGTGCGGATGGGTCTGGACGGGCATCGCTGGGGGATCCCCGGCGGTCTGCCGCGTTCCCGCCGGGCGATGCGGGATCGGATCACCGCGCTGCTGGGCTCGGTGGGCGCCGCAGATCTTGCCGACGCACCGGTGTCGATGCTGTCGGGCGGGGAGCTGCAGCGGGTGCGGGTCGCGGCGGCGGTGGCGTCCGATCCCTCGCTCCTGCTCTGCGACGAGCCGCTGGCTGCGCTGGACCTGCGTCATCAGCAGGAGGTGGCCTCGCTCCTGGACCGCCGGCGACGTGAGCACGGGACGGCGGTGCTGTTCGTCACGCACGACATCAATGCCGTGCTCGACTACGTCGACCTGGTGCTCTATCTCGCGGGCGGGCAGTTCCGGCTGGGGACGCCGGACGAGGTGCTCACCTCGGCCCGTCTGACGGAGTTGTACGGGGCGCCGGTCGAGGTGGTGCGGGCGCAGGGACGGGTGATTGTCGTCGCGTCGAACGACCCCAGTACGGGCCACCACCTCGCCGAGACCGACCACGCCGCAGGCGATCACAGCGAAACAGAAGGCGGCCGCGGCTATGGTCCGTCCCGCTGACTGACGTTCCAGCAAGGCTCAGGGCACCGCCCACCCCATGCTGCGGTGACACTGGCCGGCTGGCCCCGGGATGCTGCAGGGGCGGCCCGAGATCCGGACCGCCCCTGCAGGGGTCACATCGGCGCGATCAGTCCTTGACGTACGCCGAGCTTGCCGAGGTCGGGGTGTTGTGCGAGACGGTCGGGGACCCACTCGCCTGTACCGCGGACGACGACTGGAAGCGCTGCCCGCTGTTCGGGTCGAACACGTGCATGTGATCGCTGTCGGTCACGGTGGCGCGAACCGTGGAGCCGGTCTGCGGGTGCACCCGGGCGTCGGTGCGGATGACCATCCGGCCACCGTCCGGAGTGTGGCCGTGGACGAAGGAATCGGCACCCAGCTCCTCGACGAGGTCGATGGTGACCGGCAGGCCTTCACCGCTCAGCGTCAGGTTCTCCGGGCGGACACCGAAGACGACCTCCTTCAGATTCTTCTCCGATGCCTCGGCCATCAGCTCTCGCGGGAGCGGCACCGTCGTCTCACCGAGCCGCGCGCCGTCGCTGACCAGCGGCAGCGTCAGCAGGTTCATCGACGGCGAACCCATGAACCCGGCCACGAACACGTTGTTGGGCTTGTCGTAGAGGGTCCGCGGGGTGTCGCACTGCTGCAGGATGCCGTCCTTGAGGACCGCGACGCGGTGCCCCATCGTCATGGCCTCGACCTGGTCGTGGGTGACGTAGACGGTGGTGGTGCCGAGCCGCGACTGCAGCTCGGCGATGTTCGCGCGGGTCTCGACCCGCAGCTTGGCGTCGAGGTTGGACAGTGGCTCGTCCATCAGGAACACCGATGGCTCGCGGACGATGGCCCGGCCCATGGCGACGCGCTGCCGCTGGCCACCGGACAGCGCCTTCGGCTTGCGGTCCAGGTACTTCTCCAGGTCCAGCAGACCGGCTGCCTCGCGCACCTTGGTGGCGATCTCGGACTTGTTGACCCCACGCAGCTTGAGCGCGAAGCCCATGTTCTCGGCGACCGTCATGTGCGGGTAGAGCGCGTACGACTGGAACACCATCGCGATGTCCCGGTTCTTCGGTGGCACATTGGTGACGTCCCGGCCGCCGATGAGGATCCGGCCCTCGTTGATGTCCTCGAGGCCGGCCAGCATCCGCAGGGCGGTGGACTTGCCCGACCCGGACGGACCGACAAGGACAAGGAATTCGCCGTCGGGGATGTCCAGGGTCAGGCTGTCGACAGCCCGGACCGGCGGGTCACCTGCGAAGATGCGGGATGCGTCCTCGTACTTGACGTCTGCCATGGTCACGTCCTTCCGTCGGTCCTTCGTGGGGGACCAGGGTGGTGGACCCTGCCTCGCGCAGGGGTGCGCAGCCGACGATAGAGGACTTCGGTAGCGTTGTGAAGGGCTCGGGAAAACGTTTACCACGCGTGTCCGAGTTGTCCTGATACTGGTTCGCAGGCTCGGCCACGGCCTGCTCTGCCCCTCGAAGAGCACAGGAACGCCGAGCGGATACCGTATGACCGTGGAACGCCCCGTACGCACGCGGCCGCCCGCGACGCTGGCGTCGTTGGCGGCGGAGTTGGGGATTTCCCGGACGACTGTGTCGAACGCCTACAACCGGCCCGATCAGCTCTCCCCGCAGTTGCGCGTCAGGGTGATGGAAGCGGCCCGCCTGCTCGGGTATCCGGGACCGGACCCGGTGGCTCGATCGCTGCGGACCCGCAAGGCGGGCGCAGTGGGCTTGCTGCTGACCGAGCAGGTGTCGTACGCGTTCCGGGACCCTGGCGCGGTCGCCTTTCTCGAGGGCCTGACGCTGGAGTGCGACGAGGCACGGGTGGGCCTGCTGCTGGTGCCGGCCCGCCCCGACGCCGAGGATGTCGCCGGGGTGGCCGGTGCGGCAGTCGACGGCTTCGTCGTGTATTCGATGCCCGATGACGACCCGCACCTGGCGGCCGCGCTGGCCCGACCGGTGCCGTCCGTCATCTGCGATCAGCCCGGTATCCCGGGCGCGGACCTCGTCGGTATCGACGATTCGGCTGCCATCCGCGGCGTCGCCGATCACCTGCTGGCGTTGGGGCACCGGCGGATCGGCGTCATCTGCATGCGGCTGGGCAGGGCGCGCCTGGATGGTCCGGTGACCATCGAGCGGCAGGAGACCGCCCACTACCATGTGCAGCGCAATCGGCTGGCCGGGCTGCGTGACGCGTTCACCGGCGCCGGTGTGGCGTGGGATCGGATTCCGGTGGTGGAGCGTTTCGAGCACTCGGTGCAGGCCGGCGCGTCGGCGGCGGCCCAGGTGCTGGCCCTCGATCCCGGCATCACCGCCCTGATCGCGACCTCCGATGTGCTCGCGTTGGGCGCGATCGAGGAGCTGACGCGGCGCCGCCAACGGGTTCCGGAGGACGTTTCGGTGACCGGGTTCGATGGGATCCGTCAGGCCATCGACGCGCAGCTCACGACTGTCGTCCAACCCGTGGTCGACAAGGGCAGGCAAGCAGGGCGCATGCTCCTCAACCCCGAGCGCAAGACGCAGGGCCGGCGGATCATGCTGGAGACCACGTTCCTGCCAGGGTGCACGACCGCACCGCCGCGGGTGTAGCTCGCACAGTGTGGGCCCGGGTGCCGTGGCAGGGGAACTCGCCTCCGCAAAGGACTGATGTCGGGGTTCCTCGCGACCGGTACGGTGCCGACGAGCAGCTGGCCCCACGGAGTGGCACCGTCATGTGATGATCGATCACATCAGCGTCCAGACGGATCACTACGACGATGCCGTGGCGTGGTACGACGCGACGCTCGCCGTCCTGGGGTATGGACGCGTCATGGAATTCGGTGGCTGCACGGCCGGGTACGGGCCGGACCGGAGCAAGCCCTGCTTCTGGCTCGGGCGCGCCACCGACGGCGGTGGTCGGCAGGCCCATATCGCCTTCGCTGCGACGGATCGGGCCGCTGTGCGTGCTTTTCACGTGGCGGCTGTCGCACGCGGTTCGGACGTGCTGCACGAACCACGGGTGTGGCCGGAGTACCACCCGACCTACTACGCCGTCTTCGTGCGGGATCCCGATGGCAACAACGTCGAGGCCGTCTGTCATCGGCCGGAATAGCACCTGCGGCGATGCGCGGTTGCGGTCGCGCGCTCCGTGCAACCAACGGGTGGCCGCGCTCCGTCCTTGCTGCACCAGCCATCCGCAGGAGGACACATGAAAAGCTCATCGCTCGTCATCGGCATCGGCATTGCGGGTGCCCTCGCGCTGGCCGGCTGTTCGGCGTCCGGTGAACCCGGCGGTGCATCCTCGTCCGTGGCCGGGTCCGCCCCCGTACCGGAGGCGGTAGCCCAGAATCAGCAGCCGCCCGGACCGGCAGCGGTGGCAGCGGCGCCCACGACTGGTGCAGGCAGCGCGACAGACCGCGCAGCGATCAGCGTTCAGGGAGTCGGGAAGGTCACCGGCACACCGGATGTCATGACGATCGTGCTGGGCGTCGAGACCCGGGCAGCGTCGGCCAAGGCTGCGCTGGATGAGAACAACACCCTTGCCGCGCAGGTGATCACGGTGCTCAAGGACAGTGGCGTCGACCCGGCGGACCTGCGGACCAGCCAGCTGTCGGTGTCCCCGACCTACGGTGACAAGAACGACATCAGCGGTTATCAGGTCACCAACAGCGTCACCGCGGTATTGCGGGATATTGCCGGCGCCGGCGCGGTGATCGACGCCGTCGGGCAGAAGGCGGGCAACGCGGCACGGGTTCAGCAGCTGAGCTTCTCCATCGCGGACGACAGCGCCCTGCGTTCATCGGCGAGGGCCGACGCCGTCAAGCAGGCCCAGGTGCAAGCCAGGCAACTGGCCGACGCGGCCGGCGTGCAACTGGGCGCAGTCCGATCGATCACGGAGTCGAACGCATCGCTGCCCACACCGGTCTACGCGGCCGCGGAATCTGCCTCGGTGGGTGCTGCCGTTCCGGTGGAGCCGGGTACCCAGGAACTCAGCGTCGTCGTCCAGGTGGTGTACGACATCGTTTGATGACGCGGCCCTCCGGTGTCGACCCGTGTCAACCGCATAATGGCGGCGTGCCCGAACTGGATCCGGCGGTCCTGGCCTTTTACTGTGATCGCTACGACGAAGACCAGCGGTTGGTGAGTTCACCCCACGGCCGGCTCGAGTTCCTACGTATGCAGCCATTGCTGCGCCGCTATCTCCCACCGCCGCCGGCAGCCATCCTGGACGTGGGCGGCGGTACCGGGATCCACGCCCGCTGGCTCGCCCAAGAAGGCTACGAGTCCGCTTGTTCGACCCGGTCCCAGACCATGTCATGAAAGCGAACAAGCACCGCGGCTTCACGGCCCAGATCGGTGACGCTCGCGCCCTACCCGTAGCGAGCGAGTCAGCGGACGTGGTGTTGTTGCTGGGCCCGCTGTATCACCTCACGGAAGCAACTGACCGACGGCAGGCACTGGCAGAAGCGATGCGGGTCGTCCGTCCGGGAGGACGAGCACGCGGCCAGCGAGAATGAGCTCGTGATGACGCCTGCTGTGCAAGAAGCGATCGACCACGAGCTCGCTCTGCTTACTCCGGCGGTTCGGCTGGACCCGATCCAGCTCGAGGAGTTGCTTGATCCCGACTTCCAGGAGGTCGGCGGTTCCGGGCGCTTGTGGGACCGCGCGTCGGTGATCACGGCCCTTGTCAGTGGGGCGTCGGCTCAGGGGCATGTTGTCGAGCCCAGCGATATGAGGGGGATTGCGATGGCTGCGAACCTCGTCCTGTTGACGTACGTCACCCATCAAGGTGCTCGTCGAGCTCGCCGTAGCTCCATTTGGCGGCAGAGGAATGGCGTCTGGCGGTTGCTCTTCCATCAAGGAACGATGAGCGACCCGGCCGTTGACGACCGGGTGCGGGGCTCGGGTGCCTGCTCCACGCCGGTCAGGACGATCCCGCCAGCCTGCGGATCGCCGTCCGCGGCGTGCGCCCCGCCGTCGCCGTTCAGCTGATGCGCTCCGCCGTTGCCAGGTAGGGCATGCGCCCCGCCGTTGCCGTTCGTGGAATGGGCAGCCGCCCGAACCGGCTCGAGCACATTGCCGTCCGAGCCGTCGCTCGACGCGTGGCCCGCCAGAACCGCGTTACCGGCCGCGACTGCCGCCGCGTCGTCGGCCTGCTCCTTCAGCCGCTCGTCGACCGTTCGCGACGTGGCGGTGCGGCAGATAACCCCTGGGCTGCCGGTGGACCCGCGCGGGTGGCTGACAGCTACGCTGCTGTCCCCTCCAGCAGCTTGTCCTGATCGGCCTCCCGCTGCTTGGCGAGCCGGTAGTGCGGCTGTTCCGTCCATCCGTCGGGGAGCGCTTTGACCGCCAACCGCAAGGCGCGCAGCGTGGCCGAAATCGCCACGTCGGTGGTCGGCAACCCGGGTGATCGGTACATCTTGCGGGCCCACCCCGGCAAGGTTCCGAACGCGAGCCCGGCGGCCGTGCCCCAGGCGATCTTGGCCGGCAGCACCACTTGTACCGGCGTTGGCAGCGGCGGTACGAACAAGAACTTCGCAGTGGATCTCGCGGCCGTGGTGACACGCAATTCCGGACGGACACGGTCGAAGTAGGCCTGTAGCTCCGCCACCGACCGGGGCGTGCTCTCAGCTGGTATGCCGACGAGTTCTGCCGCCCGAACCTGCTCGGACACGTACAGATCCGCGTCGGCAGCGGATAGCGCGACACCAGCCCGGCGCGCCACCGAGAGGAAGGAATCGACGGCCCCGCAGTGCACCCACAGCAACAACTCGGGGACCGATGCGTCGTAGCGCTGGCCCGACTCCGGTTCGAAGCCCTTCACCCGTCGATGGACACCCCGGACGCGAGCTGCGGCCCGGTCCGCCTCAGCGCAGGTTCCGTACACCACCGTGCCGAGGTACTCGCCGGTGCGGATCAGGCGGCCGAACGGATCGTCACGAAAGTTCGAGTGCTGCTCCACCCCGGCCATTGCCAGCGGATGCAATGCCAGGAGGAATAGCGCCCGCACCCCACCGACCCACTGCAGCGGATCGGCATGCACCCGCCAGGACACGCTGTCAGGTCCGAAGTAACCTGAATCTGAGGTCATGAACTCCTTTGTACGCGAGCGGTCGGCGGACCCCAGGGTGCGGGCCGCGTCAGTTGCCGGACGTCTGCGCCTTCGCGACCGGACCGGACGTCCCGGCCGCATGGTGCGAACGGCGTTTCTGCGCGCGTCGACGGTTGTCGGCCAGCACAGTGAGCACATCGGCAACCCGGTTCGGGTCGGCGATCCGGACGTCGGCGACAGTCCGTCCCGGCCCGACCTTGATGCCGACGTCACCCTGTTCGAGCACACCGAAAGCGTTCTCGTCCGTGACGTCGTCACCGATGTAGACGGTGGCCGTGCAGTGGTGTGCCTTCATCAGCGCTTTCAGCGCACGACCCTTGTTGGTGGTCACAACGGTCAGCTCGAGCACCATCTTGCCGCGCAGCAGGTGCACACCCGGCCAGGTCGCCGGGTTCTCCTCGATCGACCGGGTGATCGCCGCCGCATCGTCGGGATCGATCCCGCGCAGATGAACCGCGATCCCGGTGGGCTTGGGCTCCAGCTTGACCCCGCGGTACTCGGTGGTGATCTGCTGCAGCTCGAGCCGCAGCCGGGCCAGGCGTTTTGCGTCATCGGGGGTCAGTTTGGCCTGGTCGTCCCGATCCTCGGCCGAGGTCTCCGCTCCGTGGGAGCCCACCAGATGCATCCGATCGGCTGATCCGAGCAGGTGCTCGAGGTCCTGCAGGGCCCGGCCGGACACCACCGCGACGACCGTGCCCGGCGTCACCGTCATCGATCGGAGCGCCTCCATCGACTCCGGCAGCGGACGGGCCGCGGCGGGGTCGTCGACGATCGGTGCCAGGCAGCCGTCAAAATCCGTTGCCACCAACAATCTGTCAGTTTCACTCACTTCCGCGATCGCCGCCGTCACGTCGTCGGGTAGCCGGGACACGGCATCGGCGACGTGGTCGTGCTTCTGCTCCAAGGCCGACAGGAAGGCGGCCGCCCAACGGTCGACATCGTGGGTCAACACCTGCCGGCGGAGAGAGCGCATCCGACGCCGCGCCTCCACCGTCGGCATCGTGAGCGCGGACCGCAACCCGTTCTTGACGCCGTCGGTGTCGTAGGGGTTGACGAGCAAGGCGGCCCGGAGTTCCTTTGCGGCGCCGGTGAACTCCGACAGCAACAGCACCCCGCCGCCGTTCACCCTGCACGCCACGTACTCCTTGGCGACGAGGTTCATCCCGTCCCGCAGCGGGGTCACCGTCATGACGTCGGCGGCTACATAGAAGGCCGCCAACTCCTCTCGCGGTAGCGACTGGTGCAGGTAGTGCACGGCCGGCCGGCCGATCTTCCCGTAGTCGCCGTTCAGTGAGCCGACCTGCTGCTCGATCGCCTCCCGCATTCGCCGGTACGACCCCAGCCGCTCCCGGCTCGGGGTGGCGATCTGCACCATCACGGCGTTTTCCACCGCAGGGTCGCCCTCGGCGAGCAACTCGCCGAAGGCGCGCAGCCGGACGTCGATGCCCTTGGTGTAGTCGAGCCGGTCGACGCCGAGAATGATCCTGCTGGGCTTGCCCAGATCGTCGCGCAGTTGTTTGGCCGCGGTGTGCACCGCCGGTGTTGCCGCGAGCGCGGACTGCTCCGCGGAGTCGATGGAGATCGGATAGGCGGCGGCCTTGATCGTTCGCCCGTCATGTTCGATGATCCCACCGGTGGTGACCGCGCCGGTCAGGGACCTGGCCAGCCGGGTGAAGTTTCTCGCCCCGCCGGGCAACTGGAATCCGATGAGGTCGGCGCCGAGCAGGCCGTTCACGATCTGGCTCCGCCACGGTAGCCGCATGAACAGCTCGACCGGCGGGAACGGGATATGCAGGAAGAAGCCGATCCGCACATCGGGTCGCAGGCGGCGCAGCAACTGCGGCACCAGCTGCAGCTGGTAGTCGTGCACCCAGACCGTTGCCCCTGGTGCCGCGGTTTCGGCCGCGGCGTCGGCGAAGTGCGCGTTCACCTGCTGGTAGGCCTCCCACCACTCCCGGTGGAAATGCGACTCGACGACCGCGTCGTGGTACAGCGGCCACAGCGTGCCGTTGGAGAAACCCTCGTAGTAGTCGTCGACCTCACCCGCGGTGAGAGTCACCGGATGCAGGCTGAGCCCGTCCGTCTGCGTCGGCTCGAGGGTGACGTCAGCGGTTCCGGGCCAACCGATCCAGGCTCCATGCCGGCGGGACAGGATAGGCGCCAGTGCCGTCACCAGACCGCCGGGGGCCTGCCGAGCTTTCGTCGTCCCGTCCGGCATCTTCTCCATGTCGAACGGCAGCCGGTTGGCCACCACGACCATGTCGACCTGTCGACCGGCGTGGCCATTGCCGCTGGGTGTCCCGGCGCCGGCGGCCGCTCCCTGATCAGTGCCGGAGGACGTGGTCGCAGTGCTCACGCCGCCGACCCGTTGGTGAAAAGGCCGGCCGCAGATGCGGCAGCGCGATCGGGGGGCAGGGACGGGGAGTGGGCGGTTGACACGGCATCACCATATCGGCCGGGCGGAACCGGCCGACCAGCGCAGCGTGACAGCCGTGTCACGGCAGGTGCATCGGGCATCGACCGCCAGCAGCGTCGGTAGCGGCAATCAGTGCCCGAAGGGATCCGGATCCTTGCCGGGCTGCCAGGTCTGGCCGGGTACCCCCCAGCCGTTCGCCTTGACCGCCCTGCGAGCCGCACGGGCATTCTTGCCGATCAGTCGGTCGAGATACAGGAGGCCATCGAGGTGGTCGACCTCATGTTGCAGGCAGCGGGCGAAGAATCCGGTCCCCTCCGCCTGCACCGATTGGCCGGCCATATCGAAGCCGGTCACCCGGGCCCAATCGGCTCTGCCGGTGGGGAAGCTCTCGCCCGGGACGGACAGGCAGCCCTCGGAGTCGTCCTCGGGGTCGGGCATGTTCGTCGGGATCGGCGACGTCTCGATGGTCGGATTGATGACGTACCCACGACGGCGGGCACCGTGATCGGGGCAGTCATAGACGAAGATCCGACGGTCGTCACCGACCTGGTTCGCCGCGAGCCCAGCGCCGTGGGCGGAGTCGTTGGTCTGGAACATGTCGTCGATGAACATCTCGAGTTCCGGTGTTGCGAACTCGAGGACGGGGCGGGTCGGGCGGTGCAGGACCGGGTCGCCGCAGATGACGATAGGTCGGATGGTCATCGGAATAGGGTACGGACCGGGACAGTGCAACCCCCTGATGACGTGCGGGATCAAAGCTCCGAGCCCCGGTGACTGGTTCGGCAAGGCTCTGTTCAGCTGACGATGGCGACCTGCCGGCCGCATGCCGACCGGCCCTTCCGGCCGGCGCCGATGCAGCGTGCGCTCCGAGGTTCCCGCCCACCCGAACCGTGTCGCAGCGCCAGCTTTTGCACCCCTGATCAGGGCCTCCCGGTGCCCTAGAGCCGGTCTGCGCGGCGCCAAACACGTTCGGGGCAATCGCAGTTCACCAATGGGCCGAACGAGTGTATTCAACGCTACTCTGTGGTAGAAATGGTCCAGGGGTGCGCATTCTAGGCTCGGTGATAGCCCGTCCGGCTCACATGATCATGGGAAAGGCCATGAAAGTGGGAACGGACGGTAATCGCGGGTTTTCCTCCTTTGGCGGCCAGAAGCCTCTGCGCCGTACTTTCGATGACAGGGGACCGCTCGTGTCGCAGGCGTACGACGCACGATCGCAGCAGGCCTTCGCCGCTGCCGTGTGCCGGGTGATGCGTGAGTCTCGACGCCGGCAGAAGCTCACTCAGGCGGAGGTCGCTCAGCGCACTGGTGGCCTGGTCAGCAAGGCGGCACTTGCCAATTACGAGACAGGTCACCGCTCTCTACGGGTCGATGTCCTGTGGGTGATCGCCGGCGCACTCGGTGAGGATCTCGGAACCCTACTGGGCGCCGCCGAGCAGGGAGTTGCGCTGCGGCCCGGTGCCGGAGCCAGCGGGTCCATCACCGTCGATGTCGACGAGGTCATGGCTACGGCCGATCCGAGGCTCGGTCCGGTCAAGCGCTGGTTCGAACTGCGCACCAATGGTGCGTCGTCGGCCATGACGCTGGATGACGGCGCCATCGCCGCACTCGCGTCGCTGATGAACGTCAGCGCTCTGGAATGCAGGCGGATCCTGATCTCGACGATCCGCGGGGTGCGGCACTCTCCGTTGCCGGTCCAGGCCCGCTGATCCTGCTTGCGCAGTAGCCGCGTCGTTCGTGACCTTGCTCATGTCGGTGGTCTGTCGCGCACTGTCGTGCGTCCATGAGACCGTGACGGCCATCAGGACACCCGGAACCTGGGCGGACGCGACCGCGAAGGACAAGCGTGAAGGATCTGACGGGCCACTCGGCCTCGGACCCATCGAACGATACGACCGGCGATACTGTCGACGACCCCACGGAGCGCATCAGCAGCGCCGAACGCGATCCTGAGACCGAACCACCCGCACCTGCCCGCCGTCGCCCGCCCGCTGTGATCGCCGCGGTGGTTGCGGGCGCGCTGATCCTCGCCCTCGGCGTCGCCTACCTCGTCGACATACTGAGCACCAGCGGCGAGATCGAGCGCAACACCACCGTTGCCGGCGTCGAGGTCGGTGGTATGACGCCGGGACAGGCTTCAGCCGCTCTCACGGCGCAGGCGCTGCCGGCCTACAGCGGCGCCGTCACAGTCGATGTGCACGGTGAGCAAATGCCCATCGATCCACAGCAGGCGGGGCTCATCGCGGATGTGCCCGCGACCGTCGCGCAGCTCGGGCTGCGGTCGGCGAACCCGTTGAGCAGGATCGGCTCCTTCTTCGGCTCGACAGACGTTCCCCTGCGGATCAGTACCGACGAGGCGGCCTTGCAGTCGTACCTCTCGACCATCGCCGAGAGCACGGACCTGCAGCCCGTCGAGGGCGAGGTGCGCATCGAGGGGACGACTGTACGAACGGTGGAGCCGGTCATCGGCCGCGCGCTGCAACTGGACACCGCAGGCGACCAGATTGCCGACGCCTGGTCCGCCGGCGGACCGACTGCGCTCAGCGGTCTGGTGCTGCCGGTCACCTCCACACCGGTCCGGGCCACCCCGGAGAACGTGCAGGCAGCCTCTGCCGAGGTCAGCAAGATTCTGACCGGCCCGGTCCGCCTGGTCGCCCAGGGCGCCACCGTGCAGATCCCGCTCGGCTCCATTGCGGCCGCCACCACGGTGACACCTGATGAGGCAGACGGGTTCCGGGTAGCAGTTGACATCGCCGCGCTGCGCACGGACGCCGTTGCGGCGGCGATCCGAGCCACCGAGACGGACCCGGTCGACGCCGGGATCACCATCCAGAACGGCGCACCCGTCATCACACCGGGCAGCGCCGGCCGGGCCGTCGTCTGGCCGGCGACCGAGGCCGCAATCACCACTGCCCTTCGCGCCGACAAGCGCGACGTCGCGGTCAGCTACCGGAAGGCGAACCCGGCCCTCACCACCGAGCAGGCCACAGCGCTCGGGATCAAGGAGGTCATCGGCGAGTTCACCACCGGCGGTTTCGCCGGGGCGTCCGGTGTGAACATCAGGGTGGTGGCGGAGAAGGTCAACGGTGCGATCGTGCAGCCCGGCGCCACCTTCGGCCTCAATGCATTCACCGGCCCCCGCGGGTCCGAGCAGGGGTATGTCGACGCGGCCGTCATCCAGGAGGGTGCGCTGGCGAAGGCGGTCGGCGGTGGGATCAGTCAGTTCGCGACCACGCTGTACAACGCGGCCTACTTCGCCGGCATGGGCGACGTCACGCATACACCGCACTCCTTCTACATCGGCCGATACCCGCCGGGCCGGGAGGCGACGGTGTTCGACGGCGAGATCGAGTTGGCGTTCTCCAACGACTACCCGACCGGTGTGCTGATCGAGACGATCTGGACCGAATCGGACATCACCGTCCGGCTGTGGGGCACCAAGCGCGTCGCGGTCGAGTCGGTGCCGGGCGAGCGCTTCGACTCGACGCCGCCGCAGCGGATCGTCAAGACCGCCGGGCCGGGGTGCATCCCGTCCGAGGGGACCCGGGGCTTCTCGATCGTCGATACCAGGATCGTCAGGGACCTCGCCGGAAAGGAGATCCGCCGGGAGGACTTCACCACGGTCTACAACGGCCAGCAGAACGTCGTGTGCTCCTCCACCTGACCCCCGGTGCAGACCGACAACGGCGAGACCTGAGCGGTATCACGGCACGGAGCCCGGTCTCGATCCGGCTAGGCTTGGACGGCCGGGAAACCTGCCCGGCGGCCGGGACGACCGGCCTGCCGCCGTGGCGCAATTGGTAGCGCACCCGACTTGTAATCGGGCGGTTAGGGGTTCAAGTCCCCTCGGCGGCTCTCGCGCAGCCTGGCACGCGGACACCACCCGACCGCCGAGTTCGACATCGGTGAGCGCGCGCCGCAAGGGGCGCCAGGCTGTTCTGACATATCTCCTTCAACGGAACTCTGGCGGGTGTCTCGGCCCGGCTGACCGCTGCCGCCGTTCCCGTCCAGCGGCCGGTGAGGGAGCGGCGATGCCATCGCACAGGTTGAACTGCAACGCGCGCACCGGGGCGGCCGGAAGGGGTGCAAACCCCTGGGCGCACGGCGTCGAAGTCGAACCTCAACCCGCCGGTTACCGTTGAGGGTCGAGGAGGTGTTGGATGAACAACGACGTCGAGGGCTGTACCGGACTCGACGCTGCGACCGTGGTGCAGCGCGACGGCACGGTCTCGCTCGAGGACGTTACGATCCTGGCCCGGCCCGGGGAGCTGCTGGCCGTACTAGGTCCCTCCGGCAGCGGGAAATCCACCTTGCTGAGGGCGATCGCGGGCTTGGCCAAACTGCGTTCCGGCAGGGTGCTGATCGCCGGCGAACCGACCCGGCTGGACCCCGCGCACCGCGACCTCGCGATGGTCTTCGAGCGCACACAGCTGATGCCGTTGCTCGACGTGGCACGCAACATGGGCTTCGGGCTGACCTCCAGGCGGATGCCGGCGTCCGAGGTGGAACGCAAGGTCGCTGACCAATCACGGCGACTGCGGGTGAGCCGGCTGCTGCGCCGGATGCCGAATGAGTTGTCCAGTGGCGAGAAGGGGCAGGTGGGCATCGGACGGGCGTTGGTCCGGACTCCGAAGGCATTCCTGCTGGACGAGCCGCTGGCCCATATCGACGCCCAGGAGCGGGCGCGGATGCGGCGGGTCATCGCCGAGACGGTGCGGGCGACCAAGGTCAGCACCCTGTACGTCACACACGACCAGTCTGACGCACTGGCGATCGGCGACCGTATCGCCGTGCTGAAAGCCGGCCGGCTGGTGCAGATTGCGACACCGCGCGAGCTGTACGACCAGCCCGCGGATCTCTTCGTGGCCGACTTCGTCGGGGAGTCGCCGATCGGCGTCTTGCCGGTGCGGTTGATCGCCTCAGCCGGTCTTGCGGGGTATCAAGTGGGGGACAGGACGCTGCCGACGTGGCAGCCGGTCCCGGCGGAGCTTCGCGGCCACATCAACCAAGAGGTCGTGCTGGGGCTGCGCGCCGAGGACGTCAGGCAAGCCGGTGCGGCTGCGAACCCGGACGGCGTCCGGTTGACCGGTCGTGTCCGGGCCGTCGGCCGGAACGGTCGTGACTCCTTCCTCACGGTGGACGTCGGAGACGCTCGCATCGCGGCGAGGTTTCCGGGACGGACCAGAGTCAGCATCGGCGACCTCGTCACCGTGACGGCGGACGCGACCAGGGCTCATGTTTTCGATCGCTCAGGGAGGGCGCTCTACCACCCGCCGGTCTGAGCACTGTTCGAGATCGACGGTCGTCGTCGGCTCCCGGCACGGGCCGCCGAACCTGTGGTGATCAAGGCGCCGCTCAGGAGACTGCTGCCGCCACCACTTCGGCGACCTTCCTCTCCACCTCGGGACTCCACTGATCAATCGCGTACGACACCGGCCAGATGTCGCCGTCGTCGAGATTGGAGGCGTCCTGGAATTCCAGGGTTGAATAGCGGAGCTTGAACTTACCCGCGTTCTTGAACGCGACGACGACCTTCCCGTCCGCGTTCGCGTAGGCCGGCATGCCGTACCAGGTCTTCGGCAACAGATGAGGGCCGGCGGCAGTCACCGTCACGTGCACGCGCTCGGCGAGCGCACGGTCCTGCGGTGTCATCGTCGCGATGCTGTCCAGGACAGCTTGTAAGCCGTCGGCCTTCCTGGCTCCCTTCTTGCCCTCCGAACGCAGCTCGGCGGCGCGCTCCTTCATCGCGTCACGCTCCTCCTGGCTGAATCCGGCGGACCCGCCTCTGCCCGTTCTCGTGACCATGGAATGGCTCCCTTCTTGCCCGGCAGGCTCGGTAGTCCCGGCCTTCTGGCGACACGTTAATCGGCCACCATGCGGCGGCACTTCTCGATACTTGATTGATTTGAGGTCGGCCACCGCGACCCTCTTCTGATCACTGTTGCTGAAAGGGGCGAGTCAATCCGCGGTGACCGCTGCCGTTGGGCAATCCTGTCGTCCCGCACACGGACCGGGCATGCCAGCCGCCCAGCCGTCGCATTTGCCCGCCGGCGTACCCACCGGTGGCGGTTCGCGGCGTCCCGGCGCACGGCACTCTCGGCTGTCGGCCTGATCGTCGCCGGTGTCACGACCGTGCGGGCCCGGCTCTATCGCAGGTGGCGACGTTGCATGCCGCTCCTGAACGGATCCTGGCTGGCCGCGTTGGTGGTGCTGGCCATGACGAGTGCGTTGCCGCTCAGCGTTGCCGTCTACGGCTTGCTCGTCGCCTGGTTCGTCGACTTGCTCGGCGTCGCGGTCGCTACCGCTCCGCGCGGGACCCGCTCGGCACCGCATTCCGCTGGTGCGGCAAGGGCGGTGAGATGGACCGCATCGAGAGTGCGGCGCCGGCCCACACCGGGTTGGGAGCCCGGGTTGCGACGCTCCGAAGGCTCACGTCCGGTTGGGCCCGGCGGGCCTGTCAGTCGATATCCGGTCGTCGGCGGGGTCGTCGGTCGATCTACCTGGGCCATCCGATCAACACGTCATCGATCAGGCGACGTGTGACGACAAAGGTCGTTCTGCTGGGCCGGAGCCGGACTGACCCATCTCGTCGGTTCACCTCGTCGCGGGTAGCCCGAACCGCTGGAAGAGGTCGGTATCCAGGAAATAGGTGATCTTGGAAATGCGGCGGTCGGTCAGCTCCAGAACCTGGATGGCGAACGGCCGGTGACCTGTGGTGCTGGGCCGGTAGTGCGCGAAGGCCGCCGAGCCACTCGCCCGGACGGGCACCAGTACGGAACCCGAACAGCCCGCTCCAGGACCGAGATGCCAGCGTGCGATGTCGGTGCGGCCGTCCAGCCAGAGCTGATACGGGGGCATGGATGCGGTGGCGTCTTCGTGCAGCAAATCCACCAGCGAAGTGATGTCGTAGGCCGTGAAGGCCGCAACGTACTTGTCCAGAAGCTCCTTGTGCGCCTGGTCCATCGGGTCGAAGCGGTCGTCGGTGGCGGGACCGGCCGCCGCCAGGGTGGCCCGTGCGCGCTGCAGGGCACTGTTCACCGAAGCAACGGTGGTGTTGAGCAGCTCGGACACCTCAACCGCGCTCCAGCGCAGTACTTCCCGCAGGATCAGCACGGCCCGTTGGCGAGGGGGGAGGTGCTGCAGGGCGGCGATGAATGCCAACCGAATGCTGTCCCGTTCCATCGCGACCTCTGCCGGGTCACCATTCCGCAGCACAGACCCGTCCGGCACCGGCTGGATCCACACCGACTCCGTCAGGGGCCGGCCGAGCGATGACGCGATCGGCGGGGATGCGGGACCGAAGTCCATCGGCAACGCCCGACGCTGGCGCCCGCTCAGCAGGTCCAGACAGACGTTCGTCGCGATCCGATACAGCCAGGTCCGCAGCGAGGAACGCCCGTCGAACCTGGGCAATGCCCGCCAGGCGCGCACCATCGTTTCCTGCACGGCGTCGTCGGTCTCGAATGTCGAGCCGAGCATCCGGTAGCAGTACCCGGCGAGCTCCCGACGGTAATCCTCCAGGCGCTGCACCAGATCCGAATTCTGATCCGGAACGGGGGCACCTGGGATGGTCGCGACGGCCGGTCGCGCGTTGGCCAGATCGGTCATGGTGGGACCCTTCGCTGCTCGGATTCGCGGTGGTCCCCACTGTAGGGGCGACGTCCGACAACGGATACGAACATCACCTCACCCGGCTGGGGGCAAAAGGTCCGGCTCAGTAGGCGGGATCGTCGACGATGGCGTTGCCTATCTTGCGGACGAACAAGCTCGCAACGATGAAGACGATGCCGCTCATGATCGCCCAGACCGCAATCAGCCACAGCACGCTGAGGATTCCAGCGGTGGGGTTGAACAGCAGGACGACGCCGAAGATCCCGGCGAGGATGCCCCAGGCAAGGAACCAACCCCAGCCCGAGCCCGGCACCTTCCGCAGGTTCACTCCGGCGGCGATACCGGCGATCGCGGCGAGCAGAGCCCAGAACGCGATGACCCAGACGATGACGGTGGCGGTCGCCTCCGGCCAGACAAGGACGACGATGCCGGCGAGAATTGCCAGGCCACCTTGGAGGAAGGACCAGCCCGCGGGCTGCCCGGTTTTGCGCTCCTGGAAGCCCTGCGCGAAGGTCATCACCCCGTCGACGAACAGGTAGATCGCAAAGAGAACTTTGAACACCGACAGCACCAACGACGGCCACGCGAGCATTGCGATGCCCAGCGCCACAAGAAGAATGCCGCGCACCAGCAGTAGCCACCAATACTTCGCAGCCAGCGTGCCCATTCCCCGGATCGACGTCGTCATGGCCCTGTCTCCCTGCTTCCGGTGGTACCCGGAGTGGTGGGACCACCCGTACCTTACTGCCGCACGAAACGTATCAGTGGGAACCGGGCCGGCTCCTGACCGTCAAGAACCGTGTCGGGGGAGCAGGAGCACCGTGGCGATATGGAACAGCGAAGGACGGACAATCACCTCACCGCGCTGGGTTATGCCGATTCAGCACGGAATCCCTGAGGAGAACTTCGCTACAAGGAAAGCCGCTGCAAGCCAAGCCGCGGCCGAGAGAGCCGCGGCCGAGAGAGCCGCGGCCGAGAGAGCCGCGGCCGAGAGAGCCGCGGTGGAGAGAGCCGCGGTGGAGAGAGCCGCGGTCGAGAGAGCGGCGGTGGCGAGACTCGCCGCAGCGAAAGTCGCCGCCGAGCATTGTTTCGCCGTGGACCCTCTCACCGCAGCACCGTATGCCGGTCGCAGGTTGACCCGCAGGGGATATGCCGTCCCCTCCAGGGTCCGGTTTGCGAACCGGGTTCTGGAACCGGTACATCCGGCCGAATTGGATCAGGACCCGCTGCGCCGGCAGTCGGTCGACGCATTCATCCGGGTATGTCAGTGCCAGACCCGCTAGCGCTAGCGGGCGGGCGCAGGGGCGGTCAGCGCAACGGGCCCGGCTCGCAGTCTCCGTCGTCCTCGTCCAGCGGATCGTCCAGCGGATCGTCCAGGATGTCGTCGGCGTCCAACGCCCCGACACCCATCAGAGACGAGTCCAGGAAAGCCTTCTCGTCCGGCCGGTGACGCAACACGTTCTGCAGGTACGACTGTGTGGCGGTCTGCATCGAGACCTCGCGCCCCGCCGCCTGTGACAGGAACCAGCGGTGCTCAAGCACCTCGTGGAAAACCTCGGCCGGTTCCAGCTTCGCGGCCAGGTCCCGCGGGATGGCCTCGATGACGGGGTCGTAGACGTCGGTGACGTAGTGGTGGGCGACGGTGTCCTCGTCGACCTCGGTCTGTGGCATGACGGCCTGCGACCGGTACGTGTCGAGGTCGTTCAAGATGCGCCTGGCCTGGTTTTCCTGCACGTCGATACCGGTCAGCGAGAACAGCCGCCGCCGGTGGTGGCCGGCGTCGACCACCTGCGTCTGCACCATGACGCGTGGGTCGCCGTCCGTCTCGTTGATCTGGATCTGCGCGACGTCGAAGCCGAGCGCGTTCAATCGCCGGAGCCTGTCCTCGATCCGCCACCACTCGTCCTCGCCCATGGTCTGCGGCGCCGTCAGCAGGTCCCACAGCTTCTCGTAGCGCTCGAGCACCGACATCGCGGTCTCCAGCGGATCGACCGCCTCGGACAGCAAACCCGACATCTGCAGGTCGAGAAGCTCACCGGCGAGGTTGGTCTCGACGATGTCCAGGTCCTGGGCGCGCTGGCCATCGGACAGGCTCTGCCGCAGTTCACCGGTCTCGGCGTCGACGAGGTAGGCGGCGAGCGCCCCGGCGTCGCGGCGGAACAGCGTGTTGGACAGCGAGCAGTCCTTCCAGGCGAAGCCGACCAGGTGGAGCCGGACGAGCAGTTCGGCCAGCGCGTCCAGCAGCTTGATCTCCAGATCGGGATCCATCCGGCGGGAGAACAACGCCCGGTAGGGCAGCGAGAACCTCAGATGCTTGGTCACCAGGGCCGCGTCGAGCGGTTCACCGTCCGGCGTCATCCGGTTGCCGACCACGCCGATCGCCTGCACCACGGATATGCCCACTCTGGCCAGTTCACGTAGCAGTTCGTACTCGTGCTCGGCCAGCCCCTGACTGATCTCCTTGATGGCGTAGACGATGCCGCCGATCCGAACGAAGCGGACGACGTGACGGGAGATGCCGCGCGGCAGCGACACGAGCTGCTCTTTCGGCCACTGCGCAAGCGGTGTGGACCAGGGCAGCATCAGTAGGTCCGTAGGGTCCGGGCCGGTGGCGAATTGCATGCGCACGGCGTCAGCCTGACACAACATCCGCGTTCATCGCCGAACCGCGCCACTGCAACGCCGCAGCGCACAGCGCCTGGAACAACCGGCGGTCGGTCTGCGTTTCGGGATGCCACTGCACTGCGAGGCGGAAGCGGCCGCCCGGTGTCTCCATCGCCTCCAGCAATCCGTCGTCCGCCATCGCCGCTCCGACATACCCGGGGTGGTCGGCGACCGCCTGATGATGGTGGCACGAGACGGTGACCGTGCTCCCGAGGATGCCGTCCAGCCGTGATCCGGGCACCGTGTGCACCCGCACGACGCCGTAGCTGCTCGGGCCGGGGGAATGACGGTCGGTGCCCACAGCCTCCGGCACGTGCTGCAGCAGGGACCCTCCGGCTGTGACCGCCATCAGCTGCATGCCGCGGCAGATGCCCAGCACCGGCATCCCGATGTCGTCGGCAGCGTCCAGCAGCGCCATCTCCGAGACGTCGCGGTCGTCCCGCCAACCGGCGGTGGATGGACCGGGCTGCTGGCTGTATCTGGAGGGGTTCACGTCCGGACCGCCGGAGATGATCAGGCCGTCCAGCCTGCCGACGATCACCGCGGCCTGATCGGCAATGCCCAGCGGCGGAATCAGCATCGGCGTGCCGCCGCCGCCGCGAATGGCGTCCGCGTACGCGGCGGGCAACAACGTGGCTTCAACGCCGTCCCATCGCCCCCATGTCGCGGGCTCACGGTCTGTCGTGATGCCGATCAACGGTCGGGTCATGCTTGCAGATCTTTCCGCTGGTCGCGTCACGGGCGGCGGGTGGGTCCGGTAATCGGCTTGCCGGACGGTCGGCCGACGGCCTGTAACTTCGCCGTGTCGACGGCAGTCGGGCGCCGGCCGGGGGCCCGATGACTGCTCACCGGGACCCGATGCGGATCGGTCTGGTCGGCCGCATACTCGCGTCGGTCCGTGCCCGGCCGATCGTCGCCCGGCCGATCCAGGCCCGGACGTTCTATGCCCGGTCGGTCCGCGGTTCGGCGGGGCGATGTGGTCGGCGCGGCTGGTCGGTGGCCGGCGTGGAGCAGCTGCTGAGCGGTCTTCACCAATTCGAACGGTTCGATCCGGACGGCGCGGGTTGCTGCCTGGCGGCGGCGCGCCCGCTCTTTGATGTCCAGGTCGCGCAGTACCCTTTCGACCGCCTCCAGCACGGGCTCACTGAGTTCCCAGCCGTTCTCCTCGCTGCCGATGTCGATCAGCTGCAGGTCGTCGATCCGGTCGCGCGCCTCGGCCAGCGACGCGAGCGCCGCCGCCACCTCGTGCTGGGTCTGCTCGATGGTGTCGGTGCCCTCTGCCTTCGCCAGATCGCCGAACGCTTCGATCGTGGCAGCGAGGTCCAGCAGCAGGGCCGCGTAGAGCTCCCGCAGCGCTTCACCCCTGGTCGGATCGACGGTCGGGTTGTAGCGGACGCCGTCCCGGATGGACCGGAACATGGTTCGGACGGCAACGGTGGTGTGCTCCAGCGCGTCGAGGTCGGCGCGCAAGGTACTGCTGGTGTCCGGTACGACGAGCGCGCGCGGGTTGAGCCGCCGGCTGTTCACCGCCTGGTTGAGCTGGGTGTCGATCTTGGGGACGTTACGGCTCAGCACCCGGGCGTCCTGCATCCAGCGGTCGGCCTGCTCCTGGGTGACGGGATCGCGCAGTTGCGCGGCCGAGGCCCGCAACAACCCGGCGAGTTGCTGCGCGAACCGTTGCACGGCCTGGGCAGCGGAATGGGACTGCACCGCGGGCGGGAAGAGCAGGTTGACCGCGACGCCGACCGCGGCGCCGATCAGGGTCTCGCTGATCCGGTCGACGGCTGCGGCCTCCGTCCCTGCCGCCGCCAGCACCAGCATCGCACTGATCGGCACCTCGAGCATGTGCGGCCCGAGGCGAAGGATCTGCCCGAGCAGGATGGACACGGCGATCAGCGCACCGAGGCTCCACCAGCTCAACCCGACGATGCTCGAGAAGGCAACCGCCAGCAGGACGCCCGCGGTCACGCTGGCCACCCGCTGGACACCACTGGTCAGGATGTCCTTCAAGGTGACTTCGACGACGAGCAAGGCGGTCAACGGAGCCAGGACCGGCACGGTGTTCGGGAACAGCAGCTGCGCGACCGCGAAGGCGGCAACGGCCGCCCCGGTCAGCCGCAGGGCTCGGGACATCGACGTCCGGCCACGCTGTCGGAGCCGGGCTCGGAGGCTGGTGATCAGGCGGTGGAAAAAGGGGGCGATCGTTGCTGCTCCTTTCGGTCGCGGTCGATAGGTTTCTGGCACCTGGGTAAGACGCCCGGCGGTGGCGGAGGGTGCGTTCGGTTGGCTGTGAGCTGGCTATCCCTGTGATGCGCGCGAACCGGCGGACCGACGCCCCCGGCACCGCAGGACCGTCAGGCGGTCAAATGAGCAGCAGCGGGAGAGGGCGGCGCCGTGCCGCCTCGAGGTGCGCCGTCCATCAGCCGCATGAGTTCGGCACGGTCGGCAGCCGAGGGCAACCCCCATCCAGGTGCGTAGCCGTACACCTGGCGTAGCGGCGTCGCCGCGGTACGGCCGTTGAGGATCTCGACCGAATCGGCGGTGATCAGCCCGGGGTGTTCGACGCCGCAGACCTCGGCGACCTTCACCAGGTCCCTGCGCAGGGTCTTGATGTAGTTCGCGGCCCTGACCGACTTCTGTTCCGGGTCGAGCCCGTGTGCGAGCCACGGGTTCTGCGTCGCCACTCCGCTCGGGCAGTTGCCGGTGTGGCACTTCTGCGCCTGGATGCAACCGATCGAGAGCATGGCCTCACGGGCGACGTTGACCATGTCGCAGCCGAGCGCGAACGCGACGACCGCGTTGTCCGGAAGTCCCAGCTTGCCGGCGCCGATGAAGGTGACGTCCTCGTGCAGACCGTGCTCGGCGAAGACCCTGTAGACCCGCGCGAACCCGAGCTGGAACGGCAGCGATACCGAGTCGGTGAAGATCAGGGGCGCCGCCCCGGTTCCGCCCTCGCCGCCGTCGATGGTGACGAAGTCGACCCCCCGATCTGTGGAGCGCATCAACGACGCCAGCTCATCGAAGAATTCCAGGTCGCCGACCGCGGATTTGATGCCGACCGGCAGGCCGGTCGCATCGGCGAGCATCTCGACCCAGTCCAGCAGGCTGTCGGTGTCGGCGAACTCGGCATGCCGGGACGGGCTGATGCAGTCGACGCCGGCCGTCACCCCGCGGGTTGCCGCGATCGCTGCGGTCACCTTGGAGCCGGGCAGCACACCCCCCAGCCCGGGTTTGGCGCCCTGGCTGAGTTTGATCTCGATGGCCTTCACCGGAGCGCCGTCGATCAGCTCGACCAGCCGGTCCAGGTCGAATCGGCCGTGCTCGTCGCGGCAGCCGAAATAGGCGGTGCCGATCTGGAAGATCAGGTCACCGCCGTGGCGGTGGTAGGGCGAGAGGCCCCCCTCACCGGTGTTCTGCAGGCAGCCTGCCAGCGCTGCGCCTCGGTTGAGTGCCTCGACGGCGCGGCCGGACAGCGCGCCGTAGCTCATTGCCGAGATGTTGACTGCGGACTGCGGTCGGAACGCTCCGGCCCGGCCGCGGGCTCTGCCGAGGACCTTCGCGCTCGGCAGGTGCACCTCGTGACCCGCCGACGGGCTCGATGGCGGGATCGTCCGGCCGAAGGTGCGGTGCTTGATCACCGGATAGCCGGCGGTGTACTCGACGTCGTTGTCGGTGCCGAACCCGAAGTAGTTGTTCTGCTTCTTGGCCGACGCGTAGACCCACCGCCGCTGATCGCGGGTGAAGGGCCGTTCCTCGTTGTTCCCGGCGACCAGGTACTGCCTCAGTTCGGGTCCCGCAGCTTCCAGCAGGTATCGCACGTGCCCGATCAGCGGGAAGTTCCGCAACACCGTGTGTTCCCGCTGGACGGCGTCCCGCGCGGCGATACCGATGGCGGCCGACAGGGCGGCGGCAGCGGCGATGGAACCAGCCCGTGCAGGACGCTTCATCAGAGCACTATCCACCGCCGTTCGGCCCCCTGGCTCAGCCGGCGGCCGCGTTGACCGCCGATCACCCGGAACCGGTACGGTCTTCCTCGCCGCACCGGAACGGTGTCCACGCCGCCGGAACACCAGGACGCGGTAGCGAGCCAGCCCGACCGCCCGATCGCGCTCCCCGAGAAGCGCTGCCCCGGAACGAGGACGACGTCGTCATGGATGTGCATCCCGCGCTGCGCCGGGTGGCCGAGGCGTACGGCATTGCCACCGAGTTCTGGGACTGGCAGGGCCGGCACATCGACGTCCCCGCCGAGACCATCGTCGCTGTCCTCGCGGCCCTGGACATCGACGCCTCGACTCCAGACGCCGCGGAGCAGGCTGCCCGGGAACAGCAGGACGCGCCATGGCGTCGGATGCTGCCTCCGGTCAGGGTCGTCCGCGAAGGCGCGGAAGCATCCGTCGATGTGCACGTCCGGCATGGCGAGCAGGTCACGGTCTGGGTCCAGTTGGAGCGCGGCGGCGTCCGTTCCGATTGCGAGCAGCTGGAGAACAACACCGCCCCGCACGAGCTGGACGGCCGGCTGGTCGGCGAGGCCACCTTCCGCCTTCCGGCGGGATTGCCGCTGGGGTATCACACACTCCGGGCGTCGTCCTCGGGCGAACAGGCGTCCGCCTCGCTGATCGTCACGCCGTCCTGGGTCGGCTTCCCGTCCCGGATGGGGGACAGGCGGGTGTGGGGGATCGCCACCCAGCTCTACAGCGTGCGGTCATCACGATCATGGGGCGTCGGTGACGTCGGCGACCTCGAGGACCTGGCCGTCTGGGGCGGTGCCGACCTCGGAGCCGGCTTCGTGCTGGTGAACCCGGTGCACGCGGCCGAGCCGGCGGCCAGGATGGAACCGTCGCCGTATCTGCCGACCACCCGGCGCTTCCGCAATCCGCTGTACCTGCGGGTGGAGCGCATCCCCGAGTACGCCGAACTGCCGGCGGCCGGCCTGGCCACCATCGATCTGCTCCGCACCGACGTACACGGCCGGCTCGACGACCTGGACCGCATCGACCGGGACATCGCGTGGACGGCGAAAAGAGCGGCGCTTCAACTGGTGCACGCTGTGCCGCGGTCGGCGGGGCGGGAGATTGCCTACCGCGCCTACCGCGACCGGGAGGGCGCCGGCCTGGAGGACTTCGCCACCTGGTGCGCGCTGTTCTCCGAGCACGGCGAGGACTGGCACCGCTGGCCCGAGGAACTGCGGTCGCCGGCATCGCCGGCCGTGCAGGCGTTCCGCGCCGCGAACTCCGGCGTCGTCGACTTCCACCGCTGGCTGCAGTGGGTGCTCGACGAGCAGCTCGGCGTCGCGCAGGCAGCCGCTCTGCGGGCGGGGATGCCGATCGGCGTCATGCACGATCTCGCGGTCGGCGTGCACCGCTGGGGCTCCGACTCGTGGGCGCTGCAGGACGTCTTTGCCCGCGGCATCACAGTCGGGGCGCCGCCGGACGCCTTCAACCAGAACGGTCAGGACTGGCAGCAGCCGCCGTGGCGACCCGACCGGCTGGCCGAGCAGGCGTACGCGCCGTTCCGCGCCCTGGTCTCCACCGTGCTCCGGTCGGCCGGCGGGGTCCGGATCGACCACATCATCGGGCTCTTCCGGCTGTGGTGGATTCCCGAAGGAAACGGCCCGACCCAGGGGACCTATCTTCGCTACGACCACGAGGCGCTCATCGGAATCCTGGCGCTCGAGGCGAAACGGGCCGACGCGCTGGTGGTCGGCGAGGACCTCGGCACGGTGGAACCGTGGGTCCGCGACTACCTGCGTGAGCGGGGCATTCTCGGCACCTCGATCCTGTGGTTCGAGTTCGAGTTCGACGGCAGTGGGGCGCCGCTGCGTCCGGAATGGTGGCGCGAATATGCCCTGGCGTCGGTGACCACCCACGATCTGCCGCCGACCGCCGGGTATCTCGCCGGTGATCACGTGCGGCTGCGCGACGAGCTCGGCCTGCTGACCCGGACGCTGGAGGAGGAACTCGCCGCCGATGACGCGGAACGCAGCGCCTGGCTGGAGGAACTGCGCCGGCGCGGCGCGCTGAGCCCGTCGTTGGCGCAGTCCGCGCAGGACGCCACCCCGCCCGATGCGCCGGACGCCTCGGACGACGAAGTGCAGGCGACAATCCATGCGCTGCACCGGTACCTGACCTGGACACCGGCCAAGCTGATCAGCGTCGCGCTGTCGGACCTGGTCGGTGAACGGCGCACCCAGAACCAGCCGGGCACCACCGACGAGTACCCCAACTGGCGGGTGCCGCTGACCGGACCGGACGGCACGCTGCTGCTGCTCGAGGACGTCATCGCCGGACAGCGCCCGGCGGCGCTGGCGCGGGTGGTCAACGAGCCGGACAGCTGAACACCCAGGAGTCTTGACCGGCGTCGTCGGAAGGTGTCGACATGCAGTACCGCAAGCTGGGGTCCACCGGACTCGACGTCTCCCGGATCTGCCTGGGCTGCATGAGCTTCGGCGACCCGGGCCGGGGCAACCACCCGTGGACGATGCCGGAGGACGACGCCCGGCCGATGATCCGGCATGCCGTCGAACAGGGCATCACCTTCTTCGATACGGCCAACTCCTATTCGGACGGCAGCAGCGAGGAGATCCTCGGCCGTGCACTGGGAGACTTCGCCAACCGGGACGAGATCGTCGTCGCCACCAAGGTTTTCTTCCCGTCGCCGCCCTCGCCGCCCTCGCCGCGTTCCGCGCCGGGTCGGACCGGACCCGACAGCGGCGGGCTCTCCCGGAAGGCGATCCTGCGGGAGATCGACGGCAGCCTGCGGCGTCTGGGGATGGATTACGTCGACCTGTACCAGATCCACCGCTGGGATCGGTCAACGCCGATCGAGGAGACCCTGGAGGCGCTGCACGACGTCGTGAAGGCGGGGAAGGCCCGATACATCGGTGCCTCCTCGATGTACGCGTGGCAGTTCGCGAAGGCACTGTTCACCGCGGACCTGCACGGCTGGACCCGGTTCGTCTCGATGCAGGATCACTACAACCTGCTGCACCGGGAGGAGGAGCGGGAGATGCACGGCCTGTGCGCGGATCAGGGCATCGCGGTGATTCCATGGAGCCCGCTGGCCCGCGGCCGGTTGACCCGGGACTGGAATGCCGAAAGCTCCCGGACCGGGACGGATCCGCTGATCAGCAGCCTGTACGCCGCCGACGACGAGAAGATCGTCGCGCGGGTCGCCGAGATCGCCGATGCGCGCGGCACCTCCCGGGCCCAGGTGGCACTGGCCTGGTTGCTCAGCAGACCCGTCGTCACCGCACCGCTGGTCGGTGTGACCAGAATCGGGCACATCGACGACGCCGTCGCCGCCGTGGATCTCGAGTTGACGGCGGCGGAGATCGCCTGGCTGGAAGAGCCGTACAGCCCGCGGCCGATCGCCGGCTTCCAGTGACCCGCCCCGGGAAAGCCGCTGCAGCCGGCGACGGGACGGTGCGGGTCGCGGTCCTGGACGACTATCAGCGTGTCGCACTGAGTGTGGTGGATTGGTCCACGCTCGGCGGTCAGGTCGGAGTGGTTGCCTTCCCCGACCATCTGTCCGATGACGACACCATTGTCGAGCGGCTGAGGGACTTCGACGTCGTCGTTGCCATGCGCGAACGCACACCTTTCCCCCGGACCGTTCTGCAGCGCCTCCCGCGGCTGGGCCTGCTGGTCACCACCGGAATGCGCAACAAGTCGATCGATCTCACCGCCGCCGGGGAGCTCGGGATCACCGTCAGCGGAACCGGTCTGGTCGCGGACTCGACGGTGGAGCTGAGCTGGGCATTGATCATGGCCGTGGTCCGTGACCTGCCCGGTGAGGATCGCCGCACGAGACAGGGTTCCTGGCAGCGGACCCTGCCCGTGCAACTCGCCGGCAGCACACTGGGCATCCTCGGACTCGGCCGGCTCGGTCAACGCGTCGCGGCTCTTGCCCACGCGTTCGGCATGTCGGTTCTCGCCTGGAGCGGGAACCTCACTGCGGAGGCCGCCGCGGAGCACGGGGCGGAGTGGGTGAGCAAGCAGGATCTGTTCCGGCGTAGCGATATCGTCACGATCCACACCCTGCTCTCGCACCGCACACGAGGGTTGGTGGGCGCCGCGGAACTCGAGATGTTGGGCCCGAAAGGCTATCTCGTCAACACCTCGCGTGGCCCCGTCGTGCAGGAACCGGCGCTGATCGCGGCGCTGCGCGACGGCACGATCGCCGGTGCGGCCCTGGACGTGTACGACATCGAGCCGTTGCCCGCGGGACATCCCTTGCTGTCCACCCCGCGCACCATCCTGAGCCCGCACGTCGGCTTCGTCTCCCGGCAGGCCTACGAACTCTGCTACGGCGAGGCGGTGCAGGACATTGCGGCCTGGTTGGCCGGACGACCGGTTCGAGTGCTGGCCGGGCCGGGCATGTCACCGGCCGGCTGACCCGCGGACGCCGATCCGTCCGGCGCTGCGCCCAGCAATTCTGGACCGAGATTCCCGTCCGGGGGCTACGATGTTGAGAGTTGTTATCAACATCAACAGGCGGGTGGTGGCAGGAGCGGGATGAGGGCGAACCTTCGCGGGACGTTGTTGGCCGTCCTGGTGACCGCAACTGCGGCCGTGCTCGCGGGCTGTGGATCCGGTGCGACGGCGTCATCCACCACGATCGGATCCGATTCCGCAACGAACGACGCCGGGGCGCTGTCGGTGGTCGCGTCGACGAACGTGTGGGGCGATGTCGTTCGGCAGGTCGGCGGGGATCGGGTCGACGTACTCTCGGTGATCTCCGACCCGAGCGCCGACCCGCATTCCTACGAGGCGAACGCGCAGACCCAGCTGGCTCTCTCGAAGGCTGCGATGATCATCGAGAACGGCGGCGGGTACGACGATTTCATCGACTCCATGCGGTCATCGTCCGGTACCTCGGTACCCGTGATCAACGCGGTCGACGTGTCGGGGAAGGCCGTCGCGGTTGGCGCCAACGAGCATGTCTGGTACGACCTCCCGACGGTAGACAAGGTTGCGCAGCAGGTGGCGACGACATTGAGCGAGCTCGAACCGGGCAGCGCAGCGGAGTTTGCCGCGAATGCGGCAACCTTCAAGGGAAAGCTCGACGCGTTGACCAGGGACGTCCAAGCAGTCAAGGCTGCGCATGGCGGTACTGCCGTGGTGATGACCGAACCGGTGCCGTTGTATCTCCTGGAGGCGGCGGGGCTGATCAATCTGACGCCGGCCGGGTTCAGCGGGGCGATCGAGCAGGACACCGATGTGCCGCCCGCGGTGTTGCAGGACACGCTGACGCTGTTCACCGACAAGAAGGTCACAGCGCTGTTCTACAACGAGCAGACCGGCGGCCCGCAGACCGACGCGGTCGTGGACGCCGCGAAGAGCAACTCGATCGCTGTCGTTCCCGTGCGGGAAACCCTGCCCGAGGGGCAGGATTACCTGACATGGATGCAGGCAACCATCGCGGCAATGGCGAAGGCGGTCGATCGATGACCAAAGGGCCATCCGAGCCCGACCCCCGGCCCGTGGTCGCTCACGCCGCCGGCGAGTACTTCGGCCGGGGCCGGTAGCCGTGTGGGACAAGCTCTTCAACTTCGACAACTACGGCGAACTGCTTGCGCTGCTGCACAACTCGATCCTGGCCGGCGCGATCCTGGGCCTGGTGGGCGGTCTGATCGGCGCCTTCGTGATGATGCGGGATCTGACCTTCGCCGTCCACGGCATCAGTGAGCTCTCCTTCGCCGGCGCCTCGTTCGCGTTGCTGATCGGGGCGAACGTCGTCATCGGCTCCATCGGCGGTTCCCTGCTGGCGGCCCTCGTCATCGGGGTGCTGGGTGTCCGGGCCCGCGATCGGTCGTCCGTCATCGGCGTGCTGATGCCGTTCGGGCTCGGCCTCGGCGTGCTCTTCCTCGCGCTCTACCCCGGGCGGTCGTCGAACAAGTTCGGCCTGCTCACCGGTCAGATCGTGGCGGTGGACGACCCTCAGGTGCTGTGGCTGGGCGCCATCTCGGCGTTGGTGCTCGCCGCGCTGGCGGTGATCTGGCGGCCGCTGATGTTCGCCAGCGTCGACCCCGACATCGCCGCCGCCCGAGGTGTTCCGGTGCGCGCGTTGTCGCCGATCTTCATGCTGCTGCTCGGGCTCACGGTGGCGATGGCCGTGCAGGTGGTCGGCGCTTTGCTGGTTCTTTCCCTGCTGGTCACCCCGGCCGCCGCGGCGATGCGGGTGACGGCGTCAGCGTTGTGGGTGCCGGTGCTGTCGGTCGTCTTCGCCATGGTGTCCGCCGTCGGCGGGATCATGCTCGCGCTCGGCGGCAGTGTGCCGATCAGCCCGTACATCACCACCATTTCCTTCGCCATCTGGGTCATCTGCCGCCTTCTCGGCAGCGCGCGAAGACGCCGCGGCTGGGCCAGACGTCAGGTGCGCCCCGCTGCCCCGACTGCGGCGGGCCGCGAACCGTCTGTGGTCTGAAACCGCCTGGCGGTTCAGTTCGTCGCCAGCGGTGGAATCTCACGGATTCACCGCGCCGGGGGGGTCCAACGGGTGGACGATGCTGTGCATGTCCGAGAGCAGCGCAGGTCGGTCAGGGATGTTCCGCCGCAAGCAGATCGGTGGGGGTGACGATGGAAGCCTGGAGCGAAGTATCGGCCTGTGGCAGCTCACGGCCATCGGACTCGGCGCCATCATCGGCGCCGGGATCTTCGCTCTCGCCGGCCCGGTGGCGAAGAACGTGGCCGGCCCCGCGGTGTCCGTGTCGTTCCTCATCGCCGGGTTCGCCAGCGCTTGTGCGGCCCTGTCGTACGCCGAGTTCGGCGGCCTGATCCCGCAAGCGGGTTCGGCCTATACCTACGGCTACGTCGTGCTCGGCGAGGTGGTCGGTTGGTTCATCGGCTGGGACCTGTTGCTCGAGTACACGGCCATCGTCGGTGTCGTCGCCATCGGTGTCTCCCAGTACGTCTCCTTTCTGCTCAGTGCGCTCGGGGTGGACCTGCCGGTGTGGATGCTGGGTGCGCCGGGCAGCGGGGAGGGCCACCGCGTCGACCTGTTCGCGATCCTGTTGTGTCTCGGGGTGGCCTGGCTGCTCAACCGGGGGATCAAGAGCAGCGTCAAGGTTGAGACCTGGCTCGTCTTCGTCAAGATCGCCATCGTCCTCGCCGTGATCGGGGTGGGGGTCTTCTACATCAAGTCCGACAACCTCATCCCGTACTTCCCGTTCGGCTTCAGTGGCGTCGCGACCGGCGCGGCGACCGTGTTCTTCGCCGTGTTCGGCTACGACGCGATGAGCACCGCGGCCGAGGAGTCCAAGGAGGCCGAGCGCAACCTGCCCAAGGCGATCGTGTTGTCGCTGGCCATCGCGATGGTGCTCTACCTGCTCGCGGCGACGGTGCTGACCGGCATGATCAAGTACTCCGACCTGTCGGTGAACGCGGCCTTCGCCGAGGCGTTCAACGTGGTCGGCCGCCCCGAGTTCGCCAAGATCGTCGCGGTCGGGGCCATCGTCGGCATCATCACGGTGCTCTTCTCCTTCACCCTCGGCGCCTCCCGCGTCTGCTACGCCATCAGCCGCGACGGCCTCCTACCGTTGTGGTTCGCCAAGACTAACAAATTCCACTCACCGACGCGGGCGGTGTGGATCGTCGGCCTCATCTCGGCCGGCATCGCCGGCCTTGTGCCGATCGGGACAGCCGCGGAGCTGACGAACATCGGGATCCTGCTCGCCTTCGTCGTCGTTTGCGCGGCCGTCATCGTGCTGCGCTATCGCTCTCCAGACCTGCCGCGTACGTTCCGGGTGCCGTTCATGCCCGTCATCCCCATCCTCGGTATCGCGTTCTCGCTCTGGCTGACAACCCAGCTGATGTGGGAGACCTGGGTTCGCTTTGTGACGTGGTTCCTGATCGGCGCCGTCGTCTACGGTTTCTACGGCTACCGACACAGCAAGGTCGGCCGCGGTGAGGCCATCACCGGCGACCCGGAGTCAGAGCTCAAGGGCTGACGACAGGTCGCCGCGGACAGCAGTTCAGCTTCCCAACAGCGGTACCAAGGGCGGCCTTCGCGTTCCGTTCACCGCGGTCTCGCTCCGACGCCGCCAGAGACTGACGCCGGCAACCATCGGCGCCAGGAGCACCACACGGGTCAGCTTGACCACAACAGCGGCCGCGAGCGCGGACGGACCGACGACGGAGGCAGTCGCTACCGTCTGCGCAACGTCATGCACGCTCGCCCCGGTCCACAGACCGAATTCGACATCTGACAACCCGAGGGGGTGCTGCAGCAGTGGCAGCACTGAGCCGGCGCAGGGGAATACCGATGTTGCCAGCCACCACTCCCATCACCACCGCGATGGTCAGCGGGCTGATCGCCGGGAACCACCCATTGATCACGAACGCGAGGGTCACCGCAGCGGCTGCCGCGATCAATCCCGGTCCGACTCCGTGCCAGACAGCGTTGGATCGCAGACCCAGGTGTGGCCACCGCACGGCACCATCTCCGATCCACCCGGAGTCCAGCGGGCCCATCGCTGGTTCCGAACAACCTCATCCGAATCGTCGCCCGGGTGACGAGGAGACGCTCGGGCGGGCCGGCTGGTTCGTGATCATGTCGGTGACTCCCCCCGGCGTGAAGGGTGTGGCGGGTTCAAGGAGTCGATCGCGAAAGCCACGTTCGGCGATCGCCGGGTTGACATCGCCAGTCGACCGTCACGAACACACCGCACTCAGCGGCCCCGCCGCCCCTGAAGCCTCTCGACCTCGCGATCACCAACGTCGCAGCCGATCCAGTGTGGATTCCGCCGTCAACGGAGCGCATTGCTCGTGCCTACGAAGATCTGGGCGAATTGGTTTCCATCACGGCAAATCTGGTGCCGGACGCGCAACTGGCCGCCCCGACCATCGAGCACGGACTCACGATCAACTCCGCCGACTCGGATTTCGCGCGATTTCTGGGGATGAGCCGGGTCAACCCCTCGTTCGGCAACCACCGCGGACAGCGCCAACTGCTCCTGCGTCTCCCGCAATTTGATGTTCAACCGAACGTCGCCCGCGAAGCCGACCATGAGCGCGGTCAGCGCGAACAGCGTCAGGTCCAGTTCGCCACCCAGCGATTGCCCAGTAAAGGCGTCGATCAGCATCAGGCCGGCCAGCGCCATCCCGATCGCGAAAGCGACAGTGGAGCCGAATACCTGACCGACGGCCACCCGGACGCAGATCCACAATGCCGCGGCGTCGGGGCCGAGAACGGCGAACTGGGGAAGCGTCAGCAGGAACAACACCGCGACGACCAGGACGCGGCGGACCGTCGAGTCCCGCATGATCCGGCCGACCTGGAGATGTAGGTCAGCGAGCCGGCAGGAACGCGAGCGACCCGGCGATGACCGCCGTCGGCTTGCCGGAGTTCCAGATCGCGATGTAGACCGAGATCAGAAAGACCTCGGCGAACAGCGCGCCCCACCGTCCCGGGGCTCGGGCGGTCCAGGCGGCCAGAACCCCACCACCTCTCTCGGCGCGATCTCCAGGTCGACCCCGCGGACGGCCTGGACGTGCCCGAAGCGCTTGTGCAGCCCGGTCAGCCGGACCGCTGCCGTATTTAGAGTGGTACTCGGGAGGGCACGGGAAAAGTTGTTCGTGGTCATGGCTCTAGCGTGTCGCCGCGCGGTTGATCGAACCTCCGCCGCCCGTCATGAGTTCGGCATGACATCTGTCATGGGCCCAGGATCGCTCCCCCGTCCTCCAGGCGTGCGACTGCCGTGGTCGGTGTGCGGGTCCTGAGCACGCCGTAGAATTTGTCCAGTTCGTCACCACCGAAGAAGGATGAGCACTCCGTGCACTGCAGTAGTTCCGTTCCTAGTCTTGAGGTGTCCACCGAGGCGGCGCCGGCTCTGTCCTCGTCGGAGAGCCTGGCCATCGCCCTGAGCACCTGCGAACGGTGCGCCCCAGCCGTCCTGGCGGAGGTGGTGACGTGATCACGGCAGTCCTGCTGCTGCTTCTCGGCCTGCTGCTCACAGCGTTGATCATCGCCGCGAACGGATACTTCGTGGCGCAGGAGTTCGCGTACATGTCCGTCGACCGGGCCCGCCTGCGGGCGTCGGCCGACAGGGGGGACGCCAGCGCTCAGCGGGCACTGGACATCACGCGCCGCACGTCGTTCATGCTGTCGGGGGCGCAGCTCGGCATCACCGTGACCGGCCTGCTCGTGGGCTTCGTGGCCGAGCCCTTCATTGGTAAGTCGCTCGGCACGCTGCTGGGGGCCGGTGGCGTGCCGATTGCCGTAGGCGTGGCCGTGGGCACGGTGACCGCGCTGGTCCTCGCGGCCGTGGTGCAGATGATCTTTGGTGAGCTGTTCCCGAAGAACCTCGCGATCGCCAACCCGGAACCGCTCTCGCGGGCGCTGGCTCGGTCGACCCAGCTGTACCTGAAGGTGTTCTTCTGGCTCATCTCGTTCTTCGACATCTCGTCGAACGCCGTGTTGCGCCTGCTGCGCGTGGAGCCGGTCCACGACGTCGACAGCAGCGCGACGGCCGAGGACCTCGAGCACATCATCGGCGACTCGCGTACGAGCGGGGACCTGCCGGACGAGCTGTCCGTGCTGCTGGACCGGATCCTCGACTTCCCCGACCGCGACGTCGAGCACGCCATGATCCCCCGGGCCCGGGTGGGCGTCGTGACGCCCGACACGTCCGTCGCCGAGATGTGGGCCCTGATGTCCAGCGGGCATAGCCGCTACCCGGTGCTCGGCAAGCAGCAGGAACCCCTCGGTGTCGTGCACCTGGCCGACGTTCTCCGCGCCGACCCGACCGACGACCGCCCGGTGACGACGCTCATGCGCCCGGCGCTGGTCGTCCCCACGCTGATGCCGCTGCCCGACGCGCTGGACCGGCTCACCGACAGCAAGAACGAGCTGGCGTGCGTCATCGACGAGTACGGCGGCTTCAGCGGGGTCCTCACCATGGAGGACCTGGCCGAGGAGCTGGTCGGGGAGATCAGCGACGAGCACGACTCCGTCGACGACGTCACCGCCGAGGTCGACGGCGAGCACGCCTGGGTCATGGACGGCGACCTGCCCATCGACGAGGCCGAGCGGGTCATTCGTCGGGCGCTGCCCCGAGGGGACTTCGAGACCGTCGCCGGCCTGCTCATCGCCGACGGCGGGGACCTGCCCGCGCTCGGAGACACGCTCACCCTCGAGCTGCCGCACGAGGCCGCCGACCTGGTGGGCGACGACCTGCAGCCGCGCTGGCTGCGGATCGAGGTGGTGGAGGTCGAGCGCCACGTGCCGAGCGTGCTGCGGGTCCACCTGCCCCCGGCCGGTACGCCGAGGCCAGACGACCAGGACGTGGAGGAGCACCGGTGAACGTCTGGGGAGTCACTGCCGTCACGGCGCTGCTGATCGTCCTCAGCGCCTTCTTCGTGATCATCGAGTTCGCGCTGCTCGGGGCCCGCAGGCACCGCCTGGAGCAGGACGCGGTGCGCAGGCCCGCCGCCCGCGCGGCGCTGCGGGGGATGAACGAGCTGACGGTCATGCTCGCCGGCGCGCAGCTGGGCATCACGGCCTGCACCTTCGCGTTGGGCGCCGTCACCAAGCCCGCGATGGACGCCTGGCTCGGGCCCATCCTTGCTGCCTTCGGTCTGCCGGAATGGTTGGCCGGTGCCGCCGCCTTCGCCCTCTCGCTGTTCGCCGTGACGTTCCTTCACCTGGTGATCGGTGAGATGGCGCCGAAGTCGTGGGCCATCTCCCACCCCGAGCGCGCCGCCCGCCTCATCGGCATCCCCTCGCGCGGCTTCATCTGGCCCTTCCGGCCCTTCCTGCGGTGGGTCAACGCGATCGCCAACCGCCTGGTGTCCAGGACCGGCGTCGAGCCGGTCGACAAGGCCGCCGTCGGCGGACGGGACGCCGCTACCATCCGGAGTCTCGTCGAGTACTCCGAGCAGGCCGGTGTGTTGAGATCTGAGCTCGGCACGCAGCTCTCAGGAGTCCTCGAGCTGCAGGGGCTGACGGTCGCGGACATCACGACACCGACCGCCGAGCCCACGGCGGTCGGCGCTGACGCGGTCGTCCTCGACGTCCGCGCCGCCGCCCAGGCGTCCGGTCACCTCCGCATCCTCATCACCGACGAGACCGGCCGGTTGGCGGACGTGGTGCACGTCCGCGACACCATGCAGGCCGACGCCGGCGAGCGGGCGGTCACCTTCGCCCGTCCGGTGTTCCGGGTCGACGCGGCCACGCCGGTCTACGAGCTGCTGCGAAAGATGCGGGAGCAGCGCCAGCAGCTCGCCGTCGTCGAGCACGGCCCCGACCTCATCGGCATCGTGACGTTGACCGACGTCGCACGCCGGGTGCTTCCAGGCCGGACGCAGGTGGCTTCTGCCGGGTACGGCGACCCTCCGCTGACGTTGACTTAGCGGCCGCGCTGACGCGATCCCTGCTTGCACCGACCACTCCGTTCGAACCCCTGTCAGTCGCGCCGGAACGCGTCCTTGGTGTTCTCACCCGGGCTTGGAGATGGTCGCGCTTGCCCAGCGCCTCATTGGACGAGCACCTGACCCGGCCCGATGCGCAGCATCGTCAGCGACGCTTTCACCGCGGCCTGACCGATGGCTCCGCGCGGCGCCGAATGTTGTTGTTGCTCCGGTACTTTCCGCGGATGGCCAGTCTGTTCCGTGCGCGGAGATACCCGGAGCAGTCAGGCGTTCGCGGGCTGCTGCGTTGTCGTCCAGGCGGCGAAGCCGCCGAGTAGGTCCGAAACGTCGGTGCAGCCCTGGCGGCGCAGCATGCTGGCGGCGACACTGGAGCGCCAGCCGCCGGCGCAGTAGGTCACGGCCGGCCGATCGACGGGGATCTCGAGGATGCGCCGGTGCAGCTGGGCCAACGGGATGTGCAGGGAGCCGGGGATGAAACCGGCGTCGCGTTCGGCGCCGTTGCGGACGTCGATGAGCAGGGGAGCGTTCGAAGAGGTGAGCGCCTCGGCGAGTCGGCGTGGGGTGAGGCGGCTGGCTCGGGAGGTGAGTTCCGGATGGGCGCTGAGGAAGGCTTCGACCTCGGGCACGTATCCCGTGACCCGGTCGAAGCCGATCCGGGCCAAGCGGACTGCGACTTCCTGCGCGCGGCCCTCGGGAGCCATCACGACGATGCCGTCGGCTGGTTGCAGAACCATGCCAGCGGTTTCGGCGAACCTGCCGTCCGCCGGCACATTCATTGCGCCGGTCAGGTGACCGGCCGCGAAATCTTCGGCTTCCCGGGCGTCGACCACCACGGCGCCGTCGGCGATCGCGGTGCGCATCGCGGCGGCGTCCAGAGCGGCGAGTGGCTGTTCGGCGTCGTAGACCGCGCGAACTTTCCGGTTGAGAATCGCGTCGTAGACGAAGTATTCCGGTGCCGGCGGCTGTCCGGCGGTGACCAGGGCGACGAAGTCCGCCTCGCTCATCGGCTGGCAGGCGTAGTTGAACCGCCGCTGCTCGCCGACGGTGGATTGCTTTTCGGTGGACAGGTTCTTCCCGCACGCCGAGCCGGCTCCGTGCGTGGGGAACACGCGCACGGCGTCCGGTAGACCCATCAAGGTGTGCTGGATCGAGTCGTACAGCTGGCGGCTGAGCTCGTCGGCGGTGACGCCGATGGAGGCGAGGAGGTCAGGTCGCCCGACGTCGCCGATGAACAGCGCATCACCGGTGAGGACTCCATAGGCGACCTCGTCCTCGGAACGCTCGTAGACGAGGACGCTGATGGACTCCGGGGTGTGGCCCGGGGTGTGCAGAATCTCCAGGGTGACCTCACCCAGGTCGATCCGTTCGCCGTCCGCCAGGGACCGAATCTCGAATTCGGCCTCGGCACCCGGCCCGTAACCGATCCAGGCCCCGGTGGCCTGCGCCAATTCGAGGTGCCCGGACAGGAAATCTGCATGGAAGTGGGTGTTGATGAGCCCGATGATGTGCAGACCGTGGTCGGCCGCATCTGACAGATACTCGGCAATGTCGCGGCGCGGATCGACAACCACTGCTTGGCCGGTGGTTTCGTCACCGATCAGGTAAGACGCCTGAGACAGGCAGTCGAGATAGTGCTGAGTGAAATACACCAGGACTCCAGATGTCGGATTGGTTTCGATTCAACAGAGTTGTTCGGCTCCGGTGAGCTGATGTTCGAACGCGGGGCCGGCCTCCAGGCGCGTCAGCGGCCGAACAGTCGTGACAACACCGATCCATTGCCGGCGGAGCCGGCGTTGGCGGAGCAACTGCAGCGCTTGTGCTGCGGCACGCCGGCCAGCACCTGCTCGACGTGTTGACCGCATCCGGCGTAGCTGGCCTTACCGCAGGTGCGGCAGGTGGCGGGACTGCA
>JBBRVZ010000004.1:0-96338 GCA_038246445.1 Mycobacteriales bacterium
ACGTTTCATCGGCAACATGCTTGCCGGTGTGGGACCGGTGCCCGCCGTGATGATGGTCGTCGCCGCCGACCAGGGGTGGCGGGAGCAGAGCACCGAGCACCTCGCCGCGGCCGACGCGCTGGGTATCCGGCACGGCCTGCTGGTGATCACCCGCACGGATCTCGCCGATCCGGCCGCGGCACTGGCCCAGTCCCGAGAACAGCTGTCCCGCACCGCCTTGCGCGACGCCGAAGCGGTTCCCGTGTCCGCGGTGACGGGTTCCGGATTGGACGCGCTCCGCTCGGCGCTGGACCGGATGATCGCCGGTCAACCGCCGCCCGTGACCGGCGGCCGGGTCCGGCTGTGGATGGACCGCTCGTTCACCATCCGCGGCTCCGGCACGGTCGTCACCGGAACGCTGGGCTCGGGCACGCTGCGGACCGGCATGGATGTCGAGGTGGCCGGACGCCGGGCCGGGATCCGTGGCCTGCAGAGCATCGGCCGGGAGGAGTCGAGTGTTGCGGCAACGGCCAGGGTGGCGGTGAATTTGCGCGGCGTGTCCCGCGATGCTGTCGGCCGCGGCGACGCCCTGCTCACCCCGGACTGCTGGCCGCCGGTGACCGTCTTCGACGCCAGGATGACCCGTGCGGACCAGGACTTCACCGATCTACCGGCGGAACTGGTGCTCTATGTCGGCACTGCGGCGGTTCCGGCACGGGTACGTCCATTGGGCGCCGGGACCGCGAGGCTCACCCTGAGCCGCCCGCTGCCCCTGCAAACCGGCGACCGCGCGATCCTGTCCGACCGGACGCGGCATCACCTCCCGCGGGGGGTGGTGGTGCTCGACCCCGATCCCCTGCCGCTATGCCGGCGCGGCGCTGCCGCGGCCAGGGCGGCGCAGTTGGCCGAGCTCGGCGGCACTCCGACCGTCGACGACCAGGTCCGGTGGCGGGGCGCGGCCCGGGTTGCCGACCTCAGCACCTGGGGCGTCGCCGGGGGCGCGGCACCCGGTATCCGCCGGGTCGGGAACTGGCTGGTCGACCCCGGCCAATGGGAACGCTGGGGTGCGGCGCTGACGGCGGCGGTACGGGAACGGGCAGCGGCGGCCCCCCATGATCCGTTCCTCGCAGTGGAGGCGTCCGCGGCCACCACCGGCGTTCCGGACGTCGAGCTGATCCGGCCGCTGGCCACCGCGCAGGGCTTGACCATGACCCGCAGCGGCGTCGGAATCCCTGGTCGGGTGGCATCGCTGGGACCGGCGGAGGACGCTGTGCGGGAGGTCGAGATGTCCCTGCGGAGCAGCCCTTTCGCTGCACCGGATCGGGCAGATCTGGAACGGCTGCGGTTGGGCAACCGGGAGCTCGCAACCGCCGCCGCGCTGGGCCGGGTGTTCCGATTGCAACCGGACGTCGTGGTGCTGCCCGACGCCCCGGCTCGGGCCATGCGGGTGCTGTCCGCGCTGGAGCAACCCTTCACCACCAGTCAGGCCCGGCAGGCCTTGGACAGCACCCGCCGGGTCGTCATTCCACTGCTGGAACACCTCGACAGCCGCGGCTGGACCGAGCGACTCGACGCCGACCACCGCCGGGTCGTTCGGTCAGCATTCTGCGACTACTCGGTGGCCGCGCGTCCCGCTTCCAGCCGGGCGACGGGCACCCGGAACGGCGAGCAGGACACGTAGTCCAACCCCGCGCCGTGGAAGAAGTGGATCGACTCCGGGTCGCCGCCGTGCTCACCGCAGACACCCAGCTTGATCCCCGGCTTCACCCGGCGACCTTCGGACACCGCCATCTTGACCAGCTTGCCGACGCCGTTGGCGTCGATGGTCTCGAACGGCGACACCGTGAAGATGCCCTTGTCCATGTATTCCACGAACATCGTTGCCTCGACGTCGTCACGGGAGAATCCCCATGTCGTCTGCGTCAGGTCGTTCGTGCCGAAGGAGAAGAAGTCGGCACTGGCGGCGATGTGGTCGGCGGTCAACGCCGCTCGTGGCAGCTCGATCATGGTGCCGATCGGGATGGTCAGCGAGATACCGGCCTCGGACGTCAGCTTCTTGATCAAGGCCTCCGCCTCGTCCCGCACGATGTCCAGTTCCCGGACGGAACCGACGAGCGGGACCATGATCTCGACCTTCGGATCTTTACCGGCCTTCTTCTGCGCGATCGCCGCTTCGGTGATCGCGCGGATCTGCAGCGCCGGCAGACCCGGGGTCAGCAGGCCGAGCCGGACGCCGCGAAGGCCCAGCATCGGGTTGGCCTCGTGCAACCTGTTGACCGCGGCCAGCAGGCGGGTATCGGCGTCAACCTTCGGGCCGACGTCGCCGTGATCGGTTTCCAGCGCCACCCGGACGGACAGCTCCGTCAGGTCGGGCAGGAACTCGTGCAGCGGCGGGTCGAGCAACCGGATGGTCACCGGCAACCCGTCCATCGCGTCCAGGATCTCGACGAAGTCCTGCCGCTGCAGCGGCAGCAGGGCCTCCAGAGCCTTTTCCCGGCCCTCGAGACCTGTTGCCAGGATCAAGGTTTCGATCAGTTCCCGGCGCTCGCCGAGGAACATGTGTTCCGTGCGGCACAGGCCGATGCCCGTCGCGCCGAGCTTGCGGGCCCGGATGGCATCCTCGGGGGTATCGGCGTTGGCCCGGACACCGAGCCGGCGAACCTCGTCGGCGTGACTGAGCAGTCGATCGACCGCGTTCACCAGGGCGGAGGTCTCCTCGTCGGCACCCGCCACGGAGGACATCCCCTCCTCGATGTACCGCTCCACGGGTGACGGCACGACGGGCATTGCGCCGACGTAGATCTCGCCGGTCGAGCCGTCGATGCTGACCTGATCGCCTTCTTCGATGACGACCTCGCCCACGGTGATCGTCTTTGCGGCGAGGTCGATGTCGAGTTCCTCGGCGCCGCAGACGCAGGTCTTGCCCATGCCGCGGGCGACCACGGCCGCGTGCGAGGTCTTACCGCCACGGGCGGTGAGAATGCCGTTGGCGGCGATCATTCCGCCGAGGTCGTCGGGGTTGGTCTCCCGGCGCACCAGCAGCACCTGTTCGCCGCGCGCCGCCCACTCCACCGCGTTGGCCGAGTCGAACACCACACGACCGACGGCCGCACCCGGCGAGGCCGCCATGCCGCGGGTCAGCAGGGTCCGCTCGGCCTTGCGGTCGAACTGCGGGAACATCAGCAGCGCCAGCTGGGCGCCGGTGACCCGCTGCAGGGCCTCGTCCATCGTGATGAGGTGCTCGTCGACCAGGGTGCTGGCGATCCGGAAGGCGGCAGCGGGGGTCCGCTTGCCGACCCGGGTCTGCAGCATCCACAGCTTGCCACGCTCCACCGTGAACTCGACATCGCACAGGTCGCGGTAGTGGGTTTCCAGGCGCCGCATACAGGTCATCAAACCGCCGTGCGACACGGGGTCGATGCGCTCCAGGTCCTCCAGGCTCAGCGTGTTGCGGATGCCGGAGACGACGTCCTCGCCCTGTGCGTTCTCCAGGTAATCGCCGTACTCCCCGGTCTTCCCGGTCGCCGGGTCACGGGTGAAGGCGACGCCGGTGCCGCTGGTGGCACCCCAGTTGCCGAACACCATGGTGCAGACGTTGACCGCGGTGCCCAGGTCCTGCGGGATGCGCTCGCGGCGGCGGTAGAGCCGAGCGCGGTCGGTGTTCCAGGAGTTGAAGACGGCGGTGATGGAGTTGTCCAGCTGCTCACGCGGGTCCTGCGGGAAGTCCTTCCCGGAGAAGGCCTTGATCTCGCTCTTGTACAGCGACACCAGTTCTTTGAGTCCGTCGACACTGAGATCGACATCGCTGACGACGCCCTGCGTTGTCTTGGCCTTGTCCAGGGCGTCGGCGAAGATGTCGCCGCTCATGTCGAGCACGGTCTTGCCGTACATCATCAGCAGCCGGCGGTAGGAGTCCCACGCGAAGCGCTCGTCGCTGCTCTCCTCGGCCAGGCCCCTGACGCTGTCGTCGTTGAGACCGATGTTGAGCACCGTCTCCATCATGCCGGGCATCGAGAACTTGGCTCCGGAGCGGACACTGACCAGCAACGGGTTGTGCCTGCCGCCGAGCCGCCGGCTGACGACGTCCTCGAGGTGGCGCAGCGCCATGGTCACCTGCACCCGCAGCTTGCCCGGCTCCTGCCCGAGGGCCAGGTACTCGCGGCACGCTTCCGTGGTGATCGTGAAACCGGGGGGCACCGGCAGGCCCAGACGCGTCATTTCTGCGAGGTTCGCGCCCTTGCCTCCGAGTAGGTCCTTCTGGTCCTTGTTTCCCTGGGTGAAGTCGTAGACGTACTGGGTCATCTTTCTTAGGCTCCTTTGACGGTGGGCGGGCGCGTTCTCGGGGCACAGGCCGAGCCTCCACGCCGCGGACTCCACTGCAGGATGGCGCAGGCCGGACACCGGGAGGCAGGGTCCTTGGTCCCCATGCGCCGGGTAATTTGTGCCCGCTCAGAACGCCTCCGGTCGGTGCTCGACCGTTGGCTCCTGTCCGGGTCGCCACAGAACTCCGACGACGTCGAACCGCATTCGGGGATAGCCGCGGATGTGCGGCTGCGCCAACCACAGCAGTCCCAGCCTGCGGAGCTTGCGGCGTTTCCCCTGGGTGACCGCCTCGAACGGTGACCCGTACCCCTGGCCGCTGCGGGTCTTCACCTCGCAGAAGATGACCACCGCGTCCCGCTGCGACGGGTCGGTCGCGACGATGTCGAGTTCACCCTCCGGACACCGCCAGTTCCTCTCGAGCACCACCAGGCCGGCCCGCTCCAGCACCGTCACCGCGACGGCCTCTCCGCGCCGGCCCAACTCGTCCTTCGCCGCCATCGGTCCACTGTGCTGCCTCGCCCCGCCGGAGCACGGACCAGGGCACGGATGTGGACAACTTTCCTTCTCAGTCCGAGAGCAGCCACGTCTCGAACGACGGGTTGCACAGACACACCGGCGACCGCTTCTGCCGGATCTGCTCGATCGCGGTCCGCGGCGGCATGCCGCCGAGAATCAGCGCGCGAGCCACCACCAGGCTCGACCGGTTCAACCCGGCCTGGCAGTGCACCAGGGTCGGCCCGTCCGCCCGAGCGCCATTGACCCACAGCGCGATCGCATCCACCTGGGCGAAGCTCTGCGCCACGCTGTCGTACATCCGCACCTCCAGCCGGCTGCCGAGGTCGTGTTCGATCGTGTACTTCTCCCACGGGTACAGCGACACGAGGTGCCGCAGGAAGCGCGGCAGGACCAGATCGTCCTGGCACCCACCGAGCCAAAGATTCGGCGCGACTTCGCTGATGAACGGCACATCGAACGGCAGCAGCCCGTGCGCGGAGACGCCGACCAGCCGCTTGCGTTGTGGGTCGACCGCGAGGTCGATCCTGGTGGGGTCGATCTCACCCGGTTCAGCGTTCATGCCAAGAAGTCCTGGCCCAGGAATTGCCGGAGCCCGGTCAGCAATCTGTCGACGTCGGAATCATCGCTGTAGGGGGCGAGCCCGATGCGCAGTCCGCCGCCATCGCCCAACCCGAGGTGGCGGGACGCCTCGAGGGCGTAGAACGATCCCGCCGGGGCATACACGCCCAGCATGGCCAGAAACTCGTAGGCCTTGATCGCCTGGCGGTCTTCGAACGTCACCAGCAACGTCGGTGTCCGGTCGCCGGCACGGGAGTGCAGCACCACCCCGGGCAGCGCGGCGAGACCGTCCTCGACCACCCGGCGCAGCGCGATCTCGTGCTGTTGCACCGCGGACATCCCGGCCAGCACCCGTTGTCGCCGGTCGGCTGCCGTCTGTCCGCCGATCGCGGCGAGAAACTCGACAGCAGCGGTGGTGCCGGCGAGCAACTCGTACGGCAACGTACCCAGTTCGAACCGCTCCGGGACGAGATCGCTCGACGGCAGCAACTTCTCCGGCCGAAGCGTCGCGAGCAATTCCGGCCGCGCGGCCAGCACACCGCAATGCGGTCCGAGGAACTTGTACGGCGAGCAGAGGAAGAAATCCGCGCCCAGCGCGTCGACGTCGACCGGGCCGTGCGCGGTGACATGCACGCCGTCGACGTAGCACAGCGCACCGACCCGGTGCGCCAGCGCCGATATCTCCGCCACGGCCGGCCGGGTTCCGATCAGGTTCGACGCCGCCGTCACAGCCACCAGCCTGGTGGCCGGCGACACCACGGCCGCGACGTTGCCGACCGGCAGTTCACCGGTGGCGGCATCGAAGTCCACCCAGCGTACGGTTGCGCCGGACGATTCCGCGGCGAGCACCCACGGGCGGATGTTGGCGTCGTGATCGAGCCTGGAGACGACGATCTCGTCGCCCGGCCGCCAGTCAGCGGCCAGCGTGTGGGCCATGTCGAAGGTCAATTGCGTCATGCTGCGGCCGAAGACGATGCCCTGCGGGTCCGCGCCGAGCAGGTCGGCCATGGCCAACCTCGCCTCGGTCACCACGGTGTCCGCCAGCCGCTCGGCGGGCGTGACCATGCCGCGGTTGGACAAGCCCGCGGTCAGCGTGCGCCCGATCGCGTCGGCCACGGCCGCGGGCACCTGCGACCCACCGGGGCCGTCGAAGTGGGCGGCACCGCCGGCCAGAGCCGGGAACTGCGCGCGCACCGCGGCGACGTCATAGGATGCGGCCGTCATCCGAAGGGATTGTCTTCCGGCAGTCGAAGTTCGGGCTTGTCCAGTTCCTCCACATTGACGTCCTTGAAGGTCACCACCCGCACGTTCTTCACGAACCGAGCCGGCCGGTACATGTCCCACACCCAGGCATCGGACATCCGCAGCTCGAAATACATGTCCCCGTCCGGGTTCCGTACCTGCAGATCCACGGCGTTGCACAGGTAGAACCTGCGCTCGGTCTCCACCACGTAGGAGAACTGCCCGACGATGTCCCGGTACTCCCGGTAGAGCTGCAGTTCCATCTCGGTCTCGTACTGCTCGAGGTCCTCTGCGCTCATCCTGACCGCCTCTGCCCTCTCGTGTGTCCGTCATCTGACTACAAGCCGATCATCTCAGCAGTTCATCATCCCCCAGAACAGGGCCGGTTCCTCTCCGGGCAACCGCCAGCTACGACGATGCACCGGTGACGCGCCGTGCTCCCGCAGTGCCGTCAGGTGCTCGGGCGTGCCGTACCCCTTGTTGATTGCAAACCCGTAGACGGGATGCCGCGGCGACAGCTCGCTGAGCAGCTGGTCCCGTTCGGTCTTGGCCAGCACGCTGGCGCCGGCCACCGCGGCGCAGGTGAGGTCCGCTTTGATCCGGACGTACACGATTGGCTCCCCCGGCCGGGTCGGCGGGTCCACCAGCTCGAACAACTGCGGGTCATCGCACGGCTCGGTCCTGGCTCGGGGCGTACTGAGGTAATTGTGGTTGCCGTCCAGCAGCACCGCGTCAACCGGCTCTGACAGCGCCGCCAGCGCCCGCCGGCCCGCTGTCCGCAGGGCGTCGATGATGCCGATCGTGTCGATCTCCGCAGGGCTCGAGTGGCCGACCGCGTACTCGCTGACCCAGCGGCGTACCGGACGGACCAGCCGGTCCCTGGCGGCGGGCGTCAGCAGCTTGGAATCGGCCAGCCCCGGCGGCACCCGGCCGATGGTCGGCGTGATGACAACGACGCCGACCGTCACGGGGCCGGCCAGGGCTCCCCGCCCGACCTCGTCCATTGCGGCCAGCCTGGTGATACCGCCGCGCAACAGCTCCTTCTCGTAACGCAGCGACGGCCGTCTCGAGACCGTCACCCTGGCAGCGACGACCGTCATCAGTTCGCCGGGTTGCCCGGATCGATGTCGGGGTTGCCGATGGTGCCCCACCGGGACGGCGGCATGACGATCGCGATGGCCTTGCCGATGACGTTGTCCACCGGGATGGGTCCCTGACATCTGGCGTCGCTGACGGCCGGGAAGCCCTGGCAGCCGTACGACGAGTCGGCCGAGTTCGACCGGTGGTCACCCATCACCCACAGCTGCGCTTGCGGAACCCTGACGGGTCCGAAACAGCGTTGGGACAGCGTCGGTCTGGTGCTGCAGTCGAGCTCGCCGGGGATGAATTCGATCGGCTGGTAGATGTACGGCTCATCCAGCGGACGGCCGTCGACGGTGACGTTCCCGGCGGCGTCACAGCACATCACCGTCTGACCGCCGACGGCGATGACGCGCTTGACGTAGTCCTTCTCGTTCGGCGGGGCGATGCCCACGACCGATCCGACCGCCTGTAGCGCTTGGCCGAACCACGTCGACGGGCCGGCAATACTCGCCTCCGGCACCCAGGTCGGCGGCCCCGCGAAGACGACGACGTCGCCCTGCCGGGGGTCCCGCAGGTCGTAGACCACCTTGTTGGCCAGGATCCGGTCGCCGCCGCTCTGCACACCGTGCAGGGTCTGCTCCATCGAGCCGGACGGCACGTAGTAGACCTTGGCGATGAAGGTCTGGATCAAGAACGTCAAACCGAACGCGATGACGATCAGGATCGGCAGTTCGATCCAGAACGGCCGTTTCTTCCCAGGTTCTAATCGTCGGCGTCGGGCCGGCTCGGCGACCGCCGTCGCGGGGTCGTCGGCGGCGGGCTCGGACGCGACCGCCTCGGACTCGTTCTCGTTCATCCAGGTCAGGCTACGGTCCGCCGGGTGAGCGGACCGTGATCCGGCTCAGCGACCCTGCCGCTTTTCCTTGATCTTGGCGGCCTTACCGCGCAGATCGCGCAAGTAGTACAGCTTGGCGCGGCGGACGTCGCCACGGGTGACCAGCTCGATCCGGTCGAGATTCGGGGAGTGCACCGGGAACGTGCGCTCGACGCCGACCCCGAAGCTGATCTTGCGCACGGTGAACGTTTCGCGGATCCCCCCACCCTGCCGGCGGATCACGTGGCCGGCGAAGACCTGGATCCGCGAGCGGCTGCCCTCGATGACCTTCACGTGCACCTTGACCGTGTCGCCGGGACGGAAGTCCGGGAGGTCGGACCGCAGGGATGCGGCGTCCAGCGCGTCAAGGGTGTTCATGGTGACGTCCTCTTTATGTCAGTGATAGATCGGCACGGTCGCGCGTCATGGGCGCGCGGAAACCGTTGCCCGAAACGGCAACCGGTCCAGTGTGCCAGACGGGGTGCACTATCAGGAAACCGGCGGCAGCAGGTCCGGCCGGTTCTCCCGAGTACGGCGCAGGGATTCGGCTCTCCGGAAGGCGGCCACCGCGCCGTGATCACCGCTGGTCAGCACCGTCGGCACGGCAAGACCGCGGTACGTCGGTGGTCGGGTGTAGCTGGGCGCCTCCAGCAGGTCGGTGAGCCGGCCGGAGAACGAGTCATCGCCCACTGAGCCCGGGTTGCCCAGCACGCCGGGTATCAGTCGGGCGAGCGCCTCGATGATCACCATCGCGGCCACTTCGCCGCCCGCCAGCACGTAATCGCCGATCGACAGTTCCCTGACCGGCATCCTGGTCGCCGCATCGGTGATCACCCGCTGGTCGATGCCCTCGTATCGGCCGCAGGCGAAGACGAGATGCTCGGCGTCGGACAGCTCCACCGCGCTCGCCTGGGTGAATCGGCGGCCCGCCGGGGTCGGCACGATCAGGGTCGGATTGCCCTCTGCCGTTGCGACGTCGTCGAGCGCCCGCCCCCACACGTCCGGCTTCATCACCATGCCGGGACCTCCGCCGTACGGCGAGTCGTCGACGGTGCGGTGCCGGTCGGTGGTCCAGCTACGCAGGTCGTGCACATCCAGCTGGATGAGGCCGTCGGCGATCGCCCTGCCCAGCAACGACTCTCGCAGCGGCTGGAGGTAATCCGGAAAGATGCTGAGGACGCTGATCCGCATCAGGCGAACATGCCGTCCGGCGGTTGCACCACCAGCCGACCGGTTTCCAGGTCGACGACCGGGACGATCGCCGACACGAAGGGAACCAATTCCTCCGAGCCGTCCGTCCTGGTGACCACCAGCACCGGCGCAGCCGGCGGGTGCCAGACGTCGACGACACGGCCGAGTTCGGTACCGGACCGGTCGAGGACGAGGAGCCCGATGAGCTGGTGGTCGTAGAACTCATCGGGATCGTCGGGCACCGGAAGCGTCGCCGCGTCCAGGGTCAACATGGTGCCGCGCCACGACTCGGCGGCGTCGCGGTCGGACACACCCTCGAAGCCGATCACCAGCACCGGACCGGACCGGCGCATGCTGGCGACCGTCAGTGGTCCCCTCGCGACCGGGTCGGTGCGCAGCACCGCACCTGCGGCAAAGCGGGAATCGGGATCGTCGGTGGTGACCTGGACGGTAACCTCACCGCGCAAACCGTGTGGCCGGCCGATCCGGCCGACGACGACATCCACCGCCGGCCTTCTTCAGCGGTCGGTGTCGACGACGTCGACCCTGATGCCACGGCCTCCGACCGCGGACATCACCGTGCGCAGCGCGGTGGCGGTGCGGCCGGCCCGGCCGATGACCTTTCCCAGATCGTCCGGGTGAACCCGGATCTGCAGGGTCCGTCCGCGGCGGCCCGTCATCAGCTCCACGTTGACGTCGTCGGAGTTGTCGACGATGCCCCGGACCAGATGCTCCAGGGCGTCCTCGAGCACGCTCACGACGCGTCGGTGCTCTCGGCCGGTGCGGCGTCCGACGCGGCCGAGGTTGCGTCGGCGGCGGTTGCTTCGGCGGCGGGGGCGGTGCGCTTGCGCTTCGGGGTCGTCGCGGACGAGCCCTCGTCAGTGCCGACGGAGGCCATCGCGGCGTCGTACAGCGCGCGCTTGTCGACCTTCGGCGAGGCGACCCTCAGGGTGCCCTCGGCACCCGGCAGGCCCTTGAACTTCTGCCAGTCGCCGGTCACCTTCAGCAGTGCCGCAACCGACTCCGTCGGCTGGGCCCCGACGCCGAGCCAGTATTGCGCCCGGTCCGAGTCGATCTCGATGACGCTGGGATCGGCCTTCGGGTGGTACAGCCCGATGTTCTCGATCGTCCGGCCGCTGCGGCGGGTGCGGGCGTCGGCGACGACGATGCGATAGAACGGCTCGCGGATCTTGCCGAAACGGGCGAGCTTGATCTTGACAGCCACGGTGGTGGAGTGCTCCTTGCGGGTCTGATGACGGCGGGCGCCGTGTTCCCGCGTGGGGCAGCGGGTCCGGACGCACCAAGGGCGGCCGCGCCCGGAGAGAGGGGCCGGACGGCAGCCGTAACCGGGTCATTCTGTCACACCCGGCCGGGGCGAACGACCTTCCCCGCGCGCACGACGAACGACGGGCCGTGCAGCACATCGAGCTCTTGTACCGGATCCACCGGGTAGACGGTGAGATCCGCCGACCCGCCGATGTCGTAGATCGGCAGCCGCAACCAGTGCCGCGCACTGTGCGAGGTGGCGTACAGCGCGCGCCGGGCACCGAGCAGTTCACCCAGTGCCTGCACTTCGTCGGCAACCCTGCCGTGCTGCACGAACCCGCCCGCATCGGTGCCGGCGTGCACCTGGATGCCGGCCTCGACAGCGGACCGCACGGTGTCGGCGTTGCGGGCGTGCAGGTCCCGCATGTGCTTGGCGTACGCCGGGAACTTGGCCGCGGCGTCCGCGAAGGACGGAAAGTTCGCGATGTTGATCAGAGTGGGGACCAGGTGCACGCCACGCTCGGCGGCCAGTGCGATGGTGTCGTCGGTCAATCCGGTGCCGTGCTCGAGGCAGTCCACCCCGGCGGCCAGCAGGCCGGGTATCGCGTCCTCGCCGAACACATGGGTGGTCACCCTGGCGCCACCGGCGTGTGCGATCGCGACCGCGTCGGCGAGCACGTCATCGGGCCACAGCGGAGCCAGATCGCCGACGGAGCGGTCTATCCAGTCGCCGACGATCTTGATCCACTGCCCGCTGCCGTACACCAGCTGACGGCCGACCTCGGCCGGCAACTCGGCCGGGTCCTCGAGATCCACCCCGAGCTCACGGATGTAGCGGCGAGCCTTGGCGATGTGCCTCCCGGCCCGGATCAGCACCGGCAGGTCGTCCCGGTCGACCAGCGCGTGGGTGTCCAGCGGAGAACCGCAGTCCCGCAGCGCAAGTGCTCCGGCGTCCAGATTCACCCTGGCCTGCTGCTCGGCCTCGGCGAGGGTAGCCGTGCCCTCGGTCGAGTAACCGACGTGGCAGTGTGCGTCGACGAAGCCGGGCAGCACAAAACCGCTGATCTCGATCGGGTCCGCGATCGGGCCTTCGACGAATCGCCCGTCTACCGCCCATAGGTCGACGCTCTCCCCCGTCGCCGGATCGACCCCGGTGACGTGCAGGCCGGTCAACTCACTTTTTCGGGAACTTGAGCTGGGACGGGTCGAAGCCCGGCGGCAGCTGGTCGAGCCCGACGCCCGGTGTGCCCATTCCCGGAGGGCCCATTCCCGGCGGAAGGGCACCCATTCCCGGAAAACCGCCCGGCAGGCCCTTGACCTTCGGCTGCGTCGGGCCGCGACCGGTGGAGCGCTTACCGCCATGCTTGCCCTTGCGACCCTTGGCTGCCTTCCGGTTGGACGGCCGGCCACCGGGCAGGCCGAACCTTCCGGCCATCGAGGACATCATCTTGCGCGCCTCGAAGAACCGGTCGACCAGCGCGTTGACCTGCGCGACGGTGGATCCGGACCCCTTGGCGATGCGTTGCCGGCGGGAGGCGTTGATGATCTTGGGCTCGGCACGTTCGGCCGGCGTCATCGACTGGATGATCGCAGCGGTGCGGTCGATGTCCCGGTCTTCGACGCCGGCGAGTGCTTCCTTCATCTGGCCGGCGCCGGGCAACATGCCCAGCAGCCCGCCGATCGGACCCATCTTGCGGATCATCATCATCTGCTGGAGGAAGTCCTCGAGCGTGAAGTCGTTGCCCGCCATCTTCGCGGCCATCGCTTCGGCCTGATCGGCCTCGAAGTGCTGTTCGGCCTGCTCGATCAGCGTCAGCATGTCGCCCATGCCGAGGATCCGGGACGCCATCCGGTCCGGGTGGAAGGTGTCGAAGTCCGCGAGCTTCTCGCCGGTCGAGGCGAACATGATCGGGCGGCCGGTGACCTGCCGGACGGACAGCGCGGCACCACCGCGGGCATCGCCGTCCAGCTTGGTGAGGACCACCCCGGTGAACCCGACGCCGTCCCGGAACGCCTGCGCGGTGGCGACGGCGTCCTGACCGATCATCGCGTCGACCACGAACAGGATCTCGTTCGGGTTGACCGCGTCCCGGATGTCGACGGCCTGCTGCATCATCTCGGTATCCACACCGAGCCGGCCGGCGGTGTCCACGATCACGATGTCGTGCAGCCTGACCCGCGCATGGTCGATGCCGCTGCTGGCCACCGCGACCGGGTCGCCGACGCCGCTGCCGGGCTCGGGCGCCCAGACAGGGACGCCGGCCTGCCCGCCGACGATCTGCAACTGCTGCACGGCATTCGGCCGTTGCAGGTCGGAGGCGATCAGCAGCGGCGTGTGGCCCTGGCCCTTGAGCCAAAGAGCCAGCTTGCCGGCCAACGTCGTCTTGCCGGCGCCCTGCAGGCCGGCCAGCATGATCACCGTCGGCGGGTTCTTGGCGAAGGTCAACCGGCGCGTCTCGCCGCCCAGGATGCCGATCAGTTCCTCGTTGACGATCTTGATGACCTGCTGTGCCGGGTTCAGCGCGGCCGAGACGTCGGCGCCGGTGGCCCGCTCCCTGATCCGGGCGATGAACGCGCGCACCACCGGAAGCGCGACGTCCGCCTCGAGCAGGGCGATGCGGATCTCGCGACAGGTGGCGTCGATGTCGGCCGGGGTCAGCCGGCCTTTGCCGCGCAGGTTCGAGAAGACCGTGGACAGCCGGTCGGACAGGGTTTCGAACACGAAAGGAGCCTCACTACCGTTGACGGGGAACGGGAACTGATGGTCATTGTCCCGCCTTCCGCGCGCTCGGCCTCCCCACCTGTGCGCAACCCGCGGAAGTCCGCGCAAACCTGTTGTGCGTCTACGGCGAACGGTAGTACAACTACTACATGTCGTCACACACCTTGGAACAAACGACAGCGGTTCAGGTGACCGACCTACGGATGCGCTACGGCAGCAACGACGTCCTGCACGGGGTGAACTTCACCATCCGGCGCGGCGAGGTGCTGGTGCTGCTCGGCCCGAACGGTGCGGGCAAGACCACCACGATCGAGATCCTCGAGGGCTTCCGCCGCCCGTCCGATGGTCAGGTCACGGTGCTCGGTGTCGATCCGGTCACCGCGGACGAGCACTGGCGGGCGCGCATCGGGGTGGTGCTCCAGTCCTGGCGCGACCACGGCCGGTGGCGGGTGCGGGAGTTGCTCGACCACCTCGGCTCGTTCTACGAGCCGTACTCCGAACCCGGCCGGCAACGGCCCTACCCCACCGATGAGCTCATCGAGACTGTCGGTCTGACCGAGCACCGCAAAAAGAAGGTATCGATGCTGTCCGGTGGTCAGCGGCGGCGACTGGACGTCGCGATCGGCATCGTCGGGCGTCCTGAGCTGCTCTTCCTGGACGAACCCACCGCGGGCTTCGACCCCGCGGCCAGGCGCGACTTCCACGACCTGGTGCACCGACTGTCCGACCTGCAGGACACCACCATCCTGCTGACCACCCACGACCTCGACGAGGCGGAGAAACTGGCCGACCGCATCCTGATCCTCAACCACGGCCGGATCGTCGCCGACGGCAGCGCCGAAGAACTGGCCCATCAGGTGGTCGGGAGTGCCGAGGTGCGCTGGACGCAGGGCGGCGTCCGCCAGGTGCACTCCACCACCGACCCGACGGACTTCGTGCGCGAGCTGTTCGCGCAGGAATCCGCGGCCGGCGCCATCGCCGACCTCGCGGTGCAGCAACCGAGCCTGGAGTCCACGTATCTGACAATGGTTGCACAGCAGGAGGTTTCGTCATGAGCACGGAGATGGCAGCGGTGCGACACGCGACGGCTTGCGGCGCCCGCCGCGGGCGGGTGGAGTTCGCGAACAGCGTTCGGGCAGGTTCGGACTTCGCCTACTACGTCATCGTCTCGGTCATCTTCCTGACCGTGCTGTTCCTCGCGCGGAACGAGACGGTCGAGGGCACCGACGTGTCGGTGGCGACGTTCATGCTGCCCGGACTGATCGCCCTGCAGGTCGTGGTCGCCGGAGCCTACGGAATCGCCACGGTGCTGGTCACCGAACGCGAGGACGGCACTCTGCTCCGGCTGAAGTCCGTGCCGTACGGGATGGTCGGGTACGTCAGCGGACAGTTGGTCAGGGTCGTGTTGGAAATCTTCTTCAGCATGGCGCTGGTGCTGATCCCGGCGGCATTCTTCGTCCCCGGCCTGCTGGCCGACGGTCCGGGCGCACTCGCCGGAGCGGCCGGCTACCTGGTGCTGGGACTGCTCGCCGTCATTCCCCTCGGGTTCGTCATCGGCTCGGTGTTCCGCAATCCACGGTCGGTCGGCGGGTGGGGACTGCTCGTGATCACCGCCATCGTGTGGGTCTCCGGCATCTTCAGCCCGCTCGCCTCGATGGCGACCTGGATGCAGATCGTCGGGCAGTTCACGCCGACCTACTGGCTCGGCCTGGGACTGCGGTCCGCGCTGCTCCCGGACAGCGCCGTGCTGGTCGAGATCGACGGCAGTTGGCGGACATTGCTAACCATCGTGGTCCTCGCCGGCTGGGCGGTGGCCGGATTCCTGCTGGCTCCGCCGCTGCTGCGCCGGATGGCGCGCCGCGAGTCGGGATCCGGTGTCGCGGCCAGGCGGGAGAAGGCCCTGCAACGTGTCTGACGTGCTCTACAACCGGATTGCCGTGCTCCGGGCGGAACGCGGGATCACCCGGCGGCAGCTCGCCCAGGGAGTCGGGGTGCACTACCAGACGGTCGGCTACCTGGAGCGGAACGAGTACAGCCCGAGCCTGTACCTGGCGCTGCGGATCGCGGAGTTCTTCGAGCTTCCGGTGGAGTTGATCTTCTCCACCCGGCCGTTCCTGCGGATCGGTGAGGAACCTCAGGCCAGCGCCTGAGTCACCGCGGTCGCGACCTCCCGAGCGGCGGCCGGCGACAGCGGGGTGCGCTCACCGTCCTGGACGTAGAAGACATCCACGACCTCGGCGCCCATGGTGTGCACCCGGGCCGACAGCACGCTGACGCCCAGCGCGGTCAGCGCGGAAGCCACCGCATAGAGCAGACCGGGCGCATCATGGGCCCGGACCTCCAGCACCGCAGCGCTTTCCGAGGCACCATCGACGACGAGCACCTCAGGCGGCGCCGCCGGTCGACGCTGGCTGGGCGACGACCGGCGGGCCAACCGGGCGGCCACATCCAGCGTGCCGTCCAGCGCGCGGACGAGATCGGCCCGAAGCGTCGCGGCCTCCGGCGCGTCACCGAATTGCGCTGCGGCGGTCCAGGTTTGCAGGCCGGTGCCGTCGATGGTCCGGACGGCGGCCGCCCGCACCGTGAGGCGGTGCAAGGTCAGCACCCCCGCCGCGGCCGCGAGCAGGCCCGGCCGGTCCGGGGCGGCGACGCTGATCCGCAGCGCGCCGGGCACCTGCTCGATGACGACGCCGAGCTTCCCGGTGGCGATCAGTTCGCGTTCCACCTCGGTGATCGGTGGCGGTTTCGCCGGCTGCTGACCGGCGAGGGCGCGGCGGACGACCCTGACCAGGTGATTGATCTGACCGGCCCGCCAGGTGGTCCAGGCGTTGGGTCCCGCGGCTCTGGCGTCGGCCTCGGACAGCGCCGCCAGCAACTCCAGGGTCGGCAGGTCCCCGACCGCCTCGACGACGAGGGCGATGGTCGCCGGGTCGTCCGGGTCACGGCGGGCGACGGTGTCACCGAGCAACAGGTGGTGGCGGATCAACCGGGCGATCACCGCGATGTCGTCCGGTGCGACACCCATCCGCCGCAGCCAGCCCACCGAGATCTCGGCGCCGGCGACCGAATGGTTGGGGTAGTCCTCGCCGTGCCCCTTGCCGATGTCGTGCAGGATCGCGGTCAGCAGCAGCAGGTCCGGGCGGGCCACCCGGCGGACCAGACCCGCGGCGACGACGGCTGTTTCCATCAGGTGCCGGTCGACCGTGAACCGGTGGATAGGGTCACGTTGCGGCTGGGAGCGCAGCCGCTCCCAGCCGGGCAGCATGCCCGCGATCAGACCCGCCTGGTCCAGGTCCTCCCAGGCACCGATCATCGGTGCTCCCGATCCGAGCAGCGCCAGAAAGGCATCCAGCGCGCGCGGTGGCCACGGGTCCGGCAGCGGCGGGCAGGACTTGGCGAGCCGCAGCACCGTCGCCGGCGACACCGGCAGCCCCGCCTGTGCGGCGGCGGCCGCGGCACGAATCACCAGCGTGGGGTCGGCGACCGGGTTGACCGCCCGGGCGAGCACTGCCTCCCCGTCCTGCTCGACGATGCCGTCGGCGAGCGGTGTCCGCTCGGCTCTACGAACGAGCCGTCCACCGATATCGGTCATGGTGCCCTGCGGACGGCGCAGCGCCCGCGCCACCCGGTGCCAGGTCAGGTCGCTGGCATGGTCGACGGTCCTGGCGATGCCGGCGACGTGCCGGAGCAGCACGTCCCGGTCATCCAGACCGAGGATCTCCGCCACCGCATCCTGGTCCTGGGGCTGCAGACGATCGGTGGCCCGTCCGGCCAGGGTCTGGACGACGTCCCGGACGTCGAGCAGCGCTGAGCGCGCCTCCTCCAGGCCCTGATGCGGGCAGTCGGCCACCCACGAGGCGGCGACTGCGCGCATCACCACGAGGTCGCGCAGTCCGCCGCGGGACTCCTTGAGGTCGGGGGTGGTGGCGAAGGCCAGTTCACCGTGGCGGTCGGCGCGTTCCTGGCAGGAGAGCCGCAGTGCTTCCAGCCGGTTCCTGGCGTCGGAGCGCCAGTCCGCGAGCACCCTGCGGTGGAGTGTGACGCTCAGCTCGGGGTCCCCCGCGATGTGCAGCAGGTCCAGCATGCCGAGCATCGCCGGAAGATCGGTCCGGGCGACCTGCCGGGCGCCGCCCACTGATCGGACCGAATGGTCGAGACGGATTTTGGAGTCCCAGATGGGGTACCAGAGCCGCTCGGCGAGCATCCCGGCGTAGGACGCCGGGGTCTCGGTGGAGTGCAGCAGAACCAGGTCCAGGTCGGAGAACGGGGACAGCTCGCCCCGGCCGACGCCCCCGACGGCGACGAGCGCGACGCCGCCGACGTTGACTCCGGCCTCCTGGGCCAGCTCCACGAGCCAGCCACGGGTCAACCGAGCAAGGGCCCGCCGCCGAGCCGGACCGGGTACCCCGGTCCGGCCCAGCAGCTGGGCCCTGAGCTCAGCGAAACCCTCCGTCGTCCCCACCGACTAATTCGACATCGTGCTAGAGCGCTTCCTGCCCGCGCTCGCCGGTCCGCACCCTGACCACCGTTTCCACCGGCACGGACCAGACCTTCCCGTCCCCGATCTTTCCGGTACGGGCGGCGCGGACGATCACGTCGACGACATCATCGCCGTCCTCGTCGTCGACCAGGACCTCGAGCCGCACCTTGGGGAGCAGCTCTACCGTGTACTCCGCGCCCCGATAGACCTCGGTGTGTCCACGCTGGCGGCCGTAGCCCGAGGATTCCGAAACCGTCATGCCCTGCACACCGAAGGCCAGCAACGCTGCCCGTACCTCGTCGAGTTTGAACGGCTTGATGACCGCGGTGACAAGCTTCATGCTGTGACCTCCTGCTGACGGGTCTGGCTGGTCAGGACACCGGACAGACCACCGTTGCCCGACTGCGGCTCGATGTCGTAGGCACTCTCGCCGTGGGTGGTCACATCGACGCCCTCGGTCTCGTCCTCGTCGGCGATGCGCCAGCCCATCGTGAACTTCAGCGCCAGGCCGATGATCAGGGTGATCACACCGGACATTCCCACAGCGATCAGCGCCACGATCGTCTGGGTGGCGAGCTGGGTGGCGCCGCCGCCGTAGAACAGACCGTCCAGAGCGCCGTCCGGGGCCCAGGTCGACGTCGTCGCGACGCCGTCCGCACCACGCGGGACGTTGGCGAACAAGCCGATCAGGATGGTCCCGACGAGACCGCCCACGAGATGCACGCCGACCACGTCGAGTGAGTCGTCGTAGCCGAAGCGGTACTTGAGACCGACGGCCAGCGCGCAGAGGATTCCGGCGATGAGGCCGATGAAGATGGCGCCCACGACATCCACGGCTGCGGCGGCGGGGGTGATCGCGACCAGACCGGCGACGACACCGGATGCCGCGCCGAGGCTGGTGGCGTGGTGGTCGCGGATCCGCTCCACGATCAGCCAGCCCAGCGACGCGACGCAGGTGGCGGTCAGGGTGTTCACCCACGCCTGACCGGCGGTGCCGTCAGCGGCGAACTCGGAGCCGGCGTTGAAGCCGAACCAGCCGAACCACAGCAGGGCAGCGCCGAGCATGACGAACGGCAGGTTGTGCGGTTTCATCGGGTCCTTGGCGAACCCCTTCCGCTTGCCGACGATGAGTGCCAGCACGAAGCCCGCCATACCGGCGTTGATGTGCACGACCGTGCCGCCGGCGAAGTCGATGGGCGTGGACAGCCATTCGGCAATCCTGCCGCCGCCGGACAAGAAGCCGCCGCCCCACACCGCGTGGGCGATCGGGCCGTAGACCAGGGTGACCCACAGGCCGGAGAAGACCAGCCAGGTGCCGAACCGGGCGCGGTCGGCGATGGCGCCGCTGATCAGCGCGACCGTGATGATGGCGAAGGTGGCCTGATATCCGACCGCGACCATGGCGGGAACGCCGGAAGCAGCCATCAGGCTGTTCTCGTCGGTGAGGCCCTTGAGTGCGAAATACTCGAAGGGGTTGCCGATGAGGCCGCCGAGGGCGGGTTCGCCGAATGTCAGCGAGTAGCCCCACAGCATCCAGATCGGCCCGACGATCGCGAGCGCGCCGAAGCTCATCATCATCATGTTCAGGACGGACTTCGACCGGGTCATGCCGCCGTAGAAGAACGCCAGTGCCGGGGTCATGAGGAGCACCAGTGAGGCAGCGGCGAGCATCCAGGCAGTGTTGCCGGTGTCCAAGGTGAATTCCATCAAGCCTCCAGGCTCTAGGAGAGGTGATCAGGCCGGCCGGCATAGGCGGCACGCGGCTGACCAGGTGACCTCAGAAGATTCGCCCGGGAGTATTTCCATCCGTACTCGGCGACGTTTCGCCGCTGTGAACTCGCACCGCACTGTGTTGCTGCGTCGTTTCGTTCTTGCCGTTGTCAGTCTCCGAGGAGTGCGTCGACGAAGGCTGCCGGTTCGAACGGCGCCAGATCGTCGGCTCCCTCACCCAGCCCGACCAGCTTCACGGGCACGTTCAGCGTGCGTTGCACCGCAACGACGATCCCGCCCTTGGCCGTTCCGTCGAGCTTGGTCAGCACGATCCCGGTGATGTCCACCACGTCGGCGAAGACGGTCGCCTGCACGAGCCCGTTCTGCCCGGTGGTGGCGTCGAGGACCAGCAGGATCTCGTCCACCGCGGCCTGCTTCTCGATGACCCGCTTGATCTTGCCGAGCTCGTCCATCAGGCCGCTCTTGGTGTGCAGCCGGCCGGCTGTGTCGATCAGCACAGCGTCCGCACCGTCGCTCACCCCTCGTTTGACGGCGTCGAAAGCGACCGACGCGGGGTCCGCGCCGGCGTCGGCCCGGACCACCACCGCACCGGCCCGTTCACCCCAGGTCGACAACTGCTCGGCCGCCGCCGCCCGGAAGGTGTCGGCCGCGCCCAGCACCACGTGCCGGCCGTCGGCGACGAGCACCCTGGCCAGCTTGCCGGTGGTGGTTGTCTTGCCGGTGCCGTTGACGCCGACGATCAGCAGCACCGATGGCCGCCCGTTGTGCGGCAGCGCCCGCACCGCGCGATCCATGCTGGGATCGACCGCGTCGATCAGCACCCGGCGCAACAGCGCGCGGGCCTGCACGGCGTCGGAGATGCCGTGCGCGGCGACCTCCGCGCGGAGCCGTTGGGTGATCTCCGCCGCGGCACCGGCCCCGAGGTCCGCCATCAGCAGGGTGTCCTCGACATCGGTCCAGGAATCCTCGTCGAGCGTGCCGGCGCCGAGCAGGCCGAGCAGTGAGCGACCAAAGGCGTTCTGGCTCCGGGACAGCCTGCCACGCAGCCGGTTGAGCCGGCCCGCCGAGGGTTCGATCTCCTCGACAACGGAGACTTCCGGCTCTACGACTTCCGGCTCGGGCTCCGGTGGTGCCTCGGGCAGGGCGACGTCGACGATCGTCCGGGTCGGCGAGTCGCGTGGAATCGCGGCGTCATCGCCGACCCCGGGCTGGCCGTCCGTCTCGGTGCGCTCCGGCTCGCGCTCGGGCTGTTCGACCGGAACCACTGGGGTCGGCGGCGCGGGGGTCGGCGGAATGGTGGGCCGCGGCGCCGTGGCCGTCCCCGACCCTCCGCCGCCGCCGCCGGAGGAGAAGGAGATCGACCCGCCGGCCTGGTATCCGCCCTTGGCCGGTGGAACGGCATCCCTGAGCGAAACACGGCGCCGGCGCGCGAGAACCGCTCCCACGGCCAGGGCGACGGCGACCACGACGACAATTGCTACAACGATCCAGATCCAGGTTGGCACCCGGCAATCCTGACAGATCAGCCGCTGTCGAAAACGCGGTCCACCACCTTGCGGGCGCGCCGGGTAGCCCGCCGGTAGTCGTCCACGAACTTGCCGGGGTCACCGCCGGCCGGGTACCCGAGCGCCCGTGCCACCGCCGCCAGCTCCTTGCCTTGCCGAGGGATCTGGTCTTCGGGCCTGCCGCGGACCAGCATCAGCGCGTTCCTGGTCTTGGACGCCACGAGCCAGCCATTGGTCAGGTTCGCTGCGTCACTGTCATTGATCAGGCCCGCCTCGGCTGCGGCCCTGATGGCCGGCAGCGTCGCCGGCGTCCGGAGCCCGGCCACCTCGCAGGCGTGTTGGAGTTGAAGCAGCTGAATGGTCCACTCGATGTCGGCCAACCCACCCCGGCCGAGCTTGGTATGGGTGTTCGGATCCGCACCGCGAGGCAGGCGTTCCGCGTCGACCCGTGCCTTGATCCGCCTGATCTCGACGACATCCCTGTGCGACAGGCCACCCTCCGGGTAGCGGAAGTCATCGGCCGCCTCGATGAACGCATGGCCGAGATCGGGGTCGCCCGCGACCGGTCGGGCCCGCAGCAGGGCCTGCCGTTCCCAAGGCGCGGCGACCTTGGCCCAGTAACCGCGGTACGAATCCAGCGAGCGGACCAGCGGGCCGTTCTTTCCCTCGGGCCGAAGGTTGGCGTCAACCTCCAGCGGCGGGTCCGGCGTCGGCCCCCCGAGTAGCCGAATCATCAGATCGGCGGCGGCCACGGCGTCACCGCGGGCTTCCTGGTCGTCCTCGCCCGGAACAGTGTCCATGACGAACATCACGTCCGCGTCGGAGGAGTAGCCCAGTTCGGCGCCGCCGAGCCGGCCCATTCCGATGACGACCAGCCGCGCTCGGAACCCGCCGCGGTCGGCCGCCACCTGCTCGATCGCGGCGTCGAAGGCCACGCCGATGCTGCTCTCGGCCACGCTGGTCAGGCCGCGGGCGATGTTCGTCACCGAGATGAGCCCCAGCAGATCTGCGCACGCGAGGCGCAACATCTCGTACCTACGCGCCGAGCGGGCGGCGTCGACCGCGTCCCTGGCGGTGACCGACCGCCGGCAGCGGGCGACCAGTGCGGCCGCAACCGTCTCCGGTTCGGGCGCCAGCAGTGCCTGGTCGTCGGCCAGCAGCCGCAGGACCTCCGGCGCCCTGGTCAACAGACTCGCGATCAGCCGGGAGCCGCCGAGCAGGGTGGCCAGCCGCTCGGCGACAGAGCCCTCGTCCCGCAGCAAGCGCAGATACCACGGCGTGTCGGCCAGCGCCTCGGACACCTGCCGGTAGGACAGCAGCCCACCGTCCGGGTCGGGGCTCGAGGAGAAGTAGTCCAGCAGTACCGGCAGCAGGGTTCGCTGGATGGCGGCCCGCCGGCTGACTCCCAGGCTCAAGGCGGCGATGTGCCGCATTGCCGCCTCCGGTGCGCTGAAACCCAGCGCCGCCAGCCGGGCGGTCGCGGCCTGCGGGGACAGCCGGGTCTCGTCCTGTCCGGCCGCGGCGACGGCGTGCAGAAGTGGTCGGTAGAACAGCTTCTCGTGCAGTCGCCGGACCGTACCTGCATGCCGCACCCGCTCGGCGCTGAAGACTTCCGCAGGGCTGGACGATCCGGCGGGCGTGTAGCCATCGGTCCTGGCCAGCCACTCCATGTCCGAGCTGTCCGCCGGCAGCAGGTGGGTGCGGCGCAGCCGCTGAAGTTGCAGGCGATGCTCCGCGCGTCGCAGAAACGTGTACGCGGCGGCCATCTCGGCGCCGTCCGTGCGTCCTACGTAGCCGCCGCGGATCAACGATCGCAGCCCCATCAGGGTTCCGGGCAGCCGCAGACCGGGATCGGTGCGGCCGTGCACCAGCTGCAGCAACTGGACGGCGAACTCGACGTCCCGCAGGCCCCCGGCGCCGAGCTTGAGTTCGCGGTCGCGATGACCCTGAGGGATGTTGTCCTCCACCCGGCGGCGCATCGCCTGCACGTCATCGACGAAGGATTCGCGTCCGGCGGCCGACCAGACCCCGGGGGCGGTGATGTCCAGGAACTGCTGGCCCAGGTCCGGGTCACCGGCGGCCGGCCTGGCCTTGAGCAGCGCCTGGAATTCCCAGGTGTGCGCCCACCGCCGGTAATACTGCGCGAGCGATGCCGGCGTCCGGACCAACGCGCCCGTCTTACCCTCCGGTCGTAGCGCGGCGTCCACCTCCCACGCCGCGGAGCCGCAGATACGCATCACACCGGACGCCAGCCTGCTGGCCGTCGCGAGCATGGCGGTGTCGTCCTGCGCGTTCTCCGGGTCGGGGTGGTCCGCAACGAAGATGACGTCGACATCCGAGAGGTAGTTGAGCTCCTTCGCGCCGCACTTGCCCATCGCAACGATGACGAGCCGCGCGGGGGCGGCGCCGGCCGGCAGCTCCGCCGCGGCGATGGCCAGGCCCGTCTGCAGGGTGGCATCCGCCAGGTCTGTCAACGCCTGACACACCGCAGGCAAAGCCGTTGTGGGCAGGGACGTCTCGACCGCGGGCGCAAGGTCGTGCGCGGCCACGATGAGCAGCTGCGAGCGGTAGGCCCGGCGGAGCGACGCGATCGCCTTGCCACCGGTCAGCGTGGCCCTGACCCCCTCGGTACCCGTACAAGCCGGACCGTCCGGGTCCAGACCCACTGCACGCGCGAGGATCTCGCGCAGCGCCCGCGGGTCCAGCAGCGACTCGGCGGAGGCTTCCGGCAGCAACGAGCGCCAATCCTGCGGCCATGCGGCGAGGTGTTCGGACAGCACCGTCGAAGCGCCGAGCAGGGCGATCAACCTACCGCGGAACCGCGGGTGGGTGCGCAGTGCATCCAGGAGGTCACTGCTGTCCTCGGCGGCCTCGAGGAGTCTGGCCAGACCGTGCGCGGCCAGTTCGGGTTTTCCGGCGCGCGACAGGGCGATGAGAATGCTCTCGCTGTCGGGCAGCAGTCCGGCAGGCCCGAGCAGGCCGACGACGCCGAGGTCCGCCCGTATCCGCTGGGTGTCGGGTAGCCCGAATCGCGCCGGCGTCCGCGACGCCGGCCTGCTCACTGCGCTCTCCGGCTCATCGGTCGGGCGTGACAACCGGAAGCAGCATCCGATCGGGCCGACGCCGCTCACCGGTCAACGCAACGAAGCGGTGCGCGAATTCGCGCCACACCTCCCCCATCGCCGCTTCGGCATCGTCCAATGCCGAACCGAGACGGCCTGTGACGGGGGCGTTCTCGGCCCGTGCCCATTCCCTGATCACCTCGGCCGTCGACTCGATGTGGAACTGCAGGCCCCAAGCCGCCGCACCCTGGCGCCAGGCTTGATGCGGATAACCCATCGACGAGAGCAACAGGATGGCACCCGGTGGCAGCGCAGTTACGACGTCGTGGTGGTAGTGCATGACATCGGGCGTCATCGGCAGGTCGGCGAACAGCGGGTCAGACATGGCGGCGTCACGCTTTGCGGCGAAGTACGCCCCGATCTCCGCACCGTCGGTTCCCTGCTGCACGGTGCCACCCCCGGCGGCGGCGAGGAGCTGGCCGCCGAGACAGACGCCGAGCGTCGGCGTGGCAGAGCGGATGGCCTGTGTCAGCAGTTTTCTCGTCGCAGGGAGCCAGGGCGCCCGGTCGTCGTCATGGGCACCCATCTCACCACCCATGCTGACCACCGCGTCGAAACCGTCCAGCCCGGCAGGAATGTCGTCGCCCAGGTGGGGCCGGCACACCGTCAACTCGGCGCCGGCCTCGGTCAGCCATTCCCCCAGTCGCAGCGGCGGGTCCGTCGGATCGTGCTCGATCACCAGAATTGTCGTCATGGCACGTCCTTGAATTCAACGATGACCGGTGCGTGGTCGGACGGCAACTTGCCCTTGCGTTCCGCACGATCGATGACGGCGCCGGTCACCCGCGCCGCGAGTGCCGGGCTGGCCAGGGTGAAATCGATGCGCATGCCGCGGCGCTTCTGGAACGCGAGCCTGGTGTAGTCCCAATAGGTGTAGACACCCGGACCGGGGTGGTACGGCCGAACGATGTCGGAGAAACCGGCGTCGACGACGCTGGAGAACGCCTGCCGCTCCGGCTGCGTGACGTGGGTACAGCCGCGGTAGTAGTCGACGCTCCAGATGTCGTCGTCGGTGGGTGCGATGTTGAAATCGCCGCACAGCGCGATCTGCGCGTTCGGCTGCGCGGCAAGGGCTTTGGCGCCGTAATCGTGCAGCACGCCGAGCCAGGCGAGCTTGTAGTCGTAGTGCGGGTCGCCGATCGCCCGGCCGTTGGGCACGTACAGACTCCACACCCGGATACCACCGCAGAGCACGCCGATGGCCCGTGCCTCGGTCACCGCCGGGTCGCCGAACGGCGGCAGGCCCGGGACGCCGACCTGGACATCGTCGATGCCGACCCTGGACAGCACAGCGACGCCGTTCCACTGGTCGGTGCCGTGGTGGGCTACCTGGTAACCGAGCTCGGTGATCCTGGCGATCGGGAACTTCTCGTCCGGGACCTTGGTCTCCTGGATGGCGACGATGTCCACATCGCTGCGGTCCAGCCAAGCGGTGAGCCGGTCGATCCGGGCCCGCACCGAGTTGATGTTCCAGGTTGCCAATCGCATCACCTCACCCCAGCACCGGTGCTGCCGGCGGCGCCGGGACGAAGAACGCCACGGTCCATTCCGGACGGGACTCGCCGTCGATCCGTGCTCGCCAGAGCAGCACCTGCCCGGGCGGTAACGGCAGGCCGGTGTTGAAGTAGAGCACCACATGCGACCGGGTGGGCAGCGCCCGCCTCGGCACGCCGCTGCCGCGGAAGTTGGGCTCCTCGATCTGCAGCGTCTGCCCGAACCTCATGACCCTCGCGCCGGGGACGGCTGCCGACTCGTCCAGCTCCACCGGCGTGCCGTTCTGCCGTTCGAGGACCACCTCGAAGGCATACTGCTCGTTGAACAGTTCCGGCGGAAAGCTCAGGCTGACCACGAGTGCGAATGCCGCCGACACTCCGGTGGCGTGATCGCGGCCGATCAGCTGGAGTCCGCCACCGACCATCTGCAGTTTGCCGAGCTGGTCCGCCACCGCGAAGTCGGCCAGTATCAACGACACCGACGCCTGTTCGAAGACCTCGCTCATGGGCACGATCGTGCCAGACCTGCGTCATCGGAAATCCCGGGAGGGCGTCGTGGCAACCAGGTCTACCGCGGCGATTCGGTCGGCAACGATCGAGATCGACCCACCGTCGCGCTCCACCACCCCGCGGACGACCAGCGAGGGCGAGCCGCGGGCCACCTGCCGGTACCGCGACCACAGGCCGATCGAGCAGATGACGTTGATCATCCCCGACTCGTCCTCGAGGTTGATGAAGATGACCCCGGACGCGGTCGCCGGTCGCTGCCGGTGGGTGACCACTCCGGCGACCAGCACCCTTGTCCCGTGCTCGACGCTGTGCAGGTGCACCGCGGTCCGTACCCCCCATGCGGTGAGCCTGTCCCGGGAGAACTCGGTGGGATAGGTCTCCGGCGAGATCCCGGTGGCCCAGATATCGGCGATGGTCAACTCGATATCGCTCATCCCCGGGAGCACCGGGGCGTCCAGACCGACGGTGCTGCCCGGCAGCGTCCCGGCAATCGGTCCCGCCGCCGCACCCGCCGCCCACAACGCGCGCCGCCGGTCCTTGCCGGCCCGTGCCCGCATCCCGGTGAGCACGTCCAGCGCGCCGCAGGTGGCCAGCGCCTCCGCCTGCGGGGTGGTCAGGGTGACGGCCCTGGTGAGCTCGTCCAGCGTCGTGTACCCGCAAGCCGGTCGACGGTCGATGATCTGCTCGGCCACCTCGCTGCCGATGGTCCGGATGCCGGCCAGGCCGAGCCGGACCGCCGGTGCGCCATCGGGTCCCGGCTCCAGATCGGCGTGCACCCCGGAGGCGTTGACGTCCGGGCGGCGTACCGTCACCCCGTGCCGGCGGGCATCGGCCACCAGCGACTGCGGTGAGTAGAAACCCATCGGCTGGGCGCGCAACAGCGCCGCACAGAACGCGGCCGGATGATGCAGCTTGAGCCAGGAAGAGTAGAACACCAGCGCGGCGAAGGACAGCGCGTGCGACTCGGCGAACCCGAAGTTGGCGAACGCCAGCAGCCGCTCGTAGATCCGGTCGGCGGCGTCGCCGGTGAGCCCGTGCAGGGTGCGCATCCCGTCGTACAACCGGCCCTTGAGCTTCTCCATCTTCTCGCTGGACCGCTTGGCTCCCATGGCTCTTCGAAGCTGGTCGGCACCTCCGGCGTCGAAACCGGCCACGTCGACCGCCAGTTGCATGAGCTGTTCCTGGAACAGCGGGATGCCCAGGGTTTTCGCCAGCGACCGCTTCATCACCGGGTGGTCGTAGCTCACCGGTTCCTCGCCGTTGCGGCGACGGATGTAGGGGTGCACGGAGCCACCCTGGATGGGGCCGGGGCGGATCAGCGCCACCTCGACCACCAGGTCGTAGAAGGTGCGCGGCTTGAGCCTGGGCAGCGTCGCCATCTGAGCTCGCGATTCGACCTGGAACACCCCGACCGAATCGGCACGGCGCAGCATTTCGTACACCGCCGGTTCCTCCAGATCCAACCTGGCGAAGTCGACCTCGAGTCCCTCGTGCTCGCGCACCAGGTCGACCGCGTAGTGCAGCGCGGAGAGCATGCCGAGGCCCAGCAGATCGAATTTCACCAGACCCATCGCGGCACAGTCGTCCTTGTCCCATTGCAGAACCGACCGATTCTCCATCCGGCCCCATTCCACCGGGCAGACCTGGGCGACCGGGCGGTCGCAGATCACCATTCCTCCGGAATGGATGCCGAGATGCCGGGGGAAATCCTGGATCTGTCCGGCGAGATCCAGGACGTCCTGCGGAATGGTATGTACTTCTTTGATCTGCGCGGCAAGCGGTGTCCAGCCGTCGAGTTGTTTGGAATAGGCGTCCTGCTGACCCGGGGAATGACCGAGCGCCTTGGCCATGTCCCGCACCGCCATCCGCGGACGGAAGGTGTTGACGTTGGCCACTTGTGCGGCGTAATCGCGGCCGTACCGTTCATAGACGTACTGAATGACCTCCTCGCGGCGATCGGATTCGATATCGATATCGATATCGGGCGGGCCATCCCTCTCCGGAGCCAGGAAGCGTTCGAACAATAGTTGGTAGCGCACCGCATCGACGGCGGTGATACCCAACGCATAACACACCGCGGAATTGGCGGCGGATCCCCGGCCCTGGCAGAAGATGTTGACTCGTCGGCAGAAATCGACGAGATCATGGACTATCAAGAAATAGCCGGGAAAATTCAGGTTGGCGATGATCTTCAGTTCTTTGTGGATCTGCTCGTAGGCATCCGGCCGTTCCTCCGGCGTTCCGTACCGGCGAGCCGCGCCGGCAAGAGCGAGTTGCCGCAGGTACGAATTCTCGTCGTGTCCGGGTGGGACGTCGTAGGGCGGCAGTTGCGGCGCCACCAGGTGCAGATCGAACGAGCATTCCCGGCCGATCGCGGCAGCGGTGGAAACCGCCGTCGGGTAGCGGGCGAACAGTGCTGCCATCTCCGCGCCGGACCGCAGGTGCGCACCCGGACCGGGCGGTAGGAACGGGTCGGCCTCGTCCAGGCTGCGCCGGCCGCGGACCGCCGCCATCGCCGCCGCCACCCTGCTCGATTGCGGCGCCGCGTAGTGCGCGCCGGTGGTCGCGACGACCGGCAGGCCCAGTTCCGCGGCGAGTTCGGCGAGGGCGTCGTTGTCCTCGTCGTCGGTCGGCAGCAGTTGGGTTGTCAGCTCCACCAGGACGTTGGCGCGACCGAAACGGTCCAGAAGTTCGCGGATCTCGGCTCGTGCGGCGGCCGGACCGCGATTGGCCAGTGCCCGCCGCACCCGGCCCTTGCGACACCCGGTGAGGATCAACCAGTGATCCTCGGAGGCGTCGGCCAGCGCATCGAGGTCGTAGATCGGGCGGCCCTTCTCGCCTCCGTTCAACTGGGCGCGACTGATCTGCGCGGACAGCCGGTTGTACCCCTCCTGACCGCGGGCCAGGACCAGCAGGTGATCGCCGACCGGGTCGGCGATGCCCATCTGCGGTTCGGTGAGGCCGAACGACAATTCGGCGCCGTAGAGCGTGCGCAGCGGGGTGTCGGCGGCCGCCTCGGCGAACCGGACGATTCCGTAGAGCCCGTCGTGGTCGGTGATGGCCAGCGCGTCCAGCCCCAGCCGGAGCGCCTCCGCCACCAGCAGTTCCGGGGTGGACGCGCCGTCGAGGAAACTGAACGCGGAGTGGCAGTGCAGTTCTGCGTAGGGCACTCGGGTGCTCGGATCCGCCGGGGCGGTGGTTTGCACCGTGGGTCGCTGCCGCCGCTGGGAGCTCGGGTATTCGATCGGCGATGCGTCGGGGTCGTCGCGGTCCGGCCGGTCGTGACCCAGCGGGCGGAGCGGTCCGACAGGTCCCCGGCCGGGTCGTGGAGGTTTGCCGGACAGCGCCCGTTCCAGCTCGCTCCACGGGACAACGGGGTTGGACCAGCCCATCAGTCGTACACCCCTTCGATGTTCCAGCCGTCTGATGTCGATCGGGCGAGCACCGCCGTTCCGTCGTCGGTGACGAGTTGCACGCGCGCACCGGATGGGCGCCGGTCCGACGACCACCAGCGCTCGTCGAGCAGCCACGGCCCGGCCCATGCCTCGATGCGCTGCCGGGCGTCGGAGACCAGCCAGGCCGGCGACCCGGTCAACAGGCCGCGGCCGGTGAGCTGCACGGGTCGGTCGGTGTTGTCCAGGACAGCGACCTTCGGCGGATCCCCAGGAATCCTGGCCGGGGATGGCGCGGGAAGCGACCCGGGCCACGGATCGGACGGGTTGCTCGCGCCGACCTTTTCATCGCCCCACGGCACCAGGGTGACGCGGTCGGCGGGACTGCGACCGCCGGAGGCGACAGGAGCCAACACCGACTCCGGACCGAGCAATCCCTGAACCCGGGCGAAGGCCCAACCGGCCCGTTGGTCGTCCTGCCCGTCGGAGCCCCAGAGCCCGTACTGGATGCGACCGGCGCCCAGTGCCTCGATCGGTTCGAGGGTCAGCCGGGTGATGGCCCCCGGTCCTTCGGCGGCCGTCACACCGGGGACGGCTCCGGTACGGCCGGCGGTGAGCCAGCCGTCGAGTTGCCAGCGCAACCGGTCCGCGGTGGCGGCCGCGGTCAGTGGCGCCGCACAGCGCCAGATCCTGGTGAGAGTCGCGTCCCGCTCGGTGACGGCGGTGATGGCCAGCCTGGTGCAGGCAAGACCGGCATCGGCGAGCCCGGCATGGAACCGCTCGGCCAGCGCCCTGGCCGCGAACGCCGCGGTGTCGACGCGTTCCAATGGGGGGTCGCAAACCTGTTCTACCGTCAGCTCCTGCGGCAGTTGCCGCCGGGACACCCCGCGTTCGCCCAATCCGCGGGCGAGCCGGTGGGCCCGCACGCCGTCGGCGCCGAACCGGGTGGCCACCTTTCCCTCCGGCAATGCGGCGAAGGCGCCGGCGGTGGTGATGCCCAGGCGGATGAGCAGGTCGATCAGCGCCGCCCGCTCGGGGGGGCTGATCGCCGGATCACGGGCGAGTTCGGCGATCGGCAACGCCGCGCAGAAATCGGCGGACCCGCCGGGCGGGACGATCCTCGCGCGGTGCGCCGCCAGCACCGCGACGGACAGCACGTCGGCGATTCCGACCGAACATTCGATGTCGAGCGCCTCGACCACATCGACAATGCGCTCTGCGGCTGCGATCTCGCTGCCGAAGTATCGGCTCGGTCCCCGCGCGGGACAGGCGATGACCCCGAATCGCAGGATCTCCACCGCCGGGGCGATGGATTCGATGGCGGCCGCCACCGGCTCGAAGAGCCGTCCGTCGCGATCATGATCGACCTGGCCGATCATCAGCTCGGGGCATCGTGATTGGGCGTCCCGTCGACGCTGGCCGACGGTGATTCCCTCCGCACGCGCCGCCGTTGTGCATGCCTGCACACGGTTGGCGTGAAATACCGCCACCGGGTCGCTCGCCGGCCGGCCGGACTGCCTCGCCGCCGCTACGGCCGGCCAATCCGGGCACCAGACCACCAGAGTCCGGGAACTCATGACCGTTCCGACGCCTGGCAGAACACACCTACCGAATCGGCGAGGCTGAAAGGTTCACCCCTCCAGCCCGGCCGGATCAGGTCGGGATCGACGGCGCCGAGTGGCTGCAGATCTGTCGGCAGCGCCGGACTGGCCGGTATCACTACCGAGTCGGGTTTGCGGAAGATCCATTCACCGCCTGGTTCGGCGGCCGGCGCAACGGTGAAACCTTCTTCGTGGACGGTCATGTGGTGCTTGCGGCAGAGCAGCACCAGGTTGTCAAGATCAGTCGGCCCACCGAACAACCAGTGCACGATGTGGTGCGCTTCGAGGTGCAACCGCCGATGACAGCCGGGGAAACGGCACCCGCCGTCTCTGATCCGCAGCGCCCGGCGCAGCGCCGGTGAGATCTTTCTGGTTTTGCGTCCGAGCCTGAGGTGCTCACCGGGGATCGCCGAATTGATCAGTGCCACCAGCGCCGCGTCACAGGCGATCCGCTGCGCGGTCGGCCTGTCCACACCTGGGCCGTGCTCGATGCGGCAGATCCGCTCGGGGTCGTCCGACGCGCTGGTCAGGATCTCGGCATCCGCGTGCAGCACCAGCAGATGCCGGTCGTCACCGGAACTGTCCACCGGACCCGCCGCGAGCGCGCTCTGGGCAAGTGCCATCAGCGCGTCGGGTTCGCAGGACGCGTCATCGACCTGGGTGAGGGCTGCTACCAGGATCGCGCCCTCGTCGGCGGGCAACCGTGCGGTGAGCACCAGCATGCCGTCCTCGTCGAAGAACCACCGTGCCCGGCGACGTTGCTGCTGATCGCGGCCGGCGCCATCTGCCTTGCGGTAACCGCGGACCAGGCGCTCCAATTGGGACGCTGTGTGCACCAGGGCCTGCTCGAGCAGCGTCGGCTCCTCGACCCGATCCGCGACCCTGGTCACCGCACGGATCTTCGAATACGACAGCCGCCCGGCAGCGAAGGCCTGATCCAGCAACGGCAATGACGTCAGCGCGGATGCCACCCGGACGTACTCCCTGGCCGCTCCCGGAGCCACCGAACAGGCCCAGGCCAACCAGTGCGCGCAGGATTTGACCCCCCACTGGGCCCAGCCCTTGCGCCGGTCGAACTCCGCGATCAGCCGCAGCCACTCCCCTGTCGATGCGGCCAACCGCCCTGCCAGAGAACAGATCTGGGATTCGAGGAGCTCGAGCGGAACAGCATCGGGTGGGTCGACGGGCATGACCGGATCGATATGAGTCGACACCGGAACAGCCGGTCCGCTCGGCTTCGGAGCGCTCTGCCACATCAGCGTCAGGTCGTCATCGCCGTCTGCAAACAAGCCCTGTGCGTGGAAGTCCATGCCATCACCCCGTCATCAATCGAACATGTGTTCGAGAGTAGACCACGGCACCGACAGTCGTCGATCCGGCGATCTCGGGGGTCCAGATGAATCATCAGCGGGCAAAAAAACGTTTCCGCGGAAACGTCTCGAAGGGGCTCGGCTCAGCTCTGCCAGGCGTAGAGATCACGAAGCAGGCTGATCTCCGCGCCGTGGTGGATGACCTCGCGGTTGATGTGCAGCACCAGGGCGCTCATCGGATCCTGCTCGAAGCCGTGCTCGCCACAGGGCCGCCGCAAGGCGTCGGCGTCCAGCGATCGGACGCCGGCGATCCAGTCCGCGTACTGGGCATCGAGGCGATCAAGAGCGTCGGCAGCGGTGGATGGATAGTCATAGGTGTCGTAGTCGACCGCGGGACCGCCGAAGTGCTGTGCCAGTCGGGCGCCGAAGACCCCGACCAGAAGATGCCCCATCCGCCAGGCGATGGTGGTGACCGGTGACGGCGTCGGTTCGGGGATGGCGAAATCGATAACGCCGCGACGGACGCTCCACATCCCCGGAACGGGTTCCCAGAGGTACTCCCGGTCCTCGAGCCCGTTCCAGCGCGGGCGCAGGTGATTCTCCCAGTGCCAGCTCAGTTGCGTGTCGAGTTCCTCGGTCCAGTTCATCTGCAGCTCCTCGTCTCAGGTCATCCGGCATCCGCCACCGGTTGGTAGGTACCCGGTTGTACGTGAGCCGCCACCGGATCGGGGGCGGCGGCGATCTCGACACTGGTCCGCCCGGCGCGCAGCAGCAGCGCGGCCTGCTGGGGTCGACCGGCGGCAGCACCGCGGCCGCCGACCTCGACAACCAGTTCGCGGTCCCGCAGCCGACCGTGTCCGGCATCCAGGCCGGCCCAGCCGACCCAGCGCGCGGTGAGAACGAGGTCGGCGCCCGGCCACGGCCCCATCACGAGCAGCACTGCGCCGCGTTGACGGAGCCTGCCGGTGAGCCCCCGTTGCCGGGACTGCGAGGGCCGCGCGGTAGCCGGAAGTGCGACGGCGATCATGTCGACGCCGTCCACCAGAATCGACAACACCTGCAGCACATCGGGCCCCGGTTCAGGGATGACGACCACCCGGTTCAGGTCGATGCCGAACTCGGCGGCCGCGGCCAGACCGATCCCGGGCATCCCGACCAGTGCCGACCAGGCATCGGGCGGCCCGGACAGCAGCGTGAACAGCAGGCTGGTCGCACCGTGGCCGAGCATGCTGACCACCGATCCAGGAGCAAGCCCGCCGCGCGGCAGCACGACGGCGAGCGGGGCGGCGACCGGGATGACCTTCCCCGTTTCCGGGGACTCGGGGGTGACCGTGCCGATGCGATGACGCAGCTCCTGCAGCACCTGAGCGCGATCATCGAACATGCGTTCGAGACTAGGTCGCGAACTACAGCGTGGCAACCCACCGGCGCAGCACTTCGGCGCCGGCATCCCCGGACTTCTCCGGGTGGAACTGGGTCGCCGAGAGCGGGCCGTTTTCGACCGCCGCGACGAACCGGTCCCCACCGTGCTCGGCCCAGGTCACCACCGGCGCGACGAACCGTCCGCTGACCTGCAGTTCCCAACCGCGCACGGCGTAGGAGTGCACGAAGTAGTAGCGGGTGGCCGGGTCCAGCCCCTCGAACAGCACAGTCCCATTCCCCGGCTGCACCGTATTCCAGCCCATGTGCGGAACGATCGATGCCTGCAGTCGCTCCACGGTGCCGGGCCATTCCCCGACGCCGTCGGTCTCGACACCGTGCTCGACCCCGCGGTCGAACAGGATCTGCATGCCCACGCAGATGCCCAGCACCGGCCGGCCACCGGCGACCCGCCGGTCGATGATCCGCTGCCCACGAACCGCCGACAGCCCCGCCATGCACGTCTCGTAGGCACCGACACCGGGAACGACCAGGCCGTCAGCGTTCAACGCGGCATCGAAATCGTCGGTGACGACCACCTCGGCGCCGGTCCTGCGCAGGGCACGCTCCGCCGAGGCCAGATTTCCGGACCCGTAGTCCAGGACGACCACAGCACTCACCGCACCGTCACGACTCCCCCATCAACCACAGGATTCCGCCGACGATGCACCCGGCGGCGAACACCCCCAGCACGACGGCGGCGGGCATCGACTTCTTCCGCAGCGCCAGCACGCCGCCGACGAGAAACCCACCCACGGCCAGCAACAGGATCGGCAGGATCTGGCTCACAGCACGCCCTTGGTCGACGGGACGCCGCGCATTCGCGGGTCCGGTTCCACCGCCTGCCGCAGAGCCCGAGCGATCGCCTTGTACTGCGCCTCGCAGATGTGGTGCGGGTCGCGGCCGTAGAGCACCCTGACGTGCAGTGCAATCCGCGCGTGAAAGGCCAATGAGTCGAAGACGTGCCGGTTCAGCACGACGGGATAATTGTTGCCGATGGTGAAGCCCAGCACCGATTCCGGTTCACCGGTGTGTACCGAGAACGGGCGCCCCGACACGTCGACGGCAGCATGCGCCAATGTCTCGTCCATCGGGATGAACGCATCGCCGAACCGCCGGATACCGGTCTTGTCACCCAGCGCCTGCCCGATCGCCTGGCCGAGCACGATCGCGGTGTCCTCGACGGTGTGGTGCGCGTCGATGTCCACGTCGCCGACCGACCGGACCGTCAGGTCGAAACTGCCATGCACCCCGAAGGCGGTCAGCATGTGGTCGTAAAACCTCACACCCGTTGAGATCTCGACCTGGCCGGTGCCGTCGAGGTCGAGATCGACGACGACCGACGACTCGCTCGTGCTGCGTTCGATCTTGGCATGACGTTCGCCGGCCATCAGGAATGCTCCTTGTTCGGGTGCAGCCGGGAACTCACGTTCAGCAGCACGTCGTTCTCCGCATCGGTACCGATGGTCGCGCGTAGATAACCCGGGATACCCATGTCCCGCAACAGAACTCCCGCATCGAGGTATCGCCGCCAGGTGGCCGCGGCGTCGTCGAACCGGCCGAACAGCAGGAAGTTCGCATCGGAGTCGATGACGTCGAACCCGCTGGCAGCCAGCGCTGCCGCGACCCGGCCGCGCTCGGCCACCAGGTGCCCCACCGAGGCAAGTGTGTCATCGGCGTGCCGCAGCGCCGCCGACGCAGCCGCCTGGGTCAACGTCGACAAGTGATAGGGCAGGCGCACCAACAACACCGCGTCGATGACGGCGGGTGCGGCGGCCAGGTAACCGAGCCGTCCGCCGGCAAACGCGAAGGCCTTGGACATCGTCCGGACGACGACCAACTGCGACGGGAACACATCGATCAGGCAGATGGCGCTCGGACGGTCGGAGAATTCGGCGTAGGCCTCGTCGACCACCACCATCCCGGGCGCCGCGCTGACCAGCGCCCGGATGTCCTGCAACAAAAGCGATCCACCGGTCGGGTTGTTCGGGCTGGTGATGAACAGCACGTCGGGCGCGTGCTGCTCGATCATCGCCACCGCAGCGGCGATGTCGATCGTGAAGTCGTCGCGGCGTGGGCAGCACAGCCAGGTCGTGCGGGTACCCGATGCGATGATCGGGTGCATCGAGTACGACGGTTCGAAACCGAGTGCGCTCCGGCCGGGACCGGCGAAGGCCTGCAGCACCTGCAGCAGGATCTCGTTGGAACCGTTGGCCGCCCAGACGTTCGCGCCGGACAGTCCGACGCCGGTGGAGCGGGACAGGTAGCGCGCCAGTTGTTCCCGCAGCGCAGTGGCGTCCCGGTCGGGGTAGCGGTTCAGCTGCGCGGCCGCCGATGCCACCGACGCCGCGAGGTCGGCGACCAGCGCATCAGATGGCGGGTAGGGGTTCTCGTTCGTGTTGATCCGCACCGGGACGTCCAGTTGCGGGGCGCCATAGGGCGAACGACCCACCAGGTCTGCACGCAACGGCAGGTCGGCGAGGCTCACCCCGGCCCCGATCATGAGAAACGCGCCGACACGGCCTCGCCGTGCGCCGGCAGGTCCTCCGCGGCCGACAGCGCCAGCACGTGCCCGGCAACGGCAGCCAGGGCGTCCCGCGAATAGTCGATCACCTGCATCTGTCGCAGGAACGTCATCGCGCTCAGGCCCGCGGTGAAACGGGCCGACCCGCCGGTGGGCAGCACATGATTCGATCCGGCGCAGTAGTCGCCCAGCGACACCGGTGAGAAGGAGCCGACGAATACCGCGCCTGCGTTGCTGATCCGCCCGGCAACCGTTGCGGCGTCGCGGGTCTGGATCTCCAGGTGTTCCGCGGCATACGCGTCGGCAACGGTGATGGCGTCGTCGACCGATGCCACCAGAACCGTGCCGGACTGCTGACCGGACAACGCTTCTCGCACCCGCTCGTGGTGTTTTGTCAGTGGTACCCGTTGCCCCAGCAACTCATCGACCGCATCGGCGAGAGCGGGCGAGGTGGTGATCAGCACGGATGCGGCGACCGGATCGTGCTCCGCCTGCGAGATGAGGTCTGCCGCAACGTGTACCGGGTCCGCGGAATCGTCGGCCAGCACCGCGATCTCGGTGGGTCCGGCCTCGGAGTCGATGGCCACTGTCCCGCGCAGCAGCCGCTTCGCCGCCGTCACGTACACGTTGCCGGGACCGGTGATGACGTCCACCGGCTCCACCACCGAACCGTCGACGTCGACGGCACCGAGCGCGAGCAGGGCAATTCCCTGCGCACCGCCGGCCGAATACACCTCGTCGATGCCGAGCAGCGCGCAGGCGGCGAGCACGTTCGGGTCGGGCCAGCCGTCGTTGTCGCGTTGCGGCGGCGAGGTGACGGCGATTGCCCGCACACCGGCGACCTGCGCCGGGACGACGTTCATCACGACGCTGGACGGGTAGAGCGCCAGCCCACCGGGGACATACAGACCGACGCGGCGAACCGGAACCCAGCGCTGGGTCACGGTGCCACCGGGCGCGATCGCGGTGACCCGCTCGGTGGGCAGCTGAGCTGCGTGCCCCACCCGTGCCCGGGCGATGGACTCGGTCAGCGCGTTCCGCACGGCCGGTGTCACGGTGGTCACCGCGGCGGCCAGGACGGCGGCCGGAACCCGCAGCGACGCCGGACGGACGCCGTCGAACCGCTCGGCCGCGTCGAGCACCGCCGCGCATCCGCGTTCCCGGACGTCCTGGATCAGCGGTTCCACACTTGACGTGGCCGCACCGATGTTCACGGCCGCACGCGGCAGGACGGCACGCAGATCGCCGAGTCCCGAGCGAAGGTCGATCCGCTGCAACATGCGTTCAGGGTAAGGGCTGTGCCGTCAGGTCCAGACCCAGGTCGAGGGCCGGCGCGGAGTGGGTCAGCGCACCGACCGCGAGGTAGTCGACACCGGTGCAGGCCACCTCGAACGCACGGTCCAGGGTCAGCCCGCCCGAGGCCTCGAGCAGCACCCGACGATCCGACGCGCGAACGATCGCCACCGCCTTCGCGGTGTGGGCGGTCGAGAAGTTATCCAGCAGGACGAGTTCGGCGCCCGCCGCGATGGCTTCCTCGAGCTGGTCAAGGGCGTCGACCTCGACCTCCATCGGAACGGTCGCGTTCCGGGCCCGGACCGCCTCGATCGCCGCCCGAACGGACCCGGCCGCCGCCACGTGGTTGTCCTTGATGAGAGCAGCGTCACCCAGGCTCATCCGGTGGTTGACGCCGCCACCGCAGCGCACCGCATACTTCTCCAGCATCCGCATGCCCGGCAGCGTTTTGCGGGTGTCCCTGATGCGTGCGCCGGTGCCGGCGACCGCGTCGACCCAAGCCCTGGTGGCGGTGGCGATTCCGGACAGGTGGGTGAGCAGGTTCAGCGCCGTGCGTTCGGCCGTCAGGATCCCGGAGGTCCGGCCGGCAATGATCAGCGCCGGTCGGCCGGGAACCAGCCGCCCCCCTTCCGGGACGAGCTGTTCGAATTCGGCAGTGCACGAGACGGTCTCGAACACCGCCATCGCAACGGGACCGCCGGCGAACACGCCACGAGCCCGCGGCACGACGCCCGCGACACTGAGCTGGTCCGCGGGAACGGTCGACTCGGTGGTGACGTCGGGCCCGTCCCGCAGGTCCTCGGCGAGCGCACGATCGATCACCGCGCATACCGCGTCGACGTCCAGCCCGATGTGCGCAACCGCAGCCCTGGTCTGCTCGGTCAGGCCCATGCGACGGCCGAGCTCAGCTCTGCGACGGAGGTGGCGATCGCGCCGTCGACCCGTCGGACCAGAATCGACCTCTCCCATGACGGGGCCCGTTCGGCATGGTCGTTGCGGACGTGGCATCCCCGCGATTCCGCACGCAGCTGCGCTGCTGCGAGCAGGGCCGAGGCGGCCAGCGCGAGGTTGGCCGTCTCCACCGACCACCGGTCCGCGGCGGCGGCGGGCACGGAGGCCACCCGGGTCATCGTCGATTGCGCAGCGAGCAGGCCCACCAGGTCCCTGCCGATACCCGCGGCCCGACTCATGCTGGACTGCACCGTCATTCGCCCTTCCGGATGAGCGCCGGGCACCGGCGTCAGAATGAGCTCGGCCGGGCGGGCACGGGCCGACAACACGTCGCGACCGATGGCAGCGGCGGACCGCTCCCCCAGGACCAGGCCTTCGAGCAGGGAATTGGAGGCCAGCCGGTTGGCGCCGTGCAGGCCGGTGCGGGCGAGCTCGCCGACGGCGAACAGGCCGGGCACCGTCGTCCGGCCGTCGAGATCGGTCAGCACACCACCGCAGTGGTAGTGCGCGGCCGGGGCCACCGGGATCGGCGCGGCGGACGGGTTGACGCCGGCCAGCGCGCAGGCGGCCGACACCGTCGGGAACCGGCGCGCGAACACCTCCGGCGCGATGCCGGTCGCGTCCAGGTAGACGTGGTCGCCGACACCTCCGGGCACCAGCGCCATCCGACGGGAGATGGTCAGCGACACCACATCCCGGGGCGCCAGGTCGGCGAGCGGGTGGATGCCGGGCATGATCCGTTCGCCCGCGCCGTCGATCAGCACGGCGCCCTCACCGCGGACCGCCTCCGTCACCAGGGGGCGGTGGCCCAGGTCCGCGGGTCCGCTCCACAGCACGGTCGGGTGGAACTGCATGAACTCGGTGTCGGCCAGCGCCGCACCCGCCCGCAGCGCGATCGCCAGGCCGTCGCCGGTCGCCACGCCCGGGTTGGTGGTCACCGCGTACAGGTGACCGGCCCCACCGGTGGCGAGCACGACGGCAGCACTGCGGATCAGACCGACAGCGCCGTCGGGGGCCAGCACCGACAGACCGCGGGCCCGTCCGGAACCGTCGAGGACCACGTCGAGCGCCTGGTGCCCCGAGAGCACGGACGGTAGCCCGCGAACATGGAGCAGCGCACGCTCGATCTCCGCACCGGTGGCGTCTCCGCCGGCGTGGATGACCCGGTTGGCCGAGTGCCCGCCCTCGCGGGTCCGCAACAGACCGTCGGGTCCGGCATCGAAGTGCGCACCCCGATCGATGAGCCGCTGCACGGCCGCCGGACCCTCGGTCAGGATCAGCTCGACGGCCACTGGGTCGGACAGACCCGCGCCTGCGACCAGCGTGTCGTCGATGTGCTGCGCGACCGAATCACCGGGGTCCCGCTCGTCCCGCACCACGGCCACACCGCCCTGCGCCCACTGGGTGCTGGCCTCCTCGGGCTGCCCCTTGGTGATCAGCAGCACCGACAGGCCGGCGCAGGCCGTTGTCAGGGCCGCGGTCAGGCCGGCCACTCCGGTCCCGACGACGACGACATCCGCGGATGCCTCCCACGCCGGCAGCAGTGCACCGGCGGCCGCGCTGAGCGTCGTCATTCCCCGCCGCCGCTCTGCCCGATGGCGATCATCCGTTCCACGGCGCCGCGGGCGCGGTCGGCGATCTTGGGGTCGACGACGACCTCGTCGCACATCTCGCGCAGCGATGTGAGCAGCTTTGCGGGGGTGATCATCTTCATGTACCGGCAGGACGCCTTGTCGTTGACGGCGAGAAAGTGGACTCGCGGAGCAGCCTTGCGGAGCTGATGGATCATCCCGATCTCGGTGGCCACCAAGACCTGCCGCGATGCACTGACCAGCGCGGCGTCCACCATCTGGCCGGTGGACAGGATCTTGATGCGGTCCGCCGGCACCGCCCCGGCCGTGGCCAGGTACAGCGCACTGGTCGCGCACCCGCATTCCGGGTGGATGTAGAGGTCGGCGTCGGGGTGCGCGTCGGCCTGCGCCGTGAGCTGCCTGCCGTTGATGCCGGCGTGCACGTGGCACTCGCCGCCCCAGACCGAGATGTTGTCCCGGCCGAGGATGCGCCGAACATGAGCGCCGAGGAACTGGTCCGGCCCGAACAGCACCGGCGTGTCCGCCGGGACGGAGCGGACGACCTCGACCGCGTTCGAGGACGTGCAGCAGATGTCGGTCTCCGCCTTCACTTCCGCGGTGGTGTTGACGTAGGAGACGACGACGGCGCCGGGGTTGTCGGCCTTCCAGGCGCGCAGTTGGTCCGCGGTCAACGAGTCCGCGAGCGAGCATCCGGCCTTCGCGTCCGGGATCAGCACTGTCTTCTCCGGGGAGAGGATCTTTGCCGTCTCCGCCATGAAGTGCACCCCGCAGAACACGATCGTCGATTGCGAGGCAGTGGCGGCGATCCGGGAGAGCGCGAGCGAATCACCGACGTGATGGGCGACGTCCTGGATCTCGGGCACCTGGTAGTTGTGCGCGAGGATCACCGCGTCACGTTGCTCCGCGAGGTCACGGACCTCGCGGGCCCACGCGGCGACATCGCCGGGCGCGTCGGTTCGGGTCGATGCGGTCATGGGAGGCCCTCCTGGGGCGAAGCCGAGGTTTTCGACTTACAATCGATAACATGGTCGATAATAGCAGCTCGGCGGTCGAGGTACTGGCCGCTGTTTTCACCGTCAGGCCGGACGGAGCGGGCCGACCCTCGTTGCAGGTGCTGTTGTGGCAGCGGGGGAAAGATCCCGACGCGGGCCGATGGGCATTACCGGGCGGGCTCGTGCTGGACACCGAGGATGTCGATGCGTCGGCGTTGCGCCAGCTGGCCGAGAAGGTGGATCTGGATCGGGTCTCGCACCTGGAGCAGATCGGGGTGTTCTCCGACCCGGCACGGGTGCCGGCGGCCAGGGTCATGGCCACCGGGTTCCTCGGACTGGTGCCGCTGGGTGCCGATCCGCACCTGCCTGCCGACACCCGGTGGCACCCGGTTCACGATCTCCCGCCGACCGCCCTGGATCACGGTCTGATCGTCGATCGTGCCTACCGCCGGGTGCAGGCCAAGTTGTCGTACACCAACATCGGCTTTGCCCTGGCTCCGACCGAGTTCACCGTCGCGGAGCTACGACGGGTCTACGCGACCGCCCTCGACCATGACGTCGACCCCACCAACCTGCAACGGATCCTCACCCGGCGCGGCATGCTCGAGCCCACTGGTGCCACCGCCGCGCCGGGTAGGAGCGGCGGACGGCCCGCCGCGATGTACCGGTTCACGATCGGGGAGCTGCGGGTGACCGATCCGTTTGCGGCGTTCCGGCCGCCGGTCGATTCCTGACGGACCCGGAGCTCACACCGAGGTCGGGACGGCCGTTCCAAGCGACCAGGAACGTGCAGATGGCGGCGGCCAGCGCCGGCTGGGCGAGCACCACCAGGACGGTGCCGGTGGTCGGTGGGGCCGTGACGATGGAGTCGGCCCTACCGGGACCGACGGAGCCGGGATCGGTGCCGGGTGCGACCAGTAGGCCCACCCACCACGCGGTCAGCGCACCGAGCAGTGAGCCGCCGACCAGCGAGAGCAGGCTTTGCCAGCCGCGCAGGCTGCGGACCTGCCAGAGTGCGACGGCGAGCACGATACCGATCACCATCCCCGACAGCGCGAACATCGCAACGTCGACGAAGTGGTAGGCGGAGGTTGTCGGGAGCGCCCCGTAGCGGCCGTCCTCGAGCACTTTGTACGGCATCCCGGGGGCGAGAAACGCCCACAACAACCCCTGCACCACGCCGACAAGCAGGCACACTCCGACGATGGCCGCCAGTGCACGTTTCATGCCAGACAGTCTGCTCCCAGCAACGCCTTGAGGTCGCCCATCAATGCCGAGGTGGGCGTCACCCGCAGGCCGTCGTCCAGCTTCAGGGTGGTCGCCTTGCCGGCGTTGAGCAGTTTCAGATGCACGGCGGTAGTGCCGGGGTGGGCCTGCAACACGTCCCGGAGCCGGTCGACCACCGGCGGCGTGCACCGGGCGGCGTTGATGCTGACCTGAACCGGGCCCTTGCCCGCCGCCGTGGACAGGTCCGGCACGACGACCTGCTGGGCATGCAGCGACAACCGGTCGTCCGAGCGTGCCACGCGGCCCTTGACCAGGACGATCGCATCCTCGGCGAGCAGCAGCGAGCAGTCGAGGTAGACCTTCGGGAAAAAAGCCACCTCCACCCCACCGGCCAGGTCCTCCAGGGTCGCCGACGCCCAGGGGTCGCCCTTTTTCGTCAGCCGCCGCTGCAAACCGGTGAGGATGCCGCCGACCGTCACCATTCCCCTGTCCGGCACGGTGCCGTCGAGGATGTCCGGGATGGACGCGTCCGACTGGGCGGACAGGATGTGCTCGACACCGGCCAGCGGGTGCCCGGAGACGTAGAGCCCCAGCATCTCCCGCTCGAAACCCAGGCGCAGCTTGGTGTCCCACTCGGTATCCGGGACGCTGCCACGGAACGAGCCGCCCTTGTCCTCCAGGCTCATCTCGCCGAACAGGTCGAACTGACCGATCGCCTCCGCCTTCTTCAGCCCCAGCACCTCGTCGATCGCCCTGGCGTGCTCCATCAACAGGCCCTTGCGCGGGTGCGACAGCGAATCGAAGGCGCCGGCCTTGATCAGCGACTCGACCACCTTCTTGTTGCACGCCACCTGGTCGACCTTCTCCAGGAAGTCGTAGAAGTCGGTGTACGGACCCTTGTCCCTCCTGCTGGCGACGATGGACGTGACGACGCCGGTGCCGACGTTGCGGACCGCCGAGAGCCCGAATCGGATGTCGGTCCCGACCGGGGCGAAGTCCCGTACCGAGGTGTTGACGTCCGGCGGCAGCACAGTGATGCCCATCGACCGGCATTCCGCCAGGTAGATGGCCATCTTGTCCTTGTCGTCACCGACGCTGGTGAGTAGGGCCGCCATGTACTCGGCCGGATAGTTGGCCTTGAGATAGGCGGTCCAGTACGAGATCAACCCGTACGCCGCGGAGTGCGCCTTGTTGAACGCGTAATCGGAGAACGGAAGCAGGATGTCCCACAACGTCTTCACCGCCGCCGCCGAGTACCCGCGCTCGGCCATCCCGGTGGAGAACTTCTCGAACTGGGCGTCCAGTTCGGACTTCTTCTTCTTTCCCATGGCCCGGCGCAGCAGGTCGGCGGCACCGAGCGAGTAGCCGGCGACGTGCTGCGCGATCGCCATGACCTGCTCCTGGTAGACGATCAGACCGTAGGTGTCGCCCAAAATGTCGGCCAGTGCATCCGCTAATTCTGCGTGGATCGGGATGACCGGCTTGCGCTTGTTCTTGCGGTCTGCGTACTCGTTGTGCGAGTTGGCGCCCATCGGACCGGGCCGGTAGAGCGCACCGACGGCCGAGATGTCCTCGAAATTGTCCGGCCGCATCGACCGCAGCAGCGCGCGCATCGGCCCGCCGTCGAGCTGGAAGACGCCGAGGGTGTCGCCGCGGGCGAGCAGTTCGAAGGTCTTCGGGTTGTCCAGGGGCAGGTCCTCGAGGACAACCGTGTTGCCGCGGTTCGCCTTGATGTTGATCAGTGCGTCGTCAAGGACCGTGAGGTTCCGCAACCCCAGGAAGTCCATCTTGATCAACCCGAGCTTCTCGCAGGTCGGGTAGTCGAACTGGGTGATGACGGCGCCGTCCTGCTCCCGCTTCATGATCGGGATCAGGTCGAGCAGCGGCTGCGAGGACATGATGACGCCGGCCGCGTGCACGCCCCACTGCCGCTTCAGACCCTCGAGGCCGCGGGCAGTCCCGATGACCTTCTTGACATCGGGATCGGTCTCGGCGAGTGTTCTGAACTCCGCACCCTCGTTGTACCGGGGGTCGGACGGCTCGAACATCTTGGCCAGCGAGACGTCCTTGCCCATCACCGGTGGCGGCATGACCTTGGTGATCCGATCGCCGACGGAGAACGGCATACCGAGCACCCGGGCGGAATCCTTGACCGCCTGCTTGGCCTTGATGGTGCCGTAGGTGACGATCTGTGCGACCCGGTCGTCGCCGTACTTCTCGGTGACGTAGCGGATGACGTCACCGCGCCTGCGCTCGTCGAAGTCGACGTCGAAGTCGGGCATCGAGACGCGGTCGGGATTGAGGAAGCGCTCGAAGATCAGCCCGTGCTGCAACGGGTTCAGATCGGTGATCCGCATGGCGTAGGCGACCATCGACCCGGCGCCGGATCCACGCCCGGGACCGACCCTGATCCCGTTGTCCTTGGCCCAGTTGATGAAGTCGGCGACCACCAGGAAGTAGCCGGGGAAGTTCATCGCCGTGATGACGCCGACCTCGAAGTCGGCCTGCTTCTGCACCTCCGGCGAGATGCCGTCGGGGAATCGGGCGGCCAGCCCCCGGCAGACCTCCTTCACGAACCAGGTCTGCTCGGACTCCCCCGCCGGCACCGGGAACCGCGGCATGTATGAGGACGACTCGTCGAAGGTCACCGAGCAGCGCTCGGCGATCAGCAGGGTGTTGTCACACGCCTCGCGCAGCTGATACTTGTCGTCCCACAGCGCCCGCATCTCGGCCGGCGATTTGAGGTAGAAGTCGCGGGCGTCGAACTTGAACCGGTTCGGGTCGTCGAGCGTCTTGCCCGACTGGACGCACAACAGGGCCTCGTGGGCATCTGCGTCACTTGCGTCGGTGTAGTGCAGGTCGTTGGTGGCGACCATCGGCATTCCCAGCTCGCGTGCCAGCCGGAGCAGGCCGTCCCGGACCCTGGTCTCGATGGCGAGGCCGTGGTCCATCAGCTCGAGGAAGTAGTTGTCCCGGCCGAAGATGTCCCGGAACTCGGCCGCCGCAGCGCGCGCCTTGGCGTAGTCGCCGATCCGCAGCCAGGTCTGCACCTCACCGGACGGGCAGCCGGTGGTCGCGATCAGCCCATCGGAGTACTCCGCCAGCAGCTCACGGTCGGCGCGGGGCTTGTAGAAAAAACCCTCCAGGGACGACCTGGAGGCGAGCCGGAAGAGGTTATGCATGCCCGCGGTCGTCTCGGACAGCAGGGTGATGTGGGTATACGCGCCCGCTCCGGAAACGTCGTCCTCGCCACCGCCCGCCCACCGCACCCTGGTTCGCTCGAAGCGGGACGTGCCCGGCGTGAGGTAGGCCTCCATGCCGATGATGGGGTTGACGCCGGCGGCTCTTGCCTGCCGGTAGAAGTCGTGGGCCCCGAAGACGTTGCCGTGGTCGGTGATGGCGAGGGCGGGCATGCCCATCTCGGCGGTGCGCTCGAAGAGCTGGCCCAGCCGGGCCGCGCCGTCGAGCATCGAGTACTCGGTATGCACGTGCAGGTGAACGAACGAATCAGTAGTGGACACCGAGCCCCTTCCACATAGGCAGCTCGTTTCTATCACTGATCCCCGACAGCTCCGGGCGCGTCCATCCCCGCGAGTTCAGCTCCCGCCGTTGCAGTACCGGTCGGCGTACGGTTCGACGTCGTGTCGTTCCGGGGCCAGCTCGGTGATCAGTTGCTGCACATGCAACTTGACGTGCTGATCCTCTACGTTGTTCTCACCGACCAGGTGCTCCGCCAGCCGATCGAGCTCGTGGACGGCATCCGTCGGGGCGACATCATGATGTCGCGCCGCCTGCTCTACAGTGCTGACCCACTGCTCGTAATTGTTCTCGTTCACTGTGATCTCCTCGCGGCCGACGCGTCATCTCGGGCTCACGACACTGTCGAGCTCCGGTCCATGCTGATCGAGCATGCATGAACCATCAAGGGACCAAAGGCCTCTTATGCCTTGTAGCGCTTGCGGCCGATCAGGAAGCCGGCGAACAGCCCGCCGACGGCGGCGATCGCGAGCGCGATCCACAGGGCCATCGTGGTGGTGAAGAACACGAACGACACCGACACCTGCTCGCGGTTGATCACGATGAAGATGACCACAAGCGCCGCGATGACGATGCCACCGATCGCCCGGCCGCTCAGGCGGCCACTCTTCGTCGCGGGGGCCGCACCGCCGGGATAGTCACTCATCTACTGATACCGCCTCACCGAAACGATGTGGACCGGCTCGTTCTCCGGGCCGAGCCAACTCCAGTTGTGCTGTGACCAGTGCCAGGTCGCACCGGTGACCAGATCGTGCGCCTCGAACGAATCGTCCCATCCCAGGCCGATGTCCGGCATGGTGAGATGGAACCACGTCGACTGATTGTGATGCGGGTCCAGGTTCGCCACCACGATGATCGTGTCGTTGTGCGCGTGCCCGTACTCGTTGGTCAGCACGCGACCCTTCGAGAACACCATCACCTTGGAGTTCTCGGCGTTGTGAAACCGCAGATTGCGCAACCAGTGCAACGCGGGGTGCTCACGCCGGATCCGGTTGATCAGGCTCAGGTACGGGGCGATGGACTGCCCCGCCTTCGGCCCGTACTCGTCGTAGTCCTCCCAGTGCCGGTCCTTGAACTCGTACTTCTCGTTGTCCAACTGCTCCTGCACGCCGGGTCGAGGTTCGCTCTCCATCAGCTCGTATCCCGCGTAGATGCCGTACGTGGGAACGAGTGTCGCGGCCAGTGCCGCGCGCAGCTTCCACGCGGCCCGTCCGCCGGTCTGCAGGTACGGCGTCAGGATGTCGTGCGTCGTCGGCCAGAAACTGGGCCGCATGTAGTGCGCCGAGTCCCGCGCTAGCTCGTGGCAGTAGTCCTCCAGCTCCCACTTCTCGTTGCGCCAGGCGTAGTAGGTATAGGACTGCTGGAAGCCGACCTTGCCCAGGCCGTGCATCATGGCGGGCCGGGTGAAGGCCTCGGCCAGCCAGATCACCTCGGGGTGGTCGAGCGCGACATCGCCGATCAGCCACTCCCAGAACTCGACCGGCTTGGTGTGCGGGTTGTCGACCCGGAAGATCTTGACTCCGTGGTCGATCCAGACCTGGACGACCCGGCGGACCTCGGCATAGATGCCCGCGGGATCGTTGTCGAAGTTCATCGGGTAGATGTCCTGGTACTTCTTGGGCGGGTTCTCGGCGTAGGCGATCGTGCCGTCGTTGCGGGTGGTGAACCACTCCGGATGGCTGGTCACCCACGGGTGGTCCGGCGCGCACTGCAACGCCAGGTCGAGTGCGACCTCCAGTCCCAGCTCACCGGCCCTGGCGACGAAGTAGTCGAAGTCGTCGAAGGTTCCGAGCTCCGGGTTGATGGCGTCGTGCCCGCCCTCGGCCGACCCGATTGCGTACGGCGAACCGGGGTCGTGCTCGGAGACCACCAGGGTGTTGTTGGGCCCCTTGCGGTTGATGGTGCCGATCGGGTGCACCGGCGCGAGATAGATCACGTCGAAACCCATGTGGGCGACGGCATCGAGCCGCTCCGCCGCGGTGCGCAGGGTTCCGCCGCGCCACAGCCCCGTCGACTCGTCGTACCGGGCTCCCTCCGAACGTGGGAAGAATTCGTACCAGGCGCCGTACAACGCCCTCTCCCGCTCGACCAGCCACGGGTAATCAGGGCTGGCGGTGACGGCGTCGCGGAGCGGGCGCTGAGCCAGTTCCTTCTCGACCCAGGGCGAGATCCCCGCGCCCAGGCGGTTTCCCGGGGAATGGTCGCGGTTGCGCAGCTTGCCGATGGCGTCCAGCAGCGGTGCCTGCTGTTCGGGCGTGCGCTCGACCTCGGCCACGGCGCGCTCCAGCACCCTGGCGCCCTCCTCGAGCATCATCTCGGTGTCAACGTCCGCGGCGACCTTGATGGCGGCGTCGTGATGCCAGGTGCCGTACGGGTCGGACCAGCCCTCGACGCGGTACGACCAGCGACCGGTGGTCCGCGCGCTGATCGTGGCCGTCCAGTGATCAAGCCCCGGGTTGACGCACGCCATCGGCACCCTGGTCACAGCGCCGTTCGGGTCGGTCAGCACCACGGTGGCGTTGACCGCGTCATGCCCCTCCCGGTAGACCGTCGCGGTGACGTCGAATTCCTCGTTCACCACGGACTTGGCGGGCCGGTTGCCGCAATCCACGATCGGGAAGACGTCGGCGACCGGGATCCGGCCCAGTTTCCGGACGCCCGCGGTCGGGGGGATTCGTTCCGGGACAACCGCCTTCTTGGCCGGTGCCCGCCGGGCGGGCTTTCGGGCGCTGGCGGCTGCTGGCTTCTCGGGAGTCGCTGAGGTCACGCGCAGACGGTACCGACATCATGGTCAGTCGCTGCGAGCCGCCCGGTACCTGCGGATCAGCTCGTTGGTGGAGCTGTCGTGGGTCAGGTCGGGCTCCTCGTCGGACTGGAGTTCGCCGATGACCCGCTGGGCCAGTTGCTTGCCCAGCTCCACCCCCCACTGGTCGAACGAGCCGATCGAGAAGATCGCACCCTGGGTGAACACGCTGTGCTCGTACAGCGCCACCAGCTGGCCCAGGACGTAGGGCGTCAGGCCCTCGATGAGGAACGTCGATGACGGGTGGTTGCCCTGGAAAACCTTGAACGGCACGAGATCCTCGGGCGTCCCCTCGGCGCGTACCTGGTCGGCGGTCTTCCCGAACGCGAGCGCCTCACCCTGCGCGAAGACGTTGGACGTCAGGTAGTCGTGGTGATCGCCCAGCGGGTTCAGCGAGTGGGTGAAGGCGATGAAATCGACGGGGATGAGAAGCGTGCCCTGGTGGATCAGCTGGTAGAAGGAATGCTGGCCGTTGGTGCCCGGCTCGCCCCAGTAGACCGGGCAGGTGCTGTAGTCGACGGGGGTGCCGTCGAGTGTGACGGATTTGCCGTTGGACTCCATCGTCAACTGCTGCAGGTACGCAGGGAAGCGGTTCAGGTACTGGTCGTAAGGCAGCACCGCCTGGGTCTGCGCGCCGAAAAAATTCGTGTACCAGAACGTGAGCAGCCCCATCAGGACCGGCAGGTTCCGCTCCAGCGGCGCGGTGCGGAAATGCGTGTCGACGGCGTGCGAGCCGGCCAGCAGGGCCTGGAAGTTGTCCGGGCCGATCGCGATCATCGTGGACAGACCGATCGCCGACTCCATGGAGTAGCGGCCGCCCACCCAGTTCCAGAACCCGAACATGTTCTCCGTGTCGATCCCGAAGGCAGAGACCGCTTCAGCGTTGGTGGAGACGGCAACGAAATGCCGTGCCACCGCGGTCTTCTCACCCAGCGCCGCCAGCACCCAGTCTCGCGCGGAACCGGCGTTCGTCATGGTCTCCAGTGTGGTGAACGTCTTCGAGGACACGAGGAACAGCGTCTCCGCGGGGTCGAGATCGAGCGTTTTCTCGACGAAGTCGGTGCCGTCGACGTTCGAGACGAAGCGGAAGGCGAGATCACGCTGGGTGTAGTGCCGCAGCGCCTCGTACGCCATCACCGGGCCGAGGTCGGAGCCGCCGATGCCGATGTTGACCACGGTCCTGATCGGCTTGCCCGTGTGGCCCTTCCATTCGCCGCTGCGGACCCGGTCGGCGAAGGCGCGCATCCGGTCGAGTACCTCGTGCACGTCGGGAACGACGTGATGGCCATCGGTTGAGATCACCTCGCCGGTGGGCGCGCGCAGCGCCACGTGCAGCACCGCACGGTCCTCGGTGATGTTGATGTGCTCGCCCGCGAACATCTTGTCCCGCAATTGCGTCACACCGGACTCGTGGGCGAGATCGACCAGCAGCGCGATGGTTTCGGCGGTGACGCGGTGCTTGGAATAGTCCAGGTAGATTCCCTCCGCCGCCAGGCACAATGCGGTGCCGCGGCCGGGATCGGCGGCGAACAGGTCCTTGAGGGTGCGGTCGCGCACGGCGGAGAAGTGCTGCTCGAGAGCTTGGTACGCGCTGCGCCTGCGAAGGGGGGTGGTCATGCGGAGGAAACTACCGGGACAGCACCTCGAGCGCGTGCGCGAGGTCGGCCGGGTAGTCGCTGACGAACTCCACCCGGCGCCCGTCGGCGGGGTGGGCGAAGGCCAGCGAGCGGGCGTGCAGCCACTGGCGGGTCAGGCCCAGCGCCGCGGCCAGCGTGGGATCGGCGCCGTAGGTCCGATCACCGACGCACGGGTGCCTGGTCGCCGCGAAATGCACCCGGATCTGGTGCGTGCGGCCGGTTTCCAGGTGCACCCGTAGGAGACTGGCGGCGGGAAACGCCTCGAGCGTCTCGTAGTGCGTCACCGAATCCCGGCCGCCGGCGACGACGGCGAACTTCCAGTCCGACGATGGATGACGGCCGATCGGAGCGTCGATGGTGCCCGAACTCGGGTCGGGATGACCCTGCACGACGGCGTGGTAGATCTTCTCGACGGTCCGCTCGCGGAATGCGTCCTTGAGCAGCGTGTAGGCGCGCTCGCTCAGCGCTACCACCATCACACCGGTGGTACCGACATCGAGGCGGTGGACGATGCCGCGCCGTTCCTCGGCGCCCGACGTGCTGGTCCAGATCCCGAAACCGGCGAGTGCGCCCAGCACGGTCGGCCCGGTCCAGCCGGGGCTCGGATGGGCGGCGACCCCGACAGGCTTGTCGACCACCACGATGTCGGCGTCCCGATACAGAACAGCCAATCCCTGTACCGTCTGGGCCACCACCGTCGGCGGCCGTGACGGCTCGGGAAGTGTGATCTCGAGCCAGCTTTCGGGCGTCAGACGCAGTGAACGGATGGCCGCCAACCCGTCCACCAAGACGTTCCCGGCGTCGATCATCGTGGCCACGCTGGTGCGGCTCATCCCCAGCAGCTTCGCCAGGCCCGCGTCGACCCGCATCCCGGCCAGCCCGTCGGGGACCGTCAGCCGCCTGACCTCAGGCATCGGTCTTCCTGGTTCTGGTCCCGTCGAAATCGATCCCCAGCAGCGCGGTCACCACCAGGCTGATCCCGCCGATCGTGATCGCCGAGTCCGCGACGTTGAACACCGGGAAGTACTCGGCGTTGGGGCCGAAAACAGAGACGAAATCGACGACATGGCCCTGCAGGATTCCCGGGGCCCGGAAGATCCGGTCGATCAGATTGCCGATGGCCCCGCCCAGGACCAGACCCAGCGAGACCGCCCACGGGGTGGACCGCAGCCGCGGCGCCATCCGGATGATGACGATGACGACGCCGATCGCGATCAGCGCCAGCAGCCAGGTCATTCCGGTGGCGAACGAGAATGCCGCGCCGGAGTTGCGGATCAGCGAGAGGTACACCAGCCCGCCGAGCACCCGGACCGGTTCTTCGGGCTTGATGGTGGCCACGATGACGATCTTGCTGATCAGGTCCAGAATGACGATGGTCGTCGCGATGGCCGCCAGCAGACCTACCTTGCGTTGTGGCGGGGACTCTGTCACCGGTCCATTGTCCCTGCATCGCCCCGCTCACCGAACCAGCCGGCCAGCGCGCCGCCACGGCCGACCGCGCGCAGCCGCCGCTCTGTGGCGGCTCGCACCCTTTCCGGAGCGACGATCAGGAGCTGATCGCCGGACTGCAGCCGCACGGTCGGGGTGACCGGGACCGGCTCCCCGTCGCGCAACAGCAACCCGATCGTCGACGGCGCGGGCAACCGGAGTTGGGCGACGTACACCCCGTGCATCCGTGAGTCGACGGGGATCGTCACCTGCAGGACGTGGGCGTTCATCTCGTCCAGCGGCGCCGCCTCGACCTGGATCTCCAGGGCCTGCCCGCCCTGGATCACCCGCAGCTTGCGGGCGAGAAACGGCAGGGTGCTGCCCTGCAACAGGGTGAAGGTCACCACCACGACGACAATGACGTCCAGCAGCCTCGCCGCGGACGGCACCTTGTTCAGCAGCGGGATCGTTGCCAGCACGATGGGAACGGCGCCGCGCAGGCCGGACCACGACAGGAACGCCTGGTCACGCCAGGGCACCCGGAAGGGCGTGGCCGCGGCGAGCACCGACAGTGGCCTGGCGACGAGCAACAGGATCAGCCCGATGGCGATCCCGGGCCAGAGGGCCGCGGGCAGCCTGCTCGGTTCGACGTACAGGCCGAGCATGACGAACAGCCCGATCTGGGCCAACCACCCCAGACCCTCGGCGAAGGACAGCGTGGACGCCCGGTGCGGCAGGCTGGAGTTGCCCAGGATGACGGCGGCGACGTAGGTGGCCAGGAAGCCCGAGGCGTGCGCGAGGGTGCCGACCGCGTAGGCGCCGCCGATCAGGGCGATCGTCGCAAGCGGGTACAGCCCGGCTGCCGGCAGCGCCTCGCGTCGCAGCAACCAGGCGCCGGCGAAGCCGATCGCGGCGCCGACGAGCGCACCGGCGAGAAGTTCGTAGACGACCAGCAGCGGATCGAGCCAGCTGATCTGCGTGCTGCTTGCCAGCAGTACGACGGCGATGACGACAGGTGCGTCGTTGAGTCCGGACTCCAGTTCCAGCGCCGCGGACAGCCGCTGCTTGACACCGATCCCGCGGAGCACGGAGAACACCGCAGCGGCGTCGGTGCTGGACAGCACCGCACCCCACAGCAGCGAGGTCCGCCAGTCGTACCCCAGCAGCAGGTGCACCCCGAGCCCAGCGACCGCGATCGACACCACGACGGACACGGTGGCCAGCGCCACCCCAAGGCCCAGTACCGGCCGGACGTGCTGCCAGCGGGTGGTCAGACCGCCCTCGGCCAGGATGAACACCAGCGCGACGAAGCCGAGTTGCTCGGTCAGCAGGTCGTTGTTCAGGTCGATGATGCCGAAGTCGTCGATCCCGAGCACCATCCCGATGCCCAGGTACAGCAGCAGTGAGGGCATCCCGAGACGGCTGGCCAGCCGGACGGCGACCACGGCGAGCAGCAGGACGAGCGAGGCGATACCGAGGGCACCCTCGGGTGTGGCCAGGCTCAGGTCCATCTGCTCAGCGACCCGCTCACCGACGCAGAACGGGCGTCATGCCGAGCGCGCTGAGAACCTCGATCGTCGCCTTCGAGCGGTTGAAGGTGTAGAAGTGCAGGCACGGCGCGCCCTCGTCGAGCAATTGCTGACTCATCCGGATCGCGTGCGCCATCCCGACCGCCCGCCCCGCCTGCGGGTCGTCCTGCACGTGCCGCAATTCTTCGGCAAGGTCGGCCGGGATCCGCTGGCCCGACAGTTCGTTGATCCGGATCAGCCTGGCGTACGAGGTGATCGGCATGATCCCGGGCAGCAGCGGCACGGTTGCTCCGGCGGCCGCCATCCGGTCCCGCAGGTTGCAGTAGTCCGCGGCCGAGAACAGCATCTGGGTGATCGCAAAGTCGGCCCCGGCCTTGATCTTGTCCACCAGGAACGCGGTGTCGGACGCCAGATCCGTCGAGCGCGGGTGCTTGTCGGGGTAGGCGGCAACACCGACACAGAAGTTGCCCAGCGACCGGGTCAACCTGACCAGCTCACTGGTGTACTGCAACCCCTGCGGGTGAGCCTCCCACTGCCCCAGCGGATCTCCCGGCGGGTCGCCACGCAGCGCGAGGATGTTCCGGACACCGACCGCCGCGTAGGAACCGATGACCTGCCGCAATTCCGCGACCGAGTGACCGATGGCCGTGAGGTGCGCGACCGGCACCAGGGTGGTCTCCTCGGCGATCCGCTGGGTGATCCGGATGGTCCGCTGACGGTGCGAACCGCCCGCACCGTAGGTGACCGAAACGAACGCCGGCCGCAGCGGCTCCAGCCTGCGGACCGCCGTCCACAGCACGTCCTCATCGGCATCGGTGCGCGGCGGGAAGAACTCCACCGAGAAGTGGGGTCCCGGCGCGGCGAGCTTTTCGCAGACGGTCGGCATTGGGCAAAGCCTATCCGGGCAGACTGTCGGGGTGAACCAGGACCGTTTGCAGGATCTGCTCTCCGTCGAACTCGCCCGCAGGCGAGCCGAGGTACTGGCCGTCGATGGCCGGCTCGCCCCGAGCGTCGACCTGCTCACCCGGTTCGTGATGCTGGGTGGCAAGCGGCTGCGGCCGGAGTTTCTGTGGTGCGGCTGGTCCGCGGCAGGTGGGCCCAACGACGGCGAGGAGGCCGCGAACGTGCTGGCCGTCGGGGCTGCGCTGGAACTGATCCAGACCTGCGCGCTGATCCACGACGACATCATCGACCGCTCGGAGCGGCGTCGCGGTGGGCCGTCGACGCACCGCGCGGTCGCCAAGGAACATGTGGACGCGGGCCTGGCCGGCGACTCGGAGCACTTCGGGGTGTCCGCCGCGTTGCTGCTCGGCGATCTCGCACTGGCCTGGGCCGACGACCTGTTCACCGCCGCCGCGCAGGCGCTGCGGGCGGTGGACAGTGCGCTGCCGATCTGGCGATCGATGCGGACCGAGGTGCTGGCCGGGCAGCTGCTCGACCTGTTGGTGACCGCGTCCACCACCACCGATCCTGCTCAGCAGGCGGCGGATGCGTTGCGGGTCAACAGGTTCAAGACAGCGGCCTACACCGTGGAACGCCCGCTCCAGCTCGGTGCCGTGCTCGCCGGGGCCGGACCGGCCACCGTAGCGGCACTACGGCGCTACGGCGCGGACATCGGGATCGCGTTCCAGCTGCGGGACGATCTGCTCGGGGTCTTCGGTGACCCGGCGGTGACCGGAAAGCCGGCCGGCGACGACCTGCAGGAGGGAAAACGGACGTTGCTGCTCGCGTCGGCCCGATCGCAACTGGCCGGCGGCCCGTTGCTGGCGGAGCTCGATGCCGGCATCGGCTCCTCGGAGGCGGATCCGGGGCGCCTGTCCGTGATCATCGGCGAGTCCGGCGCGGTGCCGGAGATCGAGCAGCGGATCACCGCATTGGTCGTCTCGGGACTGGACGCGATCTCCGCTGTCGGCGACGACGGCCGGCCGCTGATCGCCGACGCTGCGCGGCACCGGCTCGCCGCCCTCGCGGATGCGGCCACCGCCCGACGATCGTGAGTCAGAAACCGGCGACCTGGGCCCTGCGGTGCACCTCCCGGCCGCGGTTCTCCCGCAGCGCCTGGATCGGCGTGCCGGGCAGCGAGTCGTCGGCGGTGTAGAGCCAGTTGATGATTTCTTCGTCCTGATAACCGCCGTCGGTCAGCAGCGTGACGGTGGCCGGCAGGCCCTTCACCACCAGGCCGTCCTGGATGAATTCGGCCGGAACCCGGAGCACCCCCCGCACCCGCACGGCGAGCAGCTGGCGTTCGCGGACCAGCTGGTGGACCTTGGTCACCACCATGCCGAGTTGCTCGGCGATCAGCGGAACCGGCACATACGTTGGCGATGTCGACACGGATGACAGCGTGCCATCCCCGGCGGTCAGCCCAGAACGCCGACGACCTCGCGTCCACCCTTGACGACGCTCCGCACGTCGGCGAGGGTGCTGATGCCGGCCCGTAGGTCGCCGTCGACAACCAGGATGTCGGCGTCATACCCCCTGCGAAGCAAACCTTTTCGGTCGGCGACGCCGCACGCCGTCGCGGCCAGCGAGGTCGACGCGGTCAGCGCCTGCGCCGAGCTGGCACCGGCCTCGACGAAGAACGCCGCTGCAGCGGCCAGCTTCCCGTGTCCCATGAACGGATTGATCCCGGAGTCCTGCCCTGTCACGAACCGCACCCCGGCGGCGTGCATCCGACCGATCATCTGCAGTCGCATATCGCGGATCTGTGCGGGGGTCGCCCCCATCCGCTTCATCATGTCCTTGATCGCCTGCGGCGCCTTTTCCATCGCCTGTACGGGCGGCGACAGGAGGGCTCCGCCGACGATGATCCCGCTGCGCACCAGCGCATCGAGCGTGTCATCGCGCAGTTCCACGCCCTTGTCCGTCAGGCAACTGCAGTGTTCGATGCCGTCGACGCCGACCTCGATGGCCTGCAGCACGGCGGGGAGTCCGTGCGCGTGCGCGGTCACTGCCAGCCCGGCCGCGTGGCTGCGGTCGACGAGGAAGTGCAGATCGTCGGTGCTGAACTGGGTCAGCATCACATCGGTGCCCGGGGTCGTCATCCCGCCGCTCGCCATCACCTTGACGATGTCGACACCGCGGTCGACCCGCTCGTCGACCATCCGGGCCAGCGCTGCCCGGTCGGCCACCTCGCCGCCCATGTAGTGGCAGTGCCCGCCGACGCTGGTGATCGGTGGACCGGACGCGACGATGGTGGGTTCTTCCGGGAACTCATCGGCCCGCTGCCGGTCACGGCGTGCGACGGCGTTGAACCGACGGTCGCCCAGATCCCGGACCGTCGTCACTCCGGCGGCCAGTTGCCGGCGCAGCGCCTCCGTGGTGACCGCATCGAGTTCCTGGTCGGTGTAGCCGGCAACTTTGTCCAACGCGCCGAAGCCGCTGTCACCGACGAGGTGCACGTGGGTGTCGATCAGGCCGGGAAGAACGGTACCGTCCGCGACCTGCCTGATGTCGGTCCCCTCGGGCAGGTCCGGGACGCCGTCCTCGAGCGCCACGATCCGGCCACCGTCGACCAGTACCGTCGCACTGCCCTCGGAGAAGCGCTCGCCGTCGAACAATCGGGACGTCCTGATCGCCAACATCGGTCCGGCATACTCCGGACCAACTGGCCCGTCAACCTAGAATTGGTCGCTGTGGACACCTACTCCGGCCTGACGAGCGGAACAGTGCTCGAAGGCCGGTACCGGGTGGGGGCGCTGATTGCCCGCGGCGGGATGTCGACGGTCTACCGGGGTGTCGACATCAGGCTGGACCGTGCGGTCGCGATCAAGGTGATGAGCCCGCAGTACGTTGCCGACGCCGCGTTCCTGACCCGCTTCGAGCGGGAGGCCCGACTCGCCGCCTCGCTGGGGCATCCCGGAGTGGTGGCCGTGTACGACCAGGGCCGGGACGGCGACCTGGTCTACCTGGTGATGGAACTCATCGACGGGGGAACGCTGCGCGACCTGCTGCGGGAACAGCGATCGCTGTCTGTCCCAGTGACCATGTCCGTCCTGGAGCCACTGCTGGCGGCGCTCGGCGCCGCGCATGCCGCCGGCCTGGTGCACCGCGACGTCAAGCCCGAGAACGTGTTGATCTCCGCTCACGGCGAGGTCAAGATCGCCGATTTCGGGTTGGTGCGGGCCGTCACCTCCCAGACCGTGGCAACCGGTGACGTCATCCTCGGGACGGTGGCGTACCTATCACCCGAACAGGTCGCGACCGGGGCCGCGGACGCCCGCTCCGACGTCTACGCCACCGGCATCATGGCCTACGAGATGCTGACCGGCGCGCCACCTTTCGCCGGTGACACACCCATGTCGGTGGCGTACCGGCACGTCCACTCCGACGTCCCGCACCCGGCCGCCCGGGCGCTGGGGACACCGGAAGCCCTGGACGAACTGATCGTCGCGGCCACCCGGCGGGACCCCGGCGCCCGGCCCCGCGATGCGTCGGCGTTCCTCGCGGCTCTGGTCGGCGTCCGTTCACAGCTCGGCCTTTCAAGGGTCCCTGTCCCGGTCCCCCATCGCCGTCCGGCGATGGCCGCCGCCGCCCCGGCGGTCGTTCGTTCCGCGCCGAGCGGGACCCGGGTGTTCGAAGCCGGCACGCCGTTGCCCCCGGCCGATCCACCGCCGCCGCAGGCTCGTACCCAGCCCGCACCGCCGCCTTCCAGGCCGTCGAGCCGGCGACGGTGGCTGATTGCCATTCTGGTGATCCTGCTACTGGGAATCACCGCCGCGGCGGGTGGATGGTGGCTCGGCGGGCGATGGGCCGCCGCCCCCGTATCCGTCGGATTGAACCAGGCCCAGGCCGAAGCCATGGTGCGCGACGCCGGCCTGGTCCCCCGCGTCAGCACTGAGTATCAGAACACGGTGCCGCGTGGTGTCGTCGCCAGTTCCGATCCGGCCGCGGGAAGCCGGTTGCTGCGGGGCTCCGAGGTCGACCTGCTCGTCTCCAGCGGCCGGCCGGAGGTGCCCAAAATCGCCCCCGGGACCGCCGCTGCCAGCGCGAAGGCCGCCGTACTGGCCGCCAATCTCACCGTGGTGGTAGCTCCCTCGCCCGCATTCGACGACACCGTCCCGGCCGGCGCGGTGCTACGCACGACCCCTGCGGCCGGCACGCCGCTGCCGGTCGGTGCCTCCGTCACGCTCGTCTTGTCCGGCGGGCCGGCGCCGCTCACGGTCCCGGACGTTGCGGGTAAATCCGCTGAGGACGCCGAGAACAAGCTGGTGGTCGCCGGTTTCACCCTCGGGCCACGGCTACCCACCTTCGATCCACAGGCCCAGTCCGGCTCGGTGCTCGGGTCAACGCCGGCCGCGGGGACCACCGCGGTCAAGGGCAGCGAGGTCAGGATACGAGTCGCCGACGCCCTGACCGTTCCGGACGTCCGGGGCGTCGCCACCGATGACGCGGTCGCGACGATGGCGGAGGCCGGGTTCACCGTGACGGTCGGCAGTCCGGCGTTCGACGCCGACATCGACGCCGGCGACATCCTTCGCACCGACCCAGGTCCAGGAACCCTGGTCGACCCGAACGATGCGAAGATCTTCCTGGTGCCGTCCAATGCCGTCACCGTTCCGGACGTCACCGACGGGACCGTTCAGCAGGCATCGGACAAGCTTGCCGCGCTGGGCCTTGCGGTCAGCGTCGGCGCGTTGTTCGGCGCACCCGATGCCGCCGTCTGGGATCAGACACCCGGCGCCGGGGGCCGGGTAGAACCGGGTGGCACGGTCAGCATTTCAGCGTTCCCGTAGGCACTCGGCGTCAACCGCGCAGCATCTCCGCTACCAGGAACGCCAGCTCCAGCGACTGCTGGGTGTTCAACCGCGGATCGCAGGCGGTCTCGTAACGACCGGCGAGGTCGGCGTCGGAAATCTCCTGCGCCCCGCCGAGGCACTCGGTGACGTCCTCGCCGGTGAGCTCGACATGGATCCCACCTGGATGGGTGCCGAGCTCGTGGTGCACCTCGAAAAAGCCCTGGACCTCATCCACGATCCGGTCGAAATGCCGTGTCTTGTAACCGGTCGACGCCTCGTGCGTGTTGCCGTGCATCGGGTCGCACTGCCAGATCACCTGGTGCCCGGAAGCCTGGACCTTCTCGATGATGGGCGGCAGGACGTCGCGCACCGCGCCGTTGCCCATCCGCGAGATCAGCGTCAATCGGCCCGCCTCGTTGCGCGGATCGAGCTGCTCGACGTACTCCACAGCCTGCTCCGGTGTGGTGCCCGAGCCGATCTTGAGTCCGATCGGATTGGACAGCAACTTCGCGAAGGCCACGTGCGCACCCTCCAACTGCCGGGTGCGTTCGCCGACCCAGAGGAAGTGACCGGACAGGTCGTACAGCCGGGGCTCGTCATGACGGGTGTCCAGCCGCAACATCGCTCGCTCGTAGTCGAGCAGCAGCGCTTCGTGGGAGGCGAAGATGTCGACCTGGTGCAACGAGTGCGAGTCGACGCCGCACGCCGACATGAACCGCATCGCCCGGTCGATCTCACCGGCGACCCGCTCGTACCGCTCCCCGGCACGTGAGGTCAGCACGAACTCCTGATTCCACTCGTGCACCCGGGCGAGATCTCCCATGCCGGTGCTGGTGACCGCGCGCACGAGGTTCATCGCCGCCGAGGAGTTCGCGTACGCGCGCACCATCCGGGACGGGTCCGCGATGCGGGCCTGCGGCGTGGTGGCCAGCGAGTTGATGATGTCGCCGCGGTAGGACGGCAGACCGAGCGAGTCCAGTTCGGACGACCGCGGCTTGGCGTACTGGCCGGCGATCCGCGCCACCTTGACCACCGGCATCGAAGCGCCGTAGGTGAGCACCACGGCCATCTGCAGCAGGGTGCGGATGTTGCCCCTGATGTGCGGCTCGGTGTTGTCCACGTAGGTCTCGGCGCAGTCGCCGCCCTGCAGCAGGAACGCCTCACCGCGTGCGACGGAGGTCAGTTGGCTGGCAAGGTTGTCGACCTCCGCGGGCACCGTCACGGGCGGAACCGCCTCGAGCACGGCGCGGACCGCCAGCACCTGCTCCGGATCCGGCCACTGCGGTTGCTGCGCGGCAGGCCGCGCCAGAGCCGCGTCCAGCTGGTTCCGCAGGTCCTGCGGCAGGGGCGGGAGGCTTGGCAGGATGTCGGCCGGGATGTCGATCGTCCAGTTCACGGACACCAGCCTAAGCCGACATGCTGGCAGCTCAGGCCGGGTACCGCGCCTCCAGCACATCCTGGGCGATGCGCCACCGCGCGTAGCCGAGCCGGGCGTCGGCAAGGGCATCGTGCCGGTCGGTCCCCGGTCCCGGAATGGGCGGAGAGCCGGCGGCCTCCCAGTGCTGACGGATCTCACGGGTCAACCGGGGCACGTCGCGAGGCAGATCGGGCATCGCCCCCCACAGCTGCGCCAGCACCACATGGTCGTACGCCGCGAACCACGCCCACAGCTCGATCGGCGGCCCCGGCGCGGAGAGGAAGGCGTACAGGTCGTCGCGGATGACGGTCCGCGAACGCCATGCCTTGTCGGCGGGCGGCGGGAGCTTGTCCAGCACGTGCCGACGCACCCATTGATTTGCCCTGGCAGAGTCGAATTCCGTCGAGACGGCGTAGAACTCCCTACCGTCCTCGGCCACCACACCGATCGAAACCAGTTCGATCGTGCGGCCGTCCTCGAGGAACTCGCAGTCGTAGAAGTACCTGGCGACCAACCCGGTCAGCCCGCCTTGGTGCCCGGCAGTCGGGTGACGGTGCCGGGACCGCGGCCCTCGGTGGTGATGCCGGACGGGACGGCGGGCTGCCCCGTCCGGAAGGCTGCGGCGTCGGCCTTCACCTTCGCGGCGTACACGTCGACGTACTCCTGCCCGCCGAGTTCCATCAGCCGGTACAGAATCTCGTCGGTCATCGAACGCTCGACGAAGCGGTCACCGGCCATCCCCTCGTACCGCGAAAAGTCCAGCGGCCGGCCGACGACCATGGTGATCCGGCGTGGCCGCCATATCTTGGAGCCAATCGGGTTGACCTTGTCCGTGCCGATCATCACCAGCGGGATGACCGGGACATTTGCCTCGAGCGCCATCCGGGCCACGCCCGTCTTCCCCTTGTACAGCCGGCCGTCCGGAGAACGGGTGCCCTCCGGATAGATGCCCAGGATGTGACCCTCCTCGAGCAGCCGGACACCGGTGTCGAGCGCCGCTCTGGCCGCCGAGGCACCGCTGCGGTCGACCGGGACCTGCCCCATACCGCTGAAGAACGCCTTCTTCAGGGCGCCCTTGACGCCCTTCTCGGTGAAGTACTCGGCCTTGGCGAGATAGGTGACCCGCCGCTTCATGTGCAGTGGGGTGAAGAACGAGTCCGCTACCGAGACGTGGTTGCCGGCCAGAATGGCGGCGCCGTGTTCGGGAATGTATTCGGAGCCGATGACCTTGCAGGGAAAGAACAGTCGCAACCAAGGCCCGAGCAGCACGTACTTCATCAATGTGTAGAGCACGCGGGAAAGCCCCTTAGCTTGCCGGTCGAGATGTGCGATAACCGTACGCCGCCGCGCAACCCGGCGCCCCCACCGCCACGCGTGCGACCATGGACGCGACGGCACCGACAGTTCGGGAGCGCAGATGACGGACATTCCCTTCGACCGGGGGCGAACAGCGTTTCGCCACGACGGCGGTGATGTCGGCGTCCTGCTGATACATGGGTTCACCGGTGTGCCCGCTTCGATGCTGCCGTGGGCCGAGCACCTGGCCGCCGAGGGCTTCACCGTCCGGCTTCCGCTGCTGCCCGGTCACGGCACCCGGTGGCAGGACGCTAATCGGACCACGTTCGACGACTGGCTCGCCGCCGTCACCACCGAGTTGCGCGACCTCGGACAGCACTGCCGGGCCGTCGTCGTGTGCGGACTTTCCATGGGCGGAACACTGACCCTGCGTCTGGCGCAGCTGTACCCGGACGCGATGGCCGGGATCGTCCTGGTGAACCCATCTGTGACGACGCTGCGTCGTGAGGCCGCCCTGCTGCCGGTGCTGCACAGGATTCTGCCGATGTTTCCACCGATTGCCGGCGACATCGCAAAACCGGGCGTCGTCGAGCCCGGCTACAACCGGCTTCCGGTCAGGGCGATGTACTCGCTGTGGAAGGCGTGGCCGATCGTGCGCGCCGACCTGGCGAAGGTGACAGCGCCCGTGCTGCTGCTGCACTCCCGGGTGGACCACACCGTCGAGCCGGTCAACTCCCAGATCGTCCGGGAGGGCCTGTGCTGTACCGATGTCACCGACATCGAACTCGACCGCAGCTACCACGTCGCCACCTTGGACTACGACGCGGAACTGATCTTCACCTCAGCGGTCGAGTTCATCGGGAAAGTCACCGCGAGCCTGCCGTGACGAGCTTCCCCGGACAGGACGAGGGGTTCTCCGAACCCGATGACGAACGGCCGGAGGCGGCTGCGGCCGACGCCCGCGACCACGCCTGGCGGAGCCACCCGTCCGACGACGACGTGGATGCCGCTTTCCGGCAGATCGTCTCCGGGATCATGGTGGACGGCGGTCAGCAGCGTCATCCGTCCGGCGGGGGGTCAACCCTGCAGGACGGCGACCCGCAGGACGTACCGCGGCAGGAGACAGGCGCGGAGCGGGCCCGGCGCAGGGAGTTCCGCCGGCTCGAACGAGCGGAGGAGGTCGCTGCCTTCGCCGCCCGGGAAGCCGAAGCCGAAGCCGAAAGAGACTCGGACGACGCGCATTTCGAGCCGCCGGAACCGCCACCGCTGCCTCGACCCAAAGGCAGGACGATCGGCGCGGCGTTGATGATCGTTGCCGGGATCGTGCTGCTGGCACGGCCGAGCCTGCTGGCCGTCGAGATCGATCTGACCCTGGTCATGGCGGTCGGCCTCATCCTCGGCGGCGCGGTCGTGGTGTTGACCGGGATCTGGCGGCGGCACGCCGGCCGAGATGGCACCGACGACGGCGCCATCGTGTGATCCTTCTCCTCTGATCAGCCGCTCATGGCGAGCAACGCCGCGCCGATGATGCCGGCCCGATCGCCGAACCTGGCGAGTTCCACCCTGGGCACCGGGCGGTGCCCGGCACCGGTGATCGACCCGGCGAACTCGGAAGCGGCCTGAGGTAGGAACATGCTGGCCGCACTGGCCACCCCCCCACCGATGACGATCATCTCCGGATCGAGCACGTCGGCGACCAGGGACATTCCGACTGCGAGCCAATGCCCGAGGTCGTTCATCGCGGCCAGCGCGGCCGGGTCGCCCTCGGTCGCCGCGATGGCCACCATCGTGCCGGTGAGTGCCGCCGGGTCGTTCCCGCTGAGCTGACGCAGCACCGGTGCATCGCCGGTTGCCATCAGCTCGCGAGCCGTCTGCGCCAGCGCCGTGCCGGAACAGTAACGCTCCCAACAGCCGCGCTTCCCGCACGGGCAGCGGCGCCCACCCGGCAGCACAGTCAGGTGACCGAGCTCGGGGGCGACGCCGTAGGCACCGCGGTAGATCTCGCCGTGGATGATCAGGCCGGCACCGATGCCGGTGCCGAGTGCGATGAGCAGCGCGATCGACGCGCCGACCGATGCCCCGCGGCGGTACTCCGCCCACGCGGCGGAGTTGACGTCATGATCCATCACGACCGGCAACTGCACCCGCGAGGAGATCCTGGCCGGGACGTCGGCGTCCCGCCATGCCAGATGCGGGGCGAACATCACCGAGCGCCGATCGCGGCTGATGAAGCCCGCAACGGCCAGCCCGACGGCCGACACCTCGTGCGTGCTGGCAAGTTTGGTGATCAGCGTGACCAGCGCGTCCTCCGTCTCCTGCTCGGTGCGCGGCGTCGCATCCCGCAGGGACCCGTGGATCTGCCCGTCGGCGTCGATCACCGCGGCACGCACCGAGGTGCCGCCGATGTCGATACCGATCGCCGCGGCGGAACCCTTGCCCCTCACCGGATGTCGCCGGTCATCGGATGTCGCCGGTCATCGGATGTCGATGTGCTCGAGACCGCCTTTGCGGCCGGTCGGCGGCTCGTGGGAGGAGGCAGGCGGCGCCGGTGGTTCTTCCGGCGCGTCCGGTATCAGTGATCGCAACGTCCGGACGATCAGCAGCGCGCCGTCCACCAACCGGGCAGTCGCCTCGGGCCGTTCGCCGCGGAGCACGGCGAGAAAGCGGCACAGCGGGCAGGCCGTGCACGGGGCGTCGGGAACGGCGCCACATTCGGGGCATCGGCCAGCCGCTCGACCGGTTTGCGTGGCCGGTCGAACGTCGCCGTCCGGATCGCCGGGTTTGATCGATGTGAGTCGATCCGCCATGACGTCCAGCAGTAGCGCCGCTTCCTGCGCCAGTGGCCCGACAGCCGGTTGCCCCTGCGGGTCGATCATCCGGCACCCACCAGCGTTGCGGCTGCCAGACCGGCCGGCCACTGGTCGGGGTCCGCCGCGAAATCAATGATCAGCCGGCCGTTGTCGAAGCGGGCACCCTCGGTGCTGCAGCGTTGCAACATGGACGGCAGCGCGATCCGCCGCCGCACGTCGCCCACGGTCAGCACCAGGTCGGAACCCGAGCGAGACAGTGCGATGTCGCCGCGCTCGGCCAGCGGCAATGGCAGCGACAGCTGATACCAACCCTCGGAACCGCCGACCTCGATACCGATCGGCGCCGCGCCGACGTCCAACGGGTCGACATCGAAGAACAACTGCTGCGCCATCTCGGACAACCGTCGTGCACCGATGGGTTCCACAGGGCTCTGCGCGACCTGCCGGATGGGCAGACCGGCGAACGACTCGCGCACCTGCGTCATCGCCTCGCGCTGGCCCTCACGCTGCCGGCGCAGAAACTCACCCCCGACCCCCTTGGGCAGCAGCCGGTTCACCGTCACCGCCTCCACCCGGAAGCCGTGCAACGACAGCGCGGTGAACAGCCGGCGAGCCTCGGCAACGACAACCCGCTCCGGAGTCAGCACCAGGCGGACACCGGTGACGACGGGGTCGGCGAGCAGCGCGCGGGCGGCCATCAGCTCCGCCAGCAGATCGCCGAGCGCGTCGCGGACGGTGGCGTTCGGTCCGCCGCCCGGGGATCCGGTCAGCGACGCCGCGATCGTCCGCAGCACGCGTTGCGGGGCGCCCAGCAGTCGCTGGGCGTAGAAGCCGATCGTCTCCGGCAGGGCGAGCAGCCGTAGGGTTTCGCCGGTCGGTGCGCAGTCGACGACGATGACGTCGAATTGGCCCGACTCCGCCAGCCGGCGCAGCTCCAGCAGCGCAACGATCTCCTCGGCGCCGGGCAGGACCGTGAGCTCCTCGGCCTGCACCTCCGCCATCCCGCGCGCGGCGAGCACGCCGACCAGGTAGCCGCGGATGTGCGACCAGCTCTGCTCGAACCTGCCGCGGGTGTCAACCTGTGCGGCCCAGAGCCCCGGCACGCCCGGAACCGGCGTCGGTTCGCCGTGCACAGGCACTGCCAGTACATCGGCGATCGAGTGCGCTGGATCGGTGGACAGCAGCAGGGTGCGTGCTCCACCGGCGGCGCATGCCACCGCCGTCACCGCGGAGATGGTGGTCTTGCCGACGCCGCCCTTGCCGGTGTGCAAGACAATTTTCATCCGGCTTCGACCTGCTTGCGGAGCTCCTTCAGGGCGGTGTCCAGGATGACCTTCTCGGCCTTGCGCCGGAGAACCCCGATCATCGGAACCGTCAGGTCGACGGCCAGGGTGTAGGTGACCTCGGTACCTTTCGGAGTGCGCCGCAGTACGTAGGAGCCCTGCTGGGCACGCTGCAACTGGCCGGAGACGAGCGTCCAGGACACCGACATGCCGTCCTCGGGCCACGAGTACGCGAGCTCATAGGTGTCCTTGAGCAAACCGGCGTCCATGCTGAACCGCACCTGCTTGGCGCGCCTGCCGTCACCGGGGTCGGTGACCACCACGGACTTCACGGCGCCTGTCCACTTCGGGTACGCGATGAAATCTGCGATCACTTCCATGATCGCCTCGGGTTCCGCAGCCATCAGCACAGACTGGGATGAGGGGGTGGCCATGGGAGGAAGGCTACCCAGGTCGTTGAGCGATGTCCGACTCCGTCCCGGTGGCCTGCGTCGGTGCCGGGGAAAGGCTCACCGCAGCCGCTGCAGGTCGACCTCGAACGGTTCCGGGAACCGTTGGAAGTGACCCACGTTGACACACTCGGTGAACCGGTGCCGGAGCCGACGGGCGATCGGTTGATGGACGTGACCGAACAGCGCAAGAACCGGACTGTGCTGTTGGATCGACTCGATCAGCCCCGGCCCGTACATCTCCAGGCGGGCGGGGACGACGTCGTATCGCAGGCGAGGCACCGCCGGCGGAACATGGGAGCACAGCACGTCCACCTGCCCGACCGCCTTCACCGCCGCCGCATACTCGGCGGCCGACCGGATCAGCGGTTGCCAGACCGAGCCGGGCGGACGCACGGCGGTACCCGGTCGCGCAGCGCCGCCGGCGACGAAACCTAGTGTTCGGCCGCCGATCTCGACGGTCGTCGCATCGAGGTAGGGCAACTCGGCGCCGGCCACGTCGTTCCAGACGGCCGCGACATCGACATTGCCGAGAGTCAGCAGGGCATCCGGCCCGACCGCGGCCAACACCTTTCTGTACCGCTCGGCGACAACGTCGGACAAGGTGCCCAGCGGGTCGTCGATGCTGTCCCACAGGCGAAGGTTATAGGCGCGCAATGCCGGGAAATCGCCGGCCAGCCGCAGCTCGATGAACGGCCGGATGCGCTCCGGACCGAAGATCCGCCCGATGATGCCGGCGGACGGGTCGTGGTAGTCGACGTAGTCCAGCAGGTCGCCGAGCACCACCAGTCGCTCGACCCTGCGGGCGACATCAGCAAGGGCGCTGATGTTGCCGTGGATATCGGAGACGAACGAGAGTCGCACGATGCGCCAGGGTAGGCGGTGCTGGATGAGATAGTCAGCGATTGACCTGGTGGCCGGTCGGGTTCGGGCCCGCCGCGGCAAGCGGCACGACCTTGATCGGCACACCCGGCATGGAGGCGTGCAGCACCTTGCCGTCGCCGACGTACATGCCGACGTGCGAGACGGGCGAGTAGAAGGTAACCAGGTCACCGGGCTGCAACTGGTCGAGCGGAATCTGTGGCAGTGCGTCCGCCTGGGCGGCGCTGTTGCGCGGGATGCTCATGCCCGCCTGGTGCCAGGCCCACATCATCAGACTGGAGCAGTCGAAGCTGTCCGGTCCTTCAGCGGCCCAGACGTACGGCAGTCCCTGCCTGCTCAGCGCCGCCTCGACGGCGATGCCGGCCTGCGGGTTCGGGGCATGACGGGCCGCCCATGCGGAGAATTCCGGGCCTGTCTCGATCGGCGCTGCATCGTCTGCCAGACCGCTGCGGTCGCGCTGCGCCGCCTGCTCGGCCTGCCTGGTCTGGGACGCCGCATCCAGGTTCGCCGATTCCCCGCCGGCCACCGCGGCGCCGATGTCGGCGGTCGACAACCTGGCGTAGGCGAACTGGTAGCCGGCGATCTCGGCGTCCAGCCTCTTCTTGCCGGTGTCCAGGTCGGTTCGGGCGGTTTGTGCGTCGGCGGTCGCCTGGTCGGCGGCTGCCTTCGCTGCCTGGGCGCGGCTCTGCAGCGTCTGAGCGGTGGCCCGGGCCGCATCGGCGGACGAGCGGGCCGCCAGCGCGCCGGTCAGGGTGTCCTGCTGATCGGCGGCGACCTGGCTCAGCGAGCTTGCCTGGTCGAGGTAATCATCCGGGGAACCGGCCGTCAGCAGCACAGAGAGATCGGTGAGCCGCGCACCCTGGAAGGTGGCGTTCGCGAAGGCGTCGACCTTGACCTGGTACGACGCGACCACCGCGTCGGCCGCGGCGACCTTCTCCTGCTCGGCCCAGGTCTTCGCCGCCGCCGCCGCCAACGTGTCGGTCGCAGCTGCAGCCGTCTTCTTGGCAGTGGTGACGGCGGCTTCGGCGGCGAGCACCTGCTCGTTGTAGGCCTCGGAGCGACGAGCGGCAGCGAGCCAGGCCTGCTTCGCCTGTTCGGCGGTGGCGGGCGCGCCAGGAGCAACAGCCGCCCGGGGAGCGCTGAGCTGGGCACCTGCGGGCATCGCGCCGGCCAGCCCGATGGCCAGTGTGCAGAGCACGATGGCGCTACCTGCGCGGATGGAGCGCAGGGGGTACCTACGGTCGTGCGTAGTCACGGAAAGGTGGCCCTTCTTCCTTCGCCGCCGACCGGGTTAGCTGACGGATTCGGGCCAGGAAGTAGCCCTACCACCCTCGACACGCGAGCCGCGTGAACGAGAGTCGATTCACCCCAGACAAACTGTGGGTCCCCGGTTCGTACTCCTGCTGGGCGCTGCAGCCTTGATGCAGGTGCATCGATTGGGCGGTGACCAAGGGGGCGCCGGTATGGCAATCCGCTTCCGAGGTCACGAGCAGGTTACGACCCGGGGAGGTGCTCAGCAATGACCAGGGCACCTGAAATTCCCCGAATGGGTTGGCTGATTTCTGCGATGAGCAGGAAATCATCACCCGGTGTGATCAGGTTCACCCACTAACTGGACAGCAGGGTGGCCAGACGTTGGGCCGAGGTCTCCCAGTTCCACTCCCGGGTGACCCAATCGCGACCGTGTGCTCCCCACTGCGCAGCACGTTCACGATCCACCAGCAGCGATGACGTCGCGTCGGCCACCGCCGCGATGTCCCTGCCGTCGACCACGAGACCCGTCCGGCCCTGCTGAACGGTCTCCGGTGCGCCCCCAGAGGCACCGGCGACGACCGGCAAGCCGCTGGCCGCCGCCTCCAGGAACACCATCCCCAGCCCCTCGACATCCAGACCGGATCCACGCGTCCGGCACGGCATGACGAAGACATCGCCGGCCGCGTAGTGCCCCGGAAGTTCCGGCCACGGCACACTGCCGGCGAACAGCACGCGCTGTGCGAGGCCGAGTCCGCGGGCCAGCTCCCGTAGTCGGGCGCCGTCGGGGCCGTCACCGACGATCAGCAGACGGAGATCCGGGATCTGCCGCAGGACGGCCGGAAGCGCACGGATCAGGGTGTCGTGCCCCTTGCGCGCGACCAACCGGGCGACTGTGAGCAGCAGCGGGGCGTCCCCGATGCCGTACCGGTCGCGAATCGCACGTCGCGCGATCGGATCGGGCCGAAAGGTGTCGACGCAGACACCGGGCGGCACGTACTCCAGGGCGGCATCCGGGCCGAGGGCCGCCGAGATCCGGCGGCGCGCATAGTGACTGACGAACGTCAGCACGTCGTTGACCCGGCCGATACGACGCAGCAGTTGACGTGCACCGGGCACCATCGACCAGCCCACCTCATGACCATGGGTGCTGGCGACGGTCCGCACCACACCGTCTGCCCGCAACGCGGGGCTGAGCAGGGACAATGGCGCGGCCGCGCCGTACCAGATGGCTCCGACGCGGTGTTCGCGGACCAGTTCCACCGCGCGGCGACGGACGTCCCCGGCCGGGAGGATCAGCGGGCCGGGGTGCCGATAGATCGTAAAGCTCTGCGCCGCATCGTATTCCGACGCCCCTGTCCAGTCCGGGGCGTACACGACGAGATCACGGGCGGGCAGTTGCTCGGCCAGGGACTGCACATAGGACTGGATACCGCCGGCGCGCGGCGGGAAATCGTTGGTGACCAACAACGTTCGTCGCACGGGATGCAGGGTAGCCGGATCGAATTCACGATCATCGTCCGTTCCGCCCGCCCCCGGCGGGCGGAACGAACGACGCGGTTCGGTCAGCCGCTGACGCGGTGGCCGGTCGGGTTCGGACCTGCGCCGGTGACCGAGGTGATGTACACCGGCCGGGACTCGGTCGATGCGTGGATGACCTGACCGTTGCCGATGTACATCGCGACGTGGCTCACGGGCGAGTAGTACGTGACGAGGTCGCCGGGCTGCAGGGCGTCGAGGGAGACCTCGGGCAGCCCGCCCTGCTCGCTGGAGCTCCGTGGGATCGTCACACCGGCCTGCGCCCAGGCCCACGATGTCAGGCCCGAGCAGTCGAAGGCATCGGGACCCGCTGCGCCATAGACGTAGGCCGAACCTTCCTTGGACAGGGCAGCGGCGACGGCCGTTGCGGCAGCCGAGTTGCCGGCGGGTGCGGCAGGTGCCGCAGCGACGGGAGCCTGCGTCGACTCCGGTGCGGGGGCAGGAGCTTGCGCTGGTGCCTCCGCCTCCGCCGCCGGGGCAGCTGGCTGCGGCGCTTGCTCGAGGGGCGTGCGGTCGGACCGGTCCGCGGCCACCAGAGCCGGCTCCGGAGCCGGTGCCGCCTGCTCGGTTTGCTGTGCTGCTGCCTGTTCCGCAGCGGCCTGCGCTGCCGCGGCCTGGGTAGCCGCCTGCTCGTTCGCGCGCCGCTCCGCCTCGGCGGCAGCCTGCCGCTCCTGCTCGGAGAGCGACTCGTACATCGCCCGGTAGCGGGCGGCTTCGGCGTCGAGTGTCGCCTTGCGGGCGGTGACGTCGGTGGTCGCCTTCTCGGCGGCCACCTTCGTCGTCTCCGCGTCGGTCTTTGCCCTCTCCGCGGCCGCTCGACTGGTCTCGGCACCGGTCTGCGCCTGCGCGGCCTGCTTGCGCGCGGCGAGGGCGGCGTCCAGCGTCACCTGTGTGTCGGCGGCCACCCGGTCGAGAGAGCTGACCTGGTCGAGGAAATCGTCGGCGGAACTTGCCGTGAGCAGGGCCGACATCTGGCTCAGCCGGGCACCGCGGAAGCTGGCATTGGCAAATGCGTCGACCTTGCCCCGGTAGCTCTCGGCGGCGAGTGCGGCATCGGCGGCCCGCTTTTTGGCCTGGGCGGCGGCGGTGGTGGCTGCCTTCATCCGGTCCGCGGCAGCGGCGACGGCGGTAGCGGCCTTCTTCTCCGACTCCTGCGCGACGAGCACCTGCTCGTTCAAGGCGCCGGCGCGCTGGGAACTGTCGAGATAGGCCTGCTGCGCCTGATCGGATGTCGTCGGTGTGTCAGGGGCGGCCGCGGCGGAACCTGTCCACAGCAGACCGAGGCTCAGCGTCGCGACGGTACCGAGAACCACACCCCGCGTCCGCCACCGGGAGTTCAGGCCAACCGAAGGGGAGCACACGTCACTGGTCGCCAAGGCAGGCGTACCTTCCTTATCGCCGCCTACCGGGTTAGCTGACGGATTCGGGCCAGGAAGTAGCCCTACCCCGGCCCGGAGCCCGCACACGGCACCACCACCGGGGATTCACCCCATACAACAAACCTGGTTCCCCGGTTCGACGATCTGCGTCGATTCGGCGGTGACCCCACGGACCATCCGAATGACGGTCACGACTCAAGGTCTCGGATAGGTTACGAGAAGGACACGCTTGAGTCCAGCACTGGCGTAGAAGTCCTGCGAATCCCAGGGAATTCGGGGGTGAAACCCGTTGGCGCACATGCTCTGATCTGTATCGATGGCACTCAGGGATGAGATTCGACACACGATTGCACCACCAGACGATTCTCACACTTCGTGACCAAGTGCCCCGTAGGCGGTCACCCCACCGCCCGTTCGGGTCCCCTGCGGCGGCCGATGTGATCGGTGTTGATGAACGTCGGGACCATCCGGAGCGGGGGCACCAGTCCGGAGTCGGCCAGCACACCCAGCGCCGCCCGCTCGGTTTCGTCCCACTCGACACCGTCGGGAGTCGAGCCGAGCAGGACGGTGACCACACACCCCCCGCAGGCCGGGCCCCTGACCGCACAGGTATCACAATCGATCTGCATGACGTCGGTTCCTTCCGCTGGCACCCCGCACGGGGTGTTCGATGCACCGAACGGTAGGACGGGCCACCGACAGTCGGGCCCGAACGGTCAGACGGCTCCTGCCGCTCCGCCGAGCACGCCCAGTAGAGCGACCGAAGCCGCGGTTCTTGCACCATCGGTCGCGGCCCGATCGGCAACCTCCCGGTCGGAGGTCACCACCACAACGACCCGGCCCAGCGGCTCCGCCCGGACGAGATCGTTGATCACCTTGTCAGCCAGAACTCCGGGCGGGGAGAAAAGAACCCGGACCCCACGCGCCGGTGGCCGCGCCGTGGCCACCGCGGCGCCGTCGAACACCACGGTGACCTCTGCCGACGTTCGGGCGGCCAGCGCCGCTAGCGAGCGCACGAGGCGGTCACGTTGTTCGGACAGGGACAGCTCCGCGAATCCGGTCTTGGTGACGTTGTAACCGTCGACGACGAGATGGGCGCCCGGCAGAGATGCCCAGGCCACCAGCCGGGACGGATCCGCCGTGCGCTCGGTGTCGGCCGACGGCGCCGGAAGTCCGATAGCGACGACGTCGGCGGGAGCCGGCCCGCCGCCCTGCAGATCCCACTCCCGGCGCAGCCCGGAGGCGGCGCCCTCGATCGTGCTCAGCAGCAGCTCCAGACGCCGGTCCGATGCGGCTCTTCTCTCCCCCGCCGATCGACGCAACCGCTCCACCACCTTGACGGCCGCATCGCCCCGCGCGGTCGCAGTTTCAGCACGCTGCCGCCAGGCCTGCGCTTCGGCCAGCGCTCGGTCCCGTTCGGCCGATGCGCGATCGAGGTCATCGGCGGCACTGCGCCGCAACGCCTCGATCACCTGCTGTTGTCCGCGGAGTCGACTGCCCTGTTCCCGCAGCCGCAGACGCAACCGCTGGGCCTCGGTATCGCGGTCGGCGTCGGCGGGTGATTGTCGCGCCGTCACGTCCGCGGTCGCCCGTTCGAGCCGTGCGGTCAGCGCCCGTATGTCCCGCTGGAGCTCGAGAACCCTGGTGTTGACCTCGTTCTCGCTCGCGACAGCAGCAACGGCTGCCAGCAGCTCGGACTCCTCGGGTAGCCGCAGCAGGTACGCCTTCGCGGCGGCGGTCACCGCGTCGGCGGCTGCGTCCTGATCTGTGCCGGCCGCTGACAGGCGCACCGCGCGCTCGGCAACGAGGGATCTGAACGCCGCGTCCGACACGATGGCCTGCGCCAGCGCAGTTGCTCCCGACTTCGCCCGCTTGGCAGGCGCGAAACGCGCCACCCGGGTCAGCGCCTGCGGGATCGAGGCTGGTGGCGCAGCACCGACGGCGTCGGCCGCCCACTGCACGATCCTGTTCCGAACGGCGTCTGGCAGCTCGCTGATCGGGCGGATGAGTCCCGGCACATCCTGCGCGTCGGACTCGTTGCCGGTGCTCGTCACGCCGCAATCCTGACAGCACGGCGGGATCGCGCTCCGGCGCGCCACCACGGCACTGTCGTACTGGCGTTCTACGGTTCGCCACATGTCACTGTTCCTGGACTCGCGAGCGCTCGTCGCGAACCCCGCCGACGCTGGCCGGTCGGCCGGTTTCGAGCGAACGACAGTGGCCGAACCGATTGTCCGACCCGGTATCTCGACCCAGCGCAGCTTCGACGAGTTGGGCGAGCCGCTGCGCGAGGTCACGTTCGTCGTGGTCGATCTGGAGACCACGGGAGGTTCGGCGCGGACGGAGGCGATCACCGAGATCGGCGCGGTGAAGGTCCGGGGCGGGCAGGTGCTCGGTGAGTTCGCCACGCTGGTCGACCCCGGCCGTTCCATCCCGCCGCAGATCACCATCCTCACCGGCATCACGGACTCGATGGTCTACGAAGCGCCGCGGATCGAAGCGGTGCTGCCCGCGTTCCTGGAATTTCTCCGGGGCTCAGTTCTGGTAGCCCACAACGCGGGTTTCGACGTCGGATTTCTCAAGTCCGCGTGCGCCGGCATGGGCCTGCGCTGGCCCGGTCCGGCGGTGGTTGACACCGTCCGGTTGGCCCGCAAGGTGCTGTCCCGTGCCGAAGCGCCCAGCGTTCGGCTGGCGGCTCTGGCATACCTGCTGGGCGCCCGGGTTGCGCCCGACCATCGCGCACTGACCGACGCCAGAGCCACGGTCGACGTCCTGCACGCGTTGTTCGAAAGGCTCGGCTCACTGGGCGTGCACAGCCTGTCCGAACTCCAGGACGCCGGGCGTGACGTGGCGCCGGAACGGCGTCGCAAGCGCCGTCTCGCCGATTCACTACCGGCGGCGGCGGGGGTGTACCTGTTCCGCGGACCAGGTGACGAGGTCCTCTACGTCGGCACGTCGGGCAACCTTCATCAGCGGGTCCGGTCCTATTTCTCGGCGGCCGAAACCCGCGGCCGGATCAAGCACATGGTCACACTGGCCGAGCGCGTGGACCACGTCGAGTGCGCGCACGCACTGGAAGCACACATCCGCGAGCAGCGGCTGATAGCGGTGCACCAGCCGCCTTACAACCGGCGCTCTCGCAAACCTGGGGGCGGCTGCTGGATCACCGTGACCGATGAGGCATTCCCGCGGTTGAGTATCGTCCGCACTCCTCCGGATCGATCGGCGGCCTGCCTGGGGCCGTTCGCGTCACGTCAGGCGGCTCAGACGGCGGTCGAAGCGCTGCAGGACGCCCTTCCCATCAGGCGCTGCACGGTGCGGATCAGACGGAACAATCCCGACGGCAGCCCGTGCGTGCTCGCCGAACTGGGCCGCTGCGGCGCGCCGTGCAGCGGGGCGGAGGATGCTGCCGGGTACGCCGCCCATGTCTCTCGGGTGGTCTCGCTCGTCGACGGCGCCAGCGACGAGGTGCTGCGCCTGCTGCACCGGCGCCTGACCGAATTGTCGTACGCGGGTCGCTTCGATCAGGCGGCATGGGCGCGGGACCGATTGTCGGCGCTCGCGGCCGCGGTGGACCGGCGTCAGCGACTCGGAGCGCTCGCGGGTATCGGCGAAATGGTGGCCGCGCGCCCCGACGAGCACGGCGGCTGGGACCTGACGGTGATGCGCTACGGCCGCTTCGCCGCTGCCGGTCGAGCGCGGCGGGGTGTCGACCCGATGCCGTTGGTCGACCTGCTGGTGGCGTCTGCGGAGACGGTGCTGCCCCTACCAGGCCCGCTACCGGCAGCCTCCGCGGAGGAGACCACGACCCTGCTGCGCTGGCTGGAACGGCCGGGCTCGAGGCTGGTCAGGGTGAGCGAGCCGTGGGCGAGCCCGGCCGCAGGGGCGGGCCGGTGGCGGCCGTTCATGAAGGCCGCCGATGTTGCCCGCGGCACCGACCCCGGGTCCGGACGGGTGGCATAACATCGGGCTGCCATCGAAACGGTGATCGGCGAACGGCGAGAGAGGTTGCGGCCATGGTGACGGCAATAGTGCTGATCGATGTGGTGGCCGAGCAGATTCCCAAGGCAGCTCAGGAGATCGCGGATCTGCCAGGCGTGAATCAGGTCTACTCCTGCGCGGGCGACGTCGATCTTGTTGCCCTGGTCAGGGTTGCCGACCATGAGGCCGTCGCGGACCTGGTGCCCGGTCACATCTCGAAGGTCGACGGCGTGCTCCGGACGGTCACCCACATTGCGTTTCGCGAGTACTCGCGGCGGGACGCAGACGACGCTTTCTCGATCGGTCTGCAACCCTGACTTCGCGGTCGCGCCGGATCAGCCGCCGGCCGAGAGTTCCCGGCCGAGCGCCACCCACCGCGTGAGAACGTCTGCGGCACTGCCGGTGTCGAGTGCCACGCCGGCCCGCTGTACCCCGACACGGAGGTCGGCGATCAGGTCACCGCTGAAACCGGCGTGGGCGGCCAGTCCGGCAGCGGCGTTCAGCACCACGGCGTCCCGGATCGGCCCGGTCCCGCCTTCGAACAGCGCCCGCGCCACGGCCACGTTGTGCCGTACGTCATCGCCGCGCAGATCCGCCGGCTCGCTGCGAGGAATGCCGAGGTCCAGCGGATCCAGCGTCAGAGCCTGAACCGTGCCGCCGGTCACCTGCCACACCGTGGACGTGGTGGTCGTCGTCAGCTCGTCGAGCCCGTCGTCGCCGCGGAACAGCAGCACGTCGGATCTGCGTGCGGCCAGCACCTGCGCCATGACGGGCGCCATCCGCGTATTGCCGCAGCCGATCGCGCCGGCGGAGGGTTGCGCAGGATTGGTCAACGGCCCGAGGAAGTTGAAGACGGTGGGGATGCCCAGTTCACGACGCGGTGCACCGGCGTGCCGGAAGGAGGGGTGGTAGACGGGCGCGAAGCAGAAGCCGATTCCGACCTCCGCCACCGTGCGCGCCACCGCCTCCGCGGGCAGCGAGATTGCGACACCAAGTCCCTCGAGAAGGTCCGCGGCGCCGCACTTGCTGGACGCCGCGCGGTTGCCATGCTTGACCACTGGCGCCCCCGCACCAGCGATCACCAGGGCAGCCATCGTGGAGATATTGACGGTGTCGGCGCGGTCACCGCCGGTTCCGACGATATCCACGGCCCTAACGGGAATCTCGACCCGCACGGCGTGCGACAACATGCTGTCGACCAGACCGGCGACTTCGGCGGCCGTCTCGCCCTTGGCCCGCAGGGCAACAGCGAACCCGGCCAGTTGCGCAGGAGTTGCCTCGCCCGCCATGACCCGGTCCATCACCCACCGGGTATCGGCGGCGTCGAGGTGATCGCCATCGAGGATGCTGCTGAGCACCCCGGGCCAGGACGTGCCGACGCTCACCGGGGCCGAGAGTCGGTCACCGCGGGGATCAATCCACCGGCACGCCGACGCAGCAGACCGGCGATGCAGTCGGCGGCCGTCACCGGGTCGAGAGGGTGGACCAGGATTTCATCGGCTCCCGCCCACGTTGCAAGCCAACGGTCGTCAGCCCTTCGAACGACGACAACGACCGGCGGAACGAGTTCGGCCTCCTGATGGATCTGCCGGCTGATGCCGATGCCACCGGTGGGTTGCGCCTCTCCGTCCAGGATGAGGATGTCAGCCTGTCGTGCCTGGGTGGCCATCATCACCTCGTAGACCGCCGAGCACTCGAGATAGTCGACCCGGCCGACGTCCGCGGCCGGTCGCCGGCCGATGGCGTTGATGATCCGTTCCCTGACCTCGGGGCGGTGGCTGTAGACCAGAAGGACGGGGTTGCTCACGCAGGCGATGTTAGTGCCCGCTGGTCGACACTTCGCCGCAGCGCCTGATTTCGACAACATGTCGAACTGCCGTCGACGCCCTGACCTGCGCCGATCCGCACCATCGCCCATCGTCGACCCGCCCAGGACGAACCCGCAGGCGCATGATCACCACAGGCAGTCCATAATTCATGTGTGACGACTGCGACCAGCCCATCGGGGGCCCCCGCGATCAGCTCCAGGATCCACACCCTGAACCGGCCGAACATGGTCAGCGTCGGCGTGATCGTGTGGCTGTCCAGCGAGCTGATGTTCTTCGCCGGCTTGTTCGGCATCTACTTCACGGTGCGAGCGCAGAACCCCGATTGGCCGCCACCGCCCGCGGAGCTGAACGTCCCGTACGCGCTGGTCTTCACGATCATCCTGGTGGCGTCGTCGTTCACCTGTCAGTTCGGGGTGTTCGCAGCCGAACGCGGCGATGTCTTCGCCCTGCGCCGCTGGTATTTGCTGACCCTGCTGCTGGGCACGATCTTCGTGCTGGGCCAGGCCAACGAGTACCGCGTGATGATCATCCAGCACGAGACCACGCTCTCGTCATCGCCGTTCGGCACCGTGTTTTTCCTCACCACCGGCTTCCACGGGCTGCACGTCATCGGCGGCCTGCTGGCGTTCGTCCTGCTGATCGCCCGCACCAAGATCTCCAAATTCACCCCTGCGCAAGCCACCAGCGCCATCGTTGTCTCGTACTACTGGCACTTCGTCGACGTCGTCTGGATCGGTTTGTTCGCAACGATCTACATCATTCAGTGAGATCACTTCGCATCCGCCGCAGGAACTTCTACAGTAGAGAGAAGTACGGCAGACCGGCGTTCCTCTCATCCGCCAAGCCGCAGCAACCGAGTACGAGGTGTCAGAAAGAATGTCGGTCAACGACACACCGCCCCGAAGGGGTCGATCAAGGTCGATGCGCCGCTCCAAGTCGGTGCGCCGGATCACCGGCGCCTTGGCGCTGCTGTTCGCGCTGACGACGGTCGCCTTCGCCTACAGCGCCTTCACCGCCGGCAGCAACGAGGCGGTCGCGTCCGACGTCGACGCGAATCTGGCGGCGCAGGGCAAGTCCATCTACCAGAACTCCTGCATCACCTGCCATGGCGCAAACCTGCAGGGCGTCGTCGGGCGGGGCCCGTCCCTGGTCGGCGTCGGACAGGCGTCGGTGTACTTCCAGGTGTCCAGCGGCCGGATGCCGGCCGCCATCAACGGTGCCCAGATCGAGCGTAAGCAGCCGGTGTACAACGCCGAGCAGACCGATGCACTGGCGGCGTACATCCAGCAGAACGGCGGCGGACCGGTCATCCCGGCCGGCGACCTGCGCAACCCGGACCAGATCGCTCGCGGAGGCGAGCTGTACCGGCTGAACTGCGCTTCCTGCCACAACTTCACCGGCCAGGGCGGCGCACTGTCCCAGGGCAAGTACGCGCCCAACCTCGGCCCGGCCACCGATCAGCAGATCTACGGTGCGATGCTCAGCGGGCCGCAGAGCATGCCGGTGTTCGGTGACGGCCAGCTGACGCCGGACGAGAAGACGGCGATCATCACCTACATCCAGAACAACAAGGAAACCATCGATCCGGGTGGTTACGTGGCCGGCGGGTTCGGTCCGGCGCCCGAGGGCCTGATCGCGTTCCTGGTCGGCATGGGCGCCATCGTCGCGGCCACCCTGTGGATGGGATCGAAGGCGTGAGCGGCAACCCCAATCTCCAGGTCCCCGATGCGGCGGAACGCGCCACCATGTCGCGCGAGGAGTTGAGCAACCTCGGAATGGCGCTGGACGGCGTGGAACTCGCCGAGTACGGGGAGCGCTATGTTCCCGGCTCGCCTGCCGAGAAGCGGGCCGAGCGTCACGTCGCGATGTGGTTCCTGCTGGCCGGACTGTTCGCGGTGATCTTCATCGGTGCCTTTATCTGGTGGCCGAACGAGTGGGTTCCGGCGTCATCGGACGGGCAGCTGGCGTATGCGCTGTACACGCCGATCATCGGTGCCACCCTCGGCCTGACGGTGCTGTGCTTCGGCGTCGGCGTGGTCTCCCTGGCCAAGAAGGTACTGCCGCACGAGGTCGCAATCCAGCAGCGGCATCAGGGGATGTCGGACGAGGTCGACCGGCAGACCCTCGCCGCGCAGGTGCTGGACACCGGCGAGAAGTCCGGCGTGAAGCGCCGCGGCGTGATCAAAGGCTCGCTGCTGCTGGGAGGCGGTGCCCTGGGGCTGGCTGCGGTGGTACCCGTTCTCGGCGGTTTCATCAAGAATCCATGGGCAGACGGCCCCGACTCGCCGCTGTGGGTCACGCCGTGGGCTCCGCTGCCCGACGGCACCAAGGTCCGACTGACCCAGATCAATGGCACTCCGGTGCGTCCGGGAGACCTGGAAGCCGGCTCGATGGCGACCGTGTTCCCGGGGGTACCGGGCGGCGCCAAGGCAAGCGACGCGGCCGTCATGCTCTTCCGTCTCCGGTCGGACTCGACTGTCCGCATTCGGGATGGTCAGCAGGGCTTTCAGTTCGGCGACTACTACGCCTACTCGAAGATCTGCACACACGTCGGATGCCCGGTATCGCTGTACGAGCAGCAGACGGGCCGGGTGCTCTGCCCCTGCCACCAATCGCAGTTCAACGTCTACGAGGGCATGTTCCCGGTCTTCGGACCGGCCGCCCGGCCTTTGCCGCAGCTCCCCATCGAGCTGGACGACGAGGGTTATTTCGTGGCGTCACGTGACTTTATCGAAGCAGTCGGTCCCGGTTTCTGGGAAAATGGCAAGTTTCCCGCGTGGTATTCCGAGCCAAAGGAGGCAAGCGGATGAGCCGCCTCACCACCCCCACCAAGGCGTCAGCCGGCCCGTCCGTTGCGCAAAAGGCGCTCGACGGCGCGGACATCCGTTACCACGGTGCCCGGCCGCTGCGAACAGCACTCAACAAGGTTTTCCCCAGCCACTGGTCGTTCATGCTGGGCGAGGCGGCGCTGTACTCGTTCGTTGTCGTGCTGCTGTCCGGCGTCTACCTGTCGCTGTTCTTCGACCCTTCGATGTCCGAGGTTGTCTATCAGGGCGTCTACGAAAAGCTCCGCGGCGTGCCGATGTCGATGGCCTATGCCTCCAGCCTGGACATCTCGTTCGAGGTCCGCGGCGGCCTGCTGATGCGGCAGATCCACCACTGGGCCGCCCTGTTGTTCATCTTCGCGATGTTGATCCACATGATGCGGGTCTTCTTCACCGGCGCCTTCCGCAAGCCGCGTGAGGCGAACTGGGTGATCGGCGTGCTGCTGCTGGTGCTCGGCATGGCGGAGGGCTTCCTGGGCTACTCGCTGCCGGACGACCTGCTCTCCGGCACCGGTCTGCGGGCGGTCAGCGCGTTCATCCTGTCCATACCGGTGATCGGTACCTGGACTCACTGGGCGGTGTTCGGCGGCGACTACCCGGGCGAGATCATCATTCCGCGCTTCTACTCGCTGCACGTCGTGCTTCTGCCGGGGATCATCCTGGCGCTGATCGGGGTGCACATCGCCCTGGTCTGGTTCCAGAAGCACACCCAGTTCCCCGCCGCCAAGGCGACCGAGAACAACGTCGTCGGTTTGCGGGTGCTGCCATCGTTCGCGGCCAAGGGTGGCGGCTTTTTCGCCATCGTCTTCGGTCTCATCGTGATGATGAGCGGACTGTTCCAGATCAACCCGGTGTGGAATCTCGGCCCATACAACACGGCGCAGGTGTCTGCCGGCGTGCAGCCCGACTTCTACATGGGTTTCCTGGACGGCATGGTGCGACTGTGGCCCGACTGGGAGGTTCGAAATATCTTCGGGCACTACATGATCCCGGCGGTGTTCTTCCCGTCCATCCTGGCTGCGACGGTGCTTGTGATGATCGTCATCGCCTATCCGTGGATAGAGCAGGCATTCACCAAGGACAACGCTGTGCACAATCTGCTGCAGCGCCCCCGGGATGTCCCGGTGCGGACCGGAATCGGCGCGGCGTTCATGGCCTTCTACATCGTCAACCTGATCAGCGGCGCCAACGACCTGTTTGCCCTCAAGCTTGACATCTCGCTGAACGTCATGACTTGGATCGGCCGAGTCGGGTCCATCGTCGCGCCGGTGCTTGCCTACATCATCGCGTACCGGTTGTGCCTCGGCCTGCAGCATTCGGATCGCGCCGTGCTCGAGCACGGTATCGAGACCGGCGTGATCAAGCGACTGCCCAGCGGCGAATTCATCGAGGTACACCAGCCGTTGGGTCCGGTGGACGATCACGGGCATCCCATCCCGCTGGCCTACCAGGGAGCCCCGGTACCCAAGCGGATGAATGAGCTGGGATCGGCGGGCGTTGCGGTGCCAGGCTTGCTCAGTCCGGCAAACGTCTCCGGGCATATCGCCTACGATGATGAGCTTCATCCGGTGTCCGAGATCGAGGCGGCTACCAAACACTGATTTCCCGTTGTACCCACTGCCCCCGTCACGGCTCCCGTGACGGGGGCAGTGGGTTGCCCGCCGTATCGCTTTGTCCGATCTCGGTGGGCCGTTGCTGATGCCACTCGTCACAGTGCCTTCGGCACTCCGTCACGAGGTCCGCGAGACGTCAGGCAAACGTAGGAACCCGTCGTCGGTCTCGTGGTCGCGTCGACGCCAACGACGCGCAGCCCCGCGGCCTCGAAGCACCAGAGCGACCGACGAAGACGTAGGCAGCGAGCCCAGCCACGACAGCGACGGCGCTGAGCCAGGCGGACTACCCGAGGCAGCATCCCCAGAGCGGCCTGACCGGGCGTCCGGCCCCAGGCCAGCTGGAGCTGCGCCTCACGAGATACCCGAGGCCGTCCACGGCGCTGTCGGCGGCGGCCTTGTACGCCAGGCCAGGACGGCGGCAGCAGCCGCAGCCCACGGTGGCCACGCGTTGCAACGGCGCCCAGGATGTCGACCGAGTCGGGTGCAGCTCTACGGCCCTGTCGGGTGCGACGCCGGCCCGGATGCCAACCAACGCCAGGCCCGCGATGGGGACGTCGACCAGCAGCAGGGCCTGTGACAGTACGAGGGCGAGCATGCCGCGGCTGCGACGGCCATGGCCATCCGGGACGGCCACGGGTTTCTCGACGATAGACCCGCGGCCAGGCTGTACAGACCAAGCACGGCGAGGCCGACGAGAACCCGGTCGGCCCAGCTATTCGGTCCGTTCAGTTAGTGATGCGCGGGACGCCGGTGGTACTCGAACACCAACCCGCAGATGGAGAACATCAAGAACCCGATGCCGATCGTCATCAGCCAAACGAGAAGGTAGGCGGTGGCTACGGCAGTCAACGCCGACGACAACGCAACCGCGAACGGCCAGTACGAGCCGGGCGAGAAGAAACCAACATCCCCTGCACCGTCGGAAACCTCGGCCTCATCGTTGTCCTCGGGACGGGGCTCGTCCAGCCGACGGGAAACGAACCGCAGGAACGTTCCGATGACCAGCGTGAGCCCAGCCGTCAGGAACAGCGCGGTGATACCGACGGGCTCGTTGGGCGCCAGGAAGAGGTAGATGATCGCGGCCACCAGAAAAAACCCGGTGAGGACGAGGAAGATCCAGGTTTCGACCTGCAGTCCGCTCTTGGCCGCACGCGGCGTCTCCGGGAGTGTCTGCTGATCCTGATCGCTGCGCGGCGCCATCAGTTTCCTCCTCCGCCAGCTGAGCCGGCCTGCGCGGTGACGCCTTTTTCGATGCGGTTCGGGTTCAACGGGTACGTGGTGGTGGCCAGCGGGGCACACAGGTCGCCACAGGACGGATTAGCCGCGCCGACCGCGCGCAGAGCATCAGCCGCCGAATATGCCTGGCCGGTCGCCGGGTTGTCCTGCTGACGCTGCTGGAGGTAGGCGGTGTAGATGTTCTCCGGTACGGCCCGGACCTCGAAGTTCATGGCGCTGTGGTACGTGCCGCACAGTTCAGCACAGCGCCCGACGAAGGCTCCCGGCGTTTCGATCGTGTTCTGGAAGATGTTGTTGGACTGGTTCTGCGCCGGGTACGGGAAGACATCGCGCTTCATCAGGAAGTCGATCGTCCAGAACGAATGGATGGTGTCCCTGGACTGCAGGTGGTACTCGATCACCTTGCCCACCGGCACGACCAGGAGCGGAACCTCTTCGCTGGTGCCGATGGTGTGCACCTCGCCCCCGCCCGGCACACTCGTGCCCGGGTAGCCGAAGTCCCAGTTCCACCTGAACGCGGTGACGTCGACCACCACATCGGGATTGGGTTTGGTATCGATAACGGCGTTCTCGGTAACGACCGTGAAGTAGAACATGACCCCGATCATGAGAAACGGGACCGCGGTGTACACGAGTTCGAGGGGCAGGTTCTCTTTTGTCTGCTTCGGGTAGAGCGGACCGTTCTTCCGCTTGCGGTAGACGATGAAGGCCCAGAACATCAGACCCCAGACCAAGGCGCCGACGATAAGGGCCGCGGTGAACGCGCCGGACCAGAACTCCCGCATCCGGTGCGCCTGCGGAGTGATGCCGTCGGGCCAGCCGTAGTTGGGCAGGTCGGCGACGGAACAGCCGCTGATCAACACCAAAGCAAGGCCGAGCAATCCAGCGAACGCCAGCCGCCGATTCGCGCGAGACCGTGTCACGAGCGCCCTTTCTGTTACCTGCGTACCGTCGTTACCGATCAGGGCAAGCCCCGCCGGCCGCGGCACCTGTCCCCGATACACGGAAGATTACCTCTCCCGAAGGCGATTCACGCGGCCGGGGCCCGCCAATTTCTACACAACGTCGACGATGTGACGCACAACGCCGCAACGGCGGGCGGCGGGTCGCTGGACGCAGCACGACGGGCCAGCCGCGATACTGATCGTCCGGTCGCCCAGCGGATGTGGCGAGCCGTTTGGCAGTAGTCGGACCTGTCCGACAGGCGATGAGGACGGTGGCACCGCGTGTGCGGATTGATGGGCTTCGTGTCGGCAACGGGACAGGCGGCCGAACGGGTCGACGCCATCGCGGCGGGCATGGTCTGCGCGCGTCACCGCGGGCCGGACGAGTCGGGCACCTGGAATGACGCGGATGTGGTCTTCGGTTTCAACCGGCTCTCGATCATCGACATCGAGCACTCACATCAGCCGCTGCGCTGGGGGCCGCCGGAATCACCGGACCGGTATGCGCTCGTCTTCAACGGCGAGATCTACAACTACCTCGAGTTGCGGGCGGAACTGGCCGAGCAGTTCGGCGCCCAGTTCCGTACCGAGGGCGACGGTGAGGCGATCGTCGCCGCGTATCATCACTGGGGTCCGGACGCGGTCGCCCGGCTGCGCGGCATGTTCGCCTTCTTGATCTGGGACACCGAGCAGCGGACCCTTGTCGCCGCCCGGGATCCGTTCGGGATCAAGCCGCTGTTCCTGGCGCGGACCCCGGACGGCGTCGGCTTCGCCTCGGAGGCGAAGAGCCTGCGCGAGCTGACCGGGCATGCCAGCGTCAACGTGCCTGCGCTGCAGCACTATCTGGTCCTGCAGTACGTGCCCGAACCGGCCACCATGGACCCCGCGATCGGCAAGGTCGAGTCGGGGACCCACGTGACTGTGCGGCCCGGCCGGCCGATGGCGACCAAGCGGTATTTCCATCCTGTCTTCGCGAGCCGCCCTGCCATCTCCGACGCCGAGCGGTCCGCCCTGTACCAGCGGATCGCCGCCGCAATGGACGATTCGGTCGCCAAACACATGCGTGCCGACGTCACGGTCGGCGCGTTCCTGTCCGGCGGTATCGACTCGACGGCCATCGCGGCGCTGGCCAAGCGGTACAACCCCGATCTGATGACGTTCACCACTGGCTTCGAACGGGAGGGCTTCTCGGAGGTCGACATCGCGGCCGAATCGGCGGCGGCCATCGGGGTCCGGCACGTGATCCGTACGGTCTCGGAGCAGGAACTGACCCAGACGCTGCCGCTGATCATCTGGTATCTCGACGACCCCGTCGCCGACCCGGCGCTGGTGCCGCTGTACTTCGTGGCGAACGAGGCCCGCAAGCACGTCAAGGTCGTCCTCTCCGGCGAGGGCGCCGACGAGCTGTTCGGCGGCTACAACATCTACCGCGAACCGCTCAGCCTTCGCGGGCTCACCGGGATGCCCGACCCATTGCGCAAAGGCCTGGCCGCGGTGGGACGCGCTCTGCCGCAGGGGTTTCGCGGTCAGGACATGTTGCGTCGCGGGTCGCTCGACCTGGAGGAGCGCTACTACGGGAATGCCCGGATCTTCCGCGAGGAGCAGCTGGCAGGGTTGCTGAACACGTACGACCCGCAGCGGTCCTTCCGGGACGTCACCGACCCGGTGTATGCACTGAGCCGCGAGACGGACCCCATCGCCCGCATGCAACACGTCGACCTGTTCACCTGGCTACGGGGAGACATCCTGGTGAAGGCGGACAAGATGACGATGGCCAACTCGCTCGAGCTGCGGGTGCCTTTCCTGGACACCGAGGTATTCGAGGTGGCCCGGACCGTGCCGGCGGATCAGAAGGTCACCAAGCAGACCACCAAACTGGCGCTGCGCAGAGCCATGGAGCTCATCGTTCCGCCGCATGTGCTGCACCGGCGCAAGCTCGGTTTTCCGGTGCCCATCCGGCATTTCCTGGCCGGGGACTCCTACGAGTGGGCGCGCACCATCATCAGCACCGCGCACACGCAGGAGTACCTCGACCCCACAGCGGTGCTGGCCATGCTGGACGCGCACCGCGCCGGCGAGGTGGACCATTCGCGCCGGATCTGGACCATCCTGGTGTTCCAGCTCTGGCACGAGATCTTCGTGACCGGCGCACTCACCCCGGTGGTGCCAGAGCCCGCGTATCCGGTGCGGCTGTAGATCACCGGCCAGTCGGTCACCGGCCCGCCCGATCACCAGCCGACAGCGTGGGTGATCTCCGCGGACGCGTCCTCGCCGTAGGCGTCGGCCAGTCGACCCCTGGCCACGTCGGCATCCAGCAGATACTCCTGGGTGCCGACCGTTTCCAGCGTCAAGGTGGCCATCAGCGAGCCGAGCTGGGCGGAGCGCTCTAGGGACAACCCCCTCGCACTACCCGCGAGGAAACCGGCACGAAACGCGTCGCCGACACCGGTGGGATCGGTTTTCGCCCACTCCGGAAGGGCATGTACCGCCAACGTGCTGCCGTCGGCGGCGACGATCTCCACACCCTTCGAACCCAGTGTGGTCACCCGGTATCCGACTACCTGGCCGATCTTCTCGGTGCTCCAGCCGGTCTTCGATCGCAGCAACCCCAGCTCGTAATCATTGGTGAACAACATGGCGGCGCCGGTGATCAGCGCGGCGACCTCCGGGCCGTCCATCCGGGCGAGCTGCTGGGACGGATCGGCCGCGAACCGGTAGCCGCGGTCGCGGCATTCCTCCGAGTGCCGGACCATCGCCTCGGGGTCGTCGGCAGCGATGACCACAAGATCCAGGCCGCCGTAGGCACGGGCGATCGGTTCCAGCTCGATCTCTCTGGCTCTGGCCATGGCACCGGCGTAGAAGGAGGCGATCTGGTTCATGTCTTCGTCCGTCGTGCAGACGAACCTCGCGGTCTGCACGTCATCGCACAGGTGCACCTTGGAGCAGTCGACCCCGTGTCGGCTCAGCCAGCTCTGGTAATCGGCGAAGTCAACCCCGGCGGCGCCTACCAGGACCGGACGCAAACCCAGTTTCGCCATCCCGAAGCAGATGTTCGGGGCTACTCCCCCACGCCGTACTACCAGATCGTCGACCAGAAAGGACAGCGAGACCCGATGCAGCTGGTCCGGCAGCAATGACTCCGCGAACCTGCCCGGGAAGTGCATCAGATGGTCGGTCGCAATGGATCCGGAGACGGCGATCGGCATGTCAGGCTCTCTTCGCTGGCGTTTCGGGGCCGGACGAACCCTACCGCCCTGACGTCCAGGTCCCCGACACACAACGAAGCCCCCGGTAGTTCACCGGGGGCTTCGGAACGAACGTTGCATCACTGCGACGCAAGATACGTCAGTGGAACGAGTCGCCGCAGGCGCAAGAGTTCTGCGCGTTCGGGTTGTCGATCGTGAAGCCCTGCTTCTCGATGGTGTCGACGAAATCGATGACGGCGCCGTCCAGGTAGGGCTTGGACATCCGGTCCACAGCCAGGCCGATGCCGTCGAAGGTCACCAGGGCGTCCCCGTCCAGGCTGCGGTCGTCGAAAAACAGCTCGTAGCGCAGACCGGAGCAACCGCCGGGCTGGACAGCAATGCGCAGTACCATGTCGCTGCTGCCGTCACGCTGCAGCAGGGCCTTGGCCTTGGCTGCGGCGGTGTCCGACAGCGTCACTCCGTGCGCCGGAGCCTGAACGCCGGTCGTGCTCGCGGTGTCAGCAACGCTCATCCGGAACTCCCTCTATGGATTGGGCGGTCGGCCGGGCCGAAACCGCTGATGATGTCGACTTTCCTGCGACGGGGGCAACAACAACCTGCCCCATCGACGATGATGCCATGCCCGCAGCCTCCGAGGCATTACCGAGCCCTCACACTTCGATCGTCACTGTAGCAACCCCGCGGCGGTCACCGGTATTCCTGGGGCGGTGTTCCCAGGGACCCGTCGGGGTGAGATCGGGGTCCCGGACTCGGTGCGGATTTCCTCTAGGCTGCCGATGTGAGTCTTCTGCGCCGCAAACCTGCTGACAGTGCCGCATCGACAGCGGCGCCGGCTTCTGTCGAGGAGGCGCCGACCGTCGGAAAGGGTAGGCCCACGCCGAAGCGGCGGGAGGCGGAGGGGCGTCGTGGCCCGATCGCGCCGCCGCCGAAGACCCAGCGCGAGGCGATCAAACGGTCGCGGGTGCAAAGCAAGAGCATGACCAAGGACGAGAAGCGGGCACTCACCAGAGCCAACCGTGAACGCATGATGAGCGGCGACGACAGGTACCTGCTCGCCCGGGACCGCGGCAAGGTCCGTGCCTACGTCCGGGACCTCGTCGACAGCCGGCGCAATGTCGCCGGGATCCTGCTGCCGATCGCTGTGCTCTCGTTCGTCATCCTGTTGATCCCGGTCCCGGTGCTGCAGGCCTACGGACCCCTGGTGCTGCTGGTGGCCATCGCCGCGGCCGTTCTGGATTCGGTGATTTTCGGCCGGCAGCTGTCCCGCAAGGTGCGCCTCAGATACCCGAACGGGGACGACTCAGGGCTGTCGACCAAGGGGTCTTCACTGGGCTTCTACGCCTTCAACCGCGCCTGTCTCATCCGACGCTGGCGGGTTCCACGGGCGAGGGTCGGTCCCGGCGACGTGGTCGAGTAGCCGCGCGTGGATGACGCCGTGCAGCGGGCGGCGGCCGCGAACGCCGATGCGGTGGTGAAACGGTTCTTCGGACCGGACGGCAGGCTGAGCACTGTGCCCGCCAAGCAGTCTCGCCAGCTGGCGGTCTACGACCTGATCGCCCAACGATTCATCCCCGGGGTCCGGTACACCGAGATCGAGGTGAACCGGGAGCTGATGGCGGTCTACGACGACTACGTCACCCTGCGCCGCGGTCTGATCGACTTCGGCCTGTTGGACCGGAGCAATGGCCAGTACTGGCGCAGCGGCGGCGCCGTGCCGGTCGGGCTGTCCGAGCACGCGCCCGGTGCGGTTCCGTCCAGGCCATCTTCATCGACGCGGGGCGCCGCGCGACGCGAGGCCATCCTGACCGCCGCCGCCCAGCTCTTTGCCGACAGTGGTTACGCCGCAGTCGGAATGGACGACATCGGGGCGGCCGCGGGGGTGACCGGACCGGCGATCTACCGGCACTTCGGCGCGAAGGCGTCAGTGCTGGCGGCCGTCTTCGACAGGGTGATCGATGCCGTCACGACCGAGCCGAACGGGGATGTTGCGGGCGAGGCGGGCGAGGAACCGGCAGCGCTGCTGCGCAGGCTGGTGCATACTTACGCGGCTGCTGTCTCCGGTCGCCGGCGTTTGATGGCCGTCTTCATTCGTGAGGTGCACCATCTTCCGGCGGGGGATCGTGAGCTGCTGGTCAACCGCCAGCGGGTGCTGGTCGGACGATGGCGCACCCTGCTCGGTGCGGCGCATCCGGACTGGGACGTTGAACGGGTGCGCACCGCAGTCCACGGCGCACTCGGGATGCTGAACGCGGTCGGCACATTCCAGTCACCGCTGTCCGATCGGGAACTGGCAACCCGGCTGAGCGCGCTGGCCAGCACAGCGCTGGAGCTGTAGCGGGTCAGCCCAGGATCCCGGCGGCGACCTGGGTCAGCCGAGCACATGAGGCAGGCATTCGAGATGCGCGAACTCGGCAATCGGCTCGAAACCCAGGCCGCGATAGACGACGTTCGCCGGCAGGTATTCGGCGTCCGCGAACTCGTCGAGCCAGCGGGCGAGGAGCTCGAGTCGGCGTCGTCGGTCAGGACCGCCTCGCGCGCCGACCCGGCGCGACCAGGGCGTCCAGCACCGCACCGGCTTCGTGCAGAGCGGGATCGTCGACGACCAGGACCGGGTGCCCCGGGGTTCGCAACGCTGCCAGCTGCGGCGTCCTGTCATCGTGTACCGCCACCATCACCGGCGCGCCACCGGGATAGGGATGAGTCAGATGACCGGCCAGCACGTGCGACAGCATGGTCGCGCGCCCACCCGTTCCCGTGCGACCAGCGGTGCGATTGCGGTCTCGAACGCTATCGAGTCCGAGAGGCTCTCCGCGGTCGCCAGGCCGGACATGCTCAGAGCGAGAGGTAACGCTTGAGTTCCTGCGGAGTGACCTGCCGGCGGTACGCCTCCCACTCCGCCCGCTTGTTCCGCAGGAAGAAGTCGAAGACATGCTCCCCGAGTGCCTCGGCCACCAACTCGGAACCCTCCATCACGGCCAGCGCCGATTCCAGCGACGTCGGCAGCTTCTGATAGCCCATTGCGCGTCGCTCGACCTCCGACAGCGACCACACGTTGTCCTCTGCGGGCGCCGGGAGCTCGTACTCCTCCCGGATGCCCTTGAGTCCGGCGGCGATCACCACCGTGTACATCAGATAGGGATTGCAGGCCGAATCCGGCAGCCTGAATTCCAGCCGCTGGCTGGACGACTTGCCGGGCGAGTAGTTCGGTACCCGGACGAGGGCGGAACGGTTCGCCGTCCCCCAGGAGGCGGTTGTCGGGGCTTCGTCACCTACAACCAGCCGCTTGTAGGAGTTGACCCACTGGCACGACACCGCCGTGATCTCCGGTGCGTGCTTGAGGACGCCGGCCAGGAACGCCTTCCCGGTCGCCGACAACTGGTACTCGTCGTCCGGGCTGTGGAAGGCGTTCGTTTCCCCGTCGAACAGCGAGAAGTGCGTGTGCATCGCCGATCCCGGGTGCTGAACGAACGGCTTGGGCATGAAGGTGGCCCGGACACCCTGGGTGAGCGCGACCTCCTTGACGACGTAGCGGAACGACATGATGTTGTCGGCCATCGTCAGCGCGTCGGCGTAGCGCAGATCGATCTCCTGCTGACCGGGAGCACCCTCGTGATGCGAGAACTCCACCGAGATGCCCATCGCCTCGAGGTTTTCGATGGCGCTACGACGGAAATGCGGTGCCGCGTCATGGGAGGCTTGATCGAAGAACCCGCCCTGATCGGCGGGCTGCGGCACCGACCCGTCGTCGGGCAGGTCCTTCAGTAGGAAGAATTCGATCTCCGGGTGGACGTAGCAGATAAAGCCCATTGATGCCGCGTCGCCCATCGCTCGCCGCAGGACGTGCCGCGGATCGGCCCACGAGGGTGACCCGTCCGGCATGGTGATGTCGCAAAACATCCGCGCTGAGTAAACCCGGCCGCCGTCGGCCTCCCAGGGCAGCACCTGGAACGTTGACGGGTCGGGCCTGGCGACCATGTCCGATTCGAAGACGCGGGCGAAACCCTCGATCGCCGATCCGTCGAAGCCGATGCCCTCGCTGAACGCACCCTCCAGTTCGGCGGGGGCGACTGCGACCGACTTCAGGATCCCCAGGACGTCGGTGAACCACAATCGGACGAAGCGGATATCACGTTCCTCGAGGGTGCGCAGGACAAACTGCTGCTGACGGTCCATGGCTCCACCTTATGAGGGCACTGTTACCCAGGGGTTGCCGCACCCGTGAATCAGCGTCGGCCGGGTTCGGTGACGTACCGTGTTGCGATGCCCAGAACCGCCCCGGCGACCTCTGCTGCCCGCTCGGCGGTGACACCGCGTGGGCCCGTCGTCACTGCGGATCATGTGGAATTTGTCTTTCCTGACGAGCACCGGCAGCTGACCGGCGTGCGCCTCGAGGTCGATTGGGTTCTCGACGACGTCGATCGGGAGTTCTCCTGGTCCGCCGGTGTCTGGTCGCTGGACATCCCCCGGCCGGACGCGTGGCGGCTGGAGTACCAGCTGACCACCAGGGTGGGGTCCGACTACACCTGGATGTGTGATCCGGGCAATCCGTTGCGCGTGGAGAATCCCTTCGGCGAGAAGAGCGAGATGCGATTTCCCGAGTACCGCCAACCCGGTTGGTTGCTGACCCCGCCGGATGGTCCGGTGCGCACCCTGATGACGCCGAAAGGCCGTCTGGAGAAAGTTGTTCCGGTCCGGCTGTGGTCGCCACCGGGGCTGGCCGCTGACGTCATCGCGCCGCTCCTGCTGGTCCACGACGGCAGCGACATGGCCGACCGCGGATCGCTGCTGTCCTGGGCGACGGCCATGTCGCGGGACCTGCCGATCAGAGTGGGTCTGCTCGATCCGCCCAACGGTCTGCGGGACGAGTGGTACGCGGCGAATCCGCTCTACGCAGACCACATCGCCGACCTCGTGGTTCCCGCGATCACCAGCAGGGTGCTGACCGGGCCGGTGATCGGACTGGGCGCGAGCCTCGGCGCGCTGGGCATGCTGACCATTCACCGCCGTCATCCCGCAGCGATCAGCGCACTGGCGCTGCAGTCGGGGTCGTTCTTCACCCGCGCCCTGGACGGGCAGGAGAGCCATTTCCCACATTTCGAGCAGATTTGCGCGGCGGTCGAGGCAATCGATGCGGGCCCGGAGCCGTCATCCCCCGCTGCGCCACGGCCGATTCCCGTCCTGATCACCTGCGGGAGCATCGAAGAGAACCTGGCGAACAATCGCGCGATGGCCACCGCACTGCGCCGTCAGAGCCACCCGGTGACTGTCCGGGTTGTACCCGACGCGCACACCATGATCGGCTGGCGGGACTCCTGGTTCGCCGCTCTGGACGAGTTGATCGGTTTCCTGCATCGCGACCCGGTGCGGCCGGCGAGGACCACTCCGCGATGACCCGCACGGAATACCACAGGATCGACGCTCCCCCGCTCGGCGGGTCTGCGGAGATCGCCGTGCACGGGCATTGGGGAAGGCCGGTCATCTGGTTTCCCTCGGAGGCCGGACATCCGTGGGATTTCGAGGTCAACGGGATGCTCGACGCCGTGCGCCCCGCTATCGACGACGGGCGGATCACCGTGTTCTGCCTGCCGTCGTTCGACAACTCCTCCTGGTCGGCGTCCTGGATGCCGCTGACCGACCGCGCGCGCAATCACCGCCGTTACGAGGACTGGTTGGTCTGGCACGTCGTGCCGCTTGTCCGTGAGAAGTGCGGTGGCCGTGACGATATCGCGACGGCGGGGCCGTCGATGGGTGCATTCCATGCCGTTCTGTTCGCGCTCCGGCACCCGCACGTCTTCAGCCGGGCGGTCGCCTTCTCGGGTAACTACGACCCGTGGTCCTGGCGGGCCTGGGGTGCGGTCGACGACGAGACCTACTACGCGAACCCGCTGCAGTTCCTGCCGGGCGCCCACGGCGGGCATCTGGATTATCTCCGTTCGCGGCTCGCGATCACTTTGGTGGTCGGCAGCGGGATGTGGGAGGACACCACCGGCGCCAACGCGTCCACCCGCGCACTTGCCGGAGTGCTGGCCGAAAAGGGTATCCCGCATGAGCTTTTCGTCTGGGGAAATGAGTGGCCGCACGACTGGTCGAGCTGGCGGGCGCAGGCGTCGATCTACCTTCCCGCCCTGGGCTGAGCACCCCGCGTTGCCGCGCCGGATCACCCCAGCAAGGATCACGTCATGACTGTGCCGCGTCGAGACTCCGCCACCCACCTGATCGGTCTGCTGCTGGGGACAGAGAAGGACTGGCCGATCGCTTTCGAAACCCTTACCCGCCGGCTGGATCCCGTGATGTACCACGACAAACCGCATCACGTCACCACCGAACGGCTCACCATCGAACCGTTCGACCTGCGGGCACCGGTCCGGCACGACGTCGTCATCGACCGGTTGGCATGGTGGTACTACCACCCGCGCGAGTGGCTCAAGAAGGCGGCGCTGGTCAATGACACGTACCTGATCAACAACCCCTTCACGTTCCAGGCCATGGAAAAGCACTCCGCATACTGCGCGATGATGCGGCTCGGATTCCATATCCCCGAGACGGTCCTGGTGCCCTACAAGAATCCCGTTGATCACGAGAAATGGGCGTACACCGCCGAGACCTTCAACCTGCCCTTCGATCTCGATGAGGTCGCGTCCATGGTCGGCTTTCCGATGTACATGAAGCCGTTTGACGGCGGCGCCTGGCGCGGGGTGTCCCGGGTGGACGATACGGCGGCACTGCACAGCGCCTACAACGAGTCAGGGCAGATGTTGATGCACCTGCAGGCGGCGTCGGAGTACGACTCGTTCGCCCGGTCGCTGACCATCGGCCCGGAAACCAAGATCATGCGCTTCCGCCCCGAATTGCCGATGCACGACCGCTACGAGGTTTCCCACAATTTCCTCCCGCCTGAGGCGGGAATGGAGATTCTCACGCTGTCCAGGACGATCAACGCGTTCTTCCGCTGGGAATTCAACTCCTGCGAATCCCTGGTCAGCGGAACGAGCGTCAAGCCGATCGACTACGCCAACGCCTGTCCCGACATCGCGATCACCTCGCTGCACTATTACTTCCCGTGGGCGATCACCCAGTTGGTGTCCTGGTCCGTGTTCTGTGCGGTGACCGGCCGAAAGCCTCAATTGGATACCAACAGCCGGGCGTGGTTCGACGTCGCCGACGACCCGGAGCTGGATTGGTCCGGCAAACTCGGCCGCTATGCGCTGATGGCGGATCAGTATTTTGAGGCCGACACCTACCGGGAGTTCTGCTCGACGGCGCTCGCATCTCTTCCCGAGATCGTCTATGAGTGGATCGGGTCGGTGGATTTCGATCACCTTCTGGTCAACACCATGAAGGCCACCTATCCGCCGCACGAGCAGGAGAAGTTCCTGGCGCACTTCCGCGGACTGCTGGGTCTGTGGATGGCCGACCAGAGCGAGTGACTCAGCTGCAGGTGGCGCCATCGGCGGGGAGTTTCAGCGTGGTCAGGTACGTCGTTCCGATGTCGTCCACGCAGGCATTGCCCAGGCTCAGGTACGCCGTGTGATTGGTGCCCTGCACAGTCAGCAGGGACGCGTTCAGGGCTTTGGCCAGATTGACGCCCGACTCGTACGGGGTCGCTGGATCCTTGGTGGTCGAGATGACCAGAACCCGGGGAAGACCGCGGATGTCGGTGGTCGACGGCTGCGGATCCGGCTGTACCGGCCAGAAGTCGCACGGGTCCTGGATCGCCCTCGGCGGATCACCGGAATCGGCGAACGGCGCTGCGGCGGCGTACTTCTCGACCGTTTGCTGGCGACGATCGGCTGCTACCGTGCGGGATCCGTCGATACAACCGATCGCAAGGAATGCGTCGAGCGTGTTCGAGTAGGTGCCATCCGGCGCGCGACCCTCGTATAAGTCAGCGAGCGCCATGAGCACGGAGCCGTCACCGCTCGACAAGTCCAGCAGCGCCTTAGATAGCACCTCCCAAAAGCTTCTCGAGTACAGCGCTTGCACGGTACCGGTGTTGGCGCCATTAAGGGTCAGTACCCGGCCGTCCGCCACCGTGACGGGGTTCTCCAGCAGCGGCCGGACAAGCCGCTGGTAGGCGGCCGCGGCCACGCCGGCGTTGGTGCCTAGAGCGCACTGTTCCTGTTGGGTGCACCACGCCGCGTAGTCGTCGAACGCCTTCTGGAAGTCCTCCGCTTGGGCGATCGTTTCGGCCACCGCGTCAGCGTTCGGATCGAGCGCCCCGTCCAGAATCATGGCGCGAACGTTCTGCGGGAACTGCTCGGCGTAGGCCGTGCCGATGCTGGTCCCGTAGGACCAACCGAGATAGGTCAGCTTCGGGTCGCCCACCGTCGCCCGCAGCACGTCGAGATCCCTGGCCACGTTGCGCGTTCCGACGTTCGCCAGAAACGCGGCGCCGTCGATGCCCTGAGTGGGGCCGGACAACGCAACGCATCTGGCGGCCAGCTTCTTGGCTCTGGCGTTGGCGTCGTCGACGTCGGCCTGAGTGCGGGTGCGCGGGGTAACGGCGCGAGCCGCGTCCCGCTCGGCATCGGTCTGGCAGCGGATGGCCGGAGTCGACGCGCCGACGCCGCGGGGATCGAACCCGACGAAATCGAACTGTTTGTTCAGCTTCGCCGTGCGGCCGTACGAAGGAGACTGAGGAGCCGCTCCTGCGATGGCGCCGGCGTACTCCACGCCGGATCCGCCTGGACCACCCGGGTTGACGATCACCGAACCGATTCGGTTGGCCTGGTCGGTGGCCGGCTTGCGCAGCACCTTGAGGCTGATCGGCGGTCCTGTGGGTTCGTCGTACGACAGGGGCACGGTCAGGTCGGCGCACTGGAGGGAAGCC
>JBBRVZ010000005.1:0-88934 GCA_038246445.1 Mycobacteriales bacterium
GTTGCGGCCGGCGGCGCCGGGAACCCGGCGGCGCAGGGCCGACGTGAGTGGCTGGTTCCAGCCGATCACGGCTGTCACATCGAAACGGAATTCACCGGTCTCCGGGAGCGTCATTGTCGGGGCGGTGGATGCCAGGTCGATGCCGAGCAATTCCGCGGCCGCCGCGCGGATGTCCGCGATGGCCTCGTCCAGCAGGGTCTGCTGCCGTCGGGCGGACTCGGTCGCGGCCTGGGTGAGTCGGGTCGACCAGGTTTCCCGCCAGTAGTCGACCACCCCGGCGGCCAGGCCGGTCTTCGCCGACCACCTGGTCGATGCCGCGCCGGTGGCCGTCAAGGCAAGGCACCTCGACGCGTTCCGGTGCTCCCGGCCGCACCGTGGTCGTCACAGCGGTCAGCAACACCACCCCGACGGGCAGCACCTGCCGGCGCAGGATCGCGTTGCCCAGCGTCGACTTCCCGCGTTTGGCCTCACCAACGAGCAGCACGCGAAGACGCCAGCAACAAGGTGCCACCCCGACGGGATGCGGCTTGCGGGTCATCGTGCCCGTCAGACATCGTGACCTCCCGGTGGTGCGCAAAACACGACGCAGAAGCCTGCCTGGCTCCCCGGCAGGCCGTGCGGTGCGCTCATGGAATCACCTCGCTCGTCGTGCCATCAGGGAAACATGTCGGCGAGTGCGCCACACACGATGTCACGCCGGCAGGCGAATTCGTCCAGGTCCGCGAACTTCGCACCCCGCTCGCGCGGGGGCTCACCACCTGGCACGCTGTGGCGCAGTGAGATCTACTATTTCGCAACGGCTCTCGCTCCTCCATGGCGGGTTTTCCGCTGTTGCTGCGGCGGACTATTGCCAAGTCGGCCCGCTGGTCCGGCTGGCGCCCGGATAGCCTTGCGCGATGTCGCGAAGCGTTTACATTGCCTCGCCGGACGGTGTGTCCGGTAAGTCCGCCGTCGCCCTCGGACTGGTCGACCTGCTCTGCCGGCGGGCGGGCCGGGTCGGGGTCTTCCGGCCGGTGTTGCCCTCCGCCGATCAACGCGATCCGATTCTCGAGTTGCTGGTCGGCCACCCCGGGGTGATGCAGTCCTACGACGAGGCCTGTGGTGTCACCTACTCCGAACGGCACGCCGACCCCGCGGGGTCGTTGTCCCGGATCGTCGACCGTTTCGGCGAGATCAGCGCGAAGTTCGACGCGGTCGTGGTCGTCGGTAGCGACTACACCGACATCAGCACCGGCAACGAGTGGTCGGCCAACGCGCAGATCTCGGCGAATCTCGGTTCGCCGGTGGTCCTGGTCGTGCACGGCCGCGGGCGGGACCCCGAGGACATCGTCGCCACGGCGGAGCTGGCCCTGGCGGAACTCGTTGCGCAGCATGCTCATCCGGTCGCCGCGATCGCCAATCGGGTGGATCCCGATCGGTGCGGCGAGGTAGGCAAGTTGCTCGCCAGGACGGGCCTGGCGGTCGGTGCGATGCCGGAGACGCCTGTTCTGAGCGCGCCGATGGTGGTGGACCTGCAGCGGGCCTGCGGCGCGGAGCTGGTGCGCGGTAACCCCGAGCTGCTCCGACGGGAGTCGCTCGGGTTCGTGGTCGCCGCGATGTCGCTGCCCAACGTGCTCACCCGGTTGAAGGACCACTACACCGTGATCGCTCCGGGGGATCGGTCCGACGTGCTGGCCGGTCTGGTGCTGGCGCATCAATCGGCGACGTTTCCCGCCCTTGCGGCGATCGTTCTGACGGGTGGGTACACACCGCCGGAATCCGTGCAGCGACTCCTCGACGGCGTGCGCACAGATCTGCCGGTGCTCGTCGCCGGAGGCGGAACCTTCGACACGGCAAAGACTCTTGACGGGGTCCGGGGCCGGCTGACCACCGAATCGGAAGTGAAGGTGGAGACCGCGCTCAGCGTGTTCGCCGAGGCCGTTGATACCGAACAACTGCTGGCGGCGATCGACGTCGCCCAGTCGGATGTAGTCACGCCGTTGATGTTCCAGTATCGGGTGATCGAGCGCGCCAGGGCGGACCGTCGCCATGTCGTGCTGCCCGAGGGTGAGGAGGAACGGATCCTTCGCGCCACCTCGGCACTGCTCCGCCTCGGAGTCGCCGACCTGACCCTGCTCGGCCGGGAAGAGGTGATCCGGACGAAGGCGGCTGCCATCGGTGTCGACATCACCGGTGTCGCCATCATCTCGCCCCACGACCGGGAGCTGGTACGAACATTCGCCGAGGAATACGTACGGCTGCGGTCCCACAAGGGCATGACGCTGCAGATGGCGTCCGAAACTGTCACCGACGTTTCCTATTTCGGCACGATGATGGTGCACCTCGGAATGGCCGACGGGATGGTCAGCGGCGCCGCGCACACCACTGCGCACACCATCCGGCCGTCCTTCGAGATCATCAAGACCGCGCCCGGAATCAAGATCGTGTCCAGTGTCTTCCTGATGTGCCTGGCCGACCGGGTGCTGGTCTACGGCGACTGCGCGGTGATTCCCGACCCGACCGCGCCGCAGCTCGCGGACATCGCGATCTCGTCGGCGGCGACGGCCGAACAGTTCGGCATCGATCCCAGGGTTGCCCTGCTGTCCTACTCGACCGGCACGTCCGGCTCCGGCGCCGATGTCGAGAAGGTCCGCGAGGCAACCGGTCTGGTGCATCGTCTGCGTCCAGATCTGCTGGCCGAGGGCCCGATCCAGTACGACGCAGCTGTCGACCCGACAGTGGCGTCGACGAAACTTCCGGATTCGAAGGTCGCGGGCCGGGCCACCGTGTTGATCTTCCCGGACCTCAACACCGGCAACAACACGTACAAGGCCGTGCAGCGCAGCGCCAACGCCGTCGCCATCGGGCCTGTCCTGCAGGGGCTCGACAAACCGGTGAACGATCTGTCCCGTGGGGCACTGGTCGCCGACATCGTCAACACGGTGGCGATCACCGCGGTCCAGGCGCAGGCCGCTGTGCAGGTCGGGGACGCGGCGGCGGTCTCGCCATGACCGCAATGGTTCTGGTCATCAACTCCGGTTCCTCGTCGATGAAGTACCAGTTGATCGACCCGGAGCGGGGCGTCGCGGTGGCGACGGGTTTGATCGAGCGGATCGGCGGCGAAGGCGCCGCGAAGCACAGCGCCGGCAAGGAAAAGCTCACGTTCGAAGGCAGCATTCCCGATCATGCGAGCGCGCTGACCGTCATGCGGCACCTCTTCGCCGACGCCGGTCAGCCCCTGCAAGACGCCGGCGTCGTCGCGGTCGGGCATCGTGTGGTGCACGGCGGCCCGGTGTTCGGTGACCCGGTGCTGGTTGATGACCTTGTGCTGCAACAGATCCGCGACCTGTCCCGGCTGGCACCGCTGCACAACCCGGCCAATGCCAATGGGATCGCCCAGGCGATGGTCGCGTTCCCCGGGATCCCGCAGGTCGCCGTGTTCGACACGGCATTCTTCCGCGACCTGCCGGCCGCCGCCGCCACCTATGCGATCGATCGCACTGTTGCTGCGCGGCAACAGATTCGCCGCTACGGCTTCCATGGCACCTCGCACCACTACGTCTCGGAGCAGGTGCCGGCCTTTCTCGGCCGGAACGCCGGTGAGCTCAAGCAGATCGTGCTGCATCTGGGGAACGGCGCGTCGGCGTCCGCCGTCCGTGGCGGCTTCGCGGTCGAAACCTCGATGGGGCTGACGCCGTTGGAGGGGCTGGTGATGGGAACCCGAAGCGGGGATCTCGACCCGGGAGTGGTGTTGCACCTGCTGCGGGCCGGCATGTCCGTCGACGACGTCGACGATCTGCTGAATCGGCGGTCGGGGATGCTGGGTCTGGCCGGAGTCAGCGACTTCCGGGATTTGCACGAGATGATTGCCTCCGGCGGGAGCGAGGCGGCCGCCGCAGCCGCCCTGGCCCTTGACGTGTACTGCCACCGCGTCCGTAAGTACATCGGCGCGTACCTGGCGGTGCTCGGCGGCGTGGACGCCATTACCTTCACCGCCGGGGTCGGGGAGAACGACGCGGTGGTCAGGGCCAGGATCGTCCAGGGGCTGGCACCGTTGGGCATCGAGATCGACGACGAGCGGAACGCGGCCAGCGCGTCGCATGCCCGGGTGATCTCGCCCCAGGACGCCGCTGTCACCGTCCTGGTGGTGCCGACGAACGAGGAGTTGGCCATCGCGAGGGCAACGGTCGCCCTGGTTTCCTGATCAGGGGTCCTCCTGCGACACGAGTGGGCGAGCCATGTCATCTCGCCCGATCCAGGACAGTGAGAACGTTTGCCGCGGTTCAGCCGTGGTTACATGCTCGGCAGCCGTTCCCGATACCGGGCATCCCACAAGGAGCACCCCATCAGCACCCGTCCTGCCACCCACTCCGAACAGGTTGACCTGATCGAGCCGCCCGTCGAACGGGAACTCGAGCTCGCAGCCGCCGCGGTGCAGGGGCGCTCCGATCACGCCGTCGCGCTGGCGATCGAGGTCGGCCGGTGGCTGCCGGACCCCGGCCGAGGCGGCACCGCGGTCCGCTGGTGCTCACTGTCCGCGTTGGCCGCGGGGGACCTGACCGCAGCCCGGGTCGTCGAAGCGCATACCGACGCTCTCGCGATCCTGTCCGAGGCCCGCACCGAGGGGCATGCGGTCGACGTTGACGGCCCGGTGCCGGCTGGCGTCGGGGCGAGGGCCGACAGCACCTGGGGGGTGTTCGCCGCGGAGGGTCCGGGTCTGCGGGTCGACGCGGAGCAGGACGGCGATCGCTGGCTCCTGACCGGGACCAAACCCTGGTGTTCGCTGGCCGGCCACTTGACCCACGCGCTGATCACCGCGCACACCGCCGGCGGAGGGCGTCGGCTGTTCGCCGTCGCACTGCGGCAGCCTGGCGTTCGCGCCGATGCAGACGGCTGGGTTGCGAGGGGGCTGGCCGACGTCCCGTCCAATCCGTTGCATCTGCAGGCGTGCCCGGCCGTGCCGGTCGGTCCTGACGGCTGGTACCTGCGCCGGCCCGGTTTCGCCTGGGGCGGGATAGGTGTCGCCGCGTGCTGGTACGGCGGAACGGTCGCCGTCGCGCGACGGCTCCGCGAGGCGGCCCTGGCCAAGGACCCGGATCTGATCGCCGCCATGCACTTGGGTGCGGTCGACGCAGCGCTGACCGCGGCACGTGCGGTGCTGGCCGACTCCGCGGCGGCGATCGACGACGGCCGCGCCGCCGGGTCCGACGGCGTTCTGCTGGCCGCCCGGGTACGGGCCGTGGTCGCCTCCGCTGCGGAGGGTGTCCTGCGGCACGTTGGTCATGCGCTCGGCCCGGCTCCGCTGGCCCGGGAGGAGACACACGCGCGCCGGGTCGCCGATCTGGAGCTTTACCTGCGGCAACACCACGCCGAGTGGGACGAAGCCGCCCTCGGCCGGACGGTGCTCAACCTCGCGGAGTGGGTCTAGGTGAGGGTCGGTTCCGCCGAGGTCGACAACGGGGATGCCGGCCGGCCCGCAAATGGCGGCTTCGATCACCGCGACCCCGGTACCGCCGAACAGGCATGGGCGGCGTCCGGTCTGGGGGAAGGGCTCCGTGCGGTCGACCTGAGCACGGTGGCGGCCATGGTGGTGGTGGCCGCCCACCCGGATGACGAAACACTCGGCGCCGGCGGGCTGATCGCCGACGCGGACGCTCGCGGGATCCCAGTGACCGTCGTCGTCGCGTCCGCCGGTGAGGCGTCCCATCCCCACTCGCCCACCGTTGCGCCGGCGCGGCTTGCCGAGATGCGTCGGGTCGAGGTGCGGGCGGCGGTGGCCCGGCTCGCCCCGGCAGCGGTGGTGCACCAACTGGACGTGCCCGACGGCGCTGTGGCGTCATCGGTGGATCAGCTGTCAATCCAGATCCAGACGGCGGTCGCCGGCGTCCCCGGAACCCTGCTGGTGGCCCCGTGGCGCGAGGACCGCCATCCCGATCACGCGGCCGCGGCGGACGCCGCCCGTCGGGTCGCCGCCGACACCGGATGCCGGTTGCTGGAGTACCCGGTGTGGGCCTGGCACTGGGCGCGGCCGAGCGATGGCACGCTGCAGAGCCAGATGCTGATCGGTCACCAACTGTCCGGGAGTGCCGTCCGGGCCAAGGAAATGGCAGTCGCCGAGTTCCGGTCGCAACTCGAGCCGTTGTCCCCGGCGGCGGGTGACGAGGCGGTGGTCGGCGAGCAGTTCCTCGCCCATTTCCGCCGGACCGTCGAGGTCTTCGTGGCGTCGCCGGATGCGAGCCTGGACCGCAATTACTTCGATGACTTCTACGCCGGCGGGCTCGACCGGTGGGGTTTCGAGACCCACTGGTACGAGAAGCGAAAGCGCGCGCTGACGATGGCCAGCCTGCCGCGGGAGCGCTACGCCTCCGCCTTCGAGCCTGGCTGCGCGATCGGCGTGCTGACGGCGGACCTCGCCGGGCGATGCGACAGGCTGCTCGCCACCGACATCGCGGCCGCACCGCTCGCGCGCGCCCGCCGTCGGTTGGCAGGAGCGACACACGTCGTGCTGCAACAACTCCAGGTGCCGCAGCAGTGGCCAACCGAATTGTTCGACCTCGTCGTGCTGTCGGAGATCGGGTACTACTGCAATGTGCCGGACCTATCCTTGCTGATCGAGCGTGCGGTCACGTCGTTGACCCCGGACGGTGTCCTTCTCGCCTGCCACTGGCGTCACCCCGTTGCCGACTATCCGCTGACCGGGGACCAGGTGCACGACCGGCTCCGTCGCGAGTCCGGACTGCGACTGCTGGCCGAACACGTCGAGGAGGACTTCCGGCTCGACGTCCTCGTCCGGCCACCGGCGCCGTCCGTCGCACGTCGACAGGGCCTGCTGGGGTGACCCACTCACCTGTCGACATCGCAACGCTCGCGGTGGTCATCCCCGCCCGCGACGAAGAACACCTGCTCGCACGGTGTCTGGAGTCGGTAGCGGCGTCGATCACCAACCTGGGCGCGGATCCCGCCGTCCCGCAGATCCGCATCATCGTGGTCGTCGACGACAGTTCCGACGACACCCGCGACATCGCCAGCCGCGCACCGGGCGTCGAAGTTCTGCTCTCGACGGTCGGAAAGGTAGGTGCGGCCAGGCGTCTGGGGGTCGATCACCTGCTCGTCACCGAGCGGGCCGCGGCTGTCCGGCGTGGGAGCATCTGGATTGCCTGCACGGACGCGGATTCCGCTGTTCCCCTCGATTGGCTCCGTACCCAGCTGGGACTGGCACGATCCGGCGCCGACCTGGTGCTCGGCACTGTGCGCCCCGATCCCGGTGAACTGGCCGCCGGGTTGTTGTCGGCGTGGCGGCTGCGCCATCGGGTGGGCGACGGGCACCCGCACGTGCACGGGGCCAACTTGGGGATCCGTGCTGACATGTATTGCGAGGCAGGTGGTTTCCAGCCGATCGCGGCTCATGAGGATGTCCTGCTCGCCGCTGCGGTCCGGCAGATCGGCGGCCGGGTGGTCAGTACCGGCTCGAGCCCGGTCGTGACCAGCGGCCGGGCCTCGGGTCGAGCTCCATCGGGGATGTCGCGCTATCTCCAGGCTCTTTCGGAGGAAGCACTGTCGGCGGAGCAGAAATCGTTGCCGCGCGAAGCGTGACGGTGCGCCGTCACGTCCTGTTCAGCTGGTCGGGATGTTCCGCGATGAGTCGGTCAGCGTCCGGGTCACCCGGGTCGGCGGTCCCGGCCCGCTCGTCCCGTTCAGCCCATTCGAGCAGAGGCTCGATGGCGAAAACCGCCTCATCGATGCCCGAGTGCAGGTCGCCCAGCGCATCAAAACGCGCCGGCACGGTCGCCATGGTGAAGTCCGCGGGTACAGCGTCATCGATCTCGTCCCAGCGCAGCGGCGTCGACACGTTGCCCTGCGGAACGCCGCGGACGGAATAGGCGCTCGCGATGGTGTGGTCCCGTGCGTTCTGGTTGTAGTCCACGAACACCTTGCTGGGATCGCGGTCCTTGCGCCACCAGGTGGTGGTCACGTCGTCGGGTGCGCGACGTTCCACTTCCCGGGCGAAAGCCCATGCCGCCCGGCGTACGTCGGCGAAACCCCAGCGCGGCTCGATGCGCACGTAGATGTGCAGCCCCTTGCCGCCGGAGGTTTTCGGCCAACCGACGGCTCCGATCTCATCCAGGACTTCGTGGGCGGTATGCGCGACGCGGCGGATGCGCGGGTAGTCGCAGTCGGGCATCGGGTCGAGGTCGATCCGCCATTCGTCCGGTTTCTCGGTATCGGCGCGTCGGGAATTCCAGGGATGAAACTCCACCGTCGACATCTGCACAGCCCACAGCACACTCGCGAGCTCGGTGACGCACAATTCATCGGCGGTGCGCTTGTACCGGGGGAAGAAGACATTCACCGTCTCGACCCACGGGGGCGCCCCACGGGGCAGTCTTTTCTGGTGAACCTTCTCCCCGCTGAGCCCTTCGGGAAACCGGTGCATCATGCACGGCCGCTCCCGCAGCGCGCGGACGATGCCGTCGCCGACACGGAGGTAGTACTGCGCCAGGTCGAGCTTCGTAGCGCCGGTGGCAGGGAAGTACACCCGTTCGGGGTGGGTGATCCGGACGGTGCGCTCGCCCACCGCCAATTCAGCGGGCTCGCTCGCATCGCGCTTGCCGGCCACGGCCGACCTCTTCTCTGGTCGGATGCGGACGGTTCTAGGCGGTCCCGACCAACGCAGCGACAGCCTGGTCGATCGGCACGTCACCGCTGACGACATCGAAGGACAACCCCGCGGTGCGCGGCTCATCGAGCAGCGCAAGCAGTACCGCTGCGACGTCCTCCCGGGAGATCTGGCCACGGGCGGTCTGCTCGGCAAGCTGTACACGGCCGGTTCCGGAATCGGTCGTCAAGCCTCCCGGCCGGACAATGGTCCAGTCGAGGTTCCGACTTCTGATGTCGTCGTCCGCAGCCTTCTTGGCGGTCAGGTACGCGGCGAACATCTCGTCGTGATCGGGGGTCGGGCCGGTGTCCGCGCCGATCGCCGACACCAGCAGATACCGGCGGACTCCGGCCGACTCGGCTGCCTCCGCGAGCAGGACGGCGCCACCGCGGTCCACCGAGTCCTTGCGCGCCGCATCACTTCCCGGTCCGGCGCCCGCTGCGAAGACGACAGCGTCAGCACCCTGGAGGATCTCGGCCAGATCGGCGGCGGTCCCGGACTCCAGGTCGAAGATCTCCGGATGGGCGCCGACTGCGACGAGTTCGGCCTGTTGCTCGGGCTTGCGGATCAGCCCGATTGGATGGGCCTCGCGTTCTCCCAGCAGTCGTGCGAGCCGCAGCCCGACCTTTCCGTGCCCTCCAGCGATGACGACTCTCATGCGGTTACCGTACCCACCTCCGGGCCGCCGAACCGGGTCCGGCGGAGTATGCGGCTGAGGTCCGCGACCCGATCGACGATGGCCGGGTCGACATCCTGGCTTCTCGTTCGTCGTTCACGGAACTGATAATAATTGCAGATGTGAGCGGGTCCGTGTCGTCAGCTGAGCTGTTGCTGCACCCGCTGCGGCTGCGCATCGTCCAGACCTTGGTCGGCGATCGGCACCTGACCACCGGTGAACTGCTGGCCGAGATCGGCGGGGTGTCGCCGGCCACGCTCTACCGCCAGGTGGCGACCCTGGCGAAGGCCGGTGTCCTGGTCGTCGTCGGGGAGCGACCGGTCCGCGGCACCGTCGAGCGGACCTACGCACTGTCTGATCAGAACGCCCAGATCAGCGACGAGGACCTGCGGGCGATGACCCCGGGGGATCACCGCAGAGGGTTCATGGTGTTCCTGGCCGGTCTGCTCGCCGACGTCGACACCTACATCGACGGCAGCAGGTCCGATCCGGGGGTGGATCTGGATCGCGATGGCGCCGGCTACCGGACCGTCGGGCTGTGGCTCACCGGTGACGAGCTGACGGCCATGCTGGACGAGGTCGGGGCTGCGGTGCGATCACGGCTGGTCAACCGCCCGGCGCCGGGTCGAACCCGGCACATGCTCAGCACCGTGCTGATACCCGCGCCGCCGGAGGAGTCACCCGCTCCGGGCGCCGGCAGCACCCCTGACACCGGCTGCGCCCCAGGCTCGGCCAACCCCAAACGACATCGGCCGCGCCCCGAACACCGGCCGCGCCGCTGAAACTACTGCCGCCGACGGCCGCCGTACGCCTGAAGTGGACGCCTCGAACGGAGGCCGGGTGGTGCGTCGATCCGGGCAGTAGGCATCATCGACAGATGCCGGCATGGTTGGGTCTGATCCTGCTGGTGCTGCCTGTGCTCATCGTCGCAGGCTTCGGTACCCGTCAGGTGCGGGAGACGGGCGGCGACAGGGCGATCCCCACGGTGCCGGAGGGATGGGTGCCGGCACGCGGTGTCGTCGTCGACGAACGAACCTGGCACCGCAGGCGGCGCACGCCGGACGGCACCGTGCAGCCCGTACGGCAACCCGTCATCACCTTCCAGTCCACGGACGGCCGGGAGATCACGTTCACCTCCCGCCTGCACGCCGCGGGTCTGCCTCGGCCGGGCGCGTTGGTCGGTGTCTTCCACGACCCGGGCGACCCGACGCGGGCTTGCATCGCCCCGGAGTCACTGAAGAACATGGCCACCCCGCTGGCCACCGCGTCGAAGGTGCTGATCGGCACGATCTGGTCGATGGCGGCGATCACCACGTTGATCTTCGTGGTGGTGCTGTTCGACATCTGAGCATGCAGTGCGGGCGCGGCCGCACCGTCCGAGGTGTCAGTCCGGTACGGAAACCGCCACTCGGGGAACACCTGTAGGCGGCGTTGACAATGCTGCCACAGTACGCACATGACGCAGACCCGCTGCGGCCCAACGTGTGTGCAGCACCCGGAAGACGTCCCACGCTTCGCGGGCGGGCCAGTCGGCAGGCAGCAGGGACGCCGGCAGCCCAGGATCGAGGCGGGGAAAGAGCCGCCATGCGTCGATCAGCTGTAGGTATGCGGCGAAGGCTTCGGCATCCGGGCGCTCCGCGGTGTCGACGGAAGGCGCGTGCACCCTCAGGAAGTCGTCGTACTGGTCCCGCAGTGAATCCAGGTCCCACCAGCGGGCGACGTCGACCGCGGTGAGGTGCTGGGCGGCGAACCAGTTCACGTAGCAATCCAGACCCGCTGCCGACAGCACGGCCCTCGTCGGCTCGGCGAGCGGTCTGGGAGCGATCCACACCCCCGCCCCCACGGTGCCGAACCCCAACCACGCGAGAACCGTGCGCAGCCGATGGCGTAGGTGACGGTCCGATTCCGGCACGGAGAAGATGGCCAGCACCCATCCATCTGATTCCGTTGCCGCGGGCGGGCCGAAGATGCGCCGATCGCCGGTGGCCAGATCGTTGTGCCCCTCCGGCGCGAGCCGGTAGCCGGACGCACCGCCGCGGCGTTCGGCAACCAGAAATCCGCGCGACTTCAGCCGGACCAGCGCCTGACGAACGGAGGTTTCGGTCAGCCCCACCTCCTCCAGGCACCGGATCAGCTCCGACACCGCGATCCAGCCGCCGAGGTCCCGCAGGAACGACCCGGCGAACGACACGATCAGCGACGAGGGGGAGCCTGCCCGGTCCGGCGGGAGCACCGCGGAGCCGGTCGGGCCAGGCATCAGGCGGTCAGCTTGCGTATCTCGGAGACGGCGTCCCAGACCTCTGTGTAGCGCAGCGGGAGGGGTGACAGGCCGATCCGTATCGTCCGCGGCGCACGGAAGTCGACGAGAACGCCGGCGTCGATGAGCTCAGCGCAGACCGCTCTGCCGTCGAACCTCTCGATGCTGACGTGAGCGCCCCGGTGGGCGCTGTCCCGTGGCGACCCGAGCGAGAAGCCCTGCGGGACAAGCCATTCGTCGGTCAATCGGACAACCATGTCGGTCAGCGCAACGGCCTTGGCCCTGATCGCCGAGATGCCCGCTTCGGCGATGACGGCCGCTCCCTCCCGGACCGCGAGGATGCCGGGCAGCGATGGGGTTCCCGACAACATGGACCGGATGCCTGCGGCCGGCTCGTAGCCCTGTTCCATCTCGAAACAGTCGCGACGACCGATCCACCCCCAGATCGGCTGGTCGATGTGGTCGTGGTGCCGGGCGTTGACGTAACAGAACGCCGGTGCCCCGGGCCCCGCCCCGACGAACTTGTAGGTGCAGCCAACCGCGAAGTCGACATTCCAGGCGTCCAAACAGATCTCGGTGGACCCGGCGGAATGGGACAGGTCCCACACGACGAGAGCTCCGCTGGCGTGGGCGGTCTCGGTGATCCGTTCCGCGTCGGCGAGGTAGCCGGACTGATAAGCGATGTGGCTCAGGGTCACCACGGCCGTCCGCTCGTCGACGGCGGCGGCAACGTCCTGCGCGGTGACGCCGCTACCCGACTGCGGCTGCAGCCACACCAGTTCCAAGTTCAGATCTCGCGCGAGCGACTCGACCGTGTACCTGTTGGTCGGGAAATTGTCCCGGTCCAGCACGACCCGTCGACGGTCAGGGCGCAGGTTCAACGCCGCACGCATGCATTTGTAGAAGTTGACGGTGGTGGAGTCCGCGATGACCGTCTGACCCGGCCCGGCGCCCAATGCCGCGGACGCCAGTTCGTCACCGACGATCTGCGGCAGCTCCATCCAGCCCTCCGACCATCCCCGGATCAATCGCCCCGCCCACTGCTCGGACGCGAGCCTGGCCCACTGATCGGCGATGGACGCCAGTGGCCGACCGAGCGAGTTGCCATCGAGATACGCGATCACATCATCGTTCTGGGGCAGGTACCGGTCACGGAACCCGGCCAGCGGGTCTTGTTCGTCCAGCGCGGCCGCCGCATCACGGCCCAGTGCCGGCCGCGCGTCAGGACGAGACTGCACGCTCATCGATCATCTCTCCCTGTAACATCTGGTTGCGCCATCTCCTGTCGTGCCAGCGACCTCGTTGGTGGGTGGACGAATCGGGTCATTCCCCGATTTCCGTCCGTACCGCGAGCAGTTCCGGGAAGAATGTCAGCGACAACGCGCGCTGCAGGAATGCGACGCCGGTGGATCCACCCGTGCCCCGCTTGTAGCCGATGATGCGTTCCACCGTCTTGAGGTGGCGGAAACGCCATGTCTGGAAGGTGTCCTCTATATCGACGAGTTCCTCGCAGGTCTCGTAGACGCCCCATTGCTGCTCAGGGTTGTTGTACACCCCGGCGAAAACCTTCACCAGCTCCGTGTTCAGCCGATGCGGCTCGGAGAAGTCGCGTGCCAGCAGGTCTTGCGGAATCGCGTATCCACGACGGGCGAGGTACGACAGGAACACGTCGTACAGGCTGGGCCCCTCGAGGGTCTGCTGCAGCGACTGCTGGATGTCCGGGTCGTGCGCGAAGACCGCGATCATCGCGCGATTCTTGTTGCCCAGCAGGAATTCCAATGTCCGGTACTGCGCGGACTGGAAACCCGACGATTTGCCGAGGCGGTGCCGAAACTGTGTGTACTCGGTGGGCGTGAGGGTCGCCAGCACCGACCACTGGTCCGTCATCTGTCGTTGGATGTGCTTCACCCGGGCCAGCCGCTTCAGGACAGGCCCGAGTTCGTCGGCGGCCATCAACGCCATGGCGGATCGTATTTCGTGGATGACGAGCTTCATCCACAGCTCGGTCGTGTGATGGACGATGATGAACAGCATCTCGTCGTGGTGATCCGAGAGCGGCTGCTGGGCATCGAGCAGCTTGTCCAGCTGCAGGTAACTTGCGTAATTCAGTCCCCGCAGGTCGCGCGCAATGCCGTCCTCGAGCGGGCGGATGTTCAGTTCCGTCATGGCCACCTCCAACGGCCCCACTGTATTGCGGCAACCTGACGACCGTCAAGGATTCGCATCATCAGCGCCCCGGCCGCCGGAGTTACCCGGCCAGCACAGGGACTCCGGCCAGTGCGGCAGCAAGGGCGTCGTCGGACAGCCCCGAGTCCACCATCCGGCCACCGAGGTAGGCGTCATACGCGGCAAGGTCGAGCAGGCCGTGTCCGCAGAGCGCGGTGACGATCACCTTCTCCTCACCGGACTCCTTGCAGGCCAGCGCTTCCGCCATCGTGGCGGCGAGTGCGTGGGTGGGCTCGGGGGCGGGGACGATGCCCTCGGTGCGGGCGAACCGGATTGCCGCGGCGAAGCATTCGGTCTGCTCGACCGCGATGGCCTCCATCAAGCCGAGTTCGTAGATGTGCGAGATCAATGGCGCCATTCCGTGGTATCGCAGACCGCCGGCGTGAATGGGATCCGGAACGAAATCGTGGCCCAGCGTGTGCATCTTCATCAGCGGCGTGAACCCGGCGGTGTCGCCGAAGTCGTAGCGGTACTCGCCGCGGGTCAGCGACGGGCACGACGCCGGCTCCACTGCGCGGATCACCGGACTTTGCCGGCCGGCCATCTTCTCACGCAGGAACGGGAAGGCCAGACCACCGAAGTTGGACCCGCCGCCGGTGCAGCCGACCACCACGTCGGCGCCCGTTTCGCCGGCCATCGCGAGTTGCAGCAACGCCTCCTCGCCGATCACCGTTTGATGCAGCAGGACGTGATTGAGCACCGACCCCAGCGCGTACTTCGTATCGGGGTCCGCCGCCGCGACCTCCACCGCTTCCGAGATGGCGATGCCGAGCGAGCCTGGGTGGTCCGGGGCGAATGCGCGTCCGGCGGAGGTCAATTCCGATGGGGATCGGTGGACTCGTCCGCCGAAGGTCTCGATGAGCGTCCGGCGGTGCGGCTTCGCGTCGTAGGACGCGCCGACCTGCCATACCTCGCAATCGATGTCGAACAATGAGCAGGCGAAAGCCAACGCGGTGCCCCACTGACCGGCCCCGGTCTCCGTCGTCAGCTTCCTGATTCCGGCCTTGGCGTTGTAATACGCCTGCGGGACGGCGGTGTTCGGCTTGTGCGAGCCCGCAGGCGACACCCCCTCGTACTTGTAGTAGATCCGGGCGGGAGTGCCCAGCGACTGCTCCAGCCGGTGCGCCCGGTACAACGGCGACGGTCTCCACAGCCGGTAGATGTCCTGCACCTCGTCCGGGATCGGGATGAACGAGTCGGTGGAAACCTCCTGCAAGATCAGGTCCAGCGGGAACAATGGCGCGAGATCGTCCGGGCCGACAGGTTGATGCGTCCCCGGATGAAGGGGAGGCGGCGGGGTGGCCGGCAGGTCGGGGATGATGTTGTACCAATTCGTCGGCATCTGCGATTCGTCCAGCAGGTACTTGTGTTGCCGAATACTCACCGTGCACCACCTCGGCTTCTGGGCCGCGCCGGCCCGGGTCATCCAAGGCTCACCCCGATCATTGGCCCTGCCGGGCAAGATTACTCAGGTGCGACAACGTTGCCGGCCGCTGGCTCCGGTGAATCATGGGAACGGGCGTGTGTCGCTGACTGACGGGAACTGCGTCCGTCACCAACTGGCCGTGTGATGCCGTGAGGTCACTCGTTCGGGACGAATGGCGACCGAAATGAGCACGGATTGACGCCCGATTTGCCACCCTGAAACGCAAAGACTGCGCCCTGAGCGACATCACGGCATGAGGGCTTAAGGTCCCCTTTGGTCACGAAGCTGTCTCGCTCAGGTCACGTTTGGTGCGTGGGCGTCAGTGCGGCGGTGGCCCCGTTCGCTTCCTTGGCGGCGGACCGAGCCCACGACGACGTCGAGAATGGAGACACCTTGCGCCTTCTTGCCCGCGACACAGCCCACGACAGAAGTCCCCGTGCTGCGGGTCGATCGTTGCGATCCGCCGGACGCATGTCGATCGCAGTGATCGTGGTGACGGCATCGCTGATCCTGGGCGCCGGAGTCGCCCAGGCCGACCCGTCCGCGAATGACTGGCTCAGGATTCGGCAGTGCGAATCAGGCAACAACTACGCGATCAACACCGGCAACGGCTACTACGGCGCCTACCAGTTCGATCTCGGAACCTGGCGCAGCGTGGGCGGCACCGGCTACCCGAACCAGGCCAGTCCCGCGACGCAGGATGCGCTGGCCCTGAAACTGTGGCGGCAGCGCGGCTGGTCGCCGTGGACCTGCGCGCGGAACCTGGGACTGTCGTCATCACCGACGGCACCCGCACCCACCCGGCCGCCGGCCGGCCATGTCGACGCGGTGCGGGTCAGTGGATTGTCGGCGTTCGTCCAGGGATGGGCCGTCGACCCCAACAATCCGTCGGTGTCCATCCCGGTGCATGTCTATGTGGGAAGTGCTGGATACGCCTTCACCGCAAACCGGGCCCGCGCGGATGTGAACCGTGTGCTCGGTGTCACCGGCAATCACGGCTTCAGCAACACAGTCCCATTGAAATCCGGCGCCAACAACGTCTGCGTCTACGGCATCGGGGTCAAGCCGGCCAACAACAAGCTGCTGTCCTGCAGGACCGTCCAGGCCGTCCCGCCGACGCAGGGGTCGTTCGACCGTCTGGCAGTGTCCGGTGCCACCGCCACCGTCAGCGGCTGGGCGCTGGACAGGAACGCGCCGACCCGATCCATCGCTGTGCACGTTTATGTCACCAGCGGTTCCACCCGGACCGCCCTGGTCGGCACCACGGCGAATCGGCCACGCCCCGATGTGAACAGGATTCTCGGCGTGTCCGGGCAGCACGGTTATTCCGTGACGGTTCCGGTCAAGGCCGGTTCTCGGGTCTGCGTCTACGCGATCAGCGTCGTGCCGGGCAACAACGGACTGATCGGGTGCCGCAGCAACTAGGACGGCCTCTGACACGATGTGGCGGTGCGCGCGGTCGTCCTGCCGGCCCTTCTGGCCCACCCCGAGGTTCGAGAGGTCGGTGAGCCAACGGCCCCGCACGGCGGAGTGGTGGTCGAAGTGATGGCCACCGGAATGTGCCGCAGTGATTGGCACGCCTGGGCGGGGCATGAGCAGATCGTCTTCCCCCACGTTCCGGGTCATGAACTCGCCGGTGTGGTGGTCGAGGTCGGCGACGATGTCAGTCGGTGGAACGTCGGCGACCGGGTGACAGTCCCGTTCGTCTGTGGGTGCGGTCGATGCGAATGGTGCCGGGCCGGGGATGCCCAGGTCTGTCCGGATCAGCAGCAGCCGGGGTTCACCCACTGGGGATCGTTCGCCGAGTACGTAGCGCTGCACGCTGCCGATACCAACCTGGTGCGCATCCCCCGGCACGTGGACTTCGCGACCGCGGCCAGTCCCGGATGCCGGTTTGCCACGGCGTACCGCGCGCTGGTCCGCCGTGCACAGGTCAGCCCGGGCGAGTGGGTCACCGTGGTCGGCGCCGGCGGCGTTGGGCTCAGCACGGTGATGATTGCCTGCGCGCTGGGCGGCCGGGTCATCGCGGTGGACCGGAACCCAGGGGCGCTTTCTGCAGCCTCCCGACTGGGTGCCGAACACACCCTGCTTGCCGGCAGCACCGACATTCCGGCCGCCGTGTCGGATCTCACCGGCGGCGGCAGTCACGTCGCTGTGGACGCAGTCGGCAGTGAGCAGACTTGTGCTGATGCGATACTGAGCCTTCGCCGTCGGGGTCGGCACATCCAGGTTGGCCTGCTGCCCCCGGTCATTGATCACCCTCGGGTGCCGATGGCGCGGGTCATCGGGTGGGAACTCGATCTGCTGGGCAGCCACGGGATGGCAGCGGTCGACTATCCCGCCATGTTGGCGCTCATCGAAACGGGCGCACTGCAGCCCCAGCTGTTGATCGAACGAACGATCGGACTCGACGAGGCGGCGGCGATGCTCCCAGGCTTCGACCGTGCGACAGTCGCCGGTATCACGATGGTCAATCCCGCCCGCTGACGGCGGGTGTGACTGATGCTCGGGCTCGGTCGGCCGCCCTGGCACAGCCGCACGTCAAACGTCGGCTGCACGAGCCCGGATGGGCAGCCACGGTGATTCGAGGCCTGCCCGGGGTGTCATCGACGCTGCCCCTTGCCAGGAGGCGCAGCACAGGTGAGAGTGGACATCCACCACGACGAAGAGGTCGGAAGGCTGCCATGAATACGGTTTCGGTTTCGGTTACTGCCTTGACGCCGTTGTCGTTCCTGGAGCGGGCGGCGGAGGTATTTCCGGACAAGCCGGCAATCCTGTACGCCGACCGGAGCGTGACGTATCGCGAATTCGCGGCAGAGGCGACGCGGCTGGCACGGGCGTTGCTGGCCTCGGGCGTCGGCGCGGGTGACCGGGTCGCCTTCCTCTGCCCCAACATTCCCGAGATGTTGGTCGCGCATTTCGCCGTGCCGCTGGCCGGGGCGGTTCTCGTCGCGATCAACACGCGGCTCTCCTCGGAGGAGGTTCGCTACATCTGCGACCACTCGGGTGCGAAGCTGCTGGTGGTCGACTCGGAGTTCCTGCCCGGGCTCGCGCACGTTCTGGCCGAGCTGCGCACCGTCCAAGAGGTGGTGGCGGTGACCGATCCGAGCGGACCGGCTGGGCCCGACTCGGCGCAGCACGCACAGCTTTCTTATGCCGACCTGCTTGCTCGCGGCTCGGACGAGCCGCTGCCATGGACGGTCGATGACGAGTTGGCCACCATCTCGATCAACTACACGTCCGGGACGACCGGGCGGCCGAAGGGCGTGCTGTATTCGCATCGGGGTGCGTACCTGAACGCGCTCGGTGAGATCATCCATTCCCGGTTCGACCCCGCGAGCGTGTACCTGTGGACGTTGCCGATGTTCCACTGCAACGGGTGGTGCACGCCATGGGCGGTCACCGGTGTCGGCGGCACGCACGTGTGCTTGCGCATGGTCCGCGCCGACATCATCTGGCGGCTCTTCGACGAGGAGGGGATCACCCACCTCAATGGATCGCCCACGGTCCTGGTGACGATCGCCAACGCACCACAGGCGCACCCGCTGGACCGCGAGCTGGTGATGACGGTGGCCGGGGCCCCGCCGAGCCCCACGATCATTGCTCGGATGCGAGATCTGGGAGCTCGGATCGTGCATGTCTACGGGCTGACCGAGACCTACGGCCCGTACTCCGTGAACGAGTTGCAGCCCGGTTGGGCCGAGCTGTCACCGCAGGAGCAGTCCCAGCGAGGCGCTCGGCAGGGCGTGGCGATGATCCAGGCCGATCCCGTGCGGGTGGTCTCCCCGACCATGGTGGACGTGCCCCGCGACGGGTCGACCATGGGCGAGATCGTGATGCGCGGCAACAACGTGATGAAGGGTTACCACCAGGACCAGGAGGGCACCGAGCAGGCGTTCCGGGGCGGCTGGTTCCACTCGGGCGATCTCGGCGTTCAACACCCCGACGGGTATATACAACTGCGCGACCGGCAGAAGGACATCATCATCTCCGGCGGGGAGAACATCTCGACCATCGAAGTCGAGCAGACAATCGATTCACACCCAGGGGTGCTCGAGTCCGCAGTCGTCGGCGTCCCGGACGAGAAGTGGGGCGAACGGCCCAAGGCGTTCGTCGTTCTCAGGCCTGGCGTCGAGGTCAGCGACGTCGAGTTGATCTCCCATGTGCAGTCGCGGATAGCCCGGTTCAAGACCCCCGGGGCGGTGGAGTTCGTCCAGGAGCTGCCCAAGACCGCGACCGGCAAATTGCGCAAGGTCGAGCTCCGCGACAAAGAATGGGCTGGGCACGTGAGCCGGATTCAAGGCTGATCCTCGAGAGACGGTCCCGTCGGCCCCGTGTCGCAGTTCGGGCATCGCTCATGGTCCCGGACGAGCTGTTCCCGATGCGGCCGGCGCGGCCAGTCGACCGGAGGCCGCCCGGATCAACACCCCGGCCCACGTGCGGTAGGGCCGCCACGCTTCGGCGATCTCCAGGAATTGCTCGTGGGTGCACGGCTCGGGCATCCGGTACAGCTGCGTCACCAGATCACGGAGCATGGGTTCGTCGGCCGGCGGCACATCGGGAAATCCAACCGCCCGGATGGCGATCAGCGAGGCATAGAACGGACCGATACCCCGCAGTCTCAGCAGGTCGTCGGTGCTCGCCTCAGGGCCGATGTGCCGCAGTCGATCCGCGTCGAGCAGGCCATCGGCGGCCTTGCGCGCGATGCCGTGCAGCCTGTCGATCTTCTCAGCGGTCAGTCCGGGGAACCCCGAGACCCGCAGCAGCTCAGTAGGAGTCGGCAGCGCGGCGCATGACTGCCCGGCCAATCGAAATACCGCGCCGAACTGCTCGGACAGCCGGCGACGCACCTCTGCCATCTGTTTCGCCGGACGACGCGCACTGATGACCGACCACACCGCGGCCTCGTACGGCGAGTAGAACAGCGGCGGAAGCAACCCGGGCGCGAGCTCGAGCAGGCTCGCGATGACCGGATCACGGGTTCCGACGTCAGCGAACCCGGTGGCGTCATGATCGAGGGACAGCACCCGCGCGACCTGCCGCCGGACGACTTCGACCTCGACGTGCGAGTGTCAGCCGACCGGACCGAGCCGTGTACGCCGGCCCCGTCCTGACGCAGCTCGACCCCGACAGTGCCGGTCCAGCCTCGGCGTCAGGCGGCCGCCACCGCAGGCGCGACGGTTGCGTCCACCACCGCAGCGGGCTCCAGCGCCTGCGCCAGGATCTGCGCCACGTCGCTGACCGGATGCACCGTCAGGGCCTCGAGGACCTCCGTCGGCACGTCGTCCAGGTCCGGCTCGTTCCGGGCCGGGATGAACACCGTGGTGACGCCCGCGCGTTGCGCCGCCAGCAACTTCTGCTTCACGCCGCCGATCGGCAGGACCCGACCGTTGAGCGTGACCTCACCGGTCATCGCGACGTCCGAGCGGACCGGCCGGCCGGTCGCCAGCGATACCAGCGCCGTCACCATCGTCACGCCCGCCGAGGGCCCGTCCTTCGGGACCGCACCGGCCGGAACGTGCAGGTGGATCCGCCGATCCATTGCCGCACGGTCGATCTCGAGTTCGTCGGCGTGCGAGCGGATGTAGGACAGCGCGATCTGTGCGGACTCCTTCATCACGTCCCCGAGCTGCCCGGTCAGCGTCAGGCTGCCCTGGCCGGCTTCCGCCGTCGGAACACCGTTGGCCTCGATGAACAGCACATCACCGCCCATCCCGGTGACGGCCAGACCCGTCGCGACACCCGCAACTGCGGTGCGCTCAGCTGTCTCGGAGGTGAACCGCGCCCGGCCGATCAGCTCGCGCAGGTCCGGCTCATCCACCACCATCGGGGCCGCGGCGCCGGTCGACAGCTTGGTCGCGACCTTGCGGAAGACCTTGGCCAGCAGCCTTTCCAGCTGCCGCACGCCGGCCTCACGGGTGTAGTCGGCGGCCATCTTGCGCAGTGCGGCATCGGTCAGCTCCACCTCGTCGGGGTTCAGCGCGGCCCGCTCGACCTGCCGCGGCAGCAGGTGGGTGCGGGCGATGGCAACCTTGTCCTCCTCGGTGTAGCCGTCCATCGTGATCAGCTCCATCCGGTCCAGCAATGCGGACGGGATGGTGTCGAGCACGTTGGCCGTGGCCAGGAACAGCACATCGGACAGGTCCAGGTCGATGTCCAGGTAGTGGTCGCGGAACGTGTGGTTCTGCGCCGGGTCCAGCACCTCGAGCAAGGCTGCGGCCGGGTCGCCCCGGTAGTCGGCGCCGACCTTGTCGATCTCGTCGAGCAGCATGACGGGGTTCATCGACCCCGCCTCGGTGACGGCGCGGACGATCCGACCGGGCAGCGCGCCGACGTACGTCCGGCGGTGACCGCGGATCTCGGCCTCGTCCCGCACCCCGCCGAGGGCGACGCGGACGAACGTGCGGCCCAGGGCACGGGCCACCGATTCGCCGAGCGACGTCTTGCCGACTCCTGGCGGGCCGACGAGCACCATGACGGCGCCGGAGCCGCGTCCGCCGACGACCTGCAGCCCGCGTTGCGCGCGGCGGCTGCGAACGGCCAGGTACTCGACGATCCGGTCCTTCACGTCATCAAGCCCGTGGTGATCGGAGTCGAGAACCGCGCGGGCGGCGGTGCCGTCGGTGTTGTCGTCGGTCCTGCTCTGCCATGGGATCTCGAGCACGGTGTCGAGCCAGGTGCGGATCCAGCCGGACTCGGGGCTCTGGTCGCTCGCCCGCTCCAGCCGTCCGACCTCGCGCAGCGCCGCCTCGCGGACCTTCTCCGGCAGATCGGCCTGCTCGACCCGGCTGCGGAAGTCCTCGGCGCCGTCCGGCTCGCCCTCACCCAGTTCCTTGCGGATGGCGGCGAGCTGCTGGCGCAGCAGGAACTCCCGCTGGCCCTTCTCCATGCCGTCGCGGACGTCGTCACGGATCTTCTCAGCGACATCCATCTCCGCGAGATGCGCGCGCGTCCAACCGATCAGCAGCTCGAGACGCCGCGTGACGTCAGGGGTCTCGAGGATCTCGCGCTTCTGCTCGTTGCTCAGGTACGGTGCCCAGCCGGCCGCGTCGGCCAGCACGGACGGATCCGTCATCTTCTCGACGGTGTCGATCACCTGCCAGGCATCACGCTTTTGCAGGTTCGCGATGACCAGCGATTTGTATTCCGCCGCAAGCTCTCTGGTCCGATCGGTGGTCGGTACGTCGTCGACCAGTTCGGCCTCCACCCACAGAGCGGCGCCTGGGCCGGTGACACCGGTGCCGATGCGGGCGCGTCGTCCGGCACGGAGAACGGCGGCGGGAGCGCCACCGGCCAGCCGACCGACCTGCTCGACAGTTGCGACGACGCCGAAAGCGGAATAGCGGTCCTGCAGGCGCGGGGCGAGCAGCAGTTCCCCGGCACCGTCAGGGGTGCCATCGGCTGCCTCACCCGAGCGTGCGGACTTGGCCGCGTCGACGGCGGCCTGAGCCGGCTCGTCGAGCTCGATCGGCACGACCATCCCCGGCAGAACGACGACATCGGTGAGCGACAGGACCGGCAGACGGCGGATATCTGGCATGGAAGCGAACCCTTCACGTTGAGCGTGTCTGGCTCAATGCGCTGGCGCCCACCTTTGTTCCGTGAGACTTCAAGTCTTCGCTGACGGCGAACGCCTACGCGGGAGTAACCGCCGAGGCACGGCGGTTGTCCCGATCAGTCAACAGACGGGCGGTGGGCCGGTGTCACGTGCGGGCAGCAGTGCGATGCCACCCGGCCCCGCCTCGGCCGAGCCCCTGGTCTACGGGTCCGCCCGCGGCAAGTGGGTGCTGACGGCCACCGTCCTCGGCAGTGGGCTGGCGCAGCTGGACGCCACCGTCGTCAACGTTGCGCTCCCGCGGATCGGGGAGGATCTCGGCGGCGGGTTGACCAGCCTGCAGTGGACTCTCAACGCCTACACGCTGACCCTGTCCGGACTGTTGCTGCTCGGCGGGTCCCTCGGCGACCGGATGGGTCGGCGCCGGATCTTCGTGCTCGGGGTGCTCTGGTTCACCGCCGCCTCCGTCGGCTGTGCAGTGGCTCCCGGTACCGAACTGCTGATCGCCATGCGTGCGCTGCAGGGTGTCGGTGCGGCGCTGCTGACCCCCGGCTCGCTGGCCATCCTGCAGGCCTCGTTCCGTAAGCAGGACAGGTCGACAGCCGTCGGCGCGTGGTCCGGCCTGGGCGGCGTGGCAACAGCGTTCGGCCCGATCCTCGGCGGCGTGCTGGTGGGCGTTGCCCCGTGGGGGTGGCGGCTGATCTTCCTGATCAACGTGCCGATCGCGGTCGTCGTCATCCTGATCAGCACCAGGTACATCCCCGAATCACGGGACGAGATGGCGGAAGGCCGGCTGGATATCTCTGGAGCCGTGCTGGCCTCCGTCGGGTTGGGTGCGCTGGTGTACGGCCTGACGGAGGGGCCGGGCCGCAACTGGTCCACGGTCGACATCGCCGTGACGGCAGCCGGTGTCGCGCTGCTCATCGCGTTCGTCGTGCTGGAGGGTCACAAGCAGAACCCGTTGCTGCCGCTGGGCTTGTTCAAGTCCCGCCAGTTCACCTCGGCCAACCTGGTCACCTTCACCGTGTACGCGGCGCTGTCCGGCGCTCTGTTCCTGCTGCCCGTGCAATTGCAGCTGGTCGCCGGGTTCACCCCGGTGCAGGCGGGCGCCGCGACGCTGCCGATCACCGGGATGATGCTGTTGCTGTCCGCGCGGATGGGGCGGTTGTCGGCTCGGATCGGACCGCGGTTGCCGATGACGGTGGGGCCGATCGTCGCGGGCCTTGCGATGGCGTGGCTCACCAGGGTCGGCCCGGACGCCACTTATGTCGGTGACGTCCTCGCGCCCATGGTGCTGTTCGGGCTCGGCCTCTCGTTCACCGTGGCGCCGCTGACCTCCACCGTGCTGGCCGCCGCTCCGGACCATCAGGCGGGCATCGCCTCCGCCATCAACAACGACGTCGCCAGGGTCGCCGGGTTGATCGCGGTCGCCGTGCTGCCCTCGTTGGCCGGGATCACACCGACGGCATACGCCGATCCGGCGCTGCTGTCGGCCGGCTTCCAGCGGGCGGTGCTGATTGCCGGCGGGCTGTGTTGTGCGGGCGGGGTGCTGGCGCTGCTGACGATCAGGTCGCCGGACGCCGCAGCACCGGATGCGGCCCTGCTCGCCGGGTCCCCACAGGACCCCACGGTGTCCGGCGCGTGATCAGGCTCTGGACCGCCTTTCGGTCAAGCCGAACGGGGAGCGGTGAGCCGCTGCTGACAGGGCGCTTGCGGTGCAGGCCGGCGTGGTTGATGACAGGCTGCTTGTTGTGACGACGAGCGCGCCGCGGGTGGTCGGGATGCTCGGTGGGATGAGCTGGGAGTCCAGCGCGCAGTACTACCGGTTGGCCAACGAGCTGGTTCGCGAGCGGCTCGGTGGTCTGCACTCGGCGCGGATCGTTCTGGCGTCGGTGGACTTCGCCGACATCGAGGCGCCGCAGGTCGCCGGGCGGTGGGACGAGGCTGGGCGACTGCTCGCCGAGGCGGCCAAGGGACTCGAGGCGGCCGGTGCGGAAATGCTGCTGATCTGCACCAACACGATGCACAAGGTCGCCGACCAGGTCCAGGCCGCCATCGGTATCCCGCTGCTGCATCTGGGCGATGCCACCGCACAAGCGGTGACACGGGCGGGGCTGGTAACGGTCGGGCTGCTGGGTACCGCATTCACCATGGAGCAGGACTTCTACCGCGACCGGCTCACCAGCCACGGTCTGCGAGTGCTCATCCCACCGCCGGATGATCGGTCCGAGATACATCGCATCATCTACGACGAGCTGTGCTTGGGGGTGATCCGCGAGGAGTCCCGCCAGGTCTACCGCGACGTCATCGTGCGCATGGTCCGATCCGGTGCAGAGGGTGTCGTGCTCGGCTGCACCGAGATCGAACTGCTGATCTGCGGCACGGACAGTCCCGTCCCGGTTTTTCCCACCACCCGCCTGCACGTCGAAGCCGCCGTCGCCGCTTCGTTGACAACTGCTTCGTTGACAACTGCTTCGTTGACAACGCAGGCCGATCGCTCTGCGCACACGGGCAGCTCGTCGCTATGAGAACGCTATAGTTGCGCTATGAGCGTGGAGATCCGTCAATCCGAGTTGCGCAACGACAACGCGGCGGTGATGCGGCGGGTTGCCCAGGGCGAGTCCTTCGTAGTCACCGTCAACGGTCGTGCGGTTGCCGATGTGGTGCCGCACCGGTCGGCCACGGGCAGGCGCCGGTTCGTCCCCGTTGTCGAACTGATCGAGGCTTTCGCCGCGGACCCGGCGTCGGACCCTGCGGCGTGGCGGGCCGATCTGGCAGCGGCCGACGATATTTTTGGTCCGGACGAGCCGACCGATCCGTTTGGCCCGGAGCCGCAATGACCGCGAGCGTGTTGCGCCGCGCGCTGCTGGATACCTCGGTCCTGATCGACTTCCCGGCGGCCCAGGTCGCCAAGGCCGCCGACGAGGTCGCGGTATCCGCGGTGACGATCGCCGAATTGCACTACGGCGTGACCGCCGCGGCAGATCCGCTCACGCAGATGTACCGGCGTCGGCGTGTTCAGGCGATTCTGGACCGGTTCGAGGTGCTGTCGTTCGACGTGGCCGCCGCTGAGTACTACGGGACGCTGGCCGCCCTCGTTCGCCAATACGGGCGCAACCCACGGCCACGCCGCCTGGACCTGCAGATCGCCGCGACCGCAGCCCGCCACGGCCTCACTCTCCTGACCCGAAACGGGAGAGACTTCGCCGGCTTGGAGTCCGCCCTCGACGTCGTCGACCTACCGAATTAGCCCGAGTCGACGCCGTGCTCACCGCCGCGGCAGCCGACCCCTCCGACGTGCCCTTCCGCTTGCCCTTCGGGGCACCACCAGAGCCGATCAGGCGCCTACGATCGATCAGGCGCCGATCAAGTGGCACCGAGTACGGGAGACCGGGATGAAGCAGCACGCCGACGCTGCCACCAGCGGGTTCCAGCAGCAATGGAGCCTGCTTTCGCGATCCAGTGCGTTGCGCTCGTCCGAGGCCGGCGTACTGGCCCTGCAGCGGCAGGTCGGAAACGCCGCCGTCGCCTCCGCGATGACGTCGGCAACATCCACCGTTCAGCGGGATCTGGCCCGCGATGTGGGGCACCTGCTACGCGATGCCCGCCGCGGATTGGTCGGACTCGCCGATCCCCGCACCAACCTGACCCGGGCCGACGCCTTCGTCGCCCACGGTGCGTACGGTCCGCAGGACGTCATCGGTGACGCCGGGCTTGGCGGCTTCAGCGCGACTTATGTTCCGGGAACCGGCCCTGGCCGGCTGACCAACTCGATGACGATCGCCGTCCGGTTCAAGGACCTGCTCGTCACCGACCCGTCGACGGGCCTGGTCACTCCGGCGTTTCCCGAGGTGGCGGGGCTTGCCGCGGCTATCAACGCGATGCCGGAGCCGGCCCGTACAGCGGCCGCCCTTCGCTACCAGTGGTCACCCGGCGAACGCGGCGACGGCGGCAGCTGGATCGCCTCGCTGATACCGCTCATCCAGGGCGCCTGGGGAGGCAAATTCGAGTTCTTCCTGAACCTGGCCCAGCACCAGTGGATCGGCTCGACGGTCCAGATCGCCCTGGACGTCCATGACCGTGCCCGGACCGCCACCGATCATATGGAGCTGGAGACTTTCAAGACCCCACCCGGCGAGAGTCTGCGTACCTTCGGCCTGCCGCACCAGGTCAGCCGCGGCAGTGGGACGGACGCCCGCGACCAGTCGATGCGGCTGGCCAGCACATCGCTGGGGCCGAAAGAGTACGACTTGCTCAAGGAGACCGTGCGTTTCGACAACGACTCCGACGCGATCACCCCGGCCGCGACCGCGACCCTGACCAGTTTCATCGCCAACTTCGACGGCGCGCTGGGGCACGCCGCCCATCAGGAGGTCCAGGTGGTCCTCGAGTCGCACGCCAGCAGTCGCGGTACGACCGTCTACAACCAGGGCCTGACCGACCGGCGGGCCGCGGCCGTCCGGAAATTCCTGGTGGACAACGGATTCCACAACGTGGCCACCCGGGTGCGGGATGACTCGCGGGGTTCGGCCGGAGCCGACCCGATCAACAAGGACACCCCGGCCGACCGCCGGGTGGACCTGCTCGTCGACGGCGGCGGGCGGATGAACACAGCCACGCACGAGTTCGGGCACGCGTTCGGCCTGGACGACGAGTATGCGCACGGGACCACTGCGATCGGCGGCACTGCCTCCCACGACGTGAGCGCCGCCGAGATGACCAACGCTGCCGGCCGTTACCTGCCGGGGGCCGCGATCGAGCACAACGGCGGAATCATGTCGTGGGGGAACGAGGTCCGCGAGCGGCACTACGCGACCTTCTACAAGGCCCTGTCCCAGGTCACCACAGAGGCCGAGTGGGCGCTGGGGCCGCCACGCTCCCGCGCCGAAGCCCAAGCGGCCGCCGATTCCGCTGCCGCGGGCGGGGCGGGCCCCACCGACGCAGGAAGTCCAGCACCGACCGACGCCGGGAGCCGTTCGCCGACCGACGCCGAGCCCGGGGTTGCCCCGTGACCGGGGACGATCCCGGCCCGCGACCCGGAACCCGGCTGCCCCGCCTGTATCCCGACCCGGACCCGAGCGAGCCTGCCGGTGATCGGCCGCCCGCGAAACAGTCGACCACCTGGGAAGTGCGACAGGCGGACGGCACCGAGACGGTCACCCACGTCGCCGGGTCACCGCTGGCCGTTCCCCAACTGGGCGCCCTTCTGCACCTCCTCTTCGCCGGCCCGCCTGGTGTCCCGGTTCCCCACTACCCGCCAGGGCGGGTGCTGCTCCGGATCACCTGGCGCGCGGATGACTCGCCGGCCGGCACCGCCGAGCTTCACGAGGACGGCCGCCTGATCACCGACGACGGCAGCGGCGGAGGGCTGGAAGCGTGGCTCAGCGCGGCCGAGGTCGACGGCATCCGGGCAGCACTGCGCGCCGCGGACCTCCTGCGAGATACGCCGACGGGCGGCTGATCCATTCGACTTTTCCCCGACGAACGGACCGGTTCGGATGGCAACTGAGACCACAACTCAGACCGAAGACCGGGTCCGGCAGTGTTCTGCTGCCAGGGCCGCTGGTGTTTGTAGTCCTCATGCTGGCGGAGGATGGGGGATTCGAACCCCCGAGGGCGTTAACCCAACACGCTTTCCAAGCGTGCGCCATAGGCCACTAGGCGAATCCTCCTGGCCGCCGCGATGCGCCGTGAAGTCCGATGGACCCCGGTGACGGCGGGCAACTGGGAGCTGCGTCGTCACGGCAACAACGCCGCCGTGCAGTCTAACCGGAGGGCCGGGATGGTCCCGACCATGACCGTCAGCCGGCGCCGGACTCGCCGCCAGGAAGGGCCCCGAGCTCGCGAGACCTGCGACGTCGGTACGCCAGGGCAGCAACCACGACTGCAGCTACCAGCAGAATGACACCCACCAGAATCCAGGGCGACCGCGCGGCGAGTGCGATCGACGCCTCGAATGCGGCGATACCGACCGTGGCATAGATCAGGGCCCAGGCCAGGCACCCGATGACCATGGCCACCGTGTATCGCACCCAGGGCATCCGGGCTTCATCGTCGGTGCCATCTGCCCTGCCCCGCTACACTTGTCGCCGGACCCCCGCGGCGTCCATCTCATCAACCCCCCCAGGGCCGGAAGGCAGCAAGGGTCCGTGAGCTCTGACGGGTGCGGGGGTCCCCTTCCGTTCCAGGGCGGGCCGGCCGCCCGCCGGGTCCGCACGTTCTGGCAGCCGATCGACTCCCGCAGTCGCCGGCGGCTGGCCGAGCCGCGGCGCCGCTGTTCTTCGAGCGGCTGTTGTCCACCGCCGGTTCGCACGCGCGTGGAGTGTCGCCCGGCTGCCGTAGCCTCGGTCCGTGGCGCTCGCCCTCTACCGCAAGTACCGACCCGCGACCTTCTCCGAGGTGGTGGGTCAGGAGCATGTCACCGAGCCGCTGCGGACCGCGCTGGCCGCGGGGCGCATCAATCACGCCTACCTGTTCTCCGGACCGCGGGGCTGCGGTAAGACGTCATCGGCACGGATCCTGGCGCGCTCGCTGAACTGCGTTCACGGCCCCACGCCGGACCCGTGCGGTGAGTGCCCGTCCTGCATAGCACTGGCCCCGGAGGGGCCCGGCTCGTTGGACGTCGTCGAGCTCGACGCGGCCAGTCACGGCGGCGTGGACGACACCAGGGACCTGCGGGACAAGGCCTTCTACATGCCCGCCGAGTCGCGCTACCGGGTGTTCATCATCGACGAGGCGCACATGGTGACGACCCAGGGCTTCAACGCCCTGTTGAAGATCGTCGAGGAACCGCCGGAGCATCTGGTCTTCATCTTCGCCACCACCGAGCCGGACAAGGTGCTGACCACCATCAGGTCCCGCACCCACCACTACCCGTTCCGGCTGATCCCGCCCACCACGCTGCGCGCATTGCTCGAGCGGCTGTGCGCGGAAGAGGGCGCGATCGTGGAGCCGGCGGTGCTGCCGCTGGTGATCAGGGCGGGCGGCGGCTCGGCACGGGATTCGCTGTCGGTGCTGGACCAGTTGCTGGCCGGCGCGGGTCCGGCGGGCGTGACCTACCGCAGCGCGGTGGCCCTGCTCGGGGTGACCGATGCTGCCCTGATCGACGAGGTGGTGGACGCCCTCGCCGCCGGTGACGGTGCGTCCGTTTTCGGGGCGGTCGACAGGGTGGTGGAGGCCGGTCACGACCCGAGACGGTTCGCTGCCGATCTGCTGGAGCGGCTTCGCGACCTGGTGATCCTCAATGCGGTACCCGACGCTGTCGGGAAGGGTCTGATCGATTCGCCCGAGGACGAATTGGCCGCGATGGTCGGCCAGGCGGATCGGCTGGGGATGGCGACGCTCACCCGGATGGCCGAGGTCTTGCACACCGGCCTGGTGGACATGCGGGGGACGACCTCGCCCCGGTTGGTGCTCGAGTTGCTGTGCGCGCGCATGCTGTTGCCGGGATCGACCGCGGGCGACCCGTCCCTGCTGCAGCGCCTGGAACGGATGGAGCGGCGGATGGATATCGCCGCCGAGCACGCAACGGCCGACCGCGAGCCGCGGGCATCCCGGTCCATCGATCAGCCGCGCGGCCAAGCCCGACTCGCTGTGGTTCCGGCGCCCCCTGCCGCTGACGTCGAACCCGCGCGCGGGGTGCCGGCAGGCCGCCGACGCAGCGAAGTAGAACACCCCGTCGCGGATGATGCGGCGCAGGATGTGGGATCGCAGGCTGCCGAAAGACCGGCGGCCACCGAGCAGGCCGGGCCCACATCGACGCCGGTGCGCCGTGCGGGACCGGACCTCGGACTGCCGGTACCACCGACGTTGAGCACGTCGCGGCGCGGTAGCGATGGGTCCGCCAAGGCGCAGTCAGGCGATACTGCCCCGACCGACGCTTCGCCAACAGGAGCGGAAACGATCGGCGTCACCGATGTGCGTCGGGTGTGGTCCGAGGTGCTGGCCGCCGTCAAGGAGCGTCGGCGTACGACGCAGATCCTGCTGGAGTCGGCGACCGTCATCGCTGTCGAGTCGGGGGTTCTGCAGCTGACCATGCCGTCGACCGGAACGGCCCGGCGGGTGCTCGAGCCGGCCAACGCAGACCTGCTGCGCGGAGCAATCAAACACGTTCTCGGCGTCGACTGGTCGATCGCCTGCACCACCGGTTCGCCCGCGGGAGCAGGGCAGTCCACCCCGTCCGGGCCCATCCCGGCGATCGCGGCGTCAGGTCGGCCGAGTGGTGCTGCATTCCCGGTAGGCAGCGCCGAGTTGGTAGCGCCGCCGCCCGACGAGGACGTCCCCGACGACGACATCCCCGACGACGATATTCCGGACAATTACGGGGAACCGCTCGACCCGTCGGTAGCCGCCCCACTCGTCCGCGACCCTGAACAGGTCGCAATGGCACTCCTGTCGGCCCAGCTCGGGGCCAGGCCCTTGGACCCTTCGGTCTAGGTTTCCCGGCCGAGCAGGGCCACCAGCCGTTCGATCGCAGGTGCCTGGTCGGGCACCGGGCGGGGGGATCGGAACGGGCTCCGAGCCGGCGCGATCGCGCTCAAATTCTGCTCTGCGAATCGCAGCTCCTGCTCCACCAGATCCTCCGGAAAGGTGACGTCGGCTCCGATCGTCGCCCCGCTTGCCACCCCGATCGCCACCCCGATCGCCACCCCGATCGCCACAGCCAGATCCCAGCCGTGCACGAGCATCTCGGTGATCCGAAGGTGCAATCCGACAGCTCCGGGGATCGTGCCGAAGGGCACCGTGATGCTGCGGCTCAGCGCATCGGGACGGGAGAACATCTGCAGCAAAAGATCTTCGGATCGCCTGAACTCCTGTCGTAGGTCGACGCCACCGGCCGCGCACGCAGCTGTGGCATCGGGCAGGGTGGGCTCTCGCTCGGGTGCCAGGGCGTCCGCGAAGCGGTGGTTGCCCAGGATGACGTGCACCACCAGGTCCCGCACCGTCCACTCCGTGCACGGCGTCGGCAGCGTCCACTGCGTCGCAGAGACCTCTTCGACCAGCGCACCGAAGACCTGACCGGCGCGGGCGAGTTGATCGACCGACGAACCATCCATATGCGAATTATCCACGGACGTGTTCGGGTTCGTTGACTCTCTGTCGCTGCGCGCACTACTGACGACCCATAACCACCTATTCGTGAAGCAAGAAAGATACTTTGGACACTGTGCGTGAGTCGCGCCGAGTGTTTCACTAGGCCAACTCATCCACCGTTTTACCGATCGGACTACAAGTCATGACGACAAATGTCACGGACGGCCAAGGCCGTGTTACGCGGCGAACAGTATTCAAGGCGGCGGGTGCCGGAATCGGTTTGTACTTCGTGACGTCCCTGGGTGGGCGGCCGGTGGCGGTGCAGGCGCTCGTACCGGACGACGAACTTCCCCTACAGCCGAGCACCATCTCGAAATTCGTCACCCCCCTACTGATTCCCCCGGTGATGCCCAAGGCCGGCCGGGTGAGCGTGCGGGGCGGCAAGAACGCCGATTACTACGAGATCTCGGTGCGGCAGTTCCGGCAGCAGATTCTGCCGAAGCCCCTGCCGCCGACAACGGTGTGGGGTTACGGACCGGAGAATGGTCGCGGTCCGCACGCCGTCACCATCCACAACGCGCCGAGCCTTACCATCGAGGCTGACTACGGCCGGCCCGTCCGAGTCAAGTGGATCAATGCCCTGACCGACCGCTCGGGTCGGTACCTGCCGCATCTACTGCCTGCTGATCCCACCCTGCACTGGGCAAATCCGGGCGGTGGACAGTCCGGCCGCGACACCAGGCCGTCATTCGACCAGACACCGGGCCCGTACACAGGTCCCGTCCCGACCGTGACGCACGTTCATGGATCTGTGGGCGTGGGCGATGAGAGCGACGGGTACCCGGAAGCCTGGTTCCTACCAGCCGCCTACAACATCCCGGCGGGCTTCGCGCGTTCGGGCACCTGGTACGACTTCTTCCACCACAAGGCGATGACCAAGTTCAGCGTCCGCTGGGCTCCGGGATCCGCGACATATCAGTACCCGAACGAGCAACGGGCGTCGACGCTGTGGTACCACGACCACTCCCTGGGGTTGACCCGCCTCAACGTCTACGCCGGGCCGGTCGGGTTCTTCGTCATCCGCGGCGGCCCCGACGGCGATGACGCGGTTCTCGATTCGCGAACGCGGCGTCGCGCGGTCCTGCCGGGGCCGGCCCCCAAGGACGGCGATCGTTCTCCGTCGAACAAGAGGTACTACGAGATACCACTGGCCATTCAGGATCGGTCGTTCAACGACGACGGCTCCCTGTTCTACCCCGATTCCAGACGCTACTTCGATGAAACCACCGGGCCATACATTCCCGATGGCGATGTTCCGCCGATCTGGAATCCGGAGTTCTTCGGCAACGCGATGATGGTCAACGGAAACACCTGGCCGTTCCTGACGGTGGAGAAGCGCCGCTATCGCTTCCGGTTGCTGAACGGTTGCAACTCGCGCTTCCTCATCCTCGATTTCGCCGGCATCCCGGGTGTCAAGGTCTGGCAGATCGGGACCGAGGGCGGTTTTTTGACCGCACCGGTCGACCTCACCGCGGGTGGCAACACGCTGCTGATGGCGCCGGCCGAGCGGGCGGACATCATCGTGGACTTCACTGCCGTTCCCCGCGGGAATCACGTGTTGCGCAATGCCGGTCCCGACGAACCATTCAATGGCCTGCCGATCGACGAGGTGGCGGATCCGGACACCACCGGTCAGGTACTCCAATTGAGGGTTGTTCCTGCCGTTGGACCGGATAGGAGCACTCCGCCGTCGTTCCTGCGGCTCCCGCGGGTGGCCCCGCTGCGCACCCGTCAGACCCGCAAACTGGTGCTGGCCGAGGAAATGTCGATGGACGCCGCCGATGCGCCGATCGCGGCCAAGCTCGGCACCGTGGAAGCCGACGGGAGGTACGTCCCCAGGATGTGGAGTGAGGACATCACCGAGAACCCGGCGGTCGGCGCCGTCGAACTGTGGGAGATCTACAACACCACGGCCGACGCCCACCCGATGCACGTGCACGACGTCTTCTTCCAGGTCGTCAACCGGCAGGCCGCCCTGGTGAATGAGGACGACGGCACCGTCTCCGTCGACCCGGCCAGTTCGCCCCGCCGGCCGGAACCGACCGAAAAGGGCTGGAAGGACACGGTGATCGCCTATCCCGGCGAGGTCACCCGGATCCGGATGCGGTTCGGTCATGCTGGTCAATTCGTCTGGCATTGCCACATCGTGGAGCACGAGGACAACGAGATGATGCGTCCGATGCGGGTCGGTCCGCCGCAGCCCGGACAGCCGATGTCGCACGGTCACCCGATGATGACCGACAGCTGACGGCGTGACCTGGGTCAGTGCCCGCGGACGACCCAGTCGTCGAGCTGCGGCGCCTCGGTGCCGATCGTGGTGTCGTCACCGTGCCCGGTGTGCACCACCGTCGACGCCGGCAGGGTCAGCAGCTTGTGGCTGATCGAATCGATGATCGTCGGGAAGTCGGAGAACGACCGGCCGGTCGCTCCGGGGCCGCCGCCGAACAGTGTGTCACCGGTGAACACCATGTCCAGCGCGGGGACGGAAAAACTGACGGCGCCCGGACTGTGGCCAGGGGTGTGCAGCACGTGGATGTCCGTGCCGGCTACCGTGAAGACCTGACCGCCATGCAATTCCGCACCTGGCTGGACCGCCGAATGCGTCATCCCCCACAACGGAGCGTCCGCCGGATGCAGCCAGATCATGGCGCCGGTTCGCTTCGCCAGTTCCGGCGCTGCATTGACGTGATCGTTGTGGCCATGGGTCAGCAGGATCGCCTCGACCCGGCGTCCGTCGACCTTCTCTCCGATCGCTGCCGCATCATGGGCGGCATCGATGACGACCACCTCGTCGTCGTCACCGAGTAGCCAGACGTTGTTCTCGACGTCCCAGCTTCCTCCGTCCAGCTGAAAAGTGCCTGCGGTCACCACCTTCTCGACCCGCACCGTCATGCAGTGACCCCGATACCCGGGTAGAGCGGATGCGCGTTGGCCAGTGCCGTCACCCGGGCGCGCAGCGCCGTGCGGACCGCGGGATCGAGGTCACCGACCGGTTCCACCAGGGCACCCGCGATGATGTCGGCCACCTCCACGAAGTCGGCGTCCTGGAAACCCCGCGTCGCAAGGGCCGGGGTTCCGATCCGGAGCCCCGATGTCACCATCGGTGGCCTGGGGTCGAACGGGACAGCGTTCCGGTTGACAGTGACGCCTACGTCGTGCAGCCGGTCCTCCGCGGCCCGGCCGTCCAGATCGGAGTGGCGCAGATCCACCAGGACGAGATGGACGTCGGTACCGCCGGTCAGCACCGCAGCGCCGGCCCCGGCGACGTCGGACTGCACGAGCCGCTCCGCCAGCAGCCGGGCCCCGCGAATGGTCCGCTCCGCACGCTCGGTGAACGACGGGTCGGCGGCCATCTTGAAGGCGACAGCCTTTGCGGCGATGACGTGCTCCAGCGGTCCGCCCTGCTGGCCCGGGAAGACGGCAGAGTTGATCTTCTTCGCGATCGCCGGATCGTTGGACAGGATGATGCCACCCCGTGGACCGCCGAGCGTCTTGTGCGTCGTGGTGGTGGTGACGTGCGCGTGCGGAACCGGCGAGGGGTGCAGGCCCGCGGCCACCAGGCCGGCGAAATGCGCCATGTCCACCAGCAGGAACGCGTCGACCTCGTCGGCGATCTCCCGGAAGCGCTCGAAGTCCAGCTGACGCGGATACGCGGACCACCCTGCGATGATCAACTTCGGCCGGAACTGGCGCGCGAGGCGGGACACCTCGTCCATATCGATGCGGTAGTCCTGCTTGGAGACCTCGTACGCCGCAACGTTGTAGAGCAGTCCGGAGAAGTTGATCCGCATGCCGTGCGTCAGGTGACCGCCGTGTGCCAGGGACAGCCCGAGGATGGTGTCGCCGGGCTTGATCAGCGCCTGCATGACGGCGGCGTTCGCCTGGGCGCCCGAGTGCGGCTGGACGTTGGCGTACCCGGCGCCGAACAGCGCCTTGACCCGCTCGATGGCGAGGGTCTCGATGGCATCGACGTGCTCACACCCGCCGTAGTAACGGCGGCCCGGGTAACCCTCCGCGTACTTGTTCGTCAGCACGCTGCCCTGCGCCTGCATGACGGACACCGGTGCGAAGTTCTCGGACGCGATCATCTCGAGCGTTTCCTGCTGCCGGAGCACCTCCCGGGCGATGTACCCGGCGACCTCGGGGTCGGCAATCTCCAGCGGGGCGTTCAGCCCTGGCCACGGCGCGGCAGCGGCGGTCGGCTGGTCCGCGATGGCCGCGGCCACTTCGGTCATCGTCATGGCTGGTCTCCCTCGATCTGTGCGTCCGGGCATGGCCCGCTCGACGGGCCGATACCCCGCCTGTCGCAGCCTCCACCGTAGTCGGCGAGATGGGTGAGTCGGAATCCGCCGAATCAGCGGGGGCGCCGCCCGCACCAGCAGGCGTCAGAGAATCGTAAGAGGCGTCCCCGCCCGCTGGACGGACACAGCGGACATGATGAGAGAGCCGCTGGCCGACCGGCCGGCCGAAGGAGTGACTGTGATGCGTCGCTGTGTCGTCCCTCTGGTGTGTGCCATGGCGGGTGTGGTGCTGGCCGGGTGTGCCGCGTCGTCACCGACGACCGCCGCGCCCACGTCGACGAGCCTGTCGCCCGCATCTGCAGCATCGTCGACAAGCCCATCGGGGTCCTGGTCGGCGTATGCACCGCTGGCCGGCGGGCCGGTACCGACAACGATCGCCCCCGAACAGGCATCGATCAGCCCTGGCGGCACGACCTCCGCCCGCAGCGCCTCATCAGCGCCGCAACCACCGCCCGCGGCACGGACCACACCAGCGGCGAGCACCGCACAGGCGGCCCCCGAGATGTTGCGATTCACTGCGACCACGCTCGACGGCGCGCCGTTCGACGCGACCTCGTTGGCGGGGAAACCCGCGGTGCTGTGGTTCTGGGCGCCGTGGTGCCCCAACTGCCGTGCCGAAGCGCCCCAGGTGGCGGCCGCCGCGGCCGCCCATCCGGATGTCACGTTCATCGGGGTCGCCGCGCAGGACGACCTGCCTGCCATGCAGGCCTTCGTCGCCGACTACGGCGTCGGCGGATTCCAGCACCTGGCCGATCTGGACGCCTCCATCTGGCGGCGGTTCGGCGTCACCAATCAGCCGGCGTACGCCTTCGTCGGTGCGGACGGGTCGATCGACGTGGTGAAGAGCCGGGTCCCGGCGGACGAACTCGACAGCCGGCTCGCTCAACTGCCGCGCTGACCGGCCGTTCTCGTGGACCTGGACACTCTCGGCTTTGCGGTCGCTGCGGGGTTGGTCGCCGCGGTCAACCCGTGCGGGTTCGCGATGCTGCCCGGATACCTCTCCCTGGTGGTCGCAGGCGAGACCGGTGATCTTGCGGCGGGCTCGACACCAGCAGGCGGGAACGCGGTGGGCCGCGGCTCGTTCCGCGGTCGAGCCGTGGGAAGGGCACTGGCCGCAACCGCCGCCATGGCTAGCGGCTTCGTGCTCGTCTTCGGAACGTTCGGCCTCGTCATCGCACCACTGACCACCTCCATCGAGCGGTACCTGCCGGCGGTCACCGTGGTGATCGGCATCGCGCTCATCGTCCTGGGCGGCTTCCTGCTCAGCGGTCGTGAGCTGACGCTGCTGCTGCCTCGACCCGGACGAGGCGCCCCGACCCGCCGGATCGGCTCCATGCTCGGGTACGGAATCGCGTATGCGCTGGCGTCGCTGTCCTGCACGGTCGGGCCGTTCCTGGCCGTCACCAGCGCGACATTCCGCAGTGGCTCCGCGTTCTCGGGCTTCTTGGCCTACGTCGCCTACGGCCTGGGAATGGCTTTGGTTGTCGGCGTGCTTGCCGTTGCCACCGCGCTGGCGAGCGCCTCGGTGGTGACCGGAGCACGTCGCATGCTGCCCTACGTCAACCGGGTGAGCGGCGTTCTGCTCGTCGTCATCGGCCTGTACGTGACGTACTACGGCATCTACGAGCTCCGGCTGTTCGCCGGCAACGGTGACGCCAGTGACCCGGTGATCGACGCCGCGGGGCGCGTGCAGGGCGTTCTGGTCGGCTGGGTGGATGCGATCGGACCGTTGTCGCTGCTGGCCATGCTGCTGGTGCTGGTCGCCCTCGCCCTGCTCGCGGCGCGCCTTCGCGCCCGCAGGGCGTCGCGGCGATCCGTGCAGCCCGTGCCGCCGGAATCGTGACCGCGGACAGAGCGTGATGTCGGGTGAACGCACGGTTCGCCGCTGGCCGACAAAGGTAACGATGCGGTGACGGTGCGCGCGCTCGGTAGGAACCGGCGTTTACGGTGCCATGAGCACGACGCAGCTGCGGCCTCCCCGGGTGACAGGCGGCTCGTCGGGCGGTCAGCTCCGGCACTCCGATTGAGACGCGGTTCGTTTCTGGGTGCACACTCCTGCGGACCGACCATCAGTACCGCTTTGGGGTAGCCCCGCGCACCGCCCCTGGTGACCGGACCCGGATACCGGAGCGGGAGCAACCGCACGAGTCGCTAGGACACGAACACTGAACGACCCGCATACCGCTGTAGACAACGTCCCGGAAACAACGCCGCTCGAGCACAGCACCGCGGCACCGCCACAACAGCCTGGAGGTAGTAGAGCGTGAAACGTCATCTGTGGTGGGGGGCCGGCCTGGCCGGCGCCCTTGTCCTGACCATGTCAGCGTGCGCAAGTTCGGACCGCAGCAGCGAGTCCAGTGCAACGAGCGCAACGGGCGGCGAGGCCGCCTCCACGTCCGGTGGGTCCTCGGGCGCGTCCAGTGCCGCCGGTGGGCCCACCGACCCGAACGGTCAGATCATCTTCGGCGCCGCCGGTGCCCCCGACCTGTTCGACCCGCTGTACGCGCAGGACGGCGAGACCTTCCGGGTGGTCCGGCAGATGAACGAGGGCCTGGTCGGATTCACCCCGGGGACCGCCGACGTCGAGCCCGCTCTGGCCGAGTCGTGGGAGCAGTCGGAGGACGGTTTGACGTGGACCTTCAAGCTGCGCGAGGGCGTGACATTCCACGACGGCACTCCGTTCAACGCCGACGCCGTCTGCTTCAACATGGACCGGATGTACAACCAGAAGGGCGCCGGCGCGAGCCAGGCCATCTACTGGTCCGACACCATGGGCGGCTTCAACGGGCAGAAGGACGAGGCCGGCAAGGCCGTTCCGAGCGTCTACGCCTCCTGCACCGCGGACGGCGAGAACTCCGCTGTTATCAAGCTGACCCGTTACACCTCGAAGTTCCCGTCCATCCTCGGCCTGCCGTCGTTCTCGATGCAGTCGCCGACGGCGCTGGAGAAGTACAACGCGGACGACGTCAAGGCCGAGGGTGACTCGTTCTCCTTCCCGGCGTACGCCACCGCGCATCCGACGGGCACCGGACCGTTCACGTTCGGGTCGTACGACAAGGCGAACAACACCGTGACCATCGTCCGCAACGAGGATTACTGGGGCGACAAGGCCAAGTCGAAGACGGTGATCTTCAAGATCATTCCGGACGAGACCGCTCGCAAGCAGGAACTGCAGGCCGGCACCATCGACGGGTACGACCTGCCGAACCCGGCGGACTGGGACGCGCTCAAGGGCGACGGTTTCAACGTCGCGGTACGGCCGGCGTTCAACATCCTTTACCTGGGCATCAACCAAAAGAACAACCCGGCACTGCAGGACCTCAAAGTGCGTCAGGCCATCGCCTACGCGTTGAACCGGCAGCAACTCGTGGACTCACAGCTTCCCGACGGCGCCAAGGTGGCGGTCAACTTCTACCCGGACACGGTCGAGGGCTGGACCGATCAGGTCGAGCCGTATGGCTACGACCCGCAGAAGGCGAAAGACCTGCTCGCCGAGGCGGGACAGGCCAATCCGACGGTCAACTTCTGGTGGCCGACCGAGGTCACCCGGCCGTACATGCCGGACCCCAAGAGCATCTTCACCCAGTTCAAGACGGACCTCGAGGCCGTCGGGTTCAAGGTCAAGGAAAGCTCCAAGCCGTGGAACGGCGGGTACCTCGACGGTGTCGACGCCGGACAGCCGGACCTGTTCCTGCTCGGCTGGACCGGTGACTACAACACGCCGGACAACTTCGTGGGTACGTTCTTCACCGACGTCAAGAACCGGTTCAACACCGGCAAGTCCGCGTGGGGCGCAACCCTGGCCAAGGAGTTGTCCGAGGCCGACGCCATCCCGGACGAGGCGAAGCGGACCGCAGCGTACGAGGAGATCAACAAGAAGTTGGCCGCCGAATACGTTCCGGCGGTCCCGGTCTCGCACTCCCCGCCGGCCATCGTGGTCGCCGGGAACGTGCAGGGTCTGGTTCCGAGCCCGCTGACCGACGAGAAGTTCGTCGGGGTCTACAAGGGCTGAGCGCGACTGGCGGGCGGCGGTCCGGACGTTCTTCCGGCCCGCCGCCCCGTCCCGGCCGGCGGTCCGGCATGATCCTGCGGTTACCTGTCACGTTCCCATCGTTTCCTCCGTATATGTGCTGGTGCGACGTCGCGAAAGATGAGGAGGCCGGCGCTGTGCGCAAGACTTCAGGTCCCGCATGCTGAGGTACACGGTCCGTCGGTTGCTGCAACTGGTATTGGTGCTCCTGGTCCTGTCGATGTTGCTCTTCCTCTGGCTGCGCAGCCTGCCCGGCGGTCCGGTGGGCGCCATCCTCGGTGACCGGGCCACCCCGCAGCGCCGGGAAGAACTCGCCAAGCTGTTCGGCATGGACCAGCCGGTCATCGTGCAGTACCTCAAGTTCCTCGGCCGGGTTCTGCAGGGCAACTTCGGGCAGTCGACCCAGGTAGCCCCGGGTACGCCAGCTCTGGACGTGTTCACCCAGCGGTTCGGCGCCACGATCGAACTCGCCATCGGCGCCATGATCTTCGCTCTGGTGCTCGGCATCCCCCTCGGGTACCTCGCCGCGAAGCGTCGGGGCGGCGTCGCCGACAACAGTTTCATCGTGTTCTCGCTCGTCGGCATCGCGGTGCCGGTCTTCTTCCTGGCCTTCCTGCTCAAGTACCTGTTCGCCGTCAAGTGGGGCGTGCTGCCCCCGTCCGGTCGGCAGACCCCGGGCATCGACGCGACCAGGGTGACCGGCTTCTTCGTCCTCGACGGACTTCTCACCCGGGAATTCGACGCGTCCTGGGACGCCTTCAAGCACCTGATCCTGCCCTCGATCGCGCTCGGCACGATCCCCTTCGCGGTGATCTTCCGGATGACCAGGTCGTCGGTTCTCGAGGTGCAGGGTGAGGACTTCGTCCGCACCGCCGAGGCAAAGGGACTGACCAACCGGACCATTCGGGACCGGCACATCCTCCGGAACGCGATGCTGCCGGTGATCACGGTAACCGGACTGCAGACCGGGGCCCTGCTTGCCGGCGCGGTGCTCACCGAGAAGGTGTTCGGCTTCCCGGGCATCGGTCAGGCGCTGTCGATCTCCTTCACCCAGAAGGACTGGCCGGTCGTTCAGGTGCTGATCCTGGCGGCGGCGGCCGCGTTCGTCATCATCAACACCATCGTCGACCTGAGCTACGCACTGGCCGACCCACGGATCAGGACCCGCTGATGGTCACGACCTATTCGCGGGCACGAAAGCAACGCATCGACGCCCTGGTCACCACCGATGACGACGGAACATCCCTGCTGAAGGACGCCTGGATCCGGCTCAAGGCCTCGCCGCTGTTCTGGGTGGGCGCGATCGTCATCGGGATCTTCCTCGTGCTGGCGATCATCGGTCCCTGGATCGCTCCGCACGACCCCGGCGCGCAGTTGCTGATCGGACAGACCTCCAGGGCGCGAAACGAGATCGCGCCGGGGCAGCCCGGTTTCCCCCTGGGCGGGGATACCCAGGGGCGTGACCTGTTCTCCCGGCTGATCGTCGGCGCGCGGCAGACCCTGCTCGTCGGCATCCTGGGAACCCTGATCGGGCTCGTCGGCGGCCTCGTCCTCGGTCTGCTGGCCGGGGCCTTCGGCGGCTGGGTCGACAGTGTCGTCATGCGGGTCGTCGACGTCATGCTGTCGATTCCCAGCCTGCTGCTCGCCATCTCGATCGGTGCCCTGTTCACCAACCCCAATCTGACCAGCGTCATCGTCGCGGTGGGCATCCCGCAGATCCCGGTGTTCGCGCGGCTGCTGCGCGGGCAGATGCTGGCCCAGCGTGAATCCGACCATGTGCTCGCCGCGAGGGCGCTGGGCGTGAAACCTGCCCCGATCGTCTTCCGGCACATGCTGCCCAACTCCATCTCGCCGGTGATCGTGCAGTCCACACTGACCGTTGCCATCGTGATCCTGGATGCCGCGGCGCTCTCGTTCCTCGGGCTCGGTTCGCAGGACGTCTCACAACCTGAATGGGGCCAGATGCTGGGCGAGGCGCAGGACAGGATCGACTCCTACCCGGGCCTGGCGTTCTGGCCCGCGGGCGCGATCGTCATCGTCGCGCTCGGCTTCACCCTGCTGGGGGAGTCACTTCGCGAGGCGATCGACCCGAAGAATAGGCGGTGATCCGAGAGATGACGGGGTTACTGGAGGTCGAAGACCTTTCGGTTCGGTTCAATCGCAAGGGTGTCGCCCCGTTCACCGCGGTGGACAACGTCAGCTTCTCGGTGGCACCGGGCCAGACCGTGGGTCTGGTCGGCGAGTCCGGTTGTGGCAAATCGGTCACCTCGCTGGCGATCATGCGACTGTTACCGAAGCGGGGTACCACCATCACCGGCGCTGTTCGGTTCGAGGGCACCGACCTGCTGAGCCTGCCGCTGGGCGACATGCGTGATCGCCGTGGACGCGACCTCGCGATGATCTTCCAGGACCCGCTGTCCTCGCTGAACCCGGTGGTGCCCATCGGTATTCAGGTCACCGAGGTACTGGAACGGCACCGCGGGATGAAGCGGTCCGCCGCCATGTCGGAGGCGCGCGAGCTGCTGGATTCGGTGGGCATCCCGGACCCGGCCCGGCGGCTCAAGGAGTACCCGCATCAGCTGTCCGGCGGGATGCGGCAACGTGCGCTGATCGCGATGGCACTGGCCTGCCGGCCCCGCTTGCTGATCGCCGACGAGCCGACGACCGCCCTTGACGTCACCATCCAGGCGCAGATTCTTGCCGTGCTCAAGGCCCTGGTCGTGGATCACGGCACCGCGCTGATCATGATCACCCACGATCTCGGCGTGGTGGCCGGTCTTGTCGACGAGGTGAACGTGCTCTATGGCGGGCGGGTGGTGGAGCGTGCCGACCGGCATGAGCTGTTCGCCACGCCGCGGCACCCCTACACGCACGGGCTGCTGGAGTCGATCCCACGGCTGGATGCCCCCCCGGGCGAGCGCCTCACGCCGATTGTCGGATCGGTGTCGGACAACATTCCCTGGACGTCCGGCTGCGCCTTCGCGCCGCGCTGCTCGCACGAGATCGAACTCTGCACGCAGGTGACGCCGCTGCTCGAGCCGCTGGCGGAGCAGCGCGAGCACCTGCTGCGCTGCCACAATCCGGTGATGCCCGTCGGCGCCGGTGCCGGGCCGGCTACCGGGGCCGGAGAGAACACATGACCGGCCCCGCCTGGGAGAGCGACGCCAGCCGCCTCGATCCGGATGCGTTGACCGCGGCCGCCACGACCGAAGCCCAACTGGAGAAGTCCGCGAAAGGGGTTGCGGGAGAGCACCAGTCCGAACCGATCCCGGACGTCCCGCCGGCCCAGTTGAGCGCAGCGACGGCCGGCGCGGACGTGCTGCTCGAGGTCAACGACATCAAGGTGCACTTCCCGATCAAGCGGGGCGTGCTGATCGACAAGACCATCGGTTACGTCTACGCCGTGGACGGGGTCAGCCTCGCCGTCCGGCGCGGCGAGACCTACGGCCTGGTCGGTGAGTCGGGTTGCGGCAAAACGACATTGGGTCGGGGCATCCTGAGGTTGATCGAGCCCACCGCCGGTTCGGTCATCTTCGACGGCGAGAACATCGCCGAACTCAAGGCAGAGCCGATGCGGCGGGCCCGGCGGCGGATGCAGATGGTGTTCCAGGACCCGCTGTCCTCGCTGGACCCGCGGCAGTCGGTGCAGTCCATCCTCGAGGAGGGCATGAAGGCGCACGGGCTCGACAAGTCCGGCGCGGAGACGAACGCGCGACTGCGCGAACTCCTCTCGGCGGTCGGGCTGCCGAACACCGCGCTGCGCAAATACCCGCACGAGTTCTCCGGCGGCCAGCGTCAGCGGATCGGCATCGCCAGGGCACTGACGGTGAACCCGGATCTGATCGTCGCCGACGAGCCGGTGTCCGCGCTGGACGTCTCGGTGCAGGCCCAGGTGATCAATTTGCTGGAGGACCTGCAGCACGACCTGGGGCTGACATATGTCGTCATCGCCCACGATCTTGCTGTGGTGAAACACATCTCGGACCGGGTGGGGGTGATGTACCTCGGGGCGCTGGTCGAGGAGGCTCCCTCCTCGGACCTGTACCGGGAACCCCTGCACCCGTACACCAGGGCGCTGATGTCGGCGGTTCCGGTGCCCGATCCTGTCGTCGAGGACGCCCGGGAGCGGATTCTGCTGACCGGCGATCTGCCGTCACCGGCGAACCCGCCCACCGGTTGCCGGTTCCACACCCGCTGCCCCTGGCGGCAGCCGACGTTGTGCGACACCGATCGACCGGAGCTGATCGAGCGGCAACCCGGTCACCGGGTGGCCTGCCATTATGCGGCGGAGATCGCCGCCGGGACGTTGCAGCCGCACGACGTCACCGCCGACGTCATCTGATCCGCGCCGGAAATTCTTGGGGTGACCGGAGGGGTTCTCAGCCGGCTCCGAGGTAGGACAGCACGCCGCTCGCCAGCCCCTGCGCCACCTGCTGCTGCCCGTCGCCGGATCTCATCAGGGCCGCGTCCGAGGCGTTGCGCATGTTGCCGGCCTCGATCATCACGGTGGGACGCACCGAAAGGTTCAGTCCGGCAAGGTCGTTGCGCGGCCACAGCCCGTCCGTACCGAGGTGGTTGGACGGAGACAGTCCGGCGCTGACCAGGCCGTCGCGGACGTTGACGGCAAGGCTCTTCGAACGGGCGGCCATCTCGGCGCCGGCCGGGTCCTGCTCGGCCGTCATCACATAGAAGCCTGCGGCCGATGCGTCGTCGCCGTCACCGTGGATGGAGACCACGACGTCCGCTGCCCGGTCGTTGCCGATGGCGGCCCGCTTGTTGACGCACGGCCCGACGCCATCGTCGCTGCTCCTGGTCATCACCACCGTGATGCCCTCGGCCTCGAGTAGCGGCCGCAGATCGTTGGCGACAGCCCAGCTGAAATCGTGCTCCGGGAAGCCGCCGTTGGTTTCGGTCCCGGTGGTGTTGCACGACTTCGTCTGACCGAAACCGGCCGGCACCTGCGCGTTGATGACGTCCGGTGCAGCGGCGTTCCCGCCGTTGTGGCCGGGGTCGATGACGACGACCTTTCCCCCGGTGTTCGGGCCGCGGCGCGGAGCCGGATCCCGGGTCGCAGGGGTGGGCGGCGGCGGTGGCGGTGCGGTGGTGGTCTGCTGGACGGCGGTCGACGGCTCCGGTGGGTCAACCGGTGCTGTTGTTCGCGGCCGGGTCGTCGTGTCGACGTACGCAGGCGTGCTGGCCGGGGTGACCACGGCGCTGGTCAGCGCGGCCGATGAGGAGGGCGTAGTGGAGGGCTTGGGCGTGGCCGGGCTGCTGCCCGCTGGCCAGGACAGCGGCGAGACGGTGACCCGCGACCCCGACTCGGACGCAGCCACCGACGAAGCCGTGACACTGTTGGTCGTCGGCGGGGTGGCCTGGTTGGACGGCGCGGCGCAGGCCGCCAGCAGCAGCGCGCACCCCGCGACGGTCGCGAACGCCACGCGCACGGCAGTGGTTGTCCTCCGGCGGGCCGTCATCGGTTCACTGTCCCATCGCGCGCCGTGCCGGTGGCGCATTTTCGCCCGGCTCGTCGGTATGGTCGTCGGTGTGGTCGTCGGGGTGGTCGTCGCAGTGCCGGCCGACGGCCGCCTGCGCCGCGCCGGGGCGTCAGGGTCGCGCACTACTGTGGCGGTGACGCGCGAGGCCCCAGCGCGCGCGAGGAAAGGATGACGCCGATGATGCCTGGAATGCCGGACCTGAGCCAGCTCCTGATGCAGGCGCAACAGATGCAGGCGGACATGGCCCGGGCGCAGGCTTCGTTGTCCGAGACCGAAGTGACCGGGTCGGCCGGCAGCGGCGCGGTCACCGCAGTGGTGAACGGCGCCGGCGACCTGCTGCGAATCCGCATCGCCCCCCCGGTCGTCGACCCCGCTGACATCGAAACGCTGGAAGACCTGGTCGTGGCCGCCGTGCATGACGCCCGGCGTGCCGCCGAGAAGGTCGCGGGGCAGGCGTTGGGATCGGTCGCCGGCGGGCTGGACCTCTCCGCGATGGGACTGCCCGCCGGGATGGGCTTCCCCGGTATCGGCGGCGGCTTCGAGGGCGTCGTCGACGAGGACGAATTCGACGAGGGCGAGGGCGAGGACGAGGACGACGACGACGACGACGAGGACGACGACGACGACGAGGACGAGGCGTTCGCGGACGCCAGGGCCATCGACGAGGAAACCGACGAGGCCTACCGGCGTGAAGTCCAGCAGGAACCGCCGGGTGGCGGCATCCCGCGGCCGACCAGCTCGGACGGGGTCTGACAATCCGTGTACGAGGGCCCAGTCCAGGACCTGATCGACGAACTCGGCCGGTTGCCGGGGATCGGCCCGAAATCCGCGCAGCGCATCGCGTTTCACCTGCTGACGGTCGATCCGGCCGACCTCGGAAAGCTCCAGTCCGCCCTGCAGCGGGTCAAGGAGGAGGTCCGGTTCTGCGAGGTCTGCGGAAACGTCGCCGGCGACGTGCGCTGCCGGATCTGCAACGACCCGCGGCGCGATGACGCGGTGATCTGTGTCGTCGAGGAGTCCAAGGATGTGGCGGCGATCGAACGCACCCGCGAGTTCCGCGGCAAGTACCACGTGCTGGGCGGGGCGATATCACCCATCGACGGGATCGGGCCTGACCAGCTGCGGATCAAGCCCTTGCTCACCCGCATCGCCGAGCCCGGCGTCCGTGAGGTCATCCTCGCGACCGATCCCAACCTGGAGGGCGAGGCGACGGCGACCTACCTGAGCAGGCTGCTGCGCAGCTTTCCCGACCTGTCCGTCACCCGGCTGGCCAGCGGTCTCCCGGTCGGCGGCGATCTGGAGTACGCCGATGAGATCACCCTGGGGCGGGCGTTCTCGGGTCGTCGTTCGGTGGATGCCTGATCACGCCGGGCCGGCCGACCGCGCAAGCGCGCTGCTGCTCGACCGGCCCCCGAGGGTGGGCCGGACCCGGCTCGGCGTGGTCGACGGGCCATCAGGCTCGGGCAAGACGACGTTCGCGGAGCTCTGGGCGCGGGACCTTCGGGGTCGGGGCTTCCGCGTCGCGCTGTTCTCCTCCGATCTGCTCGCGACCTGGAGCGACCCCTTCGGCTGGTTCGAGCGGTTCGATGCGCAGGTGCTCCGCCCGATCTCGAAGGGCGACCCGGGCCGGATCCGGCTGACCGACTGGACCGGCACCACGCCGTTGCCCGGCGGGTGGCTCGATGTCCCGGTCACCGATGTGCTGATCCTGGAAGGGGTCTCGTCCGCGCGGTCCGCCCTCCACGACCGGCCGTCGGCGACAGTGTGGGTGGAGATCCCTGACCGCGCAGCACGTCTCGAGTGCGCGGTGGCTCGGGACGGCGAGTCGTTTCGGGACTTCCTTACCGCATGGCAGGACGCCGAGGACGCCTTCTTCCGCGCCGACAACACGCGCTTCCGGGCCGACCTGGTGGTCGTGGACGGGGTCTGCGGATGACGGACGAGGACAAGGCCAAGGACGGCGCCTACCGCTGGCGGGATCAGTTGCGCGACACCGTCCGTGCCTTCAGCCCGGACGACACCCAGCCGCTGCCACGGATCTCGCCCGAACCGCAACCGACCCCGGCCGGGCTGGTCGAACTGCTGCGCGCGCTCGGGGTGGCGCTGTTGAACAGCGCGGACTCGGCGGCGACGACGACCGAGATCCTGCAGGGCGTCGCCGCCGCCTACGACGTCGACCTGCAGGCCATCGTGGTGCCGACGGGCATCCTGTTCCGGATCGGGCCCGACGAGGTGGACCTGGTCTCGGTGCCCAACAAGGGCCTGCGGCTGGACCAGATCGCCGAGGTCAACGACCTCGTCGTCATTCTGCAGCGCGGAGCGGTGACGCCGGTGGCGGGACTGCGCATGCTGAACCGGACCAGTACTTCGAAGCCTCGGTTCGGCCCGGTGGTCGAACTGCTCGGGCAGGTCATCCTCAGCGTCGGGTTCGGCTTGCTGCTCAATCCGGATCTGCTGGCCCTGCCGGCGTACGCGGCAATGGGCGCCTTCGTCGGTGCGCTACGGCTGATCGCCGGCCGCTGGGCGACGCTGTCGGTGGCCCTGCCCGTCATCGCCGCCTTTCTCGTCACGGTCATCTCGGTGAAGCTGGTCGCCCCGTTCGTGCAGGACGATCCGATCCGCCTCGTCGCTCCTGCGCTGGTGACGTTCCTGCCCGGCGCCACCCTCACGATCGCGACGATCGAGCTCGCCAGCGACCAGATCGTCTCCGGTGCAAGCAGACTCGTCTGGGGCGTCTCGCAGTTGTTGCTGCTCGCGTTCGGCGTCTTCGTCGGGTTGAGCCTGGTCGGCACCGTCGACGGCGACGGCGCCCAACAGGCCGGGGCGTGGGCGCCGTGGGTGGGCGTGGCGCTCGTCGGGATCGGATATCTGCTGTTCGCCAGTGCGCCGCCGGGCTCGCTGCTGTTTCTGTGGGTCGCCCTGTTCGCGTCCTACGCGGCGCAGACGGTCGGAGCCGTCCTGCTGGATCCCTCGCTGTCCGGGTTCGTCGGCGGGCTGGTGATCGTTCCGCTGACCCACGCGCTGTCCCGGGTCCGCAACGCTCCACCGGCGGCCGTCATGCTGCTCCCCGGCTTCTGGCTCCTGCTGCCCGGCGCGCTCGGGTTCCGCGCCGTTTCGGGCCTCGCGACCGGCGGCTACGGCGGCGCCACCGACCTGGTGGTGACCGCGATCTCGATCTTCGCGGTGGCGCTGGGCGTGCTGGTCGGACAGTCCATCACCCGGGATGCGCGCGCCGTCAGCCGCACATGGCGGATATCTTTCCGGCGCTGACGCCGCGGCCTCAGCCGTGCAGTTTCGCAGCGTCGATGTCGGCGAGCAACCGGTCGAACACCTGCGCCAGCAGCGCGGGCGGGGTCGGTGGCAGTCCGGCAATGGTCGAGAGGTACACGCCGTAGCCGACCAGTCGCATCGTCTCCGCATGGACGGGGTCGGTCACTGCGGCGCGCATCGGCGCCTCCCAGGCGCGGAAGATGTCCGCCAGCAGTACCCCGGCCTCCGCATCGGAATCCGGACCGGTGCGCACGGCCGCGATCAGCGAGGTGAAAAAGCCGCCCTCGGCCTCATCCGCAGGCATGGCGTACTGCAGGTAGGCGCGGGCAGCGCCGAGAGCTTCGGTGCTCCGGTCCATGTCGGCGACCACCCGGTCCCGCACAGCCGCCAGCAATCCGAGGTACAACGCGGACTTGGACGGGAAGTGATAGAGCAGACCACCTTTGGAGACCCCCGCTGCAGCCGCGACCGATTCGAGCGTGACGGCCGTCGTGCCGCCGGCGGAGAGCAGGTCCCGCAGAGCCAGAAGAATCCGTTCGCGGGCGTCAGTAGCCACGCATACACTGTACCGGCCGGACGGTAATGCGAAGAAGACTGGTCGCCGGCCACCAGCGCTACCGGTGAGGTTCACTCTCGTGTTCGGTCCGTACCTGCGGGTGCTGCGTCGTCCCGGCGCCGCCCGGTTCACCGCCGCCGGGATGCTCGCCCGGATGCAGATGTCGATGGCCGGTCTGGGTGCCGTCCTGCTGCTGTCCGCCGAGCGCGGCTCGTTCGCGGTCGCCGGCTTGGTGTCCGCGATCTACGCGCTGTCCGCCGCGGTGATCGGTCCGCAGATCTCGCGGCTGATCGACATCTTCGGGCAGCGCACGGTCGTTCCCCTTCAGCTGATGGTGCACGTCCCCGCCGTCTGCGGCATCATCGTCGTCGCCCTGACCAGCGACGCGAACTGGCCCATCTTCCTGCTGGCAGTGGCCGCCGGCGGCGCCGCACCGAACGTCGGTCCGCTGGTACGCGCCCGGTGGTCGGCGCAGTTGCACGGAACGTCCTTGCTGCGCACCGCTTTCGCCTGGGAATCGCTCGTCGACGAGGCGGTGTTCATCCTCGGCCCGCCGCTGGCGATTGTGGTCGCGCTGCAGGTATCACCGAGCGCCGGATTGATCCTGGCCACCATGCTGCTGATCATCGGCACGCTGTTGCTGCTCACCCAGCGCTCGACCGAACCCAAGCCCACCGGGCGGCACGACGCCGCCGGGGGCCGCCCGGCGATCCTGCTCCCGGGGGTCGGCGGGATCGCGGCCATCTTCGTGCTGCTCGGCGGCATCTTCGGGTCGTTCGAGGTGACCACCGTCGCCTTCACCAAGGCCGCGGGGGTGCCCGGTGCCGCCGGCCTGCTGCTCGCCCTCTACGCGGTCGGTTCGCTCTCCGCCGGGCTGATCTTCGGGGTGCTGGCCATCCGGGCTTCCCTGGTGCGGCAGTTCCTGATCGCCGTCGCGGTGCTCGCGCTGGTGACCCTGCCGCTGCCGTTCCTGGGCCAGGTGTGGCTGATCGGTGTCGGGCTGTTCGTCGCCGGCCTGGCCTGCTCGCCGGTGCTGATCTCCGGAATGGCGCTGATCGAGCGGATCGTGCCGTCGGGGAGGCTGACCGAGTCGATGTCGTGGGCCAGTTCGGGGCTCGCGGTCGGGATCGCGACCGCGACCCCGCTCGCCGGGGTGATCATCGACCGGGCCGGCGCGCAGACCGCCTACTGGGTGACCTCGGGCTGCGGCGTCGGGGCGCTGCTGATCGGGCTCGTCGTCGCACGTTCGCTGCGACGGGCGCTGCAGGCGTCCGAGGCGTCGTCGGACCGGGTGATCGCCGCCGGCACGGCCGACCGCGGCGGAGCGTCGGATCGCGCCGGCGGCAACGTTTCTGCCGGCTCGGAGAGCCCGGTGAGCACGCAGGTACCGTGATCGTCATGCAGACCGGACTGTTCGGACCCGGCAGTGTGACGTGGCGCGTACACGCCGATCCGGTGTTCGGAATCGCCGGTATCCGCGCGCTGATGCTGCAGGCTCTGCACCCGATGACGATGGCCGCCGTCGCCCAACAACGGGGCTTCGAAGAGGACTTCTGGGGCCGGCTGGAGCGCACGGGGCAGTACGTCTCCGCGCTCACCTATGCGCCGCAGGCGCAGGCCCTGCGGGCGGCGGCGAAGGTGCGCGGGATCCACCGGCGGATCCGCGGCACCGACCCGGATACCGGCGAGACGTTCCGGTTGGACCGTCCCGACCTGCTGCTGTGGGTGCACTGCTGCGAGGTCGAGTCCTTCCTGAGCACAGCCCGCCGCGCCGGGGCACCGATCGGGCCGAGGGACGCCGACGCGTACCTGCGTGAGCAGGTGCTGGCCGCCACCTCGATCGGCATTCCGCAGGAGATCGTGCCGTCGTCGGTCCCCGGTATGGAGCTGTACTTCCGGAATGTGCGGCCACAGCTGAGATTGACCGGCGACGCCACTCGCGGGATGAAGGCACTGATCGCCCCGCCGATGGCCAAGCGGGTCCGGCTGCTCACCCCGGCCCGACCGGCGTGGGCGGGGATCGCCGCAATGGCCTTCGCGCTGCTGCCGTCGTGGGCGCGGCGGATGTACCGGATGCCCGGTCTACCCACCACCGATCTGGCCGCGACGGCGGCGATTCGCGCGCTGCGCGCGGGCCTGCAGGTTCTGCCCGACAGGTGGACTGGGCCACCGGAAGTGCTGGCCGCACGCGCTGCGATGCAGGCGCTGTCCGCGCGGCAGGCACCGTCGGCGGAGCGCACCTTGACAGCCCGACGAGCCGGATGACCGACCGCGCGGACCAGGTTCGCCGCACCGCCATCGCGCTGAGCGCACTGTCGCAGAGCGGCCTGGTCTATGCGCCCAACGAGTACGACCTCGATCGCTACCGCAAGCTCGCTGCCCTGGCCGCGGACCTGCTGGCCGCCGTCACCGACGATCCCGCGGAGCACTGGCTGCTCGAGATGGGCAAGGACTCCGGGTACGCCACCCCGAAGGTCGATGTCCGCGGTGCACTGGTCGACGACGACGAGCGAATCCTGTTGATGCGCGAGCGATCCGACGGCCGCTGGTCGCTGCCGGGCGGCTGGGCCGATCCGCTGGACACGCCGTCACGAGCCGTCGAGCGGGAGATCCTGGAGGAGACCGGGTACGGGGCCACGGCTGTGAAGCTGGTCGGCGTCTGGGACCGGGAGACCCAGGGACACGTTCCGCCGCTGCCGTTCTCGATCTACAAGCTGTTCTTTCTCTGTTCCGCCACCGGTGAGGTCCGTCCGCCGGACGCGCTCGAGACCCTCGAGATCGGCTGGTTCGGGATCGATCATCTGCCCGAACTGTCGCTCGGCCGGATCAGCGCGCGTCAACTGAACCGGATCCTGGCTCACCGGCGGGATCCGGCGCTGCAGACCGAGTTCGACTGATCAGGTGCCCGTCAAAGGTCCGAGCCTGCGATGCGCACCGCACCAGTCACGTCGGCGGTGCGCGGTCAGCCGGTTCGCTTCGGCAATCGAGACCCGCGCATGGCCGTCGGCGGCGGTACCCGGCGCGGGATCCAGTAGCCCAGCCAACCGGTGCCCAGAAGGCCGACCACGCCCATCGATGCGATGCCCGCACCGAGCGTCCAGGCGGCGGCGACCCCGGCGATGAGAAACGGCCCGACGCCGTTTCCCGCGTCGTAGAACACCCGCCAGACGCCGAGGAAAACGGGCCGCCGGTCGGGTGGTGCGAGGTCGGCGCCGAGCGTCATCACCAGCCCGGAACTCATCCCGTTCCCGACGCCGATCAGCAGTCCGACAGCGATCAGTGCACCCGTCGACCGGGTCAACGGCACCAGCAGCAGCGACACCGCGAGCACCGCCATCGACGGCACGGCGACGAATGCCCGCCCGTACCGGTCCATCACCTTGCCGGCCGGGTAGAACAGCAGCATGTCGACCGCCCCGGACAGGCCGAAGATCACCGAGATCGTCGTCGCCGACAATCCGAGGTAGCTGCCCCACAGCGGCAACACCACCTGCCGCGCCGCGCGGATGGAACTGATCACCAGGGCGCCGACGCCGAGCGTCGCGAACACCGAGCGCTGCTCGCTGACCACGGTGCGGACCGGCACCCGGTCCGTCGACGGGCCGGTCCGGCCACTGTTGGGCCCGGGGGACAGGTCGTCGACCACCAGCAGCACCCCGGCAGCGGCCATCGCGGCGACGATGTGCACCGCGTAGGCGCCCCACAGTCCGGTGACCAGCACCACCGCGGCGCCCAGGAACGGTCCGACGAACAGTCCGATCCGGAAGACGCCGCCCAGCGTCGACATGGCCGTTGCCCGCAGCCGGTACGGAACGACCTCCGCGACATACGCCTGACGGGCGAGCAACCAGACCGCGGTCCCCGAACCGGTGACGAAAATGCATACTGCGAACAGCGCCAGGTTCGGCGCGAAGATGCAGCCCAGCAGCGCCATTACCGTCAGGGCGGCTGCGCCGATCATGGTGGGGCGCTCCCCGTACCGGTGCACCACCGTGCCGGCCGGGATGTCGGCCATCAGCTGCCCCAGGCCGGCGGTGGCGATGACCAGTGCGGCCATTGCGGGGGAGGCCCCGAGCTCGGTCGCGGAGATGACGACCACCGGCGCGATGGCTCCCTGGCCGACGGCGAACAGGGCCGGTGGCAGGAACGCGGCGGGCGCGATCTGCCGCAGGGTGAGGGCGTCGTCGGCGGTGGGCGCTCCCTGCGGGCCGTTGTCCGGCAGGGGTGACGACATCGAGACGTTCCCCTTCCCCCGCGCCGCTCAGCCCGCCGGGTGACGTTCCCGCAGCCAAGAACCGCTCAGCCGCGCCGATTCAGCCTGCAGAAACGTCAGTCGACCGATCAAGACCCTCGCAGTCAGGCCTCGCGTGCATCTCGCACGGTGTTGCGCGCCGCCCGATTGACCGCAGACACCACGGCCTTGAGAGACGCCGTCGTGATGGACGAGTCGATGCCGACGCCCCAGACGACCTGCCCGTCGATGGCGCATTCGAGGTAGGCCGCCGCCCTCGCGTCACCGCCGGCGGACAGCGCGTGCTCGGCGTAGTCCAGCACCCGGACGTCGTAGTGTGCCTCGGCCAGCGCGGAGCAGAACGCGGCCACCGGGCCGTTGCCGCTGCCGTGCACGACGAGCTCCTCGCCCTCGCTGACGATCCGTGCGGCGATCCGGTCGAGGACCCTCTCGTCCTCGGCGTCCTCGGGGTTTTCGACCCGGGTCCGCACCAGGTGCAGCGGGGTGGTCGGCTTCAGGTACTCCTCGGCGAAGTGGCGCCACATCGTCGCGGCGTCGACCTCGCCGCCTGCGTTGTCGGTGTGCTCCTGGACGACCCGGGAGAACTCGATCTGCAGCCGGCGCGGCAGGTCCAGACCGTGCTCGGTCTTCAGGATGTAGGCGACGCCGCCCTTCCCGGACTGCGAGTTGACCCTGATGACGGCCTCGTACGAGCGCCCGACGTCCCTGGGGTCGATCGGCAGGTAGGGCACCTGCCAGGTGAACCGATCGATGGGCACACCTGCGGCTGCCGCGTCGCGGTTGAGGTGATCGAACCCCTTCTTGATCGCATCCTGGTGCGACCCGGAGAAGGCGGTGTAGACGAGGTCACCGCCGTACGGATGACGCTCCGGCACCGCGAGCTGGTTGCAGTACTCCACGGTCCGGCGGATCTCGTCGATGTCGGAGAAGTCGATCTGCGGGTCGACGCCCTGGCTGAACAAGTTGAGCCCGAGCGTCACCAGGCAGACGTTGCCGGTTCGCTCGCCGTTGCCGAACAGGCATCCCTCGATCCGGTCGGCGCCGGCCAGGTACCCCAGTTCGGCCGCGGCGACCGCGGTGCCCCGGTCGTTGTGCGGGTGCAGGGACAGCACGATGGCGTTGCGGCGCTCCAGGTTCCGGTGCATCCACTCGATCGAGTCGGCATAGATGTTCGGCGTCGCCATCTCCACGGTGGCCGGCAGGTTGACGACCATCGGGTTGGCCTCGGTCGGTTGCCACACCGCGGCGACGGCGTTGCAGACCTCGACGGCGTACTCGAGTTCGGTGGCGGTGTAGGACTCGGGGGAGTACTCGAAGCGCCAGTCGGTGTCCGGGTACTTCTCCGCCCACCGCGCGACCTCCTCGGCGCCACTGGTTGCGATGTTGGCGATTCCTTTGCGGTCGAGTCCGAAGACCACCCGGCGCTGCAACGCGGACGTGGAGTTGTACAGGTGCACCAGCGCGGACGGTGCGCCCTCCACCGATTCGAACGTGCGGGCGATCAGCTCGGGCCGGGCCTGGGTGAGTACCTGAATCCGGACGTCCGCGGGAACGGCGTCCTGCTCGATGATCTCGCGGACGAAGTCGAAGTCGGTCTGGCTGGCCGCGGGGAAGCCGACCTCGATCTCCTTGTAGCCCATGGCCACCAGCAGGTCGAACATCCGGCGCTTGCGGGCCGGCGTCATCGGATCGATCAGTGCCTGGTTGCCGTCCCGCAGGTCGACGGCGCACCATTGCGGCGCCTTGGTCATCACCCTTGTCGGCCACTGCCGATCGGGGAGATCGATGGGTGCGAACGGCCGGTAGCGGTCGATCGGCATGGCGCTGCCGCGCTGCCGGTTGTAAGCGGGCTGGTCGATGGGGATGACGCCGGCCGGGGGGCGCAGTCGTGATGGTGTGGGGGTGCCCATGGTGTTGTCCTCGCAGAACTGGATGGTCGACCGCTCACAGCCGGGTGGGCGGGTCAGGAGGGGATGACCGGCAGCACGACAACCCGCGACGGAGGAGCCAGTCCTAAAATGAGGCTCCGTCGCGGCGGCGAAGAAGCAGCCCGGTCGTCGTCAGGCCAACGCCGGGCGCTGGGGTGCGCACCACGGCTGCGACTCTACCCCCGGACCGCCCAGAGCCCGTCGTCGAACCGGACGGGCCGGTTTCGCGGGTGACATCCGTGACGTGATTTGGGACGTCCGACAGCCATGACAGGTGTCTAGCATGAAGCATGGCCGACTGGACGTTCTTCACCAACCACGCGCACGTCCTGTTGTGCATCACCCGGGACCCCGGCATCCGGATCCGGGACCTGGCCGACCAGGTCGGAGTGACCGAGCGCGCAGCGCAGCGACTGGTCGCGGAATTGATCGACGCGGGATACCTGGACCGCACGCGCGACGGCCGGCGTAACCGCTACAGCGTCCGTGCCGACCTGCCGCTGCGTCATCCCGTGGAGCAGCCGCACCGGGTCGGCGAAATCCTGGACGTGCTGACAGACATCGATTCCGTGGACCCCGGCGAGGTGAGCCGGGACTTCGAGGCGCCCGCGGGAACGGGGTCCTGAGCCCGGACTGCTCGTGAAATCCCGCATCAGCGGGAACGGTGGCCCACAACACAACAGCTGCTGGGCAAGACGTGTCAATTGACACGCGCTACACAAGACATGTATTGATGTTCATCATGAACGTGATCGTGGGATGCCGGCGATGACCGCCGTGCTCGTCATCGCCGTGCTGTTGCCGCTGGTAGGCGCCCTGGCCGTCGGACTGCTGGGCCGATCCAGCTCTGAACTGGGTGGCCGAATCGGCGTGCTGGCCCAGGGAGCCGCCTTCGGGCTCGCGGTGGTCCTGGCCATCGCGGTGGCCAGGAACGGCCAGGTCAGCGCCGTGATCGGGGACGCAGCAGGCACCCCGGTGCTGGGTCTGTACGTCAACCAGGTCGGCGTCATGCTGCTGCTCCTGGTGCTCGGCGTCAGTGTTGTCGTGCAGTCCTTCTCCCGCCGCTACCTGCGCGGCGACCGGCAGGCAGCGCAGTACTTCGCCGCCGCAGGGTTGCTGACCGGCGCCACCGCGGTGCTGGTCACGTCGGTAACGCTGCTGGTCCTCGCGGTCGCCTGGACGGTTGCCGGGGCCGCCCTGTGCCTGCTGCTCGGCCTGTACTGGCACCTGCCGGCCGCCCGTCAGGGGTTCCGCCGCACGCTCCGCACGTTCGTTCTCGGTGACGTTGCCCTCTGGGCAGCCGTGGTGCTGACGACCGTCCAATGGGGCAACCTTGACCTGCGCACCCTGGGCGAGCGGACGAACTCCCTGGTCGGCGACCCGGCGTGGATCGCCGTCGTGGCGTGCCTGCTCGTCGCCGCGGCGATGGCCCGGTCCGCGCAATTCCCGTTGCACCGTTGGCTCCCCGCGACACTGGCTGCACCGACACCGGTCTCGGCCATGCTGCACGCCGGTGTGGTGAATGCCGGCGGTGTGCTGCTGATCGTGATGAGCCCGCTGTTCGCGTCATCGTCGCTGGCACTGTCCCTGGCCTTCGTGGCCGGCGCTGTCACGGCCATCTACGGAACGACCCTGATGATGGCGAAGAGCGATGTCAAGGGTGCGCTCGCGCACTCGACGATGGGCCAGATGGGCTTCATGATCATGACCTGCGGCCTTGGCTGGTTCGGCGCGGCACTGTTTCACCTGACTGCGCACGGGATGTACAAGGCGACTCTGTTCCTCGGTTCCGGCTCCGCGGTGCACAATCACGTGCAGCATCGCAAAGCCCCACCCTTGCAGTCGTTGTCGCGCACTGCGGTCATCGCCTGTGCGGCGGTCGCCGCGGCGCTGCCGGCCCTGGTCATCGTCGCTGTCGCCGCCGTGTTCCCGCCGCCGGCCGGTGGCGGAAACGCGGAGGTGCTGCTGATCTTCGCCTGGGCCAGCGCCGCATGGGCGGCCTGGGGATGGCTCCGCCGGCACCCGTCTGTCGTCGGCGGTGTCGTTGCCGCAGGAGGTATCTCGCTGCTGGTGACGGCCTATGTGCTGGTGATCAACCTGGTGACCGGCTTCGTCGCACCGGCGTTGCCGGTGACCTCAGGGGTGTCGGCGTGGTTGCTGGTGCTGCCGATCGCCGCGATGGCGATCATCGTGCTGGTGAGGTACGCGCCGCAGCGATCGTTCCTGGTCGCCCTGAATCGCCGGTTGTACGTCACCGTTCTCAGCGCGGGCTATGTCCTGCCGGCGCGCCGTTCGCCACGTGGTGATCGGGCGTTCTCGTCAACCGGCCCGAGCCGGCTCGCCACGGAGGTAGCGCAGTGAGTATGTCGACCGAGGCCGAGGTAGAGCAGACGACGCGGGGGGCCGGGCGGGGCGCACCGGCATCGCGACCGGCGCCGACCGGAGCGGGGAGCACGCTGGCCGAACGCACCCGGCTGCGCAGCGACGTTGCCCTCGCCGCACGGATTCTCGCCGCGAACTGGCCGATCGACACATTCATCGCGGTGAACCCAGCCGGCGGCCTGGAGAACCGGCCGTTCGGCGAGGCGGTCACGATGGTCGAAGAAGCATACGGAGCCAACGGGTTTCCCGGTGGACACGTGTTCCGGCAGGCCTACGCCGACGGCCGGATCACCGACCGGGACCTGGACGCCGCGGTACGCCGGAGATGTCCCGCGCTGCCGGTGCTGCCGGCCATGTCGTTGGGCGGCAAACCCGTGACGGCCGTCGACCTGGTGTGCTCGGATCTGCTGCACGGCGGCGGCCGGCCGCACCCGCAGCGCCGCTACCGGATGCGTAGCGAGGTGTCGGCGCCGGCGATTGCCGATCTGGTGGACGCGCAGGCGGCGAAATGGTGTGCCGCGTACCTGGACTCCGCGCAGGCGTCCTGGATGATGCCCGGTCGGGACAGAGGCTTCTACGGAGCCTGGCGGGACCTCGCGTCGCTGGATCGCTCGCTTGCGGCACCGGTGCGGTCCCGGCTGCGGTCGTTGCCGTACGGGCCGGAGGACGCCGCTATCACGGCGCTGCGCCAACTGCGCGTCCCGTCGTCGGACGTCCGCGTGTACCTCACCGCGCACCTCACCCGGCTCCCCGGCTGGGCGGCCCAGGTGAATTGGCGCGGAACCACTGATGCGGGTCTTGACGTGCTGTCATACCTGGCGATGCGGTTGTCCTACGAGGCGGCGCTGCTCGCCGAGGAGGGCAACGCCCCACCTGCGGGCGGGATGATCGCGGGCGCGCCGACCGCCGCGCCGGCGGATTCGTCCCTGCGACGCGCCGATGTCGTGGCCGCGGTGCTGGCGACCGAACGGGTGGGCGCCGACGAACTCGCCGTCGCGGCAGCGGTGCTGGACATGGTGCCGGTGCCCGACCGGGAACTCCTCTGGCTCGACGCGCTGGAATTCGGCTACCGCGACCGGCTGCTCCGGGCGCTGCCCGCCCGGACGAACCAGCCGCCGTCGATCCGGCCGGCCGTTCAGTTGGTGTGCTGCATCGACGTCCGCTCGGAGGGCCTGCGCCGCAGGCTGGAAGAGGCCGGAAACTACGAAACCTTCGGGTTCGCCGGATTCTTCGCCGTCGCCATCCGGTTCCAGGAGCTCTCCGGCGGCGCCACCAGCGACCTGTGCCCGGTGCTGCTCAAGCCGCGCAACGAGATCGCCGAGACGCCGCTGCCGGGCCGGGAGGACGCGGCTCGGCGCAAGGTCGCCGGCGCCCGGGCGATCGCCGGCGCCCAGGACGCATTCCACGCCGCCAAGGACGACCTGCTGTCGCCGTTCGCGCTGGCCGAGGCGGCCGGCTGGGTGGCCGGTCCGGTGGGGGCGGCGAAGACGCTGGCCCCTGGGCCTTTCGGCGCCGTCCGCGACCGGCTGCGGTCGCTGCTCAGCCCGCCCGCACCCACCGCATTGAGCATCGACACCGGGTTCACCGTCGACGAGTTGGTGATGTTCGGCCAGGTGGCATTGACGATGATGGGGCTGACCGGCACATTCGGCCGGCTGGTCGTGCTCAGTGGACACGGCAGCACGACGGAGAACAACCCCTACGCATCGGCGCTGGACTGCGGGGCCTGCGGCGGCAACCGCGGCGCACCCAATGCCCGCACCGCGGCCGCGATCCTCAACCGCGCCGATGTACGGGACGCTCTGCGCGATAGTGGCATTGCGATCCCGGCGGACACCGTGTTCGTCGCCGCTGAGCACGACACCGCCGTCGACCGGGTTGAGTTGCTGGACCAACACCTGGTGCCGCCCAGCCACTACGGCGACGTCGCCACGCTCGCAGCGGATCTCGCGAAGGCCGGCGCGAAGCTGGCTGCCGAACGCTGCTTGACGCTGCCCGGTGCTCGGCGTCGCCGGCCGTCCGCCGCGGCCGCTCATGTCCGCGCACGATCGAAGGACTGGGCCCAGGTGTTCCCGGAGTGGGGCCTGGCCGGTAACGCCGCCTTCATCGTGGGGCCGAGAACGATGACAAAGGGCCTCGACCTGCAACGCCGGACGTTCCTGCACTCCTACGACGCGGACGTCGACCCCGACGGGTCGGCGCTGGAGACGATCCTCACCGCGCCACTGGTCGTCGCACAGTGGATCAACTGCCAGTACTACTTCTCCACTGTCGACCAGGGCGTCTTCGGATCCGGTACCAAGACGGTGCACAACGTGGTCGCCGGTGTCGGTGTGCTGTCGGGGCACAACGGCGACCTCCGGCTCGGCCTGCCGTGGCAGTCCGTCAGCGACGGGAAACGACTGCTGCACGAACCGATGCGGCTGTTCGCGGTCGTCCAGGCTCCGCAGGACCGGATCGACGGAATCATCCAGCGGAACACCGTGCTGCAGAACTTGTTCCACAACGACTGGGTCGCACTTGCGGCCCGGGACACCGCCCGATCACCCTGGAATCGCTACACCGCCGACGGCTGGGTCCGTTGGTCGGCAACGGAGGAAGAGCTGTGATGAACCGCGACCACCTGAGCAAGATGGCCAAGATCGAGGTCGTGGTGACGGGTACCACAGCACCCGCCGTCCGCGACCTGTTCCGCACCATCGGCGCCACCGGCTTCACCAGCGTGTCCGGCGTGTCCGGGCTCGGTCATCATGGCTACCACCAGGGCCGGCTGCTGTTCAACGAACAGGCGACCCTGGAGATGCTGATCACCGTGGTACCCGAGGAGAAGGTGGAGGCCCTGCTGGCCGGGCTCAAGCCTCTCCTGCAGGAATCGTCCGGGGTCATGTTCCTGTCCGACACGTTCGTCAGCCGGCCGGAGTACTTCTCGTGAGCCCGGATAGCGGCCCGCCCGCCGGCGATCTCCGGGATTGGTCGGGCGGCGGTCGAGCGGGCGTCTCCCACCAGCCGTGGCCGCTGACCACCCGGCAGCGGTTACTGCTGTCCTGCAGCATTCTTCGCGACCACGGCATCACGGCCGGGCCGGTGGTCGGCGATCGGTTCGACGGTCAGGAAAGCGCCCGGATGCAGATGCTCAACGCGATCTGGCACCGCAATCCCGCGGCGACCGCGTCCTACGTGTTCTGGTACCCCGACGACGAGAGCGCTTTTACCGCAGACGGTTCGCTGCGGCGTCCGCTGGCATTGCTGCACAGCGGCACGGTGGGCAGGGCGGTGCAGGCAGCGCTGGCACAGGTGGGGCTGTCCACGGTCGAGATCGATGGAAACACTATGCAACTCGAGGCGGTGCAGTCGCCGCCCGACGAGCTCAACTGACGCCGGGCGAACGTCAGTAGTGCGCCACGGCCTTGGAGTGCCCGCGGCGCCGGCCGGTGCATCCGGACGGTGCGGCGACCCTATCAACGTGATTTCCGCCGATGCTCACCCGACTGTGACCCGCCGACCGTGACGGCGCCGAGAATAGACGGGTGACCGCCCCTTCCTCTGTTCCCGACGCCCACGGCGACCACGTCGAACCGCCCGCACAGGCCGACCCGGTCACCGAACCGATCCCCCTGCCGGCCCTGCCGCCGACACCGTGGAGCTTCGTGGACGTGTTCGCCGGCCTGGGTGTCGTCCTGCTGGTGAGCCTGCTCGTCAGCGCGCCGCTGCAGATCTCGTCATGGGACGGTGGCAGCGCGAGACTGGTGCTGTCCGCGCTCCCGGTGTGGATAGGCCTGCTCGGTACCGCGGTATGGGCGTGCCGTCGGCACGGCACCGCAAGCCTGATCCGGGACCTCGGATTGCGCTTCAAGCCGATCGACCTCGCGATCGGGCTGGCGGCCGGTCTGGGACTCCGGTTCGCGGCCGGCATCTGGGCGGTTGCGTACTCGTCGATCAGCGGACAGCAGCCGACGTCCAACCTCGAGTCCGTGCTGGGCAACGGCTTCGGCACCGGAATCTGGCTTCTACTGAACGCCCTCGCGATCGCGGTGGTCGGGCCCGTCATCGAAGAGATCTTCTTCCGTGGGGTCGGGCTCCGCTCGGCCCTTGCCAGTCTCTGGCGCCGATCGAATCGTCCGCGACTGGCCGACCCGCGGCACCGTATCTGGGTGTCGATCGCGGCCACGTCGCTGATCTTCGCCGTCCTGCACGTGTCCGAGGTCAATGACGTGACCTCCGCGGTGGTGTTGCTTCCGAGCCTGTTCCTGGCCGGCTGGGTGCTCGCCCGGCTGACGATCTGGAGCGGACGGCTCGGGCCGGCAATCGTCACGCACGTGGTGTTCAACGGGGTTGCGGTGGTGGCGCTGCTGGCGATCAGCTGATCAGCTGGGACGTCGCCCACCCGGAGCGGGTCGAGTATCCGACCGTGTCGGCCAGGCGGCGACGCTGTTTTTCCGCCGCTACGCACCGCCCAGCACGCACCGGGAGCGCAATGCCGGCGGGTAGTCTGACGTGCACGATCGCCGGCGCGAGCCCGGTAGAGCAGCGGAAAGCGGGACTTGCGGTGGGCCTGGTCGTCCAGAAGTACGGCGGTTCGTCGGTCGGCAGCGCGGAGCGCATCAAGCGCGTGGCCGAGCGGATCGTGGCGACCCGCAAGGACGGGCATGACGTCGTCGTGGTGGTCTCCGCGATGGGCGACACCACCGACGAACTGATGGAACTCGCCCAGCAGGTCTCGCCCGCGCCGCCGCCCCGGGAACTCGACATGCTGCTGACCTCGGGTGAGCGGATCTCCAATGCTCTGGTGGCGATGGCAATCTCGGCTCTCGGCGCGCAGGCATGGTCGTTCACCGGCTCGCAGGCCGGGGTGATCACCGATTCCGCGCACGGCAGGGCACGCATCATCGACGTCACACCGGGCCGGATCCGCGCCGCCCTGGACAAGGGGTACATCGCGCTGGTGGCCGGTTTCCAGGGCGTCAGCCAGGACACCAAGGACATCACCACGCTGGGCCGCGGCGGCTCGGATACTACCGCCGTCGCGCTGGCGGCCGCGCTGAACGCCGATGTCTGCGAGATCTACACCGACGTCGACGGCGTCTTCACCGCGGACCCGCGAATCGTCTCCGACGCCGCCAGGCTGGACACCATCACGTACGAGGAGATGCTCGAGATGGCCGCCGCGGGCGCGAAGGTGCTGATGTTGCGCTGCGTCGAGTACGCCCGCCGGTACAACGTTCCGGTGCACGTCCGCTCGTCCTACTCCGACCACGACGGCACCCGGGTCACCGGCAGCATGGAGGATCTCACCGTGGAACAGGCATTGATCACCGGCGTCGCGCACGAGCGGGGCGAGGCCAAGGTCACCGTGACAGAGGTGCCGGACCACCCCGGTGTGGCCGCCAAGATCTTCCGCTGCATCGCCGACGCCGAGATCAATATCGACATGGTGGTGCAGAACATCTCCCGGGGCGCCGAGGGCAGCACCGACATCACTTTCACGTTGCCCAAGGCGGATGGGCCGAGGGCCGTCACCGCTCTCGACAACCGCAAGGAAGACATCGGTTTCGGGCAGATCATCTACAACGACCACGTGGGCAAGGTGTCGCTGATCGGCGCCGGCATGAGGTCGCACCCCGGCGTCACGGCCACCTTCTGCGAGGCCCTCGCCGAGGCCGGGGTGAACATCGACATCATCTCGACGTCGGAGATCCGCATTTCCGTGCTGGTGCGCGATGTCGAACTCAATGCGGCAGTGACGGCGCTGCACCGGGCGTTCAACCTCGCCGGCGACCACGAGGCCGTCGTGTATGCGGGCACCGGGAGATGACGAGCGTGCGCAGCCGGCGGCGGGGCCTTCGGGTCGGGGTGGTCGGGGCCACCGGGCAGGTCGGCGCAGTGATGCGCCGCATCCTGGCCGAACGGAACTTCCCGGTGGAGCAGATCCGGTTCTTCGCTTCGGCGCGTTCGGCCGGGTCGATCCTGCCGTGGAACGGCAGGGACGTTGTCGTCGAGAACGTGGCCGAGGCGTCCGTCGACGGGCTCGACATCGCACTGTTCTCCGCTGGTGCCACCACATCTCGGTCCCAGGCGCCCCGTTTTGCCGCTGCGGGCATCACCGTGGTGGACAATTCGTCGGCATGGCGAATGGACCCCACCGTGCCGCTGGTGGTGTCCGAGGTCAATCCCGACGCCGCCCTGTCGGCGATAGCGGAGCGTGGCCCCGGGCTCATCATCGCGAACCCGAACTGCACCACGATGGCCGCGATGCCGGTGCTGAAGCCACTGCACGACGCGGCAACCCTGCGGCGGCTCGTGGTGACCACGTTCCAGGCGGTGTCCGGCAGCGGCTTGGACGGCGTCGCCGAACTGGACGGTCAGGTCAAAGCGGTCGTCGATCAAGCTGCGAACCTCGTCCACGACGGCAGTGCCGTCGAGTTCCCCGCCCCGAAGAAGTACGTGCGCCCGATCGCCTTCAACGTGGTGCCCCAGGCGGGCAGCTTCGTCGATGACGGCTCCGGTGAGACCGACGAGGAACAGAAGTTGCGCAACGAATCTCGCAAGATCCTCTCGATCCCGGAGCTGTTGGTGTCCGGAACCTGTGTGCGGGTGCCGGTTTTCAGCGGTCACTCGCTGTCGGTGAACGCTGAATTCGCGGAGCCGATCAGCGTGGCCCGAGCGACGGAGTTGCTGTCGGGTGCCCCCGGCGTGGAACTGTGCGAGGTGCCGAACCCGTTGCAGGCGGCAGGTTCGGACCCGTCATTCGTGGGACGTATCCGCACCGATCCGGGTGTTCCCGATGGCCGTGGACTGGTGCTGTTCCTCTCCAACGACAATCTCCGCAAGGGCGCCGCGCTGAACGCCGTACAGATCGCCGAAGTCGTCGCCGCGGCGCGATAGGTGCCGCCGGCCGGGTTCCACACGGCGGGTGCCGACCTGGCGTCGCAGGACAGCCGCACGGCGGTGGCCGAAATCGGTTGGCACGGCGACAGTGCCGTGCTGGAATCGGTGCGGATGGGCGTCGACAACGACGCCATCGTGGGCGCGGCCTCGCGCGTTGCCGTTCTCGGCATCGACTGCCCGCTCGGCTGGCCGGCTGCCTTCACCGACTTCCTCCTCGCGGCCCGGAACAAGAGCCTGCCCGCGGACGCCGCGGCGACCGCGGCGGACAAACAGCGATTGGCCTACCGCCGCACCGATGTCGCCGTGCGCCGGGCGGTCGGGCGGTGGCCGCTGAGCGTGTCCGCAGACCGGATCGCCTACCCGGCCATGCGGTGCGCGGGACTTCTGGCGAGGCTGGCCGGCAATGGATACCCGGTGCGGCGCAGCGGAATCGAGACGAGCTGGTCCGCCGGACGCCGTGGCTGGACTGGGCCGACTGGGCGGCCGCCTGCCGAAAAGACCACGATGCGCTCGATGCCGTCATCTGCGCTCTGGTAGCCGGCGCGGTGCACCTGGGAAGAACCGTCCCCGCAGACGATCTCGAGGTCGCCGACGAGGAGGGCTGGATCCACCTGCCCGACGCCGGGTTTCTCGAGCAGGGTCCGGCGCCGGACCGCTCAGGGAGGATCAGCTGACTGGGCGAACAGCGGCGGCGGAGCCTGAAACCCCACGCCCGCAGGAACACCGCATTCGCCGTCGGTGACATCATGAACCGGGACGATCGTGAACCCCGGCGCCGGGCATACCTTGGTTCTGTGTCTCCTCGCAGCTGACAACGGCGAGTGACCCGTTCCCGCCGCCCGGACCGCCCTCCGAGGCGACGACGTAGCCGCAACCGTCGGCCGCCGATGCAACGCCCTCCGCCTGCGGCAGCGGGTCCAACGGGAGCCGCCGATGCGGCCAATCCGGGAAGGCGCTCAACGGCGCTGCCGGATCCGGGGCGGTGTACTCCTGCACCTCGTCGTAGGTCAACAGCACTACCCGGCCAGGTCCGGCCGAAAGGTCGGTGACGAGGTTGCCGGTGAACAACGTCCGCATCGGGCGCTGTGCGTCCGGTGGGCGGAACTCCCGGACGAGAACCAGCTCCCCGCCGCCCGGTGCGCCCCGGTACATCCGGTGTGGAGGCGACCCCACCCGGCCCGGTTTGGTCACCACCAGCACGGAGCCGTCGGTGTCGATCATCATCGCCTCCGCGTTCTGCGGAGCTTCCGGGTAGTGGTAACGCCACTCGTCGGCCTGCACGACCTCCGCCGCGCTGCCGGACAGGTCCGGCTCGGCGAAACGCAAGACGGCGATGCTGTCCCGCAGCGCCGCGTTGTCCCCGATGTCGCCGACGTACAGGCACCGCGCCGGATCTTGCGGGGGAGCCGCCGCCCCGACAAGCGGGGTACTGCCGCACGGTCCGGACGACAGCGCCTCCGCGTTGCCGGCCGACATCCCGCTGACCTCGATCGTGGCGAGCAGGGCGCCTCCTGCGTCAACGGCCACGATGCTGCCCGTCCCGGAGGCGTCGTCGACGAGGAAGAACACTCCCGGTGATCGGGTTGCGACCGCGACCCCGCTGGCCTCGTCGGATACCCCTGGTGCCAGCTGCACGACCCGCTGGGTGGAGGCCGGCGCTGCTGCGGAGGGCGCCCCGGTTGACGGGCCGGTCGGGCCGGATGCTGTCGGACCGGATGCTGTCGGACCGGATGCTGTCGGACCGGATGCTGTCGGACCGGATGCTGTCGGGCCGGATGCTGTCGGACCGGACGCTGTCGGGCGGGACGCTGCCGGGCCGTCAACCGCATCAGCACTACCGCAGGCAGCCAGCACAACCGCAGCCAGCAGGCCGATGATCCGCAACGCTCGCGCAGCCACGCCGTCCACCCCCTCCGGATCAGCCGACTCTGCGGCGATGAGCCGCGAGTTGAGTCGAGCTGTGTCGCGAAGATCGTCCGGATTGCAACTGTAGGTCCACTCCACTCCGGCGACGGCGATCCCGGCACCCTGCCGCGCCGGCCCGAACCGGCCACAGGGCAGGATCGACGGGTGAGCATTCGGGTGGTGGGCATTGGCGGTTCGGTCGAGCGCAGGTCGCAGTCGGAACGTGTGTTGCGTGCGGTGCTGGCCGCGACGCAGAAGTTGGGCGCAGATGTCCAGGTGTTCTCCGGACTCGACCTGGATTTGCCGCCCTACCACCCCGGCGCCGTACTGCCGGACTTGGCGCTGGAATTCGTCACCAGCGTCCGTCGGGCCGATGCCGTCGTGATCAGCTCGCCGGGGTACCACGGCACCGTGTCCGGTCTGGTGAAGAACGCGCTGGACTACCTCGAGGAGCTGCGCGGCGACCAGCGGCCCTACCTCGATGGCCGGCCGGTGGGCCTTGTTGCGGTCGCCGGTGGGTGGCAGGCTGCGGTCGGCACCCTGTCGACGCTGCGTCAGGTGGTGCATTCGCTCCGCGGATGGCCGACGCCGATCGGCCTGTCGATCAACAGCAACGCCACGACGTTCGACGACCAAGGGTTGACAGACGACGTTTTTACAACATCAGCGATCGAGGTGCTCGCCCGGCAACTGATGGATTTCGGCGGGCACTGATCGGCGGGAAGGACTCTCGAATGACAGCGCAGCGCACTGCGGCCACCGACGAGCTACGGGCGGCACGTGATTTCCTGCTGGCGCACCGCGAGGACTACCAGGGTGCGGTGGACCGCTTCCGATGGCCCCGGCCGACGGTGTTCAACTGGGGTACCGAGTGGTTCGACGTGCTCGCCGGGGAGGTCCCGGACCAGCCGGCGCTGGTCATCGTCGAGCAGGACGGCAGTTCCCGGTCGTGGACGTTCGCCGAGCTGTCCCGTCGCTCGGACCAGGTTGCGGGCTGGCTGCAGGCGAACGGGGTGAATCGCGGCGACCGCATCGTGCTGATGCTCGGCAATCAGATCGAGCTGTGGGAGATCGTTCTCGCCTCGATCAAGATCGGCGCGGTGATCATCCCGGCCAGCACCCTGCTCACCGCGCAGGACCTCGAGGATCGGGTGCGGCGGGGATCCGCTCGGTTCGTGGTGGCCCGGGATGTCGACACCGTGCAGTTCCGGCGGGTTCCCGGGCTGTTCGTCAGGATCGCCGTCGGCCGGCCGGTGGAGGGCTGGATCGAGTACGACGACGCCGCCGACTTCCCGCTGTCCGCCGAGGGTGTCACTTTCCAGGGGCGATCGGCCGCCACCGATACGCTGCTGCTGTATTTCACCTCGGGGACCACGGCGTTGCCGAAACTTGTGGAGCACAGCCAGGTGTCGTGCCCGATCGGGCACCTCAGCACCATGTACTGGATCGGGTTGCAGCCCGGTGACGTGCATCTGAACATCGCCTCGCCCGGCTGGGCGAAGCATGCCTGGTCGAACGTCTTCGCGCCCTGGCTGGCCGGCGCAACGGTGCTGGTGCACAACTACACCCGCTTCGACGCCGCCGCACTGATGACGATCATGGCGCAGCAGGAGGTGGCGACGTTCTGTGCGCCGCCCACGGTGTGGCGGATGCTGATCCAGGCCGATCTCACCCAGCTCAGGAAACCGCCCAGGGAGGCGCTCGCCGCCGGTGAACCGCTGAACCCGGAAGTCATCGAACAGGTTCGCCGCGGCTGGGGGGTCACCATTCGCGACGGCTTCGGCCAGACGGAAACGACGCTGGCCGTGGGCAACTCGCCTGCGCAGCCGGTGAAGCCGGGCTCGATGGGCCGGCCGATGCCCGGTTACCGGGTGGCCCTGCTCGACCCCGCGACGGGTGCGGCCGGTACCGAGGGCGAGATCTGCTTCGATCTCGCCGCCCGCACCGCGGGGTTGCTGACGGGGTACGCGGGCGAGCGCGATCGCACTGCCACGGCCATCCGTGACGGCCACTACCACACCGGCGACATCGGTGCGGTGGACGCCGATGGCTACATCACCTACGTCGGCCGTTCCGACGACGTGTTCAAGGCCTCCGACTACCGCATCTCGCCGTTCGCCCTGGAATCGGTGCTCCTGGAGCACCCCGCCGTCGCGGAGGCGGCGGTCGTGCCGTCACCCGACCCGGTCCGGCTGGCCGTGCCCAAGGCCTATGTCGCACTCGCCGAGGGATACCACCCGAACAAGGTGGCGGCGCGGTTGATCTTCGAGCATTCCCGGGCGCGACTCGCGCCCTACCAGCAGATTCGCCGGCTGGAGTTCGCGTCGTTGCCGAAGACGATCTCCGGCAAGCTGCGCCGGGTGGAACTGCGGGCCAGGGAACAGCAATGGCACGGCGAGGGCGCCGGGAAGCGAACCGACGGCGGCGTCGAGTACCGGATCGAGGACTTCCCGGAGCTGCGGTGAGGGCCGCACCGGATCACTGCCGAAGGTCCAGAACCTTCCTGGTGAAGGCGATCTCGCAGGCGAGCTGGCGAAGCCGCTCCTGCACCACCATGGATCCGTGTCCGGCGTCATACCGGTACATCGCGTACCGCGCACCGCGTTCGGACAGCGCGTCGAGGTAGTTGTCGACCTGCCGGATCGGGCATCTCGGGTCGTTCTCGCCGGCCAGCACGAGAACCGGCACCTTCACCCGGTCGACGTAGGTCAGCGGCGACGAATCCCGGTAGGCGTCGGGGAGATCCTGTGGTGAGCCGCCGAACAGCGCCCGGTCGTACGCACGCAGTTGCTCCATCTCGTCCTCGTAGGCCGCGACGTAGTCGCCAACCGGCACACCGCCGATACCGGCCGCCCAGCGATCCGGTTGCACGCCGACGGCCAGCAGGGCCAGGTAACCGCCCCAGGAGTAGCCCGAGATGATCGACGCGGCAGGGTCGACGACGCCATCGGAGATGAGATGGTCGTGCACCGCGGCGATGTCTGAGAGTTCGACATGCCCGACCCGTTCGCTCAGCGCGTCGCGCCACGCGGAGCCGTACCCGGTCGAGCCCCGGTAGTTGACCTGCACGACCACGAACCCGGCGTCCAGCCACGCCGCCCGGCTGGCATCGAAACAATCCTCGTCACTCGCTGCTGGGCCGCCGTGTACCGAGAACACCGACGGCCAGCCGGAATCCGGGCGGTCCCATTCGGTCGTGGAGGGGACAGCCAGCAACGCGTGAATGCGACCCCCCGGTCCGTCCACCCACACGTCACGAACGGGTTCGGATCCCGGCGCGGGCTCACCGGCCGGAGTGAGCAGAATGCCGTCTTCACCCTCGGCATCGAGCACCCGGAGCTGCCCCGGTGACGCGGCGCTCGACCAGCGGTACCACACGGAGCCGTCGGGACGCGCGGCTGCGCCGGACACCACGCCGGTGGCCACCGGCAGCTCGGTCAGCGTTCCGGACGACAGGTCATGCCGGTACACCGTGGTGCGGCCCGCGTGGGTGTGCACGACGAGCACCGCGGCGCCGTCGGGGTAGAAGTCGGCGTCCAGATCGCCGGGAAGGTCGATCCCGAGCTCGGTCACCACGCCGTCCGGCAGGCTCCAGATGAGCAACTCGTCACGACCCCGCCGTTCGTGCCCGACCAGCAACCGCTGATCGCCGGCAACCGGTGAGAATGCGATCGGGTTCAGGCCCTTGCCCGGGGCGTCGGACAGCTCGCCGACAATCGAGCAGTCAGCAACCGAGAACGCACGCAGAGCAGGGTATCTCGTATCACCGTGTTCGGAATGCGCGAGCACCCAGAGGGTTTCGTCCGTGGACAATGCACCTACGCCACCATCTTCAGCGTGCCGGTACACCACCCGGGGCTCGGAACCGGCCACCCGCAGATGGACCCGGGTGCCGTCGTCGTCGGAGAAGCCCGCGAGCACCACGCCGCGGCCCGCCGCGAGACCGGCGGAATAGCCGGGCGGCACCAACGGCAGGGCGGGCGTCGCGGCGTCGGTGGACGCGGCACTGCCGAACGGCTGTGCCCGCCAGGACCCGAATTCGTCGCCGTCGGTGTCGGCGAACCACCACAGGGTGCTGCCGTCCGCGGACAACGTGGCGTGCATGGTGCCGTCCGGCCGGTCGGTCGCGACGGTGTGGGTGTCGTTATCGCTGTCCCAGCAGGAAACCTCGTACCTGCCGGTCGCATTGGAGACATACAGGCAATGATCGGGATTGTCCCGGGCCCAATGCGGCAGGCTGACCCGCAGGGCCGAGAAGCGACGGCGCCAACGCCGCTCCAGCGCAGGGTCGTCGAACAGTGTCTGCGGAACCTCGGCGGCCGGGTGCCGTTCGGGGCCAGTGACTGGACGTGGAGCTTCACGATGGGCCATCCCAGCATCCTGCCTTTCGGTCTCGCTCAGCCGCGCACCTCCCTGGCCAGGACCGTGGCTGCACGACGGAGTTTGCGGACGGTGTCGCCGACCAATTCCGGGATCAGCTCGTCGTTCCTGCCCGCCACGCCGATGGCCAATGTGTGGCCGCCGATCGGCACCGCGATGGCACGCGTGTCCGGTTGCCCCTCGGTGTCGCTCACCGCGAACCCCTCGCCCCGCACCCGGTGCAGCTCCCGGCGTAGGTCCGTCACGGAGGACAGCGTCGATGGGGTCGACCGTTCCAAGCCGGCCGCTTCGAGCAGCGTCACCACGGTGTCGTCGGACAGTTGCGCGGCGATCGCCTTTCCCACCGCGGTGCTGTGCACCATCTTCCGGTCGCCGACCTTCGGGACCCTGGGGTCGTTGGTGGCCGCGGCGACCCACAGATAGCGGACGCTGCAGCCGTCCAGCGTGGCGAGCACACACACCGGGGCCTGGGGTGTCAGGAGCCGCATCATCAGTGGCCGCGCCAGGGTGATCAGGCGCTCGATGACGGTTCCGGTGGGCAGTGTGTGGCCGGCCAGCGGCGCGCCGAGCCGGTAGCCGAAGGTGTCGTCGGTGCGGACGACGTAGCCGCGCACCTCCAGCGCCGCCAGGTAGCGGAAGGCCGAGCTCTTGGGCAGGTCCAGCGTGCCGGCCAGGAAGGACAGGGTGACGCCGTCGGTGTTCTCGGCGAGCAGATCGATGATGTCGCACACTCTGTCGACCGCTCGCAGCGGATACAGGCTCTGCCGTGTGTCCACGAAGTCGGTCACGTCGTCATCCCCCATGCTCTGGGATTCGGCGTCCGACCCCACCCGGACTGCCGAATCCGGCGTATCGCCGACCGATTCGCGCCGGAGCCCCCGTGCACCCGGTGCGGCAGCTGACGGGTCTGCATCAGCCGGAAGGTCGGGAGCGTCCACGGTTCTCACGGTCCCAGACTCGAGGCTCGCAGAGCCCGGCGGACGCGGCAGCCGGCCGAAATCACGGACCCGGCGGATCGCACACACCGCTCACTGCGTCGACGCGGGTAGGGGCCCGACCCCTGCTGACCGGATCGGGCCCCCGCCTCTGGTCGGGGTGACAGGATTTGAACCTGCGACCTCTTCGTCCCGAACGAAGCGCGCTACCAAGCTGCGCCACACCCCGAGGACTGGACGAGTCTAGCCGATGCCGCCTGGGCTCCGGACCAGATCACCGGGGTTACCGGGTGCCACGCGGGCGCAGGCTGATCAGGGTGGCCTCTGGCCGGCAGCAGAATCGCAGCGGCATGTAGGGACTTGTGCCCAGGCCCGCCGAAACGTTGAGCAGGGTGTGCGTCCCCCATCGGGACGGGCCGCGTGCCCTGGACCTGTCGATACCGCAATTGGTGACCAGGGCACCGATACCGGGCACCCGCACCTGGCCGCCGTGCGTATGTCCGGCGAGCACCAGGTCGTAACCATCGGCAGCAAAGCTGTCCAGGACCCGGGGCTCCGGCGCATGAGTCACGCCGATCCTGACCACCGCGGTCCGATCCGCGGTGCCGGCGATCAGCGGGTAGCGATCCCTGCGGGTGTAGGGGTCGTCGACTCCCGCCAGCGCGATCCGCTGCCCGCGCACCGTGATCACCCGCTTGTTGTTGGTCAGATCGAGCCAGCCACGCTCTGTCTGGGCCGCTCGCAGGTCCCGCCAGGGCAGCCGGGCGCCGCGCGGCGTCGCCTGCGGGCCCGGAAGGAAATAGCGGTGCGGCGACTTCGGCACGGGTGCGGTGAAATCGTTGTTGCCGAACACGAAGGCGCCCGGCAGGTTCAGCAGGTCACCGAAGGCGGCCACCGCGGCCGGGACCGCCTTGACGTGCGACAGCGTGTCACCGGTGTTGATCACCAGATCCGGCCGCAGATCAGCCAGGGCGGACACCCACGCGGCCTTGCGCGACTGCCCCGGAAGCATGTGCAGGTCGGACAGGTGCAGCAACCGGATCGGCCAGGCCCGATCATCGAGCACCGCGAGATCCAACCGGCGCAGGGTGAACAGCCGGGGCTCGACGAATGCGGCCCAGGCCGCGGCCGCGGCGCCGGCCGCCACCGCTGACCCGGCCGCGACGGCGAGGGTGCCGGCGCCGGTGCGGGGAGATCCGATCAGGCACCGCCGGCCGAGATGAACAGCGTCACAACCGATCCCGGCAGGGCGGTCGACCGCGGACTCTGCTCGACGACGACGTTGACCGCCGTTCCGGTTTTCTGCCGAGGCGCCACCGAGACGGTGAAGCCGGCGGCGGTCAGGGCGGCCTTCGCCTCATCGACATTCTTGCCGACCACCGGCGGCACCTGGGTCGCGGCCGAGCCCGTCAGGTACGTCGGGGATGCCGGCCGGAAGAAGGTGTCGGGCTGACCCTGTTTGAGCGGCTTCATCGCCGCGAACCAGGTCTGCGCCGGCACCGATCCCCCGGACATGCCGCTACCGCCCAGCGCCTCGTCCGTCGAACACGTCCGGATGGGGTCCCGGCAGATGGATTGCGGGCGTGGCTCGGAATCCCAGACCACCACCGACGTGCTCATCTCCGGGGTGAAGCCGAGGAAGGCCGACGACTTGTATTCCTGGGTGGTTCCGGTCTTGCCGGCCGCCGTCCCTTTCCAGCCTGCGGCGGAGGCCGATGACGCGGCCGTACCGTCCCCGGTGAGGTCGCCCTCCATCGTGACCGCCAGCGTGCGGGCCAGGTCTGCGGGCACCGCCTGGTCACACGGCGGCTTGTCCCAGGTGACGAACTTGCCCTCGCGGTCGGTGATGGTGTCGATCGGCGTCGGTGGGCACCACCGGCCGTCGGAGGCCAGGGTGGCGCCGACGTTGGCGAGTTCGAGCGGGCTGACCGGCGACACGCCGAGGGTGAACGACACGATCTTCTGCGCGACGACCTGCTGGGCGTAGTCGGTGCCTGCGTTCGCGAAGGCGGGGTCGACCTGACCGGCGTCCAGCGAGTAGCCGCGAAGGCCCAGCCGAACCGCCATCTCGGCAACCTTCTGCAGACCGACCTGGTCCTCCAGGGCGACGAAGGCGGTGTTGGGCGAGGTGTGCAGAGCCTGCGCGAGCGACATCTGGGCCGGGAAGTTGCCGGCGTTGCGGAAGGTGTTCTGCGGGGTGAGGGCGCTCTGGTAGGTCGCGGGCGACTCGATCTCGGAATTCGCGCCCAGCCCCTGTTCCATCGCGGCGGCCGCGGTGAAGACCTTGAACGTCGATCCGGCGCCCAGTGGCGCGAAGGTGGTGGTCAGCCGCTGAACGGTTTCGCCCTTCTTCGGGTCCAGCCCGTACGGTCGGTTCGCGGCGAGCGCGAGGACCTTTCTGGGTTCGTCCTTGCCCACCACGGCGACCGCGTTCGCGATGCGCTGCACCCCCGGGACGGTCGGGTCGGCGTTGGACTTCGCTGCTGCCTTCGCGGACGCCATCACCTTCGGGTCGAGCGTCGTTCTGATCGTCCAGCCGCTGCGCGCAACTGTCTTTGCGTCGAAGCCGGCGGTGGCCAGGTAGTCCAGTGCGTACTGGCAGAAGAAGCCGTTGGTCTCGGAATTGTCCGCCGGGATGCAGCCGTTCCGGGTCCGCTTCGGGTTCAACCCCAGATCCTGTTTCTTGGTCTCCGCCGCGGTGGCCTTCGAGAGCCGTCCGGCGGCCACCATCACATCGAGCACCAGGTCGCGGCGATCCCTGGCGTCCTGCACATGGTTCTCGTCCAGCGGGTTGTACTTCGGCGGGTTGTTGACCATCCCTGCGAGCAGAGCGGCCTGGGCGAGCGTGAGCCGGTCGGCGGAGGTTCCGAAGAACCATTGGGAGGCCGCTTCCGCCCCGTACTGCGAGGGCCCGAAGGCGACGAGATTGAGATAACGCTCGAGGATTTTGGCCTTGCTGTTGAGGCGCTGCTCGAGAGACAGCGCCATCTTCGCCTCGCGTAGCTTGCGGATCGGCGTGGTCGCGATGGCGTCGGCCTTCTCCGCCTCGGTCTGCGCCTCGACGAGATAGAGGTAGTTCTTGACGTACTGCTGGGTCAGGGTCGACCCACCTTGGGCGGCCCGGTCCGATTGCGCGTTCCGCAGCAATGCCCGGACGGTGCCACGCCAGTCGACGCCCTGATGCTGGTAGAAGCGCCTGTCCTCCATCGAGACCACCGCGACCTGCAGGTAGTCCGAGATGGAGGACAGCGGAACGTAGAGCCGGTTCTGGTCGTAGAAGGTGGCGATCGGCTTGCCTGCGGAGTCGGTGAACGTCGTCCGCAGCGGGATCTGGCCGTCCAGCGGATCGGCTTTGGCGTCCTCGATCGCGGAAGTGACGGAGTTCACAGCCACCCCGGCACCGATGGAATAGGGGAGCAACAGACCGGCCACCAGCGCCCCGGCCAACAGGGTGCCCAGCACCAGACGTCCAAGACCGCTCATCACACGCACTGATCCAACCTACCGGCGGTCACGTATGAGACCGGTGATCCCGGCCTGAAAGAGCCGGGCGAGTGTGCGTCGTGACGGTCTCAGTGTGCGTCGTGACGATCTCAGGCTGCGGTGAGTCGCCGGCCGATCTCCCGCAGCGCGGGCACGTCATGGGCGTCGGACGGGAGCGCCGCCACCTCGACCACCGGTAGTTCGCCGTGCACGCGATTGAAGCGTTCCTGCATGTGCAGCTCCGCCGCCCGCACCGCCAGTCGCTCGGTATGGATGGTCAGCACCGCGGTGGCGAGCGCGGCGTCGTCATCGATCTTGCCGATCGCCAGTTCGGCGGCACCGGCCTTCAGCTTCGCCAGCGGCGGGTGCGTGCGGTTGAGGATCAGCCCGGCCAGCGGCATCCGCTCGGAGCGCAACCGGTCCGCGAAATAGGAGGCCTCCCGCAGCGAGTCGGCCTCGCAGATGGACACCACGACGAACCGTGTGCCACTGGCCCGCAACAGCTCGTAGGTGGCCTGGGCCCGTTGCCGGAACCCGCCGAACATGTCCTCGAAGAGCTGCACGAACTGGGCGGCGTCCTGCAGCATCTGCCCGCCGAGGATGGTGGTGACCGCCCGGGAGAACAGCGACAGGCCCACTCCGACCACCCGCATCACGCCGCGGCCGGGCGCCGACAGCAGCTTGATCACCCGGCCGTCCATGAACGAGGACAGCCGCTGCGGCGCGTCCAGAAAATCCAGCGCGGACCGGCTGGGCGGGGTGTCCACGACGATCAGATCGAACTGGTTCTTGGCAGCCAGCGTCGACAACTTCTCCATCGCCATGTACTCCTGGGTGCCGGAGAACGAGGTGGAGATGACCTTGTAGAAGGGGTTGGCCAGGATCGCCGCCGCCCGATCCGGTGTCGAGTGCGTGGCGACCATCTCGTCGAAGGTCCTGCGGGTGTCGAGCATCATCGCCCACAGCTCACCCTTGTCGTCGGCAAGCTCGATCTCGACCCGCCTGGGGTCGTTGTCCAACTCCGCCAACCCCAGCGACTGCGCGAGCCGCTTCGCCGGGTCGATGGTCAGTACCGCCACCTTGCGCCCGGCGTCCGCCGCCAACAGGGCCATCGCCGCGGCTGTCGTCGTTTTCCCGACACCGCCGGAGCCGCAGGTGACGACGATCCGGGTCCGCCTGTCGGCCAGCAACTGTCCGATGTCCAGCTTGTGCCGTGTCGTCATGAGATTCCCTGTTCGAGCAGCCGGTCTGCGAGTTCGTACACGCCGCCCAGGTCGGCACCGTCGACCAGCTGCGGCAGCGACAGCAGCGGGATGCCGGTGGCGGCGAGCTGCGCTCGGCAGTCGGCCTCGTCCAGCACCCGCACGGCATGCTCGGCGGCCTGCGCGGCGAGCCCCTTGACCAACGCCGGATCCGGGCTGACCCCGGCCGCCTCGAGTTGCGCGGACAGCGTCTGTGTGTCGAGATCGCCGCGGGCCGCGCGCTCCAGCTCATCCGCCGGCAGCCTCCGCACGGTCGCGGCGTTGACGATGATGGTGCCGACCGCCAGACCACCCTCCCGCAGGTGTCGCATCGCCTCGATCGTCTCGGTGACGGGCATGTCCTCCAGCAGCGTGACCAGGTGGACGATGGTGTCCGGGGAGTGCAGCAGTCGCACGACACCCTCCGCCTGGCTGTGGATGGGTCCGCGCTTGGCGAGATCGGACATCGCCTCGGTGACGCTCAGGAACGTTGCCACCCGACCGGTCGGCGGCGCGTCCATCACGACATCATCGTAGACGGGCCGGTTGTCGCTGCCGCGGCGGGTGACGGTCTCCTTCACCTTGCCGGTCAGTAGCACATCCCGTAGCCCCGGTGCCAGGGTGGTCGCGAACTCGACGGCGCCCAGCCGTTTCAGGCTGCGACCGGCGAAGCCGAGGTTGTAGAACATCTCGAAGTATTCCAACAGCGCCCGCTCGACATCGACTGCCAGGGCGCGTACCTCGCCGCCGCCGGTCGCGATGGCAACCCTGCGCTCCTGGTACGGCAGCGGCGGAACGTCGAACAGCCGGGCGATGCCCTGCCGTTCCTCGACTTCCACCAGCAACACGCGCCGGCCGTTCGCGGCCAGTGCGATGGCGAGCGCCGCAGCCACTGTCGTCTTGCCGGTGCCACCCTTACCGGTGATGACATGCAGCCTCGCCCGCCGGCAGGCCGGCGTCCAGGCCGGCGTCGGAACTCGAGCTGCCGCCGTCACCGCTGCGCCCACCGTTCCGGGGTGAACACCGGGCCCGCCGCCACCGGCACCATGCCGGCCGCCGCGTCCCGGCTGCAAGGCCCCGTAGAGCGACGCGCTGCGACGCGTTCGGCCCACAGGCCGTCGGTGTGGGCGCTGCTGTGAGCAACTGCAGCGGTGTCAACCGTCATTCCACGATCCTGCCAGCCGGACCCGCCGACCGGAGCACGGGGCGCCCGGACGGCCGCAATGCCATCTGCGATGTTCACCGGCACGGGTGATAATCCGAGCGTCCCTACCACCCGGAGGTCCTGTGATGTCCGACTGGAACGACCAGATCATCGCCGAGTTCCGTGCCAACGAAGGCCGGGTCGGCGGCCCATTCGCCGGCGCGCCGCTGCTGCTGCTGCACAGCAAGGGCGCGAAGTCGGGGCTGGACCGGGTGAGCCCGATGATGTACCGCTCGGTGGCCGGCGGCTGGGCGGTGTTCGCGTCGAAGGCGGGCGCCGACACCCATCCCGACTGGTACCACAACCTGCTGGGCGATCCCGCGGCCACGATCGAGATCGGAACCGACACCGTGCAGGTCGAGGCGCGCGTCACCGAAGGCGCCGAGCGCGAGCAGATCTGGACCGCGCAGAAAACCGAGTACGCGGGGTTCGCCGACTACGAGCGGAAAACCAGCCGGCAGATCCCGGTGCTGGTGCTGGAACCCGTCCGCTGACAGTTTCCGCACGCGGCAGCCGCCGGCCGTTGCCGTTCGCCGGCTGTTTCGCCGCAACGGTTCTCATTCTCCTGGCGGCGAACGTCCTGACCCACCACATCGTTCCGGGCGCTGACGCCGCCGTTGCGGTGGGCATGGTCGTCGGCCTGGGTGTCGTCGCGGCCGCCAGCCGGTTGACCGCGGACGACCTCGGACTCGCCCGCCGCAGACTCGCGTCGGGAGCCCGGTGGGGTGGCAGTGCCGGCGGCATCGTCGTTCTCGGGTACGGCATCGCCGTGCTGGTGCCCGCGGCGCGAGCGGCGGTGCCGGAAACCTCCGTCAGCTGGGGACAGACGCTGCTCCGCGCGCTGGTGGTGATTCCGCTGCTCACGGTGATACCGGAGGAGTTCGCCTTCCGGGGTGTGACGTGGGGGCTGCTGCGGCGGCGAGCCGGCCGATGGTGGGCAACCGGCGTGTCGTCCGCCCTGTTCGGTCTGTGGCACATCTCGTCAGCACTGTCCGGTGGTGCCGCCAACGAGTCGGTCTCGGGCGTGGTCGGCGACGGCGCCACCGGCACAGTCGTCCTGGTGCTCGGCACCGTGTTGTTCACCGGCGCGGCAGGAGTGCTGTTCGCCGTGCTGCGGGACCGCAGCGGCAGCCTGCTCGCGCCGATCCTGTTGCACTGGGCGGTGAACGGCATCGGTGAGATGTGGCTGCAGTTCGGGGCGCGGTGAGTGTGTGTTCTCGTTCGTCACCTGTGTGATCGATACTGCGGTGCAGAAGGTCGGCGTCGGTATGCCCGGCCACGACGGCAGGTGGGAATGACGGCATGACGACGCAACCCGCGAGCACGGCCGAACCAGCCGACGGGATCGATTCGGATGCGCCGGAAGAAGTCGCCGAGCCGTCCCCGGAACCGAAGCAGCGCCGGTGGTTTCGGTACACCCTGCCCGGTGCGTGGGCCGCGCTGGTGCTGATCTGCCTGTCCTGCACACCATCACTGCTGCCGCGTCCCGCGGCGTTTCAGGGTTTCGTCTGCGGCGTCAACGGAGCCATCGGGTACGGCCTCGGGGTGGTCGGTGCCTGGCTGTGGCGGCAGTTCGCCGATCGGCCGGCACGTCCCGCGAGGCCCCGTTCATGGCGGGTGTTCCTGATCGTCGGTGCCGTCGCGTTGCTGGTGTCGTACCTGCTGGGTAGGCGGTGGCAGAACCAGATCCGCGAAGTGATGGGGGTCCTCGCCGAGGGGTTCGGGACACCCCTGTTGCTGCCCATCGTGGCGGTTCTGGTGTTCGTCGGGTTGATCGCGGCCGGCCGGGGACTGCGCACGGTGTTCCGGTGGATCGCCGGGCGGCTCGAGAAGTGGATGGGCCGGCGCGCGGCTCGCGGACTGGGCTGGGTGCTGGTGGTCGGCGCCACCGTGGCTACGCTGAGCGGGGTGGTGCTGGACGGCGCGATTGCCGTCGCCGATCGGAGCTTCTCGCGGTTGGACACCACGACGAATGACGCGGTACAGGGTCCCCTGTCCCCGGTGCGTTCGGGTGCCCCCGACTCGCTGGTGCCGTTCGACACCCTGGGCTTTCAGGGCCGGAACTTCGCCGGCACCGCATCGAAAGCCTGGAGTACATGACGAACGGTGACGTCGCCAGCGTCGCGATCCAGTACTCCTACCTGCCGTCGTGGGTGTCGTTCATCGTGGACCAGACGCGGGCCCGGGAGGCCGGGCGCGCGCTCGTCGACGCGGTGTACGACCGGTGGAGCGACCTGCCGGCGAACGCCCGCCCGAAGCTGCTCGTGTTCGGCGTCAGTCTCGGGTCGTTCTCCACCGAGGCCGCCTTCAGCGGTGAGTTCGACCTGCGGAACCGGACCGGCGGTGTGCTGTGGGCGGGCCCGCCGAACTTCAACTCGCTGTTCCGGGAATTCACTGACGGCCGCGATCCCGGCAGCCCCGAGGTCCAGCCGGTCTTCCGGGACGGCCGGACGGTGCGGTTCAGCGACAACCCCGAGGTCGCCGCGCCGCCTGCATCGGCACCCTGGGACGACACGAGAGTGCTCTACCTCTCACATCCCTCGGACCCGATCGTCTGGTGGAGCACCGATCTCATCCTCGGCCGACCCGACTGGCTGTCGGAGCCCCGGGGTGCCGACGTGCTGCAGGAGATGGTGTGGATCCCGTTCGTCACGTTCTGGCAGGTGACCGGCTCCGTTCCACTCAGTCGGCCATCGCCATCACCAGCAGGACGATCAGCGGCACGACAATCAGTACGCCACCGGCCCACAGGGGCAGGAACAGCGCCAGCAGGAAGCCGATCGCGACGACGAGCAGCGACGGCAGTGCGCGGACGGTCGCCTGCCCGGTGCTCAGGTTCGGGCGCTCCCGCAGGGTGTCGTACCAGAGCAGCACCAGCACGAACAGCACTATGGCGACGATCGACGCGGCCGTCCAGTGCCATCCGTCAACCGCCATCGGTCAAGGATAGGCAGCACCCTATCCTCAGGGCATGTCCAACCCCACAGCGTCCGATACCGCCGGCCGGCGGACCTTTGAATACGCCACCGTCCCGCTGATCACCCACGCCACCAAGGCCATCCTCGACAGTTGGGGTGTCGACGGGTGGGAACTCGTCCAGGTGGTGCCCGGCCCGAACCCCGAGCAGCTGGTGGCCTACCTCAAGCGGGAACGCGCATGACGGCCGGCCAACGGCTCGCCGAGCTCGGCATCGTGCTTCCGAACGTCGCCGCGGCCGCCGGGTCGTACCTGCCGACGGCGCGGACCGGGAATTTGGTGTTCACCGCCGGTCAGCTGCCCTTCGTGCAGGGCCGGCTGCCCGCGACCGGCCGGGTCGGCGCCGAGGTGTCCCCGGAGGACGCGAAGGGCTACGCCCGGCAGGCGGGGCTGAACGTGCTGGCCGCGTTGGACGCCGAGGTCGGTATCGACAACGTCGTGCGAATCGTGAAGGTGGTCGGCTTCGTGGCGTCGGCCGAGGGCTTCACCGGTCAGCCCGGTGTCGTCAACGGTGCGTCGGATCTGTTCGCCGAGGTCTTCGGCGAGGCCGGCCGGCATGCCCGGTCCGCGGTGGGGGTTGCGGCGCTGCCGCTCGGCTCGCCGGTGGAGGTCGAGGCCATCGCCGAGGTCGGTTGACTCTGATCCACCACGCCCAGCCCCGGCCATCCGGAAACGCTGGCGCCACTAGGTTGAGCACCATGGTTGTGCCCGGCTCGCCTGATGGCCCCGCCGACGCGTCGGCGCCGGTGCCGATCCGCCCCGCGTCCACCGTGATGCTCGTCAGGGACGTCGACCTCGATGAGCAACCGGGCATCGAGGTGTTCGTGCTGCGCCGGGTCGCAGCAATGGACTTCGCCGCGGGGATGACGGTGTTTCCTGGCGGCGCCGTCGATCCGGCCGATCACGCCGACCGCATCGCCTGGGCCGGGCCCGACCCGCATTGGTGGGCACAGGCTCTCGGCGCCGGCACCGACCAGGCACGCGCCCTGGTGGTGGCGGCGGTGCGGGAATTGTTCGAGGAGACCGGCGTGCTGCTGGCAACGCCATCGGGAGCCGCGGCACGGGCATCGGTACCCGACGACGCAACCCGGCTCGCGGTTCTGCACCGGCAGCGAACTCTGCACGATGTGCTGACCACCGCGGGTCTGCAACTTCGTGCGGACGTGCTCCGGCCGTGGGCCAACTGGATCACCCCGCCCGGCCACACCCGGCGGTACGACACCTTCTTCTTCGCCGCCGCGCTACCAGCTGGTCAGGAGGCGAGAATGCTGACCACAGAAGCGGATTCGGGGCAATGGCGTACTCCGGACGCGCTGCTCGCCGAACACGCCGTCCGGGCCACCACGCTGATGCCACCGACCATCGCAATGCTCGCCGATCTCACCGAATTCTCCTCCGTCGCCGAGGTGATGGCGGCGCCGCGGATGATCACCCCGGTGCGGGTGCGTGCCGCCGACGTGCTGGGTGTGGACGTGGGGAGCCTGCTGCCTTCTACGGGCGGGTCGCTCTCGCCAGATGGATCGGCATCGTGACTGTCCCGCAACCGGTGAGGGTGACTCCGCACGGCCGAGTGGTGCTGGCTCCCAACCCCGGCCCGATGACGTTGGACGGCACCAACAGCTACCTGCTTGCGGCTCCCGGATCGCCGACCCGGGTCGTCGTCGATCCCGGTCCGAACGATGCCGGCCATCTGGCCGCGCTGTCCGCGGAACGGGTCGAGCTGATTCTCATCACCCACCGGCACCATGACCACACCGACGGGGCGGCGGACCTCGCGGCCAGCACCGGTGCACCCGTGCGCGCGTTCGATCCCGCCTTCTGCCACCGTGCGTCACCGCTGGTTGACGGTGAGATCATCCACGCCGCAGGCGTTGTCATCCATGTTGTGCGGACCCCCGGACACACCGACGATTCCGTGTCGTTCCTGCTGCCCGATGATGGCGAGACGGGATCGGTGTTGACCGGCGACACCATTCTGGGCCGGGGCACCACGGTCATCTCATCGCCGGACGGCAGTCTCGGTGCCTACCTGTCCTCGCTGCAACTGCTGGCCGATCTCGGTCCGCGATTCGTGCTGACCGCACACGGTCCGCAGCTACCCGACCTTGCCGAGGTGGCGGGCCGGTATCTGACGCACCGGCAGGAAAGATTGACTCAGATCCGTTCCGCGCTCGACGTTCTCGGCGCCGGTGCAGAGGTCGGCGCCGTCACGGATCTGGTGTACGACGACATCGATCCCGCGGTGCGGTTCGCCGCCGAGCACTCGGTCGCCGCGCAGCTCGACTACCTCCGCGGAGCCGGACCGCAGCCCCGGTGAGGGCATCAGCGGGCCGCGCCCTCGACGCTGCGCTGCCGTTGCTGTGCTGCCCGCACTGCCGTGCGGCTCTGGCCAGGGTGGACCCGGCGGTGATCGGCTGCCAGAGTGGCCATCGGTTCGACGTTGCCCGGCAGGGCTACCTGTCGTTGCTGGGCAACCAATCCCGCACCGACACCGGCGATTCCGCTGACATGGTGGCGGCCAGGGTGGCCTTCCTCGGTGGTGACCACTACCGGCCGGTGGCGGAGGCTCTGGCGGCGGCTGTCGATCGTGGCCCGGCCTTGGAGGTCGGCGCCGGGACCGGCTACTACCTCTCGGCGGCGCTCGAGCGGTTGACCACGAAGGAGCATCCGGTCGGAGTGGCCGTGGATTCCTCGCGGTACGCCGCCCGTCGGGCAGCCGCCGCCCATCCCGCCATGGCGTCGGTCGTCGCGGACGCCTGGTCGGCGTTGCCGGTCGTCGACCACGAGATCGGCACGGTGCTGAGCGTTTTCGCGCCGCGCGATCCGGCGGAGATCGTCAGGGTCCTGGCGCCGCACGGGCGGCTGGTCGTCGTCACCCCGGAGCCCGACCATCTCGCCGAGATCCGTTCTGTTCTACCTCTTCTCACCGTGGACCCAGGGAAGCCGGACCGGGTCGCGGAGGCGTTCGCCGGTCGCCTGCAGGTCGTGCAGCGGCGGACTGTGCGGCGTGACATGCGGCTCGGACATGCGGAGGTCAGCGCGCTGGTGCGGATGGGTCCGTCGGCGCGGCACCTGCCCGGCGATGTGCTGGCCACGGCGATCGGCACGCTGCCCGACGTCACGTCGGTCACGGTGGCGGTCACGGTCAGCGTGCTGGCGCGGCATCCGGACGGGGCCACGGCAACTCGTCCAGGATGAGGACAGTCTTCGTCGACACCACGTCCGGCATGGTCTGCAGCCGGTTCAGCACGAGGTCGCGCAGCGCTGCGGCATCGGCGGCGCGCACAAGCAACGCCAGGTCGTCGTCACCGGAGATCAGGGCCGCGTGCTGCACCTCGGGGATCCCACCGATCCGGTGCCGCACCTGTTTCCAGGACTGCTGGGCGATCCGCAGATAGATGTACGCGGACACGCCATAACCGAGCCGGACGGGATCGACCACCGCGGTGTACCCGGTGATGAGGCCGGTGTCCTCCAGTCGGGACACCCTCGCGTAGACGCCGGCCCGCGAGAGATGGACTCGTTCCGCGAGCGCCCGCATCGACAACCGACCGTCCGCAGTGAGCGCCCCGATGATCGCCCGGTCCGCATCGTCGAGGTCAATGTGTCTGCCCGGATGGGGCGGAAGCGGTGCGCCGATGACCATGTGGCTCACTATTCCGGCGCTGGGCGCCATCTGTCTACTGTTGCCTCGCCGGCGCAGACAAATGGCCTTCCGCCACCGCATACTGAGTGCACGTGCTGTGCGTCACAGCAATCTTGCGAAAGGCAGCCGTCGATGTCTGTTCTCAGTGATCACCGTGGTTCCTCGCTGCTGCCCTCCGACGTGCAGCTCGGTGTGATCGACAGCGACGGGCAGCGGATCTGCGGCAGCGATCTGACCGCGCCGTCGGATGACGATCTGCTACGCCTGCACCGCGGGATGGTGATCGGCCGACGGTTCGACACCCAGGCCGGCGCGCTGGTTCGGCAGGGTGAGCTTGCGGTGTATCCGTCCTCACGCGGCCAGGACGCCTGCCAGGTCGGCGCCGCCCTGGCCCTGCAGGACCGGGATTGGCTGTTCCCGACCTACCGTGATTCCGTCGCCCTGGTCACCCGCGGCGTCGACCCGGTGCAGGTGCTGACCCTGCTGCGCGGGGATTGGCACAGCGGCTACGACCCGTACGAACGTCGGGTCGCGCCGCAGTGCACACCGCTCGCGACGAACGCGCTGCACGCTGTCGGTTTCGCGCACGCCGCACGCTACAAGGGCGAGGACACCGTTGCGCTGGTCCTGATCGGCGACGGCGCGACAAGCGAGGGCGATACCCACGAGGCGCTGAATTTCGCCGCGGTATGGAAGTGCCCGGTGGTTTTCCTCGTGCAGAACAACGGCTATGCGATCAGCGTGCCGCTGTCGAAGCAGACGGCGGCACCGTCGTTGGCGCACAAGGGCATCGGCTATGGGATGCCGTCGCTGTTGATCGACGGCAACGACGCCGCCGGCGTGTTCTCCGCCGTGACCCAGGCCGTTCGTGACGCGCGTGCCGGCGCGGGGCCGACCCTGATCGAGGCCATCACCTACCGGATGGACGCCCATACCAACGCCGATGACGCCACCCGCTACCGTTCGATCGAAGAGGTGCGGCAGTGGGCGGCCCGGGATCCGATCGAGCGGCTCGAGCGGTACCTGTGCGGCCGCAGGTTGCTGGACGACAAGCAGTTGACCGCTGTCCGCGATGACGCCGAGACGTTCGCGTTGGCATTGCGCGAGCGCCTGCACGGTGGACCGGCCGCCGACCCGGACGAGCTGTTCCGGTACGTGTACGACAGGCCGACCGCGATGCTGCGACATCAGCAACGGCAACTGACGCAGGAGCTTTCGGACGCGGCCGAGCCGGCGGCGGGAGTGGGCAGGTGACGGCCACCGCTTCGGCGGTCGGTGACGATCACATGGTTGGTGACGCTCGGATCGACGCCGCTGCGCCGCGGACCGTCACGATGGCGGGCGCGCTGAATCAGGCACTGGCCGACTGTCTGGCCGCCGACGATTCCGTCCTGGTGTTGGGCGAGGACGTCGGAGCGCTCGGCGGCGTCTTCCGGGTTACCGATGGATTGGCCAAGAGGTTCGGTGACCACAGGGTGGTCGACACCCCGCTGGCCGAGTCGGGCATCGTGGGAACGGCGATCGGGATGGCGATGAACGGGCTGCGTCCCGTGGTGGAGATGCAATTCGATGCATTCGCCTATCCCGCCTTCGAACAGATCACCAGCCACCTCGCCAAATTGCACAATCGCACCCGGGGAGCGGTGAGCCTGCCTGTCGTCATTCGCATTCCCTACGGCGGCGGGATCGGCGGCGTCGAGCACCACTGCGATTCGTCCGAGGTGTACTACACGCACACTCCCGGGTTGCGCGTCGTCAGCCCGGCGACGCCCGGTGATGCCTACCGTTTGCTCCGGCAGGCCGTGAAATGCCCGGACCCGGTGATATTCCTGGAACCGAAACGTCGTTACTGGTCGAAAGAATCGACAAACCTGGTGATGGACGGTCCCGGTATCGACAGGGCCGTGATCCGGCGGCCGGGTACCGACGTCACGGTGATCACCTACGGCGGTACCGTCGCCACCGCATTGGAAGCCGCGGACGCCGCGACAGCTGAGGGCTGGGACCTCGAGGTCATCGACCTCCGGAGCCTGGCGCCGTTCGACGACGACACGGTGGCGGCTTCCGTCCGTCGCACCGGCCGCGCCGTCGTGATCCACGAGGCCTCCGGCTTCTGCGGATACGGGGCGGAAGTCGTCGCCCGGCTCACCGAACAGTGCTTCCACCACCTGCAGGCGCCGATCCTGCGGGTCACCGGGTTTGACATTCCCTACACACCGCCGAAACTCGAGCAGTACCATCTGCCGAACGTCGACCGGATCCTGGACGCCGTGCAGCGGCTGCAGTGGGACGACACCCCGGTGCTCCCGCGATCGGGGACGTGCGCCTGATGCCGGACTTCCTGCTGCCCGACCTCGGCGAGGGACTGACCGAGGCCGAGATCCTTTCATGGCTGGTGGATGTCGGTGACGAGGTACGCATCGACCAGCCCGTTGTCGAGGTCGAAACCGCGAAAGCTGTTGTCGAGGTGCCCGTCCCGTTCGCCGGCACGGTCACCGCGCTGCACGGTCGCCCCGGTCAGTCGCTGGCGGTGGGCCGGCCGCTGATCACTGTCGGGGCCAGTTCGGACGGCGCAGGGTTCCGTGAGCCTGGCGTGGTGAACGGGTCTGTCGCTCCGGAAGACTCTTCGAACAGTGCGACCAGTGCGAGCGGGAATGTGCTGATCGGGTACGGGACGCCCGCGTCCCTGCCCGGACGCCGGCGTCGGCGGGCGGTGTTGGTGCCTGACGACACAACTGCTGGAATGACGGCCGCTCGCTCGGAGGTGCAGTCGGTGATCTCGCCGCCGGTTCGGTTATTGGCCCGCCGCGCGGGGCTGGATCTGACGACGGTCGTCGGATCCGGACCGGCGGGGGTGATCCGGCGCGTGGACGTGGAGCGCGCCATTGCCGTGCGATCGGCCGATGACGATGGGGCGCAGTCAGTCTCGCAGCCGGCCTCGGCCTCGGCGGGGGACCGGCGCATTCCGATGAGCAGCACCCGCCGGTTCATCGCCGAGAAGATGACGAAGTCGCGCCGCGAGATCCCGGAGGCGACGGTGTGGGTTGATGTCGACGCCACCGACCTGCTGGCGGCGAGGGCGGAGGTCAACCGGCGCGATCCCGATCGCCAGGTGAGCGTTCTTGGCTTGTTCTGCAGATTCGCGCTGTTGGGCCTGCGGCGGTATCCGGAACTCAACGGCCGGGTCGACGGGATCGACATCGTCCTGCCGGCGCATGTGGGGTTGGGTTTTGCGGCGCAGACAGACCGTGGATTGGTGGTGCCGGTGATCCAGGACGCCGATCTGTTGACGGCACGCGAACTATCGGCGTCGATCGGTACGGCAACCGCTGCGGCGCGGGCGGGCTCGCTGAGTCTGCGCGAGATGTCCGGCGGCACGTTCAGCGTCAACAACTACGGCGTCTTCGGGGTGGACGGGTCCGCCGCGATCATCAATCATCCCGAGGTGGCGATGCTCGGGCTGGGCCGGATCATCGACCGGCCGTGGGTGGTTGATGGGCAGGTCGTGGCCCGGAAGATCGCTCAGCTGTCATTGGTCTTCGACCACCGCATCTGTGACGGCGCGGTGGCCGGCGGTTTCCTCAGGTTCGTTGCCGACTGCGTCGAGTCGCCCTTGAGCGCACTGGCCGATCTGTGAGCCCGGACCTGCCGTATCACGGGGACGACCTGGCCGGCCGGTCCGCTCAGGCGTTATGGGAGACAGACAACGCCAGCCGCGCTCTCGGCATGGAGCTTGTTGATGTGCAAGCCGGATCGGCGATGATCTCCATGGCGGTCCGTGCTGACATGGTGAACGGGCACGGCTGCTGTCATGGCGGCCTCGTGGCCTCTTTGGCGGACAGCGCGTTCGCCTTCGCGTCCAACAGCCATGGCGTCGCGACGGTTGCCGCCGGCTTCGACATCACCTTCGTGGCACCCGCTTCGCTGGGTGATGTCTTGTTCGCTCGGGCGACGGAACGGGTGCGGAGGGGCCGGAACGGTCTGTATGACGTGACTGTCACGCGCGGCGATGGGACGGTGATCGCAGAGTTCCGGGGTCGCAGCCGTGCTACCGGCCGACCGATGACGGGTGTGGAGTCCGCGCCGAGTTGAGTCGATGTAGCGTCATTTTCCGGCCCGAAGACGCGACACAACTCGACTCGACTTCGTCGGAGGGCACGTCACAGGCCGTTGATGCCTTTGGCGCCGTTGACGCGA